>JBBCJA010000033.1:0-64317 GCA_037189585.1 Selenomonadaceae bacterium | reverse complement strand
AATCCGACTTGCTTGCACCCAGAAATTTGGAGGGAATTAACTATACGGCTAAGGTCAGGATATATGACGTTCCAGGGGTAGAGGCGTCTGGCCCCAAAGGAGTCGTGGGAATTGTGGTCACAGTCAAATACCGCCTTGGATTCACGGTCAAAGAAGTCGTTCACGAGACTTATCTCCATAAGCTGATTCGATGATGAAACGACCCAGAGGCTATACAATCATCGAAGCTCTGGTCATGGCGGCCGTGGCGTTGGTGGTCTTCGGCCTCTTATTCAACGTCTTTCTGGTCGCGTTGCAACGGACTCAGGACGGGCGAATTCGCGTGGACATGCAGCAGCAGGCGGTTTTTACGCTGGTCGCTTGGGAAAAGGACCTGGAGCGCACTAGCCAACGCGCCATTCGGATTCAAACGGGGACTCCACTCTATATCGGAGTCACCAACGCCAGGGGGGTGGCCGGGAACGGCACGGTCGCCTGGGAGGAGACTCCGACGAGTCCTCCGATACCTTGCCTAGCCCGCTGGTGCTACGACCCGACAGCGCGAACTCTCTCGAGAGGTCTCTACGCTCGAGGGGGAAATTCCGTGGTCAACCCGACACCGTCGGTTCTGAGCGGTCTGACACCAATACCAGGACAGGAACAACGGGTCTTTTGCAAGGACGTGGAAGAGTTTTCGCTTAAGGACCGCAATGGAAATACCACATTGGCCAGCCAACCTCTGGTCTTTCGTCTCAAACTCAGGAGAGCTTTATCCACCAGTCAGCGGTTCGCCGAATTCACCGTCGAGCGACGGTACACGTTGCGCAACTCCTTCTAGTCGCGCTTCTTGTCCTGCTCTGTCTTAGCTCCGCTGGGGCTCAGAACGGGCGCTTGGTGGCGGCTTCGGCCGAACCTCCTTCCGACATCGTGATCGACAGCCGCAAAGGGCTGGTGCGTACAGTGCGCTCCACCGACATGTTTCGGGTCTATCCTCAGGATTTCGGGGGACAAAAGTCGCTTCGCTTGATTTTCAAGACGCCGGGACACGCTCGTCAAGCCAGGTTTCTGAATGCCGAGATCCTCAAGGATGCTTCCAAGGAGCAACCGTTCGAGCTTTCGGTCACCAAGCTCTATCGCGAGCAGATCGTCATCAAATTCGAATCCTTTCCACCTGACGCGCAACTGAGTTTCGAGCAGGTCTCAGGGGCGGGGATGAAGCCCCAGTTCCAGGGGCGCTTCGCTCAATTGAAAGTGGCTGATCGGTACGATCTGTCCAAAGGGGAATTCCTCAATCTTCACTTGCTCGTCTCGCGCCCCGGGTATCTCCCCTGGCGGCGGGAGTATCCGCTGAACAACCTGGCCAAACCGGGCGAGGAGGTGGTGGAGCTACCGTTCATCGACCTGGTGCCGGCTTCCGGTTGGAAGAACCGCTGGGAGCAGTTCAAGGTACTTCACCGTTACCGCACACCTCTGGCGGTCTTCTTAGACACCCTGGTGCTGGCGGGAATCCTTTCGGTTCCTCTGATCTTTCTGCCGACCTATCGCAGGCATAAGAAAGAGCGGGAGTTGTGGCAGAAAAAGGCTCTGCTCGAGTCGGTCATCACCGACACCGACCCGTTGTTGAAAAAGTCGCTGGGGGGCTACTTCATCACCGCCAGGATCGGAAGGGGCGGTATGAGCAAGGTGTATCGCGGCTTGCCCGAGAGTACCCTCGACCTTGAGGACGCGGTAGCGGTGAAGGTGATCGATGAGGACCTGGCTCGCTCGGAGGAGTATCGGGCGCGTTTTCTGCGCGAGATCGAGGTCAGCGCCTCGCTGTCGCATCCGAACATCGTCAAGCTGATCGACTGGGGAGAAAGCGGTTATCTGCTCTTTATGGTGCAGGAGCTGATCGAGGGGCAGACTCTGAAAGAGACCTTCATCCGGCCTCTTTCCCAGGCCCGATTTCTGCACATATTCCTGCCCATTATGAGGGCTCTTAAGACGGCCCACGATAAGGGCGTGGTGCACCGCGACTTGAAGCCTTCCAACATCATGGTCACTCACACCGACGTGATCAAACTGATGGACTTTGGCCTGGCTAAGGCGGCCAAGCCCGGGCACGACTTGACCCGTACGGGCGATGCCTTCGGTACGCCCAACTATATGAGTCCCGAACAGATCTCGGGCGGCACGGTCGACCCCACTTCGGACATCTATTCGCTGGGGATCATGGCCTTCGAGCTTTTGACCGGCCAGCTCCCTTTCGAGGCGGGTGACGATCCGATGTCGGTGATGTTGGCCCATCTGCAACAAGAGCCGAAGAAACTGGCGGACTTCCGCAAGGACCTCACTCCCGAAGTGGTGGCTACGGTGCAGAAGATGATGAGTAAGGACCCGGCTGATCGTTTCGAGGACCTACAGCCCGTGATAGAGATCTTCGAAGCGGCTCCCCGTGTCTACTGACTCAAAAGTTCCACGAACTTGCGATGAAGCGAGGTGTTTGTGGCTAGAATCTGGCCTCCGAAGATGTCGAAGCTCTTGCCGTCGATGCGACTCACAGTTCCCTTCGCTTCTCGCACTATCAGAGTCGCCGCGGCCAGGTCCCAGGGCTGAAGACTCCACTCCCAAAGGGCGTCCAGACGACCAGCGGCCAGTTGGCAGATGTCCAGGGCCGCGGCCCCCCCACGGCGGATTCCCTGACAGGCGTGCGCGGCTTTCCAGATCAGCTCCTTTTGTTTTTCAGGAGCGGTAGTGAAGCCGGGTACGACCAGGGCTTCGTGCAGATGTTCGGTGCGACTTACCTCCAGACGCTCGTCGTTGCGGAAGGCGCCGGCGCCGGCGACGGCGTGGAACATTTCGTCGCGGATAGGGTCGTAGACAAGGCCAAGACGCGGTTGTCCTGCCTCGACCAAGGCAATGGAGACGGCCACGAAGGGATATCCGTGAACGAAGTTCTTAGTCCCGTCGAGCGGGTCGACGAGCCAGGTCAAAGGGCCCATGTCCTGACTGTGTCCAAACTCCTCACCCCAAAAGTCGATGTCGGGATGAGCCGTGGTCAGAACTTCCCGGATCAAGAGTTCACAATGCCGATCCACTTCGGTCACGGGGTCGGTCAAGCTTTTGAATTCGGTGGTCTGGGGCTGCCCGAGTCGGGCTTTTATCACCGCGCCGGCGGCGCGCGCGGCCGCGCGGACGCTCTCGAGGTAGGCGTCGGTCTGTTGGCTCATATCCTGTGCCCTTTCACATGCCGACAGGAGAGGCCTCTTCTCCAAGGCAGCGAAGGCGATGCCCCATGGGACCGGGAAATGTCGTGGAATACCTTGAGGGAAAAGAGCTGGCCTTGGCTTTCGTCGTTTCGGCCGAAAGTAAAGGGAAGCTACCGGTCTTGACCGCGAGCGGCCGCAAAGAGACGCTGGCCAGTAAAAAAGTTCTTTTCGTCTCCAGTAGCCCTCTGCCGCCTTCGGCTGATCGTGAGGAAGTTCTTCACCACCTTCAGAGCGTGGGGCGCCAACGCGTCGAGGGGGCCTCGGCTTTGAATGTCGAGGAGCTTTGGGAGTTGGTCCTCGAAGAGGGGGAAGAGCGCGACTGGACACTCGACGAGCTGGCCGCCCTTATCTCCTCGGGACCTTTGACGGAGTTGGAGAGGTCCATCACCTATCGCGCCTTGATCGAGGCCCGCACTTACTTTTGGCGCAAAGGGGACAATTTTCGCGTTCGAACCCCCGAGCAAGTCGAAGAAGCTCAGGTGCGCGCGAATACCGAGGCCAAGAGAGAGCTGGAGAGAGCCGCTTTGAAGGAATGGCTGCTGGCGGTTTGGCGTCAGGGGCCTTGTGAGCCGCCGGCCGAGCATCGGGAGTTCATTCTCGAGTGGAAACAGCGTATTCGGGACGCCGCGGTGTGGGGCGACCGCTCCTCTCATTTCAGCCACGTGCAACGATTGTTAAGGGAACTCGACGCTAAGTCGACCAACCTGGCTTTCGAGTTCATGGTTCGCTTGAAAGAGTGGACCGTCGATCAGAATCTCGACCTGTTGATGAACGAGACTCCGCTAGAGTTTAGCTCCGAGGTTCTAGAAGCTGCCCACATGGTGGAGGCTCTTCTCGAGATAGAACTGGCCGATGCCACTCGAGAAGACCTCACGGAATGGGTTTGTTATTCTATCGACGACCCCGACACCACGGAGGTCGATGACGCCCTGGCCCTTCGCTCGGTGGAGGGCGGTTTCGAGATGGCCATTCACATCGCCGAGGCGTCAGCTTTACTGCCCGGCGATAACATCATCCTAGAGGAAGACATGAAAGAGCGGGCGACCTCGGTCTATCTTCCCGACCTCAAAGTTCGCATGCTCCCCGAGAACATCTCCGACAACGCCCTTTCGCTCTTGGCCGGGCAGGACAGGCTGGCCTTCAGTTTTCTTTTGCGCCTCGACACGGAAGGGAATCTGCTCTCGAGGCGTTTGACTTCGAGTAAAATTCGGGTGACCGAGCGGTTCGACTACGATCAGGTGGACGCCCTGGTCGCCTCGGGCGATCCGTATTGGAGCGAGTTCGGCCAGTTGGCTCAAAAGATGATGAAGTTGCGGGAAGCCAAGGGAGCTCTCAACCTTCCCTTCCCTCGCATGGAGGTCAAGCTGGAGGGCAACGGAATTGTCCGTTTGGTGCCTGACGAGCGAGACTCTGTGGCCCAAACGATCGTCAGCGAAGCCATGATTATGGCCAACCGGGTCGCCGCCGACTACGCGGCCGAGCACGGATTGCCGGTGATCTATCGGGGTCAGAAAGCGCCCGAGCCTCCGGTGGAGCCGAGGGCCGAGTGGCTTCCTCATCATCTCTTTGAAGTTCGTAAGGGATTTGCTCGAAGCACTCAGAGTCTGGAGCCTATCCCGCATTCAGGTTTGGGACTCGACCGATACATCCAGGCCACCTCTCCTATCCGGCGTTACCGCGATCTGATTCACCAGCGTCAGATTCAGCACCACCTCAAGTACGGGTCGGTGCGCTATTCGGCCGAACAGATGGAAGAGCTTATGACCCTGACCAGTACGGCGGTCAGCTCGGCCGAGAAGATGGAGAGAAACCGCCGAGCGTACTTCCTTCATAAGTATCTCAAGGCACAGCGTGGAAAGGAGCTCGAGGCTGTCATACTAGCCATCACGGCTGACCGGTACATCCTTCAGCTCTGCGATAGTCTGAGGGAAGTCGAAGTTCCCCACGGTGGAGGAGGGCTGAAATCGCCCGGAGACAAGGTCAAGGTCAAGCTGTTGTCGGTTTACCCGAGGGATCGGGTCGTCAAAGTCAGTTCTCCCTCGTGAAGATTCTCTAGAAGTGGAATAGGACTGGAATAGTGCGTTCACCTCGAGAGCTCATCCGTAAGCTGAATCCCTCGCCCCCATTGGCGTGAGACCTTTTGGCGAAGGGCTGCGATTTCGTTTAACATTCTGAAACATCTCACCTTTGACGGACTGTCATACTGCCGAGAAGAAGAATTCTCACATCCTCGGAGATATAGATATGTCAACTGTCAATACCGGATTTTTTAGCCCCAAAGCTCTCAAGAGCATTCGTGAAGCCGTGAACGGAAACGGCAACAGCGAGCAGGCGACCATCAAAGCCGCCTCCGCGGTCCCAACGGACGCTTTCAAGTCCGTGGCCTCTGAACTGAGCGGAAATCAAGATGTCTTGATCATGGCTCCGGAGCTGGGCCTGTTCAAGTCGGACACCCCGGTCGACCTGAGGGAATCGTTGGCTTCCAAGGGGGTCGATCTTCAAGAAGATATGCAAGACCTCGGCGCGACCGCCAGTCTCTCCCAGGAGAACATCGCGAAGCTCAAAGAAGAGGGATTCAAGGTTTTCGACAACTCGCCTCGTCCGCTTTGGAACGGACTACCAAAGGTCACTCAGTCGGTCAACGCCGCGGGCGACTACTCGATGCCGAAAGTCGACCCCACCGGTTGGCTGAAGTCCGATCTGATCAATCAAGCCGGGCTGACCGGAGAAGGCCAGACCGTTGCCGTTCTCGACTCCGGATTTAGCCACCCTGGGTATCAACTAGCGGGTTGGGCCGATATGGTGGGAGGTTCACCAACTCCCGTGGACGGACACGGCCACGGCACGCATGTCGCTCACGACGTGCTTAAGACGGCCCCCGATGCCGGCATCGTGGCGGTGAAGGTGATGGGAGACGACGGTTCCGGCCGGCCTTCGGACATCATCAAGGGTCTGGCCTGGACCATCCAGCAGAAGCTCTCCGGAAATCTCGACGTCGACGTGATCAACATGTCGCTCGGCGGCGCTCCGGACGGCTATCCCGACAAGGAGCACCCAATCAATAAAGCCGTGGCGCTGGCCACGCAGGCCGGTATCACGGTGGTGGCGGCGGCCGGTAACTCCGGTCCCGACAACCACACCATCGGAAATCCCGCCGAAAGCGAGTTCGCTATCGCTGTGGGTGCCACCCGCGACCCTCATCAAGTGAGCGACTTCTCCAGCCGCGGTCCGACCGAGGACGGACTGATCAAACCCGATGTGGTCGCTCCCGGTGAATACATCTCGGGCTGGAGCGTTCCCGGCTCGGAGATGGAGCAGACCGCGCGCGCCGTGGAGACCCTGCGCAACATGCCGGCCGAGCAGTTGAAGACTCTGTTGACGCATAATCCTGGATTGAGAGAAGGTCTAGGGATTCCGGAAGAGGCCCTGCAGCTTTCGGCTCCCGAGCTGGAAGGCTTCATCAAGCCGAATCTGCCTCCCACCTACATTCCCGCCGAGGGCATGGTGGCGGCTCCGGGAACATCCTTTGCCGCTCCTCTGGTGGCCGGTGTCCTGGCCAGCTTGGAGCAGGGTCGCGACATCAGCCCTGAGCAGTCGATGGCGCTGTTGCGGGGAACGGCTCAGCCGGTGGGACAGTACACGGGGAACGAGCAAGGCGCCGGTTTCGTTGATGCCAAGCGTGCCGCAGAGAACCTGCAAAAAGTCTAGGCTTTCATGATCAAAAGGCCGCGAACCTCCTCTCGAGGAAGCTCGCGGCCTTTTGATCATGTTTGGCAGGCATCCCGACGGCATACCTCGGACCACTGAGAATGCGAATCGCGGTTATCGGAGCGGGACTTGTCGGATTAGCCACGGCTACCGAGCTCGGTCGGGTTTTTCCGGCGGCTCGAATTCTCGTGCTGGAGAAAGAGAAGGCTATGGGCCTGCATCAGAGTGGGCGAAACTCCGGTGTAATCCATTCCGGAATTTACTATAATCCGGGCTCGGTCAAGGCCAGGAACTGCCGCCTCGGTCGGGAGATGCTTCTGGCCTATTGCCGCGAGCACGAGATTCCGCACGAGGTCTGCGGCAAGGTGATCGTGGCCACGCATCCGGATGAATTTCCTCGATTGGAGGTGTTGGGGGAGCGGGCTCGGGCCAATGGTGTCGAGTGTGAACGCCTCGACAAGGCGGGTCTGGCTCGGTTGGAGCCGCACGCCTTCGGACTGAACGCACTCTGGATCAAAGAGGCGGGGATCGTCGATTTTCATGGAGTGATGAGACAGTTGGTGGCGGATCTTCCAGGCCATCTGCACACCGACGCGCGTCTGCTGAATCTGGTCGAGCGCCCGGATTCGATTCATCTGGAGACCACTGCGGGAGAGTTCGAAGCGGACTGGCTCATCAACTGTGGAGGTCTCTTCTCCGATCGCATTTGCCGCCTGCAGGGACAGTCTCCCGAGATTCGGATCGTGCCCTTCAAAGGGGAGTACTATCGTTTGCGAAGCGAGGCGGAACTGCTGTGTCGCAATCTCATCTATCCGGTTCCGGATCCCGCTTTCCCCTTCTTGGGAGTTCATCTGACTCGTATGGTTGAGGGAGGGGTGGAGGCGGGCCCCAATGCGGTCCTGGCCTTGGGCCGCGAGGCTTATCGAGCGGGCGATCTCAACCTCTCGGACCTAGCCGAGACTCTGTCTTTTCCCGGCTTCTGGAAGCTGGCCGCGCGACACTGGCGGGCGGGTTTAGGAGAGGTGACGCGTTCTGTCTCCAAGCGGGCTTTCGTGAAAGCGCTACAGCGGCTGGTCCCCGATCTGGGCGAGGGAGACCTTCTGCCCGCGCCCTGCGGAATTCGGGCCCAAGCTTTGAGAGCCGACGGCGCTCTGCAGGACGACTTTTTGATTCAGCGACACGGGCGCTGCTGGCACGTCCTCAACGCTCCCTCTCCGGCTGCCACAGCCTCGCTTGCCATCGGGCAAGAGATCGCCCGCACCGTGGCTCAGACGGTGTAGAAGTAACGGAAGCCGTGGAAGAAGAGCGGCGCGGTGGCGGCCAGGCTTTCGATACGAGCCAGTTTCCCGCCCGGTTCCATCTCCAGTTCTCGGGAAATTGCGGTGACGTTGGCGTTGCCGAGAACACCGGCGAGGCCGAGAACAAAACCGGCCAGCGCGATGTGAGCGTTGCTCATCGGAGTGATGAGGGGGCCGAAGTATAACGCGCACAGTATAGCGACGAGGATGCAAAGAAGTGGCGAGGCTTTAGGGCCCCAGGAGAAACGCGTTAGAAGAAATCTCACCCCGTCCGAGACTTCGGTCAACACACAGACAAAGAGGAGGAGAGTTGCGCCCTTGGGTACGAGAACCAGAAGATAGGCGGCGTGAGAGAGGCAGAAGACGGTGCTCATCATGCCCCAGTGCAGCATGGCCTGGTCCGAGAGCGGCTCTATCTTGTTGTTCCCCGTGAACGAGTTGGTGGTGGGGAGGTACAAGAACATGAAGACCGGGATGAAGATGACGAACATTCCATACCAGTCGATCTTGACCCACCAGTACTGCAAGGCGATGGACAGATAACAAAGCAGCCTCGTTCGACGGGTGAGCTCGCGGGGAAGATGGTGAAGATACTCTTTGAGGGCAAAAAAGCTTAGGATGGCAAAGCCCGCGATGGAGACATTCGGGCCGCCCACGATAGCCAAGCCGAAGACCACTACCATTAGCCACCAGGCGCGAACGCGCTGAGCGGGAAAAAGCGGTTGCGCTTCAGGCTTCCAGCGGCTCCAGATGAGGTTGGCGGCGGTGGCTGAAATGAGCAGTCCCGCGACCGCCGTCAGAGCTGTGGGATTCAATCGCTATCCCGGCTTGAGTTGACTATGGATGTAGCCGTTCTTGTCGAAAATACGGACTTCGGCGTCGCCTTTCGAATCGAGACTGATGGCCACCCGCAGCTTGCCGTTGGCGTCATGGAGCCCGACGACGGCCCCATCCTTGCCGTCGTAACCGACCTCGACTTTGCCTTCGGCGGCCCCGCGCAGGGTGACGAGCGGTTGATGATTCTCTTTGTCTAACTCCACGCTAGCCTTGACCTTACCCTCTTTGACCATGGCGATGGTGGGTGACTGCTGCGGATCGAGTCCCAAAAGCATTCCCATTTTTCCATCGGTATCGTGGAAAGTAAGAGCCACAGCGCCTTTCCCGGCGCTTTGCAGTTGAGCTCGCGTGTGACCTTCCCGGTCGGTGAGAACAAATTTCTGTGCTCGGATCTCGGGTTCGGTGGGTTTTTTAACGTCGGCTTTGGAAACTTCGACGATCAACTGAGTCGGCTCGGGCTGGGACTTTCTTCCAAACATCATAGTTGATGTTTCGGCCTGGTATCAGGGCTGGCCTTCCTCGGCATCCATCAGGATTGCATGATATGACCACTGCGCTCCGTGTGGACGAGCTGTGATCGGTAAAAAAGCCCCCGCCGAAGGGCGGGGGCGTGGGGCGTGTCGTAGCTAGGGCCCGAGGTCGGGGTCGGAGGCCTCGGCGGTCGCTGCCTTCTTCGCGTTCTGCAAAGACTCGTTGAGAGTCTCTTTAGCCGATTCTGTAGCCTCGTTCAAGTGAGCTTTGACATTCTCCGAACCACTACGCAATGTTGAGACGGCGGCTTGTCTAGCGTTGTCGACGATGGCGCGAGCTTGGTCCAGAAGGCTGTCTCGTTGAGCGCCCATCATCTCGTCCTCGCGTTGAGTGGAGGGGATGAGAAGGCCGATAGCGAGGCCGGCGATCATCGCGCAGGCGCCCAGGATGAGGGGGTTGTCTTCGAGGACGTGCTGATAGGCATCGCGGGCCGCCTCGGCTGTCGCGCCTGCTGCTGATTTCGCGTCATCAAGTTTCTGAATCGCCTGAAGCTTGGAAATCTCAGCCTTGTTGGTTGCTTTTTGTTTGCCCGATTCGAAGCCGTGCATGGCCTCTTCTTTGGCCCCTCGAGCTTTCTCTAATAGAGTTTGTTGGGCGTCTTGGACATGATCCTTGGCGTGATGAACGGCATCGACCAGCTGGTCCTTGCGTTGCAGGGCCGACTCCTTGATACGGGTGGGGAGTGAGCGCGAGTACTTCTGCTCGCGGCTGAGCAGCATCCAGGCGAGCCCCGCGCCTATGAGAATCGCCGGACCCGGGTATTCGGACACGACGTCGCGTACCGAATTGGCTATCGAGGTCATCGAGCTCTCCGAACTGGTTTCATAGTCTCCAAAATCTGATTCGGGTATCGAGCTCTCCGAGTTACGTTGTTGGCCCGTTTCGATGGCTCGGGCAGCTCCCAGAAAGTCGTTTTCCGGAACGGGGGTGATAATATCGTCTTGAGGTTTCATGGATTTAACTCTCTTTCTAAGGCTAGGACTTGGCTCTACGAGTTCATGACGACATAGTCGTCGCTCACGAGCTGATGGGTTCGACGTGAGCTGGCGCGCAAAAATCTCGCGAAGGCCATCCCCACGGCGAAGCTTCCGGCCATAAAGAGAGCGGGGCTTTGGCGAGCGAACCGCTCTGTATTCCGTAGCACGTCGTCAAGCTCCGTGGATTCCAGGGTATTGGCGAAACTCTCAACGCCATCGGCCAGTCGCTCGATCTGGCGGCCTATCCCAGGATTGTCCACCTCTTGAGCGGTCTGGCGTAAGGCCTGGTCCAGGTCATGGACCTGCGCGGCGGCCTGGTTTTTCTTCTCTTGAATTCCGGCCTTGGCTTGTTCTTTACCGCTTTCCACGGCATCGGAAGCTTGGCGAGCGATCTCGCGTCCCTTCTCCGTAGCTTTCTCTACAATGTCATCTTTGACTAATCGCATATAAGTGAATCTCCCTTCGCGTCTGTAGGCCCAGAATAGTGGAGCCGCGCGAGGTTCGAAGAGATTCTGGTGGTCCTATGGACCCTATACGAACGACTATCCCCCGGCGACCTCAATCAGGCTCGAGTGAGCTAGGTAAGGAAAGAATCTCCGCTCGTGTTTTCAGCACGAGCTTTTTGAAGATTCGCCGATTGTACCATTTGACCGTGTGAAGGCTCAGGAAGCATCGCTCAGCGATCTGCTGATTGCTGATTCCACTCCGGAGTAGTTCCAGGACTTCCCGTTCTCGAGGGGAGAGAGAGAACGTTTGACGCCACTGGGAAGCGGCTCGAGGTAGGGTGGGATCGAGCCGCAGACAGAGCCGGCGCACCTCGACCGGGCTGTCTATGAAGACGGCCACGTACCCGAGCGGTCGACCTTGATGAAGGGCTTCCTGGACCTCGGCCTCGGCCTCTTTATCCTGCCCGACTTTCAAGAACAATGCGGCACGAGTCAGTCTCGTTTCTAAGGGGTCTCTTGCCCGACCCGCCTTCTTAGCCATCTTCTCGAGTAGGGTGAGCCAGCGGTGTGCACGAGTGTGAGCGGCTCTTTCGTCGCTGTTGGCCCAAAGGAGAATCCAGGCCCAGTAGCGCGGTTGTTCGGCGTAACGGTAGCAATTTTCATCGAGCTTCCGCGGAGGTTCCCCCATTAGAGCCGAGGCTTCACCGAGCCGTTTGTTCTGGAGAAGCCAACGAAGGTGGACTGTCTCAACGGCGGGACAGGAGTCGAGCCCAAACTTGGCGGGATCGCGTAGGGCCCGCTCGACCTTCTCGACTCTGCCCAGGGAGCTCAGAGTTCCGATATAGGAGGGCCAGAGCTGAGCTTTGAAGGCCACGATGTGGGGCAGAGGATCTCCTTCGAGATGCCGGTCCCAGCAGGCCTGAGCCTCCCCTAGTTTGCCCATCTCGTAGTGAACGCTGGCCATAAGTCCCCAGGCTATCCGCTCCAGACTCTTGTGTCCGTCTCGGGCGCAACGCTTCTGGAAGAGTCCCAGAACTCGAACCGCTTTCTCCAGGTCGCCGCGAAGGAAGGCCAACTGGCCGGGTATACCTCCGAAGAAGAGAGGAAACTCACAATCCGGCAACGTTTGAAGGGCCTCTCCCCCATCAATGAAGTCTTCGGCCATGTGAACATCGCCGAAGCGGACGCTGGCCAAGGTGGCTAGAATGTAGAGGCCTAAGGTACGGGAATGACTCGGGCTCCGGGGAACCTTGTCAATGGCTCTCAGATACCAGCTGCGTAACTTCTGGATTAGGCCCATGGCGTCGCAGCAGCTGGTCAGGCCGGCTAGACAGAGAAATTCTACCTCCTCCAGGTTGGAGCCCAGCCCTTTTTCAAAGGCCTGGTAGGCTTCGGGGAAGCGTAGGGCGCTCCAGAGTACGACTCCCATTCGGGAAGAGAGAGTCTTGTCAATCTCCCTCGGAGGTAAGGCCTGGAACCACTCTGCCGACCTGCGATAAAAGTTCAGCAGCTCGGCCAGAGACTTTCCGTCCTTGATCAGCCGCCCGGCTCTAGACCACTCTTGTCCCATCAGCGCGTGACTGATAGCTTCGTCGATGTTTCCTCTTTCTTCCAGCCATCGACTGGCTTGCTGATGCAGCCGCTCCAGGCGGTCGGGCGACCAGGATTGGCGGACTTTATTGCGCAGAAACTCGGCTAGTAGGTGGTGAAAGCGATACCACCCGGGCTGGCCCTTCAGCTCCACTAGAAACCAGCTTCCTGGCCAATCTCGAGGAATCGATTCGGAGCCCATGTGCGCGCAGAGCTGAGAATTGAAGCGATCAAAAAGCGACATGGTCAAGAGTAACTCCTGCTCTTTGGTGCTATATGAGGCCAGAAGCTCATGCAGTAATCTGTCCATGAGAGAAGAGAGAGAGTCGCTGTGCGTTACGTTTTGATGGGACCCATCTTTCTTGAGCCCTTGAGCCAAGATCAAGACCGCCGCCGGCCACCCTTCCGTCTGTCGCCAGAGCTCTTTGAGGTTTAGTGTCGCGGAGTTGTTTGGAACAATGTTCCGCACCAGCTTACTTGTCTCCTCAAAGTCAAAACGTAGATGGCTCTCCTTGAGTTCCACCATGGACTCAGGGGACCAGTCGCCGGGAGAGATAGGCCACTCGGATCGGGTAGAGATGACGAGGCGAGCGTTATTGGGGGCGCGGCGTGCGATCCCGTTGACGAAGCGGACGACCTCCTCATCGGCCAGCAGGTGGAAATCATCCAGAACGAGGAGCTGCCCGTCACGGCACCGAGAAAGCCAGGCTAGAAATTCCACCTCGTGTAGAAAAGGCTTCACTTCGGGATCGATGTCCTCCACGGCGGCGCTCAAGTGACGGACGGTTAAGCCGAGATTATCGAAGGGATCGAAGGAGAGCCAGAGCGACGGGGAGGTCCGTGTGGCCAAGAATTGGGCACAAAGCGTACTCTTACCAAAGCCCGCGGGGGCGCGCAAAACTGTCACCCGATGTCGCTCCACTGACTCTTTAAGCAAGCGTAGAGGGCGAGGGCGCTCCACCGCATAGATGGGGAGGCTGGGAGCCACGATCTTCGTGCGTATGACCAGAGACATCTTTTCGCGGGCGAATCGGTGGTGCCCTTGGTCCGGCGCCTAGGGTTGATTCCGGAGCGAGAACGTCATCGGTAGGTCGTAACCGATGTGGGTCTTTCGGTCGAGGGCGTTGATTTTGATCACTAAGAGCCTGGCGTTGACTCGCTCCACTTCCAAGGTGGCATCTTGTCCCAGGTGCCCTAACAAACTCTGGGTCGTTCCTTCCCGCCGGATGAGAGTGCCGTTCTCTAGTCGGATGGTGACTTCACTGGACAGCTCTCCATGAGCCCGATAGACGAGATAGGAGCTTTTCTTGGAAGGTAGCGGATGGATAACCCGGGCTCCAAACATCTCGCTTCGCAAAGTCGCGCTTCCCACCAGCATGGTCCGATAGACGTCGCTCTTGGCCTCGTCACGCCCCTCCAGCTGCAGGGCCATGCGATAGAAGAGAATCAGGATTCCGAGGACCATAAGCACTAGGGTGCCCGCGACCATGACCTCGACGAGCGTCGTTCCTCGTGGCCTGGTCATGCTCGCGGCCTTCGAGCCAAGTTGGTGGAGAGGGAGAACGTGTGCTCTCCCTGCTGGTCTTGCCAGAAGACCGTGGCGCGAACCTCGACTAAGTCGGCCGTCCGCTCAAGCTCCTCCATCTCATATTGAAATCGTTCCATCGCGGGCACCGGCCGCTTGTCTCGGACCAGCGAGTCGGTGAAGCATTCATATAATTCCAGATCCGCTTCCTCCAACAACGAGGCGGCGATAACGCTCGCCTTGTATCGGTCCTCGGCTTTACGGCTACCCGAGTAGATGAAATACTGGGTGGCCACCAAGCCCGCCAAAGGCACGGCTATGATGAAAATCATGAAGAGAATCTCGAGGATCGTGAAGCCGCGTCTCCCCCTTACCATTCTCCGGTTACCTTGTATTCTGTGTAGATGAAGGCGGTGGGTCCTCCCACGGCGATGGGGGACGGGTTGAGGTAGTTTCCGCTCTCGGTTTCGAGCGTACCGTCGAGATAGTACTGTTTGGGTACGGACTTGAACGTCTCTTCGAGAGTCAGCGGAATCTTCACGGGACCTTCGGGCGGGTTCAGGGTAACGACGATCCCTCCGGTATTTTCGTCCACCTCGACTTTTGTGATGTCCTTCGCGTAGCCGGGCCGCCTCTTGAGCACCCCATCTTCCATGTAGTAGTCGGGTATGGCGGGGAGCGCTTCCCACTTGCCTTGACGAAGAAAGTAGATAGTGGTGTCCCCATTTTTGGTCCAGACTCCATAGAGTCCATAGGCGGAATCCAAGACCTCGCCGAGCTCGACTTCATTCTTGGTTTCCTTCGGCTCTCCATTGGCATCGTAAGTGGTTGCCTTCGCCTTCGGTATCAGTTGCCATTTATTGTTTGCCCGATAGGCGGTTTCGGAGCCAATGGCGGCTAGAAGATACATGGTACCTGAGGCGGAGACCGCGTCGGTAGCGATCATTCTCTGAATAGGTGTGCCTCCCGTTGCGATCTCCTCTTTCCATTTCTTTTCGGGTTTGTCGTATCGAGAAAGCTTGGTCTGGCCTGGGCCCCAGATGGCATAGAGGCTCCCGTCATAGATGATGGTCGACTTGACCTCGGACAGTCCGCTCGGGATAGCTCCTAGATCTTCCCACCCTCCCCAGGTGGTGACCGAGGTGGGCCCTCCAATTCTCAAAAGGTGACCAGGATTGCTGTCCGAGGTGTCGGCGTCGACTAAGCAGAAGAGCTCTCCAGAGGGCCCGGGGTTGAGGTCAACGACATTGTTCCGGGGTACCGCGACCCCGCTCATCTTTATCGGAGGTAAGACGTGCCAAGGGTATATCTTACCACGATAAGCGAAGATCGTCGTCGCTGCATCGACGGGGATTTCAGTTTCGGGAGCTTGCACGAACTTGCGGGGAGCCTCGCTCTCTCTCTTAATAATCCGCATGGTCACTTCTTGGAACGTTCCCGGGTCGGCTTCCGCCTCGGCTCGGGCCCGAATCTCCTGAACCGTCTCAACGATCGGTGGCCGCGGCTGGGCGGGTGACGGCGTGGAACTGGGAGAGATCAGCTTAGCCGACACCTCATAGCCCTCACGGCTATAAGAGATGGGGTTTGGGTTTGCACCTTGACTAGAAACCAGTTGGGCCAAGAACTGATTGGCCACCCCTCGGGCCAGATAGAGCCGTCTGGTTTTCTCCACCTCGCTGAACGTGCCACCGGAGTTGAGGCGAAGACGTTCTAGTTGTACGGCGGCCAGGGTCAAGATGAAAAGGGCGATGAAAACCCCCGAGACGGCGAGGGCCCCTCGTTGTTTTTTTTGTCTAAACGTAGACTTCATGTATCAACCGTCCTTTTCATAGCTTTTGGATTAGTCCGATGAGCGGCAAGAAAGCGGCGATGATGACGAAGCCGACAACCGAGCCCATGATCGCCATGACCATAGGCTCCGTCATGGCGATCGCCGCGTCGAGGCGCGTCTGGCCTCGCTCGGTCAGGAGGTGGCTCAAGTGGCGCAGCATGTCTGGAAGGGCCGCGGCCTCGTGAGCGGTGGCCATCGTTTGGGTCAGAAGGCTAGGAAGTTGCTCCTGGCTCTCGAGGGCGGACTCGAAGCTCTCGCCTTCCCACAACGAGTTTTGGATGTTTTTCAAAGACCGGTCCAGCCAGAAAGAGCCGGTGTTTCCTATTTGCAGTTGCACGGCTTTTAAGAGCGGAACTCCGGATTCCAAGAGGAGTGCGAAGGAACGAGTGAATTCGGCCATCATCAGATCTTCGAGAGCCGAGCCCACCAGGGGGATTTGGAATTTCGCCCGGTTGAAGAAGTCACGAACCTCGCTCTTTTGTTTCCACAACACGGCCACCGCGAGGAGCTCCGAGAGTATAATGCCGAGGATCACCACGAGGATGCGTGGATCGCTAGCCGATAGGAGCAGCTTGGTCGGCCAGGGCAGCTCGGTGCCAAAGCTCGTCAGAGTTTTAGTAAAACCGGGCAAGAGTCCGTAGACGAGTCCGATCAGCATTAGGAAACAGACCGAGAAAACGATCAGGGGATAGGAGAAGGCATGGCCGAGCCGGTTCCGTAGTTCGACTTTTCGCTCCAACCGGCGATGAAGCCCATTGAGGATCTCGGTCAGCTGTCCGGTCTCCTCCCCGCATTTCACCGCGCAGATGTAGATCGAGTCGAAGGCCTGGGAATGGGAGGCTAACGCCTCGGAAAAACTGGCTCCCCGACTGATCTTGAGCAGAAGCTGCTTGCTCATTTCGGAGATTCGTGGGAGACCCGAGGTCGCCAGGATGTGCAAGCCGTCAACTAAAGACAACTCCGATGCCAGCATGACCTGAAGCTGATAGGTAAAGCTGACCTGGTCCGCCAGCGAAAGCGGCGCTTCTTTCACCGATTTCGATATGGCTTTAACTTGACCCGCACGACTGGCCGAAAGGCTCACCGTCTCAGCCATGCTCCCCTTGCTCATTAGGAATAAATGTAGCACACAGCATTACCCCTCCACTTCGCTGAGGGGAGAGTCCATTATAAGGGAATAAGCTTGCCGGAGAGACGGAAAGTCCCTAGCTAGGGACTTTCCGACTGAGCTCCAAGTAGGCCGAGCTTGCGAGCTCTTTGTACCGCTTGATGGCGTTTGCTCACGCCCAACTTCCTGTAGAGCCTCCGGTTGTACCACTTGACGGTGTGTGGACTGATAACAAGCTCGTCGGCGATGGCTAGATCTGAAAGGCCGGAGTCCAACATTTTTAGGATCGACTGTTCTCGGGACGTGAGGTGCAAGGAGGAGGCCTCGGAAAGTAAAGAACGGGCACGCGCGTTGGTCACTTCAAAAAGGCGGGCATAGCCGCGCGGCCGGCCAAGCTCTATGGCAGCTTGGTAACTCTCGAACCGTCGTTGGTGATCGCCCTGGCGGATGGCTAGGAGGGATTCGCTTAAAAGCAAGACCAGAAGCTCTCCCTCCCGAGATTCTTCCTGAGCTTTGCTTTTGAGAAAGTCCAGCCAAAGCGAGGCCCGTTCCCAGTCCTCTGGCTTCCCCGCCACGATCCAGTAATGGAGCCATCCCTCATACAGCCGATGGTCCGTATAGCGATAGTTGGTCAAAGGATCGACTCGATGGATCGCGAGCATCTCGAATGCCGCCTCGTGCTCCCCTCGGAAGGCCAGCATGGTTGACGAGAGCGCGTCCAACGAGAAGGCGGCCTTGCTAGAACATACCTTCCGCAAGAGTTCTAATGCTTCGTCTTGCTGGTCGCTGGATTGGAGGAATTCCACGTAGAGGGCATAGAGCTGAGGAATGTAGTAAGGCTCCACCGTATCGAGCTTGAGACAAACGTTGTTCCAGACCGCTCGAGCCAACTTAGGTTCGCCTATTTCCAGGTAGATTCCAGCCAGAAAGGCGTGCGCCATGTTGACGTGGCCTTTGTGGTAGTGGGCGGGAAACTTGCGGATGAACTCCTGAAAGTGGGTCATGGCCTCCAAGGGATGCCCAGTCCACAGGCGTAGCATCCCGAGCATAAAGGGATAGGCTGTGTTGTACCAGAGGGGAAGCGGATATCGATCTAGATACCGCTCCGCTAGATCAGGACGGCCTCGAGCGACATCGGAGGCCGCCAGATAAAGTAGGCTGTAGAGATGGTAGGCATCGGGAGGGCTGGTTAGCGCCTCTAGTGTTCTGCCGACCCAGAGTGCTCGCGAAGTGTCGTCTCCGAGGTAGGAGTAAGCCCAAGCTTGACCCGCCGCGGCAAGCGAGATGACCTCTCCAGGCCCCTCCGGGTTGGCCATGGAGTAGGCCCGCTCGAGAAGGTACAGCGCTTGGCTGATCTCCCAAGCCTCTAGTAGAGTCAGGCCGTACTGGAGGCAAAGTTGTGGATCACTTTGGACCTGGGTGAGCGGCAAAAGTTCTATCCAACTTCGCACGACCTTGGAGTCGCGGCCGAGGTTCCAATGAGAGAAGCCGCTCCGGAGTAAGCGAGTCGCATTCTCCCAATCTTCGGCCAAGACAGCGTGTTGGACTGCGAGGTCAAGCAGATGGTGTTTTTCGAACCATTGACTGGCTCGCCGGAGGAGGTTGGAGATGTTGTCGCTAGGCAAGCGCTGGTAGGCGACCGACTTTAGGAACTCTGCGAAGAGAGGATGGAACTGTAGCCAGGGACCGCCCGAGCCGGGTCGTTCGAAGAGTAGAAAAGTCTCCAATAGACTGGTCCGATCCCCTTCCGGCGTGATGCCGAGGTCGTTGGCCATCCTTTCGGAGAACATCTCCATGAGCGAGGCGTGTAATAGAAAGTCGACCACGTCGGGAGGAAATCTCGACAGGACCTCGGTTTTGAAGTAGTCGATCAACTCACTATTGAGCCCAGACCACGTCTGGACCGGTTTATCGCCTTGGCGGCGCATGGGCAGGCCGGCGAGCAGAGTCGCGCCCAACCATCCTTCGGTTCGTTGGTGGAGATGGAGGACCTCGTCCAAGGGGAGTTCGAGCTTGAGGGCACTCCGCAGTAGAGCGTGTGATTCGTCTTGGGTCAGCTTCAGATCGTCGAGTCGAACCTCAGTCAGGTCTTGATTTACCCTCATGCGCGAGAGTGGAATATCAGTGACCGAGCGTCCGACAACAACGAGGTGCATAGAGCTGATCGCTTCAAAAAGTTTGTAGAGCAAGGCCAGTGGTTCAGGCTCGGTCAAGGCTTGATTATCGTCTAAAACCAGATAGAAGCGTGAGGACAAGGCATCCAAGCTTTTCCTTAACCCATTCAGAGTGGAGTCGGAGGTCTCGATCCCAAGGTCAGCTAAGGCTTCTCGCAAGTGCCTGAGGAGGTGTTTCGGTTCATTGTCGGCGTCCGTTAAGGTCAACCATACCACAGGGCAGGATTGCTCTTGGAGCCAGTGGCTGACTAAAGTTGTTTTGCCGTACCCGGCTGGGGCACAGACCATGAACAAACGGTGGCCACCTAGAACTCCTGTTTGGAGTTTCTTGAGAAGTTGTGGTCGCTCGAGTAGCTCCGAAGGCAGAGTACGACCGCGATTTCTCCCAGTCACAGGGTGCTTCCATGAGTTGTAGTTTCCATCCCCTGTTGTGGTTCGGCGCATCTCGTCCTCTCAAACTGATTTGCTCAGGAAAAGGTTTACATTCTTGATGGCTTTCGATTTTCTTTGGCTCGAAAGTATGGATTTTAAGATCCATCCTTTGGGGATGAGGTGATTGGAGTCGGATCACCGGCCAAAAGATTGGCGATCGTGGCTCGGAATAGTTGAGCCGTGAGGGAGTCCGAAGAGATTCCGCTGATCCTACGGACGACTATCCCCCGGCACGAAGGACCTTGTACCCTAAGGACTCGAGATGTCTGGAGATGAGGTCGCGGTGGTCTCCTTGAATCTCCAGAGTGTCGCCCTTGACCGCACCACCGGCCCCGGCCGCTTTTTGGATCTCCTTGAGGAGTCGCTGAAGGGTGGCTTTTTCCATTCCGGTCTCGAAAACCACCACCATGTCTTTGCCGCGCCGCTTCTCCCTCCGGATTTTGACCTTGCCAGGTTTGACGGGGATCTGAGTCGATGCCTTCTGGCAGCGACAAGGGAGGTGTTTGCACTTGGCGCACCAATCGGGATCGGTGGAGAAGGCGAGTTCCATAGTGAGCGATAGATTTGGGAGCCGCTCGCCTCGCCCTTCTTATTGCAGTTTGAAGACTTCGCCAGACATCTATGGAAGTATTTCGAAACCTTGGCGACGGAACTCAGGATCCAGGGTCGCGCAGGAGCGGAGGTTCTCTTGCCTCATGATGACCATCGCGGTTGCGTCGACAATGGTAAAGTGGCGAGCGGGCGAGCCGAGCATGAGTTGCCAACCGGCTTGATGTTCGCGCTCTTTCACCCAAATAACAGTAACCAGGGGAGTGACATCCTCTACAAACCTCTGTAGGGTGGCCCACCCAAGACGATGTTGAAGCAGACCCATGGTTTCCGACATGACGTAGGACGAAGAAATAAGAATTTCGTTGGCGTTGGCAAGTCGGCCGAAGAGAGCTTTGACACGCTCGTGATTCGCGTCGTCTCGGCTGGCTAGGGCATAGAAGGCTGAAGTGTCAACAAAGATCGGCAAGGTTTACACGTCGTCGTAGAGATATTTATCGTGTTCTCGCGCCACATCTTGGGCTTCATCCGGCTCCCGACCGGAGCCTGCGAAGGCCAGGAGTTTGTCCCAAGCTTGGGGGGGGGGACTGTCCGTTTCGCCTAACCCTTTGCGGATGAGAAGCCTGACCGCTGCCGACATTGAGATTCCGTGGCGGTTTGCGAAATTTTTGATTTTAGCGTGATCAGTGGCTTCGAGCTGCACTTGAGTTCTCACTAACATGACATCATTGTAGAAGTGCAACATCATGGTGTCAATTGAGTACGGGGCTCCGTCTAATCTGGAAAATTTGATGACTATGGAAGAGCGTCGGCGTCTCTGGCGAAAACAAGAAAGGGAACTCGAGAAAATCGAGCTCCCTTTGGCAGGGGCGACAGGATTCGAACCTGCGACCGACGGTTTTGGAGACCGGCACTCTACCAGCTGAGCTACACCCCTAAAGCTCAACTGAGTTGCACCCTTATGGGGGCAAAGCCTCAGCGCTCGCCCATTATATGGACGAAACTCTCAAAGGTCAACAGCTTTTACCAAGCCATGTGAGTTGGGTCCGAAGAGCCGGCTAGGATCAGAAGAACTAATTGGCACACGAGTATGGCGACGGGGACCGCGAGAATAAGCTTGAGTCTCGTCGGTAGATGTCTGGTTTGTTTTCGATCTTGATTGACGTACATGGGATGTCACCTCCTGTCTACACTGTGCCGCAGGGCTGAGGGCGCGCAGATTACCCCATGGGATACAGCGCCCCCCGCTAAGGAAGATAGCCTTCCTCGGCGCGGAGGCGATATCCATTGGCTCCGGGGGGTGGCGAGTCGAGCGGATGTCTTCCGTCGAGGTGAGCCCGGCCTACACTCGTGCTACCATGTTTGAATGGATCGTCGACATCGTCCGCCAGAGTGAGTACCTGGGACTTTTTCTCTTGATGTTGGTGGAGAATCTTTTCCCGCCGATACCTTCCGAACTGATCATGCCTATGGGCGGATTTCTAGCCGATCAAGGCGAGTTGAATCTCCTCGGTGTCGTCGTCGCGGGAACGGCAGGATCATATGCCGGACAGATCTCGCTCTACTTTCTGGGTCGCAAAGTTGGGGAGGAGCGTTTCGAAGCCTGGGTGGAGTCGCACGGGCACTGGCTGGCTATCTCTCCAGAAGAGGTGAAGCGCGCGCACGCCTGGCTTCGTGAACGACGCGGCGGAGTCGCGGTCTTCCTGGGACGTCTACTTCCCGGGCTGCGATCTTTGATCTCGCTACCAGCGGGAATGGCTAGGATGCCCCTCACGCGCTTTCTGCCCTGGACTCTCGCGGGAACAGCCCTCTGGACATGTCTCCTGACCGGCGCGGGACTGCTGTTGGGACAACACTACGATAAGGTAGAGAAGGCGCTCGACCCTCTCAGCTGGTTGGTAGTCAGTGGAATCGTCGTGTCCTACGCGTACCGGATAGTTCGTCGCTCCTCGGGCCTATCAGAGCCCCGTACCGCTGAGAGCTAGTGGGCCGAGTCACTTAGACGCCGCTACTTTTCGTGGAACCAGGCGTGGGCGTTGGTGGCTGGTCAACGACTTTGAGTTCGTTGGATAGCCGTTTCACTAGACTCTGGGCCGAGGCGCGGTCCTTTGTATCCGCTTTCACTCGTCGGAAGAGCTCTTGAGCCGCTAAAGCCGAACAGAGTGCCGACTGGCGGCGACCAGCTTTCTCGTCGAGAGCTACTTGCTCTATCAATTCCCGTCCCTGGTGGGTCATCATCTCCTTGGCCCTTGCGATTATCTTCTCGGCGGTCTCTCTCTGTTCTGGCTTCTCCTCGAGTATTCGTGTCCAGAGGGCAAGAGAGGAGGAGTACCCACCCGCTTCCACCATCGCGTCCACGCATCGCGCCCGAAGACCCGGAAGTCGTGTTGAGGAGCCGGCCGGAAACTTTTCCAGCGCTTCGCGCAAGGCCAGAGCCTCCGTCTCTCGGTCGTCTCGGGCGCGCGCGTCGGCGGCTTTTGCCTCCAACAGTACCACGGGATTCGGAGTCGGTGTGACCGGTATGGTCGAGGGCGCCTCGC
The DNA here is from genome assembly GCA_037189585.1 of Selenomonadaceae bacterium. Lineage (GTDB taxonomy): Bacteria > Vulcanimicrobiota > Xenobia > Xenobiales > JADMJV01 > JAEXNA01. The sequence continues at coordinate 41,544 of JBBCJA010000033.1, read as the reverse complement.
ACCCCACGACATAGGCTAGACTGAGCCACCACAAGCTCCAACGCATACTTTTAGAGAGTTATGATCTCCCCTGAAATGACCTGCCCACCCGGTCGCGAAAGCCAGTGAGCATGAGAAGACGTCCCATCATTGGAGTCATGGGCTCCGGCAGCGAATCAACCCCTTTGACCGAGGAGGTCGGTCGACTCATCGCTCGGCGAAAAGCTCATCTTCTGACCGGGGGAGGAGGGGGCCAGATGGAGGCCGTCTCGCGCGGATTCTGTCAAACTCCGGAGCGGGAGGGGCTTTGCCTCGGGGTCCTGCCCTGCCGGGATGAAGACCAATGGACACCACCTCCCGGCTATCCTAATCCGTACGTGGAAATACCCATTCAAACACATCTTTGGCTTAGCGGCACTCAGGGCGAGCACATCGCGAGCCGCAACCCCATTAATGTCCTGTCCTCCGATGCGGTAATCGTCCTCCACGGACAGGCCGGAACCATCTCGGAAGCTCGCCTGGCCCAGCGCGCCGGGCGGCCTATCGCTCTCTTCCTTCCGCCCCAACTCCTAGTCAAGGCCAAAGAGCAGATCGAGGCACTTGACCTGGAGCCATGGACCGAGCTCTCTCTACTTGACGCCTGGTTTAACGAAGTCTTGATGCCTTCCCCTTAAGGTGAAGATATGAGCAACGTATCTATCCATATGAATGTCGACCGTCGCCGCACCGGGCAAGCCCGAGTCGAGGGGAAGGTCGGCGGAAACTATCACGGAGTCAACGTCTCCAAAGGTCCTCGGCCGGGAGACGCGTATCTTCAGGGAGAGCAGAACGGAGAGACGACCACGCTCCGTTTCAACAGCGCTTTCTCCGACAACGGCCAGGGAATCTTCGGTCGCATAGCCGGAGTTCCGTTCAAAGGGAACTGGGCTCAGGAGCCTACCGAAGGCGACGCCGAGCTCATTCTGGGAACGGCCAAGCTCAACATCGACGTCAATCCGGAAACCGGTGTGACCGAGACCAAGGGGACAAGGATCTCGAGCACCACCAAGGTGCTCAACGCCGAAGGGGATGAGCAACTCACGCTTCTAGCCGACGGGACCAGGATCAATATGACGGTGGACCGCCAGCCGGGCGGAAAGACGGACATCCGAGGACGCAGTGGCGACGGCCACTTCCGGGTCAAGATCGATAGCCGAGGAACGCCAGCGGATCTTCGTATCGAAGGGACCCTGCCTGACAAGTTCGCGCTCTTCCCGGTGATGTGGGAGCTCTTTGGTGACGACTCGGTGGAAAAACCGGACAAACCGCTCAGCATGGGGGCTGTCGCGACCCTGAGCGCTTTTTGGCAGCAGCAACTCGAAAATTAAGCCAGGCATCTCCTAGCGGCGCTCGAATCGCTTTCCGCGATGAATCGTTTGCGTGAACTTTTACAACAGATCGGTCGGGAGCCGCTGGTGTTTCTCACCGGCGCCGGTATCTCGGCCGAGAGCGGTGTGCCCACATTCCGAGGAGAGGAGGGGTACTGGACCGTGGGCTCCACCAACTACCATCCGATGGATCTGGCCACCAACCGCTCTTTTCACAAGATGCCGGACGACGTCTGGAGCTGGTATCTTTACCGTCGCACGGTTTGTGGTAAGGCGCTGCCAAACTCCGGACATCTCGCCCTGGCGAGACTCGAGGAGGTTCTGGGGGATCGGTTTCTCCTGGTCACTCAAAATGTCGACGGTCTGCACCGACGCGCCGGCAATAGCGCCGAGCGGACTTTCGAGGTTCACGGTAACATCGATCAGATGCGTTGCTGGCAAGAGTGCACCCTTACCCCGTTCGCCGTACCGGACTCGGTGGCCCAGAAGGGGAGAGGAAGCGCATTCACCGACGACGACCGAGCCCATCTTGTCTGCCCTCATTGTGGAGGGCGCTCGCGGCCTCATGTCCTGTGGTTTGACGAGTGCTACGACGAGGAGAGATTTCGTTTTGAAAGCTCACTTCGCGCTGTGAAAAATGCCGGCGCCCTGATCACGGTCGGTAGTTCCGGTACCACCAATCTTCCTATGCAGATGGCTCACCTGGCCGCCTCCAATGGAGCGGTCTTGATCGACATCAACCCTGAACCAAATCCTTTCGCCAAGCTGGCCCAGTCCTCCGGCGGGCTGTGGATGGCGAGACCGGCGGGAAGCGCGCTGGCCGAGATTCAAAGAACTTTGGAAGAGCTAGGGTTATGATGAGCATGGAAACATTCTCCACACGCCTCGGAGTCATGCGGGCCGGATGGGAGGAAGGTCGTCTTGTCGACTTGGCGTTGGCCCCAGACTTGGAAGCCGACTCGGGGAAGCCGTCGCCGTTCGCGCGGCGGGTGGAGGCGCATTTTCACGGAGCCAAAGATAGCTTCGCCGATCTTCGGCTCAAGACCGAAACCGTCACCCCTTTCGCCCAACGGGTCTACCAAGCAGCCAGGGAGATTCCTCCGGGAGCCGTCCTGACATATGGAGAGCTAGCCGACAAGCTGGGCTCTCCCGGCTCCACCCGCGCCGTGGGCACGGCTCTGGGCAAGAACCCCTTTCTTCTGGTCGTTCCTTGCCATCGTATCGTGGGGGCGACAGCCAACGCCGGGGGCTTCTCCGCACCCGGAGGACTTGCCACCAAGAGTCTGATGCTGGCGGCGGAGGGATATGGAGTCGAAAGCTTGTGGGACCCGGGAGAGATGGAAAGAGCTCAGGAGCAGCTTGCTGAAGATCCGCGCCTCGGCCCCACAGTGGGAAGTGTGGGCGCCTGTCCCCTTCAGCCATTCTATCCTGACAATCCGTTTGCGGCTCTGGCCCGCAATGTCTTGTATCAGCAGCTCGCCGGAAGCGCCGCCAGGGCCATCGAAAATCGAGTGAAGGCGTTAGGAACCGCACCTTTCCCTCACCCTCAGGAATTCCTGGAGCTATCCTACGACCGGCTGTGGGAAGCGGGACTTTCCGGATCGAAAATCGCGGCCCTCCAGGCTCTGTCGAGGGCTGTTCTGGAGGGCACGCTTAAGGTCGAGGAGCTGAAACTGCTACCCGACGACCAGGTGGTGGCTGAGGTGTCGAAGGTCAAAGGCCTGGGCTCCTGGAGCGCTGAGATGTTTCTCCTCTTCCATCTGGGGCGGCGCGACCTTCTGCCGGTGAAGGACCTGGGTATTCGTAAAGGGTTCCAGAAGATCTTCGCGAGTCGAGAACTCCCCACGCCAGCTCAAATGGAGCGTTGGTCGAGGCCATGGAGACCTTACCGCAGCCTGGCCTGCTGGTATTTATGGAGAAGTTTGGAACTGTAGGAGACGACTCCGACAGGCTCCTAGCGGATCATCGTCCAGGGGCGACCCAGGTCGAGAGGCGCCTTGGGCGTCTCGACCTTGCCCCGCTCACGTTCGATGAAGCCTTCCAGTTTGGCCAACTCCTCGGCCGAGGTGTCGACGAACTCGCATCCCATCTGAAACATTCCCGAGACCGTCAGCTCCTTGGTCCAGACCACTCGCATGCGGCTGGAGAACGGCTCTTTGCCCCGCTCTAATACGACGCTGATATCGTAGAACTCCTCACTGTGGGGCTGATGGTCGGTGGCCCGAAATCCGGTGAGCGAGATGTCGATGACAAAAAGACGGGCTTGTTGAGAGTCGCCTGAAAGAGAGGTTAGGGTCGCTCCTAGAACTTTGTTGAGGCGATAGGCTCGCCGCCTATCTTCCTCCATAGCTTCTTCCGCAGGGCTCTCCGGCTCTTGATTTGTCTCGAATTCGCTTTCATTCATGGTTGCCCAAACCTCTCTGACACGTTGCTTCGCCGGAGCCCTTTCATTCCCCGTTAACGAAGGGTTAAAGGTGTTACGGGAAGTTAACATGACAGGGAGCCCTCATTCGTTATAATATGCGGTATGAAGGTCGCGCAGACAGGCGAGAGTACAGCTCTCGGCCGCCACAAACAGCAACTGAAAGACACGGCCGCCAAGGACGAGGCGCGAGCCGACCGGTTGTCGCGTGAGGGTGAGGAGGACCTTTTCACCGCTGGTGAGCGTACCGAGAGCGCCGCTCAGAATCGCGAGCAGGCTGAAGCTCTCTCCAAAGAGTCCAATCGCCTGCGCCGTAACGGACGAGAACAGAGCCGTCGTGGTCTGGAGCGTCTGGCCGACGGATCGGACCGCACCTCGGAAGGGTTCGCCGGAACCGAGAAAGGTCTAGCCGAGCTCAGAGGTTCCTTAAACGATCTTCAAGCCGCTTCCGAAGGGAAGAGTCAGGGCCTGGGAACGGCTAAAGCCGGCTTGGCCGACCAGGCCGCCGAGAACTCCATCCAGGGAGCTCAAGTTCAGAAGTTTTCCAAACTCAACAAGCAAGACGCCCAGCTCGACATCGACAAAGCCCACCAACTCTCCGAACTCGACGCTAATGTGGCGGGTCGACGTGAGGGGCTGGACCGCCAATCAGGCCAACTCGACAGTTTCTTGATTGCGGGGGAGGCTTTCGCTCAGGGAAACGCCACCAAGGCCGAGGGCTTCTCTCATCTCCAAACTTCAGCCGACCATAAGGTTCAGGCGGAAGCTTTGGGCGACGCCCGTGAGGGCAAGAGATTGACTCAAGTTTGGGCCGAAGCCGACCAGACGCGGCATGAGGATACCAGCGCGGACCTCAAGTTTAGCTCTGTCTGGCATTCTTTGAAGGCCCAGGCCTCGAACTTACAAGCCCAGCACCTGCAGCGTATGGCCGCTCAAAACAACGCCACCGCTGATGGTCTGGCGGCTCAGGCCACGGCCTTGAAGACCGAGGCTGCCACTCTGCTACGCCAGGCCCGCTGCCTGGAACAGTCCGGTCAGTGTCACATCGCCGTTGGCCGGCAGATGCAGTGCTGTCCCTGGACCTACTGCCAGGGTGTGATGCTCGAACGTCAGGGGTGCGCCGAGCTCGCGGAAGCTCAGCGTATGAAAGGCGTGGCAGGGGAAAAACGAGCCGAAGGGCAGCGTCTGGCCATCGAGTCGGAAGAGTTACGGGCCAAAGCCGAAGACTCCCAGTTTCGCGGTGAGGAGTTTGAAGCCAGGAGTCAGGGAGATCGGAGCCGAGCAAATCTACTTCAGACTCGTTCTGGCGAGCACGCCGAGGAAGGTGTCAAGGCCGGTGAGACGGCCGAGCGCGCCGAAGCCCAGGCGGAAGCTTTCGACCAGGCTTCTCGAAAGGAAAAGACCACAGCCCAGGAGTTCGAGACAGCGGGACTGGCCAAGCTAAACGTTGGTTTCCAGCAGCAGGGCGAGGCGCTTGCCCAGCAGGCCCAGGCTGGTCAGGGATTCTCAGCCGAACTCGGGCTGGAGGCCGGTGCCACCGCTCAGGCTCAGGCCGTGGCGGGTGAGGCCAAGGGGACCATCGCTCAGGAGTTCTCTCTGCTCGGTCGCGGTGGGCGTCTGCTGCACAAGGTCGGAAAGTCTCTCGGGCGGGAGGCCCAGGCACAGACCAAAGTCGCCGGCGGCATCGAGGAGATCGAAACCGGACTGGGGGCTTCTCAAATAGCCCAGCAGCGTGGGGTGGAAGCGGCCAAGATGTTGGAGGAGGCCCGCGAGTTAGAGCTCGAGGGGCTGCGCCTGCAAAATCGTGGTCAGAAGATGCTGTTGGAAGCCCGCCCTAAGTTAGCTCAGTCGGCTAAGCTCTCGGCCGAGGCTTTCGATGCCTCCCAGGCCGCCCAGACTCAGGAAGAGGAAGCTGCTCGGCTGATCGAAAGCGGTAACCAGAAACTCGCCGCCGCCGGGATCCTGCGTGAAAAGGCCGCCGCTTACCGCAATATCGCCGCCGAGTAAGCTAAGAGCTTTTCCGCGCTATCGACCTCTCGGCAGGCCCAGGCGGCCTGAAGTTCCGCTAGCACGGGCCCTAGCCATGGACCCGGTTTTCGATTCCAATGCCGGCAGAGGTCATGACCGTTCAGTGGCAGAGGAGTCCGTCGGAGCTCGCCTTCCTCTGTGGCGGCCAGAAGAAGACGCTTCTTGAGTTCTTGATTGATGGGACGCGAGAAGGCTGGAAGATCGGTGAAATCCAGTAACCCCGAGAGCGTGTCCCCGACCTGGCTGACCAATTCATATACCTCACGCCGGGTGCGCGGGTGAGAATGTTCCAGAATTTGGCAGCCTAGCCACCAGCGCTGGCAAGTTGCGACAAGTTCTCGCGAGGCTTTGATTCTCATCAGTTTATCCTCGCGCTCCGTGGCTTGCCGGAGCAAGACGGACAAAAGAGTGGGAAAGGTCGCGGAGCGGCCAAGACTCCACCACTGCCTCATCCAAGACCACGGAATCTGCTCGGCCAAGAGAGCCCAGGCGGCCTCGCAGACGCCGCTCGACTTCAGTGCCTCCCAGTGGGCGGCCTTTGCCTCAGCGCAAAATCTCCGGAACTCCTCGAGAATTCGCTCGCCCGCGGTTTGTTCCAAGAGGGGAGAGAGACAGCGCATGCACTCGAGCGTTCGCGGCTCCACCGAGAATTCCAGAGTCGCGGCTATCCGTAGGCAGCGCAAGATCCGCAGGGGGTCCGCCACCAGAACATCTGGGTCGACCACGCGGACTCGCTTTTCTCGCAAGTCTTCTCGTCCGTCGAAGGGATCGGCCAGGTGGCCCTTGGAATCAAGCGCCATCGCATTGAAGGTCAGGTCGCGCCGGCGCAGATCTTCCCACAAGGTCGCTCGACCCAGAGCTGCTAGGTCCACTCCTTCGGAGTCGCGGTAGCAGACACGGAAGTAGCCTCGCTCCGCATCTAGAGGAAAGACCGTCACTCCGGCGAGGCTTGAGATCTCCGAGCGCAGATCGAGTAGCTCTTGGGGAGAACAGGTGACGAGAAGGTCAAAGTCCTTGACCGCACGCCCTACAAGGAGATCGCGGACGGCTCCCCCCACTAGATAGAGAGAATAGCCTTCGCGCTCAACTAGGAGAGAGCACAGGCAGGCGAGTTCTGGCAACTTCCACAATTTGTCGGCCTGAGCTTCAAGCTCGGCATTGCCCCAATCGGCCGGGGCTAGCCAGTTCACTCGAGGCTCTCCCCCGAGGTGGTCAGTAAAAAGGCCTCCCGCTCCTCTGGCGGCCTCATCTGCATGGAGAGGCGTCGAGTGGCGAAATCGATGCCTTCGCGGTCGAAGCGGAGCTTGACGCGGCGGTTGAGAGCGCGACGCACCGGCCATTGGGTCAAGGGAGTCGTTTTGATCAAGGCTCGAATGGTGACTCCGTCGATCGATAGCTCCTCCAGACCCAGAATTCTGGCGGTTTCCACGATACGGCCGGGCTCCTCTTGATTGAGCGCCTCGATCTCTTCAGCAAGGCAGGCGAGAGCGTGGTCGACATTGGCTCGATAAGAGATGGCGACGCGATAGTCGACCTGGGACCATTGGTTGGAATGATTTTTGACCGAGCGGAGTTCGGAATTCGGAATGGTGGCAAGGCTCCCGTCCACTCGTCGAATCTGGGTCGATCGTAGGGTGAAACGAACCACCTCTCCCGTGTCCTTATCGTTGTCGATCCAGTCTCCCACGCCAAACTGGTCCTCGGCCAGAATATTCATTCCGCTGAAAAAATCGAGGAAGATGTCGCGAGCCATCACACCGATGGCCACGCCGATCAATCCCGCGCCCGCGAAGAAGGCGGTCAGATCCACCCCCAGCAGATAGAGATAACCGCACAGCGCGAGAAAAGTCCACAGCATTGCGGAAAGGAAGATGGCTGCCTGTTCGATGGTCTTACGGCGTTGGACGGTTCGTCGTGTCAACTTTTCGTCACAGTCAAAAGAGGCCAGCGCCGCGAGATAGCGGTGAAGCATGGCTCTGGACAGATGGTGGGCCAGAGTCGTGCTAACCCCGCAAACAACGAAGAGAAAGAGAGGGCGCAGGGCGCCACGGGTAAGGACCGTGGAGAATTCGTCGAGGCTCGGGTGGAAGTAGGTGACGAGACTTCCCCAGGCGAGCCAGAGCAGGCCCTTGATGCTCCATAGCGGAGTCTGCATGAATCGGCGGGCTATCCAACTGACGAATAGGTGGAGCAGACCGGTGGCGAAAAACGTGACCACCGCCACCCAGTTATAGAATTGCAAGTAGAGTGGGTGGAGTTTGCCCGAGCGGATGGTCAAGTCCTCGGCTAAAACTTGAGCCCAAGAGTAAGCGACTTCTGTCTCCAGTTGGTGCTGGCCGGCGGCATCTAGCCGTACGAAATATTCGGGACAGTCTTGAGGAAGTACGGTGGCGAAGGGTTTTCCGTCGATCGTGACCAGGGCCATGTGCTGACGGTCATCGACAGCCACTACAGGGATTCGGTCAGCCGTGATATCGGCACGGATCTCCTCGTAACGGTCTCGCAGTTTGGCTTCTCTCTGCAAGCCTTTGAGTTTGTCGGTGTCGGCGAGCTCGAACAAAAAGGGACGCGACCAGGGAGAGAAGCTATCGCGCGGTTGAGGCGTCGGGACATCGAATTTGACTAGCGGGGGTCGCAGCCTGGGAGTCTCGAAATAAACCTCTTTTTCATCCACGATCCCCCGGGGAGCCAGCCCGAAAAGAGAGATGAGGAACCCCAAAAGAAAGAAGATCCAAATTCGTGCTTTCGGCCCGACCCGCTTCATATCGTTCCATCTTTCGCGCCCCACGGCTCCTCCCTGTTAAGCCTAGGCAGGAGGTGAGTTCTCTCGTCTCACATGACCGTCTTGATGAAACGACGGATCGGCTTGATGTCGGACACCCACGGCTTTTTAGATTCTCAAGTTCTACCGTTTTTTGCCGATTGCGACGAGATCTGGCACGCGGGCGACGTAGGCCACCTTCGCGTGATCCGGGCCTTGGAAGAAGCCAAACCTTTGAAGGCTGTCTGGGGGAATATCGACGGCCCAGAGATTCGCCAGATCCTTCCCGAAGTTCAAGCCTTCGATTGCGCCGGAGTCAAGGTCGTGATGCTCCACATCGGTGGCTATCCGGGGCGTTACGCCAAGGGCGTTTCGCAAAAGCTGAAAGCGGAGAAAGCTGACCTCTTTATTTGCGGCCACTCTCACATCCTTAGAGTCATGCCGTGTCCGAAGTTGAGCCTCTTGCACCTCAATCCTGGAGCCTGCGGCCGTCAGGGATTCCATTTGGAGAAGACCGTGTTGAGATTCAGCTTGGAGGATGGTCGAATTTCCGATTTACAGATTGGAAAGCTTGGACCCCGATAGTAGAGGATTGTTGAGGTTCGAGAATTCGCACTTTCAGAAATGAGTAAAACTTGGCATGGATCTTCTTTCAGGCTTCACCTACTATGGGGCTCGGGGAGCGGTTGTCTCACCCTGAAGGAGACGCCCGGTATGATGCGAGCGCGTGACGAAGTCATTCGACAACACCTATCTCAAATTGTGGAGCCTTATGATCGAGAACCGGTGAGCCGAGCTCTTTCTCAGATAGCTTTCACGGTCTTGCCGGACTGGGGAGAGCTCAGAGTCGAGACCTGGATGGTCGAGGGTCTCAAACCGATCTTTTCTCATCTGTTCGAGTTGAGCGGACCTCTGCAGGTCGAGCTTCTGGAATGCCTCTCCCTGCTCTACAATCGGAGTGGCGTCCAGCCTGATTTCGACCTTTCGGAGCTTAAGGAGCGATTGCAGGACCTGAGCGTGGCCGCGCTTCCCTACGCCATATCGATCATCGCTCATGAGGGACCGGAGGCGGCCGAGAGATATTTGCGTCCCCTGTCAGATCACCAGCGTCGAGATGTCCGTGAGGAAGCGCTCGAAGCTCTAGGAATGTTGAGTCACCCCGCTTAAAAAGAGTTTGACACGGACTGAGCCGCCAGGAGATACGACACACGACGATCCAAGACAAGAAAAAGCCCCGAGAAACTCGGGGCTTTTTCTTGTCTATCTACTTCGCCTTAGGCGAGGTGGTAAGGGATCTCGGCGGCCTCTTTGGCTACCTCTTCCTCTTTCTTGGCCTGAGCCTCGGAAGGGTTGAGGGTTTTGTTCGCGAGGTCCACGTACTTGGTTCCCTTGTCGGCGATGACTTGACCGGCGGCTTCCTTCTGCTTGCCGGAGGCGATGTTGGCCTTTCCGTCGGCTATGTCTTGTTCACCCTCACGGATGAGGGTCTCACCAGCCTTGACCGCAACCGATCCGGCTTCCACGGTCTGAGCGCCTTCCTTTCGGACATCGTAGCCAGCTTGTTGCTCGTCGATTCCCGCCGAGATTTCGGCACCTGAGGACTTGAGGCCCTCGAGGGCTTCGTTACGAGGAGCGACGGTGTCGCCGCCGGCCTTCTGGTCGGCTAAGAGACCCACGACTCCGAAAGCCTGCTCGGTGAGCCCTTCGAACTGAGTCTTGCCGCTGGCCTTGAGAGCTTCCAGATTGGCTTCGCGATTGCTGATGGTCTCAGCGGTGGAGGCGTTGAGGCCCTCCAGGGTCGCCTGATTTTCGTTCTGAGTCGCGGCGGCGGCTTCTTGAGCATCGGTCGCGGTCGCGACCTGGCCGAGTGCGCCTTCCACGACTGCCGCTCCGGCGGTCTGCTGGGCAGTCCCTTCGGCCAACTTCTCATCGCCGCGAGCTTTAACTTCGGCGCTTCGACCGGCAAGGTCGGACGCATCCTTGGCAAACTTCACACCGCGACCGGTGTCGCCGGCGGCAAGTTTCACACGTTCACCGGCACGACCGAGTTTCTCGTCGCTGAGATCGTTCTCCGATTGAGCCTGGTCGGCAAGCGCGGAGGCTTCCTCGTTAAGCCCGCTCTCTACGGAGGAGTAGTACTTGCTCTTCTGGTCGTGGCTAACGCTCTGAACACCGGCCTGAGCGGCCTCGCCCAGAGTACGGTTGGCTTCGGCCTTGAAGTCAGAGAGGTCGCGCAGGGATAGTCCGGCGGCGGCATCGATCTCGGCCTTGGCGGCGAGCAGTTCGGCTAGAGCTGCTTGCTCAGCGCTTGCCGCGCCGGCCACGATGGCCGAGGCGCTGGCGATGGTGGCTTGGGTGTCGAAGCTCTCGGCGTTCTCGACGTGAGCGTTGGACTCTTCGTTGAGTTTGAGGGCTTCGTCACCGTGGATCTTGGCCCGGTCTAAGTAGGCTTTCGAACGGTTGCTGGCGGCTTCGCTCTGACCCTGCAGGTCGTCAGCCTTGCGCAGGTCGTTGCGTCCGTCGTTGCTCAAGCTTCGGCCGGCGGCTTGCTGGGCGATACCGTCTTTAAGAATAGCGGTGCCGGCGTCAGCATCGGCCAAGCCGGCTTTTTCAGCGGCTAGAGCGTCGGCGCTGCTGCCTTGAACGAGCTTGGATGCGGCGAGGTTGGCGCCGGACACTCCGAGGTTCTTGGAATACTCACCCAGGGCTTCTTTCTGCTGGGCCACGGCGCCGGTTTCGGTCCGCAGACCGGCTTCAATTTTAGCTACGTTGGCATCGGCCGACTCGCGAGCTTTCTTGGCCGTGTCGAGATTTTGCGCGTAAGAGCCCAGGTGAGCATTCTCGCTCTCGCGAGCGGCTTCTTCCCTTGCCAATCCGGCCTCGGCCTGGGCTTCACCTTCGGCGCGCTGGGCTTCGCCTTCAGTCACGACCGCGTCACCAACTTCTTTGAACAGATCGCCGATCTGTTTCTTCACATCGCCGAGCTGTTGCTCTTTCTCACCTTGCTCTTGAAGCTCCACACCGTCTTTTTGGAGGTCCGCGCCACGCTGTTGTTCGGCTTCACCTTGCTTTTTAAGGCCTTCGGCCGCGCCTTTGAGTCCGGCGGCCTGTACTTGCTGACGTGCCGCGGGTTGGTTGGATGAAATCGTCATATCGGTCTACACTCCATGAATAAACAAATCTTTAATGGTCTAACTCGACCATTATGTCGTCGCGCCAGCGGAAAGGCATGACAGGTTTGTGAACATGTCGACGACGGGAACATGAGTTTGAAACACGCGGTTCCGCCGCAACCACCTAATAAAGGAGACGCACACGATGCCTTATTACGTCAAACGCGGGAAAATTCCTCACAAACGGCACACCCAATTTCGCCGTGCCGACGGGGAGTTGTACACCGAGGAAGTGATGGGCATGGAGGGATTTTCCGGAATTCAGTCTTTGCTCTACCATCACTACCCTCCCACCCGTGTGCGACGCATGGACCCGCTGCCGTCAGAAAAGGTGGAGTGGCTCGACTACGGTCCTCTTCGTGGACGCCAGTTCAAGACCAGGGATTTCCCCGTGGGAGGAGACCCCATGGAGAGTCGCCGGACCATCATGGGCAATAGCGACGTAACTTTGTCGCTCTCTCGTCCTAATCAGTCCAGTAAGGTGTTCTATCGCAACGGCCAAGCCTACGAATGCTGGTTCGTCCACGAAGGGAAGGGACGTTTGCTCAGCCAGTTCGGCTCCTTGCCTTTTCGACCAGGCGATTACGTAGTGATTCCTTACGGAGTGACTTGGCGGATGGAGCTCGAGGATGAGGCTCGCTTTTTGGTTCTCGAATGCCCCAGTCAGCTAGCGCCTCCCAAGCGTTACCGCAACAAGTACGGTCAACTGTTGGAGCACTCGCCTTACTGCGAGCGCGACATCACTCCTCCGGACTTTGTGGAGCCGGTGACAGAAGAGGGGGAGTTCGAGGTTCACGTCAAGGTTCGCGACGCGATGCATCTTCACATCATGGCTCACCATCCGTTCGGCGTGGTTGGCTGGGACGGCTACCTTTATCCCTGGACTTTCAATATCGAGGATTTCGAGCCGATCACGGGTCGAGTCCATCAGCCGCCGCCGGTTCACCAGACTTTCGACGCCCACAATTTTGTCGTCTGCTCTTTCTGTCCCCGGCTTTTCGACTACCATCCGTTGGCCATTCCGGCGCCCTACAACCATAGCAACGTCAATTCCGACGAAGTGCTCTACTATGTGGACGGCGACTTTATGAGTCGGCGCGGAGTGGACAAGTACGACTGGACCCTGCATCCCTCGGGACTGCCTCACGGCCCGCAGCCGGGCGCCACCGAGGCGTCGATCGGTAAGACTCACACGGAAGAACTGGCCGTGATGGTTGATACTTTCCGGCCACTGCAGATCGCCAAGAGCGCCCTCGATTTTGAGGATGAAAGTTACGCGACCAGTTGGATTTGAGAAAAATCTACTAGTAGTGTGAATCTTAAAAATAAATGACCATGACGTAAAGATTTTCTCATCGGGTGTTCGAGAAACTGTTCGAGCCTTTTGTGACGGGCTTTCGCTCGCGATCTTGGTATCCTTTAGGATGCCCAGTTAGGATACTTTGGGATGCCTGACGGAGGGTGAAAAATTTCCTATACTGTTGTTGGAAGTAACAGACCTACCTTCCAACAAACCCAACCTCATAACCCCAACCCGAGGCCGTCACCCAAAGCGGCCTCCCTTTTTTATTTAAGAGCTTTATTCTTCGAGTTGGGGATTTCCTCGAGACCGCCCATTTTACAAATGGTACGGAAGGCGGCGGGCGTGACCGGTTGGACCGACAGCCGCGAATTGTTGACCAAAACCATATTTTTTAGAGACTTGGTGGCGCGGATGTCGGTGAGCGAGACCGGGTTTGGAAATTGACAGACGTAGGCGACCTCCACGTTGAACCAGCGAGGACTGTCCGGGTTGGACTTAGGGTCATAGTATTTTGCTTCGGGATCGAAGGCCGTGATGTCGGGGAAAGCTTTTTTTGAAATGCGACAGATTCCGGCCGCCGCTGGAGGAGTGCTGCGGCTATGATAAAAAAGGGCGAACTCTCCCTTTTTCATAGCCAATTGGTGGTTGCGCGCCTGATAGTTACGCACACCGTCCCAGGTGGTGGTTCCGTCACGGGCGAGGTCGTCGATAGAGTAGACGTCGGGTTCGGATTTGAGCAACCAGTAAGCCATAAGCTCAGCGTTTGTGGTTGAGACGGAAGATCTCCTTCGTGGTTGGAGGAGGATGTAGGAGGGGGCGGCTTGGGGCGAGAACGGGGCGGCCATGGTCACAGCCCAAGAAGTTCTCGAGACTCTGGAGATGATCGAGGACCTTCACCTCGACATCCGCACCGTCACCTTGGCCGTTCAACTGCACGACTGCGCCGCCGAGACGGTGGAATCGACGGTGCGTCGCACTGTCGAAAAGCTTCTGCGGATGGCGGAGAATCTGGTTCCGGTGGTGGAATCGGTCTCGGGTGACCTGGGCATCCCTATCGTCAATAAACGAATTTCCATCTCGCCGGTAAGTCGCTTGATGGCGGCGACTCGGTCCGACAGCTATCTTCCTATGGCGTTAGCGCTCGACCGCGTGGCTAAGGAACTCGGAATCGATTTCTTGGGCGGTTATTCCGCTCCGGTCCATAAAGGCATGTGCCACTCTGACCAGGTTCTGATCCACGGCCTCCCCGAGGCACTTTCGGCGACGGAGCGGGTTTGTGCCTCGATCTCGGTGGCCTCCTCCAAGGCCGGGATTAACATGGACGCCTGCTTGATGGTGGCCAAGGCGTTGCGCGATTTGGCTCATCGTCACCCCGAGCGAGAAGGCCTGGACTGCGGACGGCTGGTAATTTTCTGCAATCAGCCTGAGGACAATCCTTTCATCGCCGGCGCCATGTGCGGCCCAGGAGAGCCCGAAGTGGCTATCAACATTGGAGTGAGCGGCCCTGGGGTTGTCCGTTCGGTCATCTCTAAGATGCCCGACGCGCCCCTACACGAGATCGCCGAAGCGATCAAGTTAACCGCTTTTAAGATCACTCGTGCGGGAGAGTTGGCCGGCCGTCAGGTTTCCAAGAAGCTCGGTATCCCTTTCGGTATCGTCGACCTCTCCTTGGCGCCCACTCCGGCCCGGGGGGACTCGATCGCCGAGGTGCTCCAGGCCATGGGCCTCGAGCAGTGCGGGACTCACGGCAGCACGGCGGCGCTGGCGCTTCTTAACGACGCGGTGAAGAGGGGAGGAGCCATGGCATCGTCTCGCGTGGGCGGACTCTCGGGCGCTTTTATTCCGGTGACCGAGGACATGGCCATGGCGCGCGCGGTGGAATCGGGAGCTTTGAGTCTGTCCAAGCTGGAGGCGATGACCGCGGTCTGTTCGGTGGGGCTCGATATGGTGGCTGTTCCGGGCGATACCTCGGCGGAGACGCTGGCCGCCATCATCGCCGACGAGATGGCCATCGGAATGGTCAACGGAAAGACCACGGCGGCTCGCTTGATTCCGGTTCCGGGTAAGGGGCCGGGAGAGTGGGTGGACTACGGCGGGCTGCTGGGAGCCGGACCGATCATCAACGTCTCCAATTTCTCTTCGCTGAATTTCGTCCGTCGGGGAGGTCGGATTCCCGCGCCCCTGCAGAGCTTAAAGAACTAAAGAGTGCATAGCGCGGAAAAGATCCTCGCGCTGCAGTCGGACCCGAAAACCCGCGGCCTGACCTTCCCGAAAGAGCGCCTCTCGCAGGCTGGTCAGGTCTAAACTGTCACAGCGCGTCGATTGGGCGAAGACCAGGATCCCCTTCTCCGTGACCTCGGTCCGGTCGATACGAACCGGGTGGCGCGCCAGCAAGGTCTCCACCGATTCGGGAGAGAGCGCTCCGGGGCGCTGAGGAAAAAAGGCGACGATCAGGCGGCAGTTTTCATTCACGTCGCTCCCTTCCTCGCCGTGAGGTCGCCCCCTTCATAAGTGAATCGTCAGACCCTCAAAGTGGCGATGGTGACCCCCCAGCTTCCCTCGCCATGGTCGCCGTCGCGGTAGCTTTCTACCTGGCGGTGTCCCTTGAGGTGTTGTTGGATGGCGATGCGCAGAGCTCCGGTTCCTTTGCCGTGGACAAGCTCCACCTTGTCGACACCGGCTCGAACAGCTCGGTCGAGATACCCGTCGAGTTCGAAAAGCGCCACGTCGACCCGTTGCCCTCTCAGGTTGAGTCGAGGCTCGAAGATGTCGGCGCCGCCGCTGGGGATGCTCTCTTTAAGAGTGGGAGGCGCGGATTTCTCCAAAGGTAGCTCCTGATTCTTGAAGACCTCCAGCTCCTCGCGTCCGAAGGTCATCTTCAGGGCTCCTAGCTTGACGTCAACCCGTCCTCCTTTTTGCGAAACGACCTCGCCTTCTTGGCCCAGCTTGGGGCAGTAAACGCGAGTTCCGGCGGGCAGTAGCGTGGGACCTTGCTCGAATTTCGAGGTGGGTTTGGAGGTCTCGGCGGCCTTGGGATGTTTGGCTTTTTGCTTTTTGCGCCGGTTGCGTCTTTCGATGGCCAGGGCCTTACGTTGTGCCTCGAGCTCCGCCTCGGCTTTTCTCGCAACCGCTCGCGCCTCGTCCCCGATGTGGTCGAAGGCGATATCCTCCTCGCGCACTTCGGTGGAGCCGTAACGCTCGGTGGAATTCTCAGGGGTCGCGCCCGCACGGGTTCGTTCGGCCCAGTCGCGGGCCAGGCGGCGGGCTTGCAAAAGCGCTTCCTTGCGCTCCTCGCCGGCGGCCTTCATGCTCTGCTGGAACTCTTTCAAGAGGGCGCGGGTTTTGCTCTTGGTCTGTTCTAGGATCAGCTCCGCCTCCAGGCGGGCCTCCTCGAGCTCTCGGTCTTTGCGTTCGAGCAGGTCGTCTCGTTCAGCCTCTAGTTTGAGCCGCGTCTCCTCCAAGCGCCGGCGTTCATCTTCCAGTCGGGTCTCGCGTTGCTTGGCTGCCTCTCGCTCCATCTCCAGGTCATCGAGCAGCTGCTCGATGTTCTGGTATCCGCCGCCCAGAAAAGAGCGTGCCTCGCGAAGTAGCGGCTCGGGCAGTCCCAGGCCGGCCGCGATGGCGAGCGCGTTGGAGCGGCCGGGGATGCCCATCAAGACGCGATAGGTGGGGCGAAGGGTGGAAGTGTCGAACTCCACCGCGGCGTTTTCGAATCCCTCCATCTTTTTAGCTTGAACCTTGAGTTGGGAAAGGTGCGTGCTGACCACGGTGCGGGCTCGTCTTCGGTGCAGCTCGTTGAGAAGAGCGACGCCCAGCGCTCCCCCTTCACTGGGGTCGGTACCGGCTCCGAGTTCGTCGAGGAGGACCAGAGAGCGTTCGTCAGCGTGTTTTAAAATCTGTAAGATGTGAACCAGGTGAGCCGAGAAGGTCGAAAGCGACTGGGACAGACTCTGCTCGTCCCCGATGTCGGCCCAGACCTTGGTGATCAGGGGGAAGGTGGAAAGCTCCGAGACCGGCACGGGAAATCCCGAGGAAGCCATCAGGGAGAGGAGGCCCACGATCTTGAGCGCCACCGTTTTCCCGCCGGTGTTGGGTCCGGTGATGACCAGCGTTCGCGTTCCTCCGGAAAGCTCGAGATCGATGGGGACGGAGGTTGTCAGGTCATCCGTATGTGCTCCTTTTTCAAGGAGTAAGGGGTGGTGAGCCCGGCGCAAGATCAGATCTCCGTCCTCGCTGACCTTGGGGATGATGCCGTCGATTTTGAAGAGGTAGCGGGCCAGAGCCGTGTAGGCGTCGAGTCGAGCCAGCGCTTCAGCCGCGCGGCTCAGGGGGGAGGCGTGTTCGGCCACCAGGTTGGAAAGTTCCACCAGGATTCGATGGATCTCGCGCTGCTCGGCATTTTGTTTCTGACGCAGGTCATTGCCCAGAGTGACGGCTACGAACGGCTCCATGAAAAGAGTGGCGCCGGAGGAGGAGCTGTCGATGACAAGACCCGGAAAGCGGCCCTTGTATTCGGATTTGACGGGTATGACGAAGCGGCCGTCGCGCTGGGTCACGATCGGCTCTTGGAAAGTCTTGGAAAGCTCGGGATGCCGTAACAGCCCTTGCAGGGAACGTTGCAGTTTGTCCTCGACTTCGCGGATGTCGGCACGGATCTGCCGAAGAGCCGTACTGGCTTCGTCGCTGACTTTGGAGTCGCGCGTGATGGAGCGGTGAAGTCTCTGTTCAAGCCGGGTGTGGGGCACCACCGGATGGAGGATGTCGAAAAGTCGAGGGAGATCCAGTTGGCGCCCCCGGAACTGGGTGTGTAGATCGCGCGAGACGGTGCACAAAAGCTCGACTTCGAGAAGCTGTTCGGGTTGAAGGACCCGACCCTTGAGCGCGGCCTGTAAGGAAGGGCGGGGATCGACTAGCCCGCCGAGATTGCGGCCGTTGCCCTCGCTCTCCAGCTTGACCCCTTCGGCCACCAGAGCTTGTCGGCGCTGGAGCTCATCTACGTCGTCGAGGGGTCCGAATCGTTCCAAGACCTCCCGGCCGCCGGTCCACTGGCAGCAAGAAAGAATCCGCTCTTGAACTTGCGGCCATTCTAGAACGCGCAGACTGCGGTCTTGCTCTTCGCCCATGGCCACTGTTTCCGAAGACCTTCGTCTCATCCCTACCAGGTATGCTGGTGGAACGGCGGAGGGCCGCCTCGAGGGGGAGCGAATAGATTCAGGCATGAATGGTTTCACAGGGCGGCGGTTTTGGCTCTTTCTCTTTCTTTTAGGTTGGTTGCTTGGAGCCTCCGCGGCGGCGGAGCCTCCCGAAGCCGGGGAGCGTCGCGAGGTTCTCTGGAGCGATTTAAAGCCCTCGAAGGTCGCGACTCCGTCGGAATTGCAGCGTCTTCGCCAGGGCCAGGCCGAGGAATCCTATCGTGAGTATCTTCGTAGTAAGGAGAAGGAGGCCATTACCTCCGCTCGTCCCCAATCGACTCCCACCTCTGACGAGCTTCCCGAGGAGATGAGTCTGGCCGAGGGGTTCCTTTGGGCGGGCGGAGTCTTATTTGGTGGAGGATTCCTGTTTTTCGGACTTTTCTGGCTGGTTCATAAGGCTTCGAGTATGGGCTCGAACGTTTCAGCACCTCACCATGTCGAGAAACCCACGGAAATCGATCATGATAAGGTCCGCCGTTTCGTGAACAGCCCCTCTCCTCCGCCGTTGGACCTCGGCGTGACTCACGATGATAGGGACGACTATGACTATTCTTACGACGACTCCTACGGTTCCTACGACTGAGGGCAGGCTCCGGTGCTCTGAGCGATTTGCCGGCACGGGAGCAAGGATTTTTGAATTCTTTTCAAAATAAGTGGCGAGATGACGTTGGAAGATGTGTTGGCGGAAGCGCCTCGAGAGCCCTTGCGAGGCCTTGTCACGGTTGATGGGCCGTTGTCCGTGAGCCGAGACCTGGCTTTGCAGGACGCCGAAATTCACTTCACTTCCTCAGAGGCTAGTCTCACTCTGGAAGGGGGGGCGACGTTCCGAGCGCTCCGCTGCAAATTTGTGCACAGCTTGGGCCAGGGAGCGACCTTGATCGTCATCAGCGACGCCATCGCGGATTTTCGAGAGTGCATCTTCGCCGGGGCCGAGGGTGGAACGGAAGAGCAGCTGGGTCGTGCTCTGGTCTTGCGCGAACAAGCGGAAGTTCGCCTGGCTAAGTGTCGTTTCGAGAATAACGACCAGCACATGGAGTTGGGACAGGATGCTTCCGTTTCGGCGCGGGCCTGTGGGTTCTTACGCGCTCGGGCCGACGGAATACGACTCAGGGGCGCTTCCCGCCTGGTCATGATCGGAACCGAGCTGCAAGAGTCGGGATGGTCGGGCCTTGTGATGGGTGGAAGTTCCAGCGCCGACCTCAGGCTCTGCCGGGTGACCGGGAACGGATGCCATGGAGTGAGTTTGACGGACAGCGCCAGGATCCAGAGTCGTGGCAATGGATTGACCGGAAATGGTCAGCACGGGGCTTATCTCGCCGGAAAGTCTTCTTGGGACTCCTTGGAGGATCAGTTCGCTTCCAATCATCTGTGTGGACTCGACATTTCAGAATTGAGCCGCTGTTCGATGATCGAGTCGGAAGCTTTCGGCAATGAAAGTCACGGCGTTCAGTTGAGAGGAGGCGCCGAGGCTACGCTGCGCGCTTGCCGTCTGGGCGACAATATGGGGTCTGGACTGGCTCTTTTTGACGAAGCCCAGGCTCTGGCCACCACTTTGCTGGCGGAGTCAAACAGGCTCAATGGGGTGCAGTGCGGCGGGAACGCTCATCTCGTGCTGCGCTCGTCAGAGGTTTTAGAGAATCAGAGCTCGGGACTGGCCGGATTTGGGGAGAGCCGACTGGTGGTTGAGACGACTTCTCTTTTGGGCTCGGCCGGTTATGGAGCTCAAGTCAGCGGAACCGCGTCGCTGATCCTCAACGCCTGCCTTTTAGAGGGGAATCGTAAGGGAGGGCTGTTGCTCGCCGATCAGGCGCTGGGTCAGGCCAGCGAGTCCACTTTGCGTCGAAACGGCCTGCACGGCGTGGCGGTGGCCGACCTCGCCAGCGCTTCTCTGATGGGGAATGAGTTGTCGGAGAACGCTCGAGACGGAGCCTTGTTGCTGGGAAGCGGAACCTCCGTCCTGGTGAGTAACCGCTTTCACGACAACGGCCGTCACGGCTTGTTCGCGGGGGCTGAAGCTCAGACTGTTCTGGATAGAAACAGCGCGCGCGATAACAAGGGCGAGGGTTTCCTGTTGGAGGGAGTCAAGCCGGCCCTGAAGCGTTCGATGGAGCAGCTCCCCTCTTTAGAAGAGACGCCCGGCGTGACCCTGGTGGTCGAGGGGGGAGCCACACTTCGCCTGCCCTTTCAACCGAAGCCGATCGAGGAGAGCATGCTGTTAGCACTGCTTCGCCACGGACGGCTGAGTGAAATGGCGCTGGGGAAGGCGGCCAAGAGCCGTCGCGTGGGCGGAGCGATGGAGAATCTGATCGACCGTCTGAACAAGGCCGGTATGCCGGTCCTAAAACACGAGGGTGACGGTCCGGAAGGCAATGTCTACGCCCTCAAAATCGATCTTACACGGACCCGTCAGCCGGTCGGCGGGCGGAGCAGTCAAGCACAAGGGAGAGAAGTATGTTAAAGCCTATCGATAAGAACACGGCCACCGGGATCATCAACGCTTTGAGAGCTGGAACGGTGCCCTCGGAAGGCTTGGAGCATTTCGCGGTGGGCCTCGAGGGCCAGATGAGCGTTCTGCGTGAGCAGCGCGAATGGGTGGCCGGTGGCCATTGTGCCTTTAAGTTCGTGCGCGGTGGGTACGGTTCCGGTAAGACCTTTTTGACCTCGCTTGCCGCGGCCGAGGCTCTGGAGTCGAACTTTCTGGTCAGTAAAGTGGTGATCTCGGGCGCCGACACTCCTTTGTACAAACTTTCCTCGGTCTATCGTAGCCTTTGCCAAAATCTGTCTTTGTCTGACCGCAAAGGGGGTTCTTTGCAGACTCTGGTCGACCGCTGGCTGTACCGCCTGGAGGACCAGGTAATCGAGATCGACGGCATGGACGAGGAAGACCCCGCTTTCGCGGAGGCGGTGGCGAAAAAGGTCGAGACCAACCTGGTGAAGGTGGGGGAGAAGGCGGGACGGCTTTCCGTCTGTTTGAAGGCCTATCACAAGGCCAAGTTCGAGAACCGCTTCTCCGACGCCCGAGGTCTGTTGGATTGGATGGGCGGAGACGACAAGGTCGGTTTCGACGTGAAGAAGCTGGCCGACGTTACCGGTCGAGTGGAAAGCTGGGATGTCTTGCCCTTCCTGCGGGGCTGGCTGGAGATGATGGAGGGCTCCGGATACTCAGGACTGCTGGTGGTTCTTGACGAGGTGGAGACGATTTTGCGTCTGCGCCGCCCGGAGCGGATGAAGTCTCTGGAGGTCCTGCGCCAGTTGATCGACGCCATCGAGGCGGGGGAGCTTCCCGGTTTGCATCTGGTATTGACCGGAACTCCCGACTTTTTCGAAGGCCCACAGGGCGTCCCCTCATTGCAACCTTTGCACGAGCGGATTCGCGTGACTGGGCACGGCGACGAACCGACCAACCTGCGTCAGCCTCAGATCAGCTTACCAGTTTTAGATAGCGACCGGCTGCATCTTGTGGCCCAAAAGATTCGCGCTCTCTACCCTTCGGCTCATCCGGAGTTGCTGGAGACCAAGGTACCGGATGCTTTCATCTCGGCTCTGGTGGGCAGTATGACGGAAGGCTTTGGCGGACGAGTCGAGGTGGTCCCGCGCCTCTTCCTACGCGAATTCGTTCATATTCTGGACCTGGTCGACCAGCACGCCGACTACGACCCTCTGCGCAGCTACGTCTTTGAAAAAGATCGCCTCGAGCCGGAGTTCATGAACTCTCAAGAGCGCGAGGCGCTGGCCGCCGAAGCCGTCCCGGTCTTGATCTAGTCTCGCGCGGGCAGTGCTGCCCGTTTTCCGGATAGCGGCCTCTCGCGCGGGTAACGCTGCCCGCTTTTTCGATAGCGGCCTCTCGCGCAGGCAGCGCTACCCGTTTTCGAACATGGGCCTTGACCTTGGAAAGTTTTGGGCAGAAATCTCGAATTTTTTGATCTTGGAATTTTTCAGCCTGGGCTACGACGGGAGTCTCTAGACACCGGGGGGAGAAGGAGAGATCGACATGAAAAAACTGATGATTCTACTGCTCGCCTTGATGAGCTTCGCCGCTTACGGGGAATCTCAAGTCAAACTCGCGGAGGTGGCCCGCTTTGATGGTCGCGCGATCGGTTACGCGGGCACGGCCAGTCCCAATTACGAGGCGTTCCGAGCCGAGCTCATGAGGGGAGAAGCAGCGGCTCCACTTTTCGAAGAGCTACTCAAGTCGGGTACTCCGGCGGCCAAGCTCTATTCCGCCTTGGGTCTCTATCGTCTCGACAAGTCCCGAGGAGTCCAGGCTCTGGAGAGTCTTCGGAATGACACCACTCCGGTTTCTGGAATGTCGGGCTGTATGATGGACCAGTCCACGGTGGGACAGATGGCCGCCGAGCTTCTCAAGGATAATGCGGCTGGAGCACAGTCTTATCTCCCTCGGTAACGGGCCTCTCGCGCGACAGCGCAGCCCTTGAATCACGATTTTGGACAGAGAAAGCCAGAATTTTTGTTCCTGGCTTGCCTGTCTATCCCAGAATTGTGGATAGAAAGTTCGAATTTTCGGATCTTGATGAAACGCGGATGGATCACGAATTTTGGGCAGAAAGCCAAATTTTTTAATCTTGACGAAAGGCAAAAAAAAGGTCGCCGTGTTGGCGACCCTCTTGGCTGGGGTACCTGGACTCGAACCAGGGAATGTCGGAACCAAAACCCGATGCCTTACCGCTTGGCTATACCCCAATAACCGGCCTTATGTTAGCCGCCTATCGTCCTCAAGTCAACTGCGACTTCGAAGAAAAAGAGGCGCGGACACTTCCTGACCCGCCTCCGCGAGGGCGGTCGTCCTGCGGCACCTCGACACCCGAGTCACCGCTCTCTTACCGAAGCGAGAATCGAACTCGCGTCACTGTAGCCGTGGTGCCGTCTGGGTGTCAGAACCGCACCGGCGTAAGTCGCTTTTCCACTAAGCTATCCGGTCGGCTCGATCGTTCTGGTCACTGTCACGTTTCCCTGCCGGATCGATGCACGATAGGTTAGCAGCCGATCGCCTCTCCGTCGGCTCGGAAGTCTCCCGCGCCATAGTAGACGCCGTCGTCATGAACCAGTCCCACCGCGTGACTGCGGCTAGGGCCTTCCACGACCTTGTGGCCCCTTCGGCCCAGCGCCTGGCGGACGTCGGCTGGGATGTTCCATTCGACGGCGAGCTCGTTGGGCAGCCATTGGTGGTGAACGCGAGGAGCGTCCAGAGCCTGGCGAATATTGAGATTATGGTCGTAGAGATTGAGCGCCATCTGGAAGACGGTTGTAGCAATTCGAGGACCTCCGGCTGAGGCCAGCGCGGCGACCGGCCTACCCTCTTGGAAAAAGAGCGCCGGTGAAGAAGACGACGCTGGACGCTTTCCGGGCTCCACCTGGTTGATGCGGGAGGAGACCAGACCGAAGGCGTCCGGAATACCTGGATTTCGGCTGAAGTCGTCCATCACGTCGTTGAGAACCACTCCCGTGCCCTCGGGGATAAGCATGGAGCCAAACCAGAGATTGACCGACTCGGTGGCGACGACAAAGCCTCCCGAACTGTCCGCGGTGGTGAACGCGGCTGTCCCACCGTCTCCCGGCAGGTTAACCCCCGTCATCGCCTCGACTCTTAAAGGGGGCGGCTCGAAAAGCTCCATCGCCTGCTCCCGGCTGACCATGGCATGAAATTCATCGAGTCGAGATTGGTTTAACATCTCTTCGACAGGAACTTTGAAGAAGGCGGGGTCGGCCACCCAGATCGAACGGTCGGCGAAAGAGAGGCGCATCGCCTCAGATTGCAGATGATAGGCAAGCCCGCTTCCGAGATCTTGAGGCCCAAGTCCGAAAGGCTCCATGATATGAAGCATTTGCAAGAGCTGAATGCCTCCACCGGAGGGCGGTCCCACAGTCCAGATCTCCCGTCCTTTGTAGGAGCCTCTAAGGGGGTCTCTCTCCACTGGAGAGTATGAAAAGAGATCGGACTCGGTCATGACTCCGCCGTTGGCCTGGATACCGGCTATCAGCCGACGAGCGGTCTCTCCCTCGTAAAACTCTCTGGGGCCGTGCTTTGCCATCCGCTCGTAGGTGCCGGCGAGATCGCTCATGACGATTCTTTGACCGGGCAACGGACCTTGTCCATTTTCGCCTAAAAAGAGGCGCGCCGCAGCGGGGAAGGCGGAAAGGTGCTCCCGCCGCCCTAGCACGACTCGGCGGAGATTGGGGTAGGTCTGAACCCCGCGGCGAGCAAATTCAATTCCGGGAGCTAAGGCGCGCTCCCACGAAATCGTTCCAAACTCTTCTAAGAGAGAGGCGAGTCCCGCGATACATCCCGGAACTCCCACAGCCGAACCACCACGGATCGAGGCCAGATCATCGTCGCCGAACATTTCAGGATGAGCCCTACTGGGCGCGACCTCGCGGTAGTCCAACAAGCGAGGCGCCGGCATTCCAGGTAGCCAGACGAGAGCAAATCCCCCACCTCCAATGCCGGTGTAGTGGGGGCAAACGACGCCCAGTGTCAAAGATAGGGTCACCGCGGCATCGACCGCGTTGCCCCCCTCACGAAGGACCTGGCAGGCCGCCTCGGAGGCGTCGATGTGATCGCTGACCGCCATTCCGTTTCGGCCCCAGCGAGGAAAGGGCGCCTCCAGGGTGTTGGGCCCGCGCGAATTCACCATGCTCGTCATGTGGCGGCGCCTTTCGATCAGCTCATGGAATCCCCTGGTCCGCCATAAGGGAGTCGCCGGATTGGAAGCGAAGTTAATCGAATGAAAGGTACACCGTCACCGCTCGCGTTTACCCCTCAGGCTGTTCTCTTTGGCTTTCCCGCCCAGAAGAAGGCCGTTTTTTTTCGGCAACTAGCCACAATGGTGCACTCGGGTCTTCCCGTCAGCCGGGCGGTCAGCACTGCTTCCCAGCAAGGGTTAGGAGCGGTCGGCGAGCAGATGGCTAACGCCATCGACCATGGCTCAACCCTGGCTGAAGCGATGGGGAAGTTTCCTTATCATTTCGATCGATATGAGGTGGCTATGGCTAAGGCGGGGGAGTCTGCCGGCCAACTCGACCGCCAACTGCAAGAGTTGGCCAAGTCCTCGGAAGCCTCGTGGATGTTGGGTAAAAAGGTCACTAGTAAACTGATCTATCCGGCCATAGTCCTTCACGGCGCGATTTTACTGCCGCCTTTATTCTTGCTGGTCAAAGACGGGATAGAGGCCTACCTCAAAACGGTGCTCGTCATTTTGCTCCCGCTTTACTTCATTGTGGGAAGCGCGCTCTTAGCTTATCGTCTCTTCCGTGCCCAGGGGGGGCCGAGGCGACTGATGGACCATCTTCTCGCCGCCATCCCGGTTCTCGGTACCCCCCTGAGATTTTCGGCTCGAATTCGATTCTTCGAGGCTCTCGGTAACTTGATCGAGGCCGGATTTCTTCCTGACCAGGCCATTCCGTTGGCGGCCGAGAGTTGTGGAAGTTTTTGGTTACGAGATCAAGTCATTGAAGCCTGGAATGTGATCGGAAAAGAGTCTCCAATCTCGGAAGTGCTGCGGAGAAGCAAAGCCTTCAGCATGGTGGAGCTTGGTCTCATCGTCAGTGGCGAGGAGGCCGGCCGTTTCGCACCAACTTTGAAAAAGGCCGCGGAATCGTTGCGCCCGGAATTCGAGGCTCAGGTTCACCGGTTGGCCACGATTCTCCCCATCGCTTTGCTTTTTGTCGTCGGTGGAATCGTCGGAGTCATCGCGGTGAGATCGATGATGGACATCATGGCTCCCCTACAGCAGATCTAAGGATCTAGTCCTTAGACCTTTACGGAATGAGCCAGCTATGAGGTGCGGCGGGGGGTAGCTCTTCCTTCTCGCGCCGCTCGAAGTCCGAGCGAACGATCAGTCTGATCGGGTAGTTAGAACCGGCCTGAGGGAACAGTTCCAGGTCGACTTGCCGCGTCTCGCCCGGGGATAGAGTGATGTTGGTGACCGGAACTCCATCTCCGGAACGACCCATCGGAAGGTCGTAGAGGGTTCCATCAAAGAGAAGCACTCCACGCGCCGCTCCTCCCGGAGCGGAGAACCCGATGTAGGCTTGTCGAGCCGAATCGGACGGATTGTGAAGCATCAATCGCGTGCGATACATCGTTGAGAAATTTCCGTACGAGGGATGCCCACCCTCGAGATCTTTCACGTAAGGCTCTCCACCGTAGTCTATGAAGGTGAAAGGCCCGCCGAGAGTATGAGTGGCATCTTTCTCCAATTGGGCGGGAAAGACACCGCTCGCGGTTCGACCAGGGTCGCGACTCTCTACCGTGACGTTAGGGGCGGCCTCTAGAGGAAGGCTAGAGCTAACAGAGATCTGCAAGGGAAGCTTGGCGCCGGATTCGTCCCATAGACAGGCTAGACCGCTGACTGTCTGGCCGATTTTAACTCGTCGAACCTCGATGACTCGACTGCCGTTCGCGGGCAGAGTCAGAAATTCCGAGTCGCCGGCCATTCCGGCGGTAGCATAGGTAAGTGCCGCCGTGTGCCCCACGTGGATCTCGTCGGGAGAGGGACCGTAGGAAGACCAGATCACTCGAAACTTGCGTGGGCTGGGATTGGGGTTCGTCAGAGTCACGGACAGAAACCGCTCCACCCCGTCAGGATCGTTACGATGATGCCACATCAGACGATAACTGGCGGCGCTCGCCTTACGTTGGTAAAGAGTCCCCTCACCGAAGATTTTCTCAGGATGGTTGCTAAGCATGACCACTTCGGCCGGAGCGAGAGCTCGGGAGGGATACCCCACGACCTCGACTTGAAGAGTCTGATCCACCGCGATGGCTCCCGGAGCGCCAGCGGAGGCTTGAAAAGTCCAGGTCGGTCCGTCGGTCTTGCCTTTGACTTGGGCCGAAACGACGGCGCCGGGAAGTGCCCTGGCCGACAGCCAGCGTTCCAGGCTGGTTTTGACCCTTTTGACGTCGGTAGGACCGGTGAATTCCAAGCGTCCTGGACCGGATTCCCAGCGGGCCGCCCAGGGTCGAACGTGAATCGGAAGAGCAGGAACTTTCTTCCCGTTGGAAGCGATGACAGATAGGATGGTGGATCCTCGAGCTAAGCTAGTCAGGCGATAACGGCCGGGGCCGAGGTTTTCAATTTTGACCACCGAGGGGTCGCTCGTCGTCACCGAAAGATTGACTCCCGAGGGGAGCTTCATAGCGATCTCACGGTTTTCTCCAAGCGGGATCACCTGTTCCGTTCTTCCCCAGGAAAGAGGAGGGCTGAGCCGATCACGGAGTTTGTCGGCAAAGCGTTGAGCTAAGGCTTCCGGGGTGGAGTTCCATCTTTCGGAGATCTCCGGAGTGATAGTCAAGGTCACCGGTCCACAAATGACGGAGGAGCCGGAGGCGACAACCTTGTTGGCATCGGGAGAAGAGCTCAGCCACGTTTTGAGCTTTGTCACATCACTTTCGGAGGGAAGCGCTGCTTCCACGAAAGTATCGCCGTCGGCCGAGAGCCTTAAGGTCGCTCCGGTGGTGACGGTCAGTGGTCCAGCCGAGGCAACGATACAAAGAAGGCAAAAAAGTAAAAGGCCCAAGAGTGACTGGGGAATACCCCGGGGGCACGTAGTACGCATCATTTTGAATAAAAGGAAAAGACGACGAAAATGTCGCGTCAGACTTCCGCTTGTTCCTCGACCGCGGCGGCCCCTTCGCCTCCGCTCTCTTCATCATCTTCCGAACCTTCGGCTACCCAGGCGTCATAGTCGTCGAGAATCTCAGTCAGGGCCTGGACCTGGCCCGTCAGAAGCTCGAACGTCATACAGATATTGTCGTTGCAGTTGAGCCAGGCGCGAGTTCCCTCCTTGAGAGGCTCGGGATCGGGAAACTCATCTTCCTCGCCCAGACCTTCGAGCGACTCCAGATAGGCCTCGAAGTGTGTTTCTCCCGCTCCGTAGTACTCGATCGAGCGATGAAGCAGATACTTGATATACTTGGGAGTCGGGTCGCCCTCGATCAGGCCGGTGCTACTGTAATAGAGGTCCTCGAGTCCAGGTATTTCTTTGCGAAATCCCTCGTAGATCTCTCGGAAGGCCTCATAGGTCTCGATGATCGGCTCGAGTTCGCCCTCTTCTTCGGCGAATTCGTGAACCGCCCAGGCCAGTTGTTCTAAGATGGGTGACTGGTAGTGAGTATGAGCGACCGGATAGTTAAGATTCTCGTCGAGGTCTATGCCTGAAGACGACGGTAAACCGGTGGGCGCCGCCTGAAATAACATGGCGCTGCACTTCGAGCAGTACTTGGCGCCTTCGGGATTCTCCGTCCCGCACTGGACACAAACCATTGGGAAACCTCCGAAAGGGCTGTTAGACAATCAAGCTAGAAACCCTCGATATATCTTTAGCTTGAGTGACAAAGAAAAAAGAGAAGCCGAAGCTTCTCTTCTTTAGGGGTATAAAGTTAGGCTTAAAAGCCAGGAGGTAGTTGATTCTGTCCCATCAACGGTACACCGTTTTGGCCACCGTTGATACCGGAAGGTCCCATAAAGCCACCCATGATCGACTGGGTCATGCCCATGGTCTGAGCCTTCATCTGTGCTAACTGGGCATTGATGCCAGCTTGCTGGGTCTTCATCTGCTTCTTGGCTTTGCGAGACATGAAAATGCCTCGGACTGCCTTGATGCCTTCACCGATCAGTGGCGCTGCGATGAGTGCTGCTTGTAACACGGCCATAACTTCGTCTCCTCCAAAAACTTCTTTTCTCTGTAGCCATTATCTCACAGGCCAGAGAAAAGTTAAGGGCCATGGTGCGTCATTTTTGTAAACATCTTATGAACGCAGATCGACCACGGCACGAATCTTGCCTGTCCGACGCATCCCCTGAAGAGAGCCGTGAGGTACCAGGTCGACCACAAAGTCGTCGATCCATCCCTGTTCCAAAGCCTCTCTAGCTTCCGCCAGCTCGCCCAGTAAAGCCTCCCTGATCGCCTCGACACTGACGGATTGACCGGGACGGCTCGACCGTTCCACGTGCACCTCGACGTGGTCTTTCTTGGCCTTTTTCGAGATGACGAGTTGAAAGATGTGGCCAGCACCTTCCACGCTGTCGAGCACTCGGGCCACGTCGGCCGGATAGATGTCCGCCGTACCGACTCGAATCCGGTCTCCGATCCGCCCTTTGAGCTCGAAGATGCGGGCGGTGCTGTCGACCCAGCGACCAAGGTCGCCGGTTCGGTAGCGAATCAGAGGCATCAGGCGGCGGCCGAGACAGGTCACCACGATCTCTCCGACTTGACCGTCGACCACCGGTTTACCGCTGTCGGGGTCGAGAAACTCCAGGAACTGATAGCCGTAGAGCAAGTGGTGGTGACCGACCGGGAGGTCCAGGGTTTGATACCCCACCGGCCCGGCGTCCACCGAGGCGTATCCCGCTGAAGCGACCGTGGTCGCTCCTAAAATGCTCTGAAGATAGACCCGGGCTTCCCGCGACATAGCCTCACCACCGTAGAGCACGGTGCGGACATCGAGACGTTGCCCCTTTTCTTCCAAATGTTCCGCTAGACGGACTAAAAGGGAAGGCAGCCCCAGCAAAACCGTCGGCTTGAACATCTGAAGGTAGGCCATGATGCTCTCGGGATCGACGTTGCCCGCGATGGGGAGCTTGATGCATCCCAGTTTCTCCAAGGCTTCGCTGGCGGCCAGAAAACTGGTCCAGAGGTTGCCTGCCATGAAAAGATTGGCCACCGTGTCCCCCTTGGTCACTCCGGCCCGCTGATAGATGGCCGACAGGATGTCGGTGACCTCTTCCCACTCCTCCAAAGAGTAGAAGGAGAACTTGGGAGCTCCGGTGGAGCCGCCGGAGGCGAAAATATAGGCGCCCTCCAGCGACCCGGTCAGCAAAGACTGGCCGGCCGGAGGCGTGTTTTGGCGCAGTGTTTCCGCGTCCAAACGAGGGAAGTGGACCAGGTCCCGAGCGCCCGTGAGTTCGCGATCGGGAAGAGCCTGACGATAGTAGTCGGAGCGAGCTCGAGCGAAGTCCAAAAGAGCCGCTAGTTTTCGCGTTTTTGACGGGGGTCTTGGCTCCAAGCGCTTTTCCGCGTCGAAGCGTTCGGGCAGCGATTCGATGGTGGACCACCGGATCAACTGGACCAGTTGGAAGGCGCCGTCGTGAGGACTGCCGTGTTTGGCTTTCCACATTTTCCCCCACTCGGTCAGACGATGGACTCCAAAGTCGCTGGCCAGCAGTCCCACCACGCGCCATTCCGATCGTTCGGCGGCCAGCCCCATGGTTTGTAGGGTGTGGCGTAGAGGTTTGAGCCACTCGGCCAAAGTGAGATGGTCCGGATACGGCACCACGATGAGAGTGCGATGGAGCGGACTCACGCGATGCTCGGCCCAGGGGCGGACCTGGACCGACCAGCTCAGGTCTTTGGCCGCGACAGCCTGGGCTTTCCCCTGAACGGCTAGGAATCGGGTGAGCTCGTACTCTCTTCGCAGCTCCACGGCGAGGTTGGGATCTTGAGGGGGGGGAGGGACCAAGCAGCTCCATTCCTGAAATTTTTGGGACAACAGGTCTAGCAGTTGGTCCAGCAGACCGGTGTGCTTCTCGGGCCAGAACAGAACTTGAGGAGAGCCGCAGGCGCGCGTCTCCCAGCTGATCACGTCCTCGACCAGCCCGTCGAGGTTGAGCTCGGCCAGAGGTGTACGATTGAGATGCTCTTCGGTGACCAGAGAAAAGGAGAAGCGGGGGCCGTAGGGGATGATCTTTACCCCGTCGGCCGCTCCGCTCGACCAGGCCGCGAGGGCTTCGGCGCCGCCCCAGATGACCACGGCGTCCGAGCGTGTTTTGAGCAGGCTCTCCAGCTCTTCTCGCTCGGAGGGAAGGGTCAGAACACAAAAGCTTTGAGCTATTCGGCCGTCCCGGTCGAACTGGCGGAGACTTTCCGCGAAAAGTAGGGGAAACAGAGGATCTCCGCGGGAGACTTTGACCAGGTTGACGTTTTTGGTCACCAGACCGTGAACCAAAGAGTCCGCCGCGCCCAGAAAAACGTTGCCGGGGGAGACGTGAGTCACCACGCCCAAAGGAGTGGCTCGAAGATAGCCGTCGTAGCCTTTGTTCCAGGTCCAGCCGTCCAGATAGGCCGCGCGACCGAGCTCGGCGTTGATTTTCGCTTGCAATTCGTGACGGTCAAGCAGCCGACCAAGTTCGGCAAGTCCGCGGTCCACCATCTCGGGCGAGAAGCCGACCAGAGCCGGTAGAGCTTCCCGGGCTTGTTGGCGCAACGGGTAGCTCGGATCTCGCCAGGCGCGTCCGGCCTGATCCAGCACGTCGAGAATCTCTCGCACGGAAATGGACCGTAGGTTCAGTTCGGCGCCTTGGCGCAGGATGTCAGCCAACCGTTCCGAGGTCAGCGGTGCCTCTTCTGTCTGGCCGTAGATGTAGTGTTGGGCGCTCATGGGGAATCGGCCTTGACTTTCAGTGCGTTGATGGCGCACCCTTTGTGCTTGGTCAGTCCCGCCCGCCCCTCCAAGACCAGGACGGGAGAAGGCCGACCGCAGCGGCACCGCTCCAGGGTGTAGCCGTAGTCCGTGGTCAAAAGGGAGACCGCCGGGTACGAGTGATGGTAAGAGGTGACGAACTGCAGTAGGCCGCTTGTGCCGTGGGGCAATTTCTCTAAGGTGATGGGGTCTCTTGCGTACACGCGGCTATAGCGAGGTATGTGCATGGCGTGTTTTTCGCACTCACAATAGGGGACGCCGTGCTCGACCATCCCGTAAAGATCGCGCACGTTGACCCGAGGGATACCCAGGGCGCCGGCCACGCCCTCGCGGAATTCGGCCTTGGGGATGGCCCGGCCGTCGTATCCTTTCCAGCCTCCACCCGTGATCACGTAAGAGAGGGGACCGAAGCGATAAGGCCGACCCCGGCGGGCCACGATCTCGTTGAGGACGTCCCAGGTGTGAGCCGGAAAACCCAACAAGCGGAAAGGGCGCCCGCTGGCCTCGAAGCGGTCGAGGGCGTCTTGAACCCTTTGGGAATTCAGGTGCCAGTCGTTTTTGGCCTGATCCCACTCGATGGCATAGAAGACATCTTGAACCTTAGTCAGGCTGGTCAAGAGCTTGTCCGAGTAAGCGGTGCCGACGTCACCGGCCACTTCCGGGTCGTAGGTGAAGCAGAGATAGTTGGTACGGCGCTGGTCGCGCATTCCAAGGTCGCCGTAGATGTGATGGACGATGGTCCGAATTCTGCGCAAAGAGGTGCGATCCAACACGATTTTGCTGGTCTGGCCGGTGGTGCCGGAGGAGTGGAGAGTGAGCACGATATCGTCGTCGGGCACCGAGGCTACGGAATAGTATTTGAGCGCCGTGACAAAAAAATAGGGGATATCGCAAAGCTGCTCGTTTCGGCGTAGGCTCCAGGGGAAAAATCCCGCATCCTGACAAAGAGCCCGCAGCTCCAGAGACCCCAGATAGTGATAGGCGAACGCCTCTTTCATCGAGGAAAGAAACAGTGCGTCGTCCTTCGTCCGAATGTGCAGCCCCCGCCGTCCGCCGATCAACGAGTCGGTGGCTCCGCGATATCGTCGGAGCACCTTCTCGGCTCGAGCTATGTAGCCAGGAGATGTCTCGAGAGGCTTGCACAGCTGACCGACTCTAAGCATCGTTGAGCTCTTCCCACAAACGACCGGCGTAAACTTTGAAGAACTCCAGCAGGTACGGTTTGGAAAATTCCGTCAGCCGAAGCCCGGCGAAGTGGAGAGGCACGAAGGTCTTGCTGGTCACCACGATGTCCTCGCGTCGTCCGGAGTAGTGATCGCGCGAGGCGGCTAGAAAATAGGCACAGGGGAGAAAGCCGGCCAGATAGGCGGCGGCCTGGAGGCTTGGGTCGTAGGCCGAGACCAGAAGCTCGAGATAAACCCCCCCTCGCTCCGAGCAGTAGTCGGAGACCGACATCAAAACACTGACCGGGTCGTAGGGACCTGGGTCAAAGCCAAGGATCGAGGAGTGGCCATCGGTGGGGGTGTGAGAGAGAAAGACGCGAACTTTGCCGGTGGGATCGCACAAGATCTGATTCGGCTCGTGGAGAGGAAAGAATCCGTATCGGAGCTCTCGAGACGACCGTCGTAGCATCTCGATACGAGCTTTGGTCACGCCATCTTTTCCGGCTTCGGCCACGGGCCGAAGCTCCACTCGCAGGTCGACCCCGTTCTTGACGCTGGCCACGGCCTGGTAGTCGAGAACGGCTGCTTCGAGCTGAAAGCGCTCACGAGTGATATTGTAAATGCCCTCCATCTGAGGAATCAGTCGCGGAGTTTTTCTTCTTTTCTCCAAGGTGGTGGGACCGACCATCACCTTGAGGCCGTGAGTTTCATACTGGAGTACCTTACGGACGTTGGGAAAGACACCGACATCTCGAAAGCCGAGGCCGAAGAGATCACGGTGGAACGAGGGCGGCACGAAGGTACGAACCACAGCGTAGACGAGTTCGAAAGTCTCGCCATGGACGAGCAGGCGGTCCAAACCCTCGCGCAGCATGCGCTGCATCGTTTTGTGCCCGCGCTGTTCGGCGCCCACCACTCCGGCGAAACTCTTCCCGATGCGGTGGATCGGGTCCCAGCCAAAGATCAGCGAGGCGTTGATGTGGCCCTCGGATTCGGCCAGCAGCCAAACCCAGTTGTCGCCGGTGATGACCTCCAGACTTCGCTCGTCATCCACCACTTCCGGTAAGGCGTAGCGATCGCCATACTGAGCGATGTAGAGAGCTCGGAGCGCCGGACGGTCCTCTAGCCGAGCGCGCCGCATGGTGACGACCGTCCCGTCGTCGTAAGTCCACTGAGCTGTTAGATCCGGAATCCCCACGAGGGCGGTTTGGATATGGCCGAGAGGAAACCCTCCGGATAGTTTTTAGGTTGTGGATGTTATTGATCTTTGCGCTTTGAGTTAGAAGGCGGGGGTAGGGTCGTGTTGAAGGGATTTCATGGGGACTTGAATCCCATGCTTTGAGGAGAACCAATGGCCAGGCCTAGAACTCGTACAATTCTAGCTCGCGACCTTGTCGCTATCTTTACCCTGTGGGTCACGATGTCGATGATGGCGATCGCTCAAGAGGCTAGTCTGGGAACTAGAAGCACCCGTGAGGCTATCTGCATGGGTCAACGAATGAAGCTCCCGGTGATCGCGACTTCTGTTTCCGGAGAGTATATGGTCAAGGCTGATAATCCCAGCCTGATGGCGATTGCTAGAATACTTGGGCGGGATCTGAATTGGTCGGGCGCGACTTTGACGCTTTCGACCACGGCGGGAACCGCCCTGACTCTAGGACAGAAAAGTTTGGGCGGCAGACCGCTCCCTGTTCCGCCTCGAATGATCGACGAAGGGGTCCATGTTCCACTTTCTTCTTTGGAAGAGCTGCTCGACTGCCGAGTCACCGTCAAAGATGGCGCCCGAGGCGCGATCTACTTCGAGCCTACGGTGAAGGCGGTCAACATTGTCGACGAGGGCCCGCGAGGAGCCGCGGTCTCTATCGAGACCAGCGTTCCGGTACGCCGTAAGGTGCTTCATCTGAAGAATCCCTCGCGAACCGTTATCGACCTTATCGGAGCGGCTCCTAAGAGAGGGCTCGACACCCTGTCTTATCCGATGGTGGGTGAAATCAAGGTGGCCCACAATCAGCCCGCTCCCTCGGTAACCCGGGTCGTCATTCCGACCCCTTCGGGGATTTCGGTGAGCACTCCAAAGAGTTTCAATCTCTTTGAGCATCGCGCGGAGCTCGCGTGGCGCGCCGGGCAATCTCCGGTCGCGTCGGCCGGGCCGGCCCCGGCGAGTAAGCCGACGCCCGCGCCAGCGAGCAGTCCGACTCCCGCCCCGGCCGTCACGGTGAAGGTCCCCCCCGTGGTTGTGGCTCAGGACCCGCCGGCCGAGAACCCTGACGTTCGTCCCAAGCCCCCCGCCAATTCCCCAACGGTCACGACGAATTCCAAGCGTCCTCTCCTGCTGGAAGCGACTTGGAAAGGAGAGCAGTTGAAGCTGGTCTTTTCTCAGCCGGTGACCTACCGTTGGTCTCGCCTGTCCGAAGGCCAGCATCGCTTCGTTGTGGACTTCCCTGGTGTTATCTTTCCGGCCAAACGGCAGAACCTCTCGGCGCCGGTCGCCGGGGTGGAGGGGGTTCGTATCGTGCAGAACATGCCCGAGCCGAGCCCGGTGGTCCGGCTGGTTTGTGACCTGCGAGGACCGCTGGCCGTCACCACGCTAGCCGGAGAAGAGACAGAACTTTTCCTGGAGTTCCCCGGACGGAACCTGGCTTCTGGGGGGGCCACTCGTGGCGCGGGCCAGACGGAGAAGCCGAAGCCCGGATCGGCGCTGGGACGAACCATCTGTATCGACCCTGGGCATGGCGGCTCGGATCCTGGGGCGATAAGCCGGACTCATGGAGTTTCCGAGAAGCAGGTGACTCTCGATATTTCGCTGCGTTTAGCGGCAATGCTGAGAGCCGAAGGCTGGAACGTCGTGATGACTCGATCGGTCGATCGCGATGTCTCTTACGCCGGTTCCTCGGATAAGGAGGAGTTGGGAGCCCGAGCCGGAGTCGCCAACGAGCATTCGGCTGACCTCTTTGTTTCTATCCACTGCAATTCCTCGGCCAACTCTGGAGTCGGTGGCACCTCCATTCACTGGTACAAATCGGATGACTACGTCTTGGCAAAGAATCTTGAGAATGAGCTCCTGGTTGCGACTGGGCGAACCCACCGAGGTTTGATCAAGGACCGCTTCTTCGTGTTGGCTCACACTCAGATGCCCGCGGTATTGATCGAGACCGCTTTTATCTCGAACTCGTCCGAAGGCGCGCTATTGGCCAGTCCAGAGTACCGCGAGCGCATCGCCCGGGGCATCCTGGCCGGTCTGCGAGGATACGCGGCCAAGCACTTTCCGGTCTCCGCGGCTGGGAAGTGAGCCCTCCGCCTCTTGAGATTCAAGGGGTACTTTTGGGAGCGGTTCAGGGAATTACCGAGTTTCTCCCGATCTCTTCCTCGGCGCATCTTGTGGCGCTGCCCGAGCTTCTGGGTTGGCCCTATCTCGGGAAAACCTTTGACGTATCGCTCCACCTGGGAACACTCGCCGCGCTGCTGAGTCATTATCGTGGTGAGGTTGGCGAGCTATCGCGAGCTTTTGGGCGCCTGGTGTATCGATGCGGTAGGCCTAGAGGAGAGCATGAGCGGACGGTCCTTTTGATCCTTGTGGCAAGCTTTCCCGGAGCGGTGGCCGGTTTTCTTCTCGACGGACTGGTTGAGCATTTTCTGCAGGGGTTGGGATTGGTCGCGGTAGTCTCGCTAGTCTGGGGACTTCTTCTGGCCTGGGCCGACGGAAAGTCTGGTGCGAGTAAGGTGTCGCGGATGAGCTGGCGTCAGGCCCTATTGGTGGGATGCGCTCAGATGGCGGCTTTGCTACCGGGCACCTCGAGAAGCGGGGCTACCATGACAGCGGGAATGACCCTGGGCCTCCATCGAGCCGAGGCCGCGCGCTTCTCGATGCTCTGCTCCATTCCGATAGTCGCCGGAGCAGTTCTGTATAAAGGAGCGGCGCTGATCGGAGAGTGGCCTGCTCCTGAGCTTTTGCGCGCCATGGTTTGCGGAGCGTTGGCTTCCGCCCTGATAGGGAAGGCCTGTCTGCGTGGCTTTCTCCGCTACCTGGAAGGCGGGACATTTCGACCTTTCGCTCTCTATCGAGTGGTCTTTGGGCTCGGCCTTCTCCTCTGGCTGGCGTTCGGTTAGAGGTTCTGGAGAAGTTGAACCATCGGTAAGAACGAGGCCACGGTGATAAATCCGACGACAAGACCCATGAACGCCATGATGAGTGGTTCGATCAAGGAGGACAGTTGGTCGAGTTGGTGCTCCACCTCCTCTTCATACATCTGACCGATGCGGCGCACCATTTCGGCTAGAGTACCGGTCTCTTCGCCGACCTTGATCATCTGCAAGGCCATCACATTGAAGACTTCATGGCTTTCCAGCGACGCGAAGACGCTAGAACCTTGAAGAAGCGCTTCGCGGCCCCATCGGATGCGCCGTGAATAAACTTCGTTGTTGGCGACTTTTTCCACGACCAGAAGTGACTCTGTCAACGAAACACCGGCGTCGAGCAGAGTGGCCAGGGTGAATAGGATACGAGCTTGAGTCGACAGACGAAAGAGCGGACCAACAACCGGTACGCGCAAAATGTAGCTGTCGACGTAGTAGCGGATTTCGGGAGCTTTATCGAGATTTTGATAGGCGTTGAAGAGAAGGATGGAGCCGACCACCGCGCCCACGGCCAAGGGGCCCGAGACCCAAGGGTTTTGCAGGGTGGTCGCGCAAAACATCATGATCCTTGTCGGCAGCGGTAGTTCCACCGACATCGACTCGAACATCGGAATCATCTGCGGCATGATATAGAATGTGAAGAACGCGATCACCGCGATACAAACCACAAAGATGACCGCCGGGTAGGCCAAGGTGCTCTGGACTCTCTTCTGTAATCCCACCGTCTTTTCCAGCAAGTCGGCGAGTTTTTTCAAAGACACATCGAGCGATCCGGAGGTCTCGCCGGCTTTGACCAGTGCGATGAAAATATTCCCGAAAACGCGCGGCTGATCCGAGAGCGCCTGGGAGACCGATTTGCCAGACTCCACCTCGTCGGCGACTCGAGCCATCACCACGTTCAAGTTGTGGTCTTCGCCACGACTGCAAAAGCGCAGAGCGCGGTTGACCGCGATTCCTGAATTCACCATCACCGCCAACTGACGGCAGTAGATAGCTAGGCTATCGATTTTGACTCGTGGGGAGCGTTTGAAAGCAACAGCTGAGCCGCTAGTCTTTTGCTCCTCCACGACCAGGACATTTTTGTAAACGGCCTTGAGACGTTCTTGTGCCAGCGCCAGAGTCGGGGCACTGAGGGTTCCTGATACGACCTGGTCGCGCTCGTCGATAACTTTGAATATGAAGCTAGCCACGAGGAACGGTTCGCCGAGAAAGGAACGGCTCCTGGCGTATGATAGACTCCCATGTACATTTGGACGCAAAAGCCTACGCCGAGGGCCCTGGAGTGGTAGAAATTCTCCACGCGGCCGCTAAGTTAGGGGTCGATAGAATGGTTGCCCCTGCTCTTCATTTTGACTCGTTTGAACAGCTTTTGTCTCTCTCGGCGGAATTTCCTCAAATTTTTCCCGCGGTGGGCGTGCATCCTCACGAGGCCACACCAGAATTCGCTGAAGACTTGCATGAGCATTTAGAGTCTGGATTGGCCCGGCTTCCCATTCCGATTTTGGGTGAAACCGGGCTGGAGGGGCACTACGATTTTACGCCCCTGGAAGCCCAGTTGCGATGTCTGCGACCTCACATCGAAGTGGCTAACTCCCACAATATTCCCCTTATTCTTCATTGTCGGTCTTGCGAGGATCTATTGTATCGCGAACTTAAGACCACCAGTCGAGCTCGCCCTGGTGTGGTGCACTGCTTCACCGGCTCCTGGGAATGGGCCCAGAGATTCTTGGACCTGGGATACTATATCGGCATCACCGGAATTGTGACATTCAAGAATTCAGGAGACGTGGCCGAAGTCGCCAGGCAAGTGCCTCTGGACCGTTTGTTGGTGGAGACCGACGGTCCGTATCTCGCTCCGGTGCCTCATCGAGGTCGTCTGAATAAACCTGAGTATATCCCCCTGATAGTGGAAGCTATCGCGGCTCTGCGCGGTATTTCGAGCGACATGGTGGCGGAGGCTACGACCGCGAATACGGAAAAACTTTTTGGCCTGCGGGAACTCTCCTAAGAGTAGGAGGTTACTTGGCATCAAGGTCCCAAAGGAAATGACTTTGCGATCGAGAACCGA
Source organism: Selenomonadaceae bacterium (assembly GCA_037189585.1). Classification (GTDB taxonomy): domain Bacteria; phylum Vulcanimicrobiota; class Xenobia; order Xenobiales; family JADMJV01; genus JAEXNA01. Next base: position 2,516 of record JBBCJA010000033.1, on the reverse strand, counting down.
CCGCTCTTCCGGTGACGATGTCGAAACCGGAGAGCTTAACACGACAAATTGAGGGGGGCGTGTGGCGCCTCCAAAAGTCCAAAGGAGACTCAGATGAACACTCTTCGCAAACTTTGGCTCTCGGTCTTCGCGACCGCGCTGATCGCCTCCGTCTTGCCCGCTCACGCCGACGTGACGTGGGATCAAGTCAAAGCCAAGATCAACGGAGCTAAAGACTACTCGGCTACCTACAAGTACAACGGACCACAGGGAATCTTTGATTTCGACTACCGTTGGGCGGGAGATAAGATTCGCACGGAGATCGTCAACGCCAAGTCGGACCCCAGCAGAAAAGGGACCGTCATCGTTTATGATAAGAGTTGGAAGGCCGATCAGATTCGGGCTAAAACCGGTGGTGGCGTCATCACTCGCAACCTGACTCACAAGGACGTGGTCGGCCGTCCCTTTCACCAGTCGCTGTACGGGATGATTCTCGAACAGGTCAAGAGCCTCGGAGCACCCACGGCCAGCTCCTCGGGTGGGAAGACTACCTTCAAATTCGGGAACAGTTATACCATCTGGGCTAACGACAATGCAGAGATCATCAAGACCGAGCGTAAGGACGGTAAGAGCAACGAGACTCGCGAGTTCAGCGGACACAAGTGGAACACGTCCCCTGCTGTCGGCTTCTAGCTCCTAGTAAGAAAGCTCTCAAGGAAAACCCCGCTCACGGAGCGGGGTTTTCCTTTATTGAGGGGCTTGGGCTGCACGAAGTCTCTTCCTGTTGAGTTATCTTTCCATGAAGGATAAGCGCAAACTCATCCATAACCGTATAGCTCGCCTCCCTGGGGGCCTAGACTACTCATGCCATGAACGCCGAGCATCTCACTCATAGGCAACTTCGAGTCCCGGACGCATCTCCGGAGCCTCTGGCCCAACTTTTAGAGAGAGTTCAGCAGGCTCTCGGTGAAGGTCGTGCCGGGGTCGATACTATTCGCTGGGTTCACGACAGTTTAGCTTTCCTAACGGAATTTTTCGCGGCGTTCGCCATCGGAGCGCTTAAAACAGTCGGTCCCTATTCGACCTCATTGGAGCAATTGCTCAAGGCAGCCCCCAGTCTCGATCGGTCTGAGAGGATTCTCGCCCAAGCTTTTGTGGACTGGCGCTCTCATCCTCACCATCCGGCTTATGAAAGCCTTCGAGACACTTTTTTTCTCACCAGTCGGCTTCAGTCGTCGCGGACAGCCCCCCGGCGGTATACCCGTTGGCTGGGTGTGGAAGGCCGCGCGGTCTTGGGTTTAGAGCAGTTAAGTCGTTGGAGTCGAAGGCTTGATATTCTGGTAAGCGAGGCGGATGAGGAGTGGGCTCAGGAGCAGTTGCGCCTCTACTTACCCCTCTTGTGGATCTGGACTGACGCTCTTGATGGGTTTTTCCGGGAGTGGTCTTTGCAACTCAAAGCTGACGTCGAGGAGGGACGGCTGAAAATTAGCGGGTCAGCCAAGCGCGACGACATCCATCTTCAATTGGTGAGCCAGGCACCACTCGGGGCATTGAAGGCCAACTTCTTGGATGAAGGAGGCAGGGTTCGTCTCAATGGGTTCGCGCCACCCAAGTCACCGGCCGCTCCAGTTGAAGAGCCTCAGGCTGCTCCGCCCGCGCCGTCGGCTCCGCTTGTTTCGGCACCCGCGCAAGAGCCGGACATCGCCCTTGTCTATGATGAGGCGAGCGGTTCCTATGTCATTTCCACTCCGGACGAGATGGTTGGGTTGCCTGCCCCTGACCCGGCTGACAGTTTGTCCAGCTTTTCGGTGGACCTGACGAGACCAGATGAGGCCTCAAAGGCGTCCTCCGAAGCCGTCGCCGAGATTCCGTCGCCCGATTTCTTGCCCAACCTGGAAGCGGCTCCGTCAGTGGAGCCTGAAGCGCCGCTCTTCGAGCCACCTGTGGCTGAAGTCCCTGTGAGCGAGTCGCCCGCGAGCGAATCTCCGGTGACCGAAGAGCCTGTCGCGGAGATTCCGCCTCCTGACCTCTTACCCAGTCTGGAAGCGGTTCCGCCCGTGGAGCCTGAGGCGCCTCTCTTTGCTACACCTATAGCCGGAGAGCTTGTCGTTGATATTCCGACTCCCGATTTCTTGCCCAACTTGGAAGCAGTTCCGTCAGTGGAGCCTGAGGCACCGCTCTTCGCCCCCCCTGTGGCCGAAGTTCCTGTGACTGAAGAGCCTGTCGCGGAGATTCCGTCGCCCGACTTCTTGCCCAACCTGGAAGCAGCTCCGTCAGTGGAGCCTGAGGCGCCGCTCTTCGAGCCACCTGTGGCCGAAGTTCCTGTGACCGAAGAGCCTGTCGCGGATATTCCGTCGCCCGACTTCTTGCCCAACCTGGAAGCGGCTCCGTCAGTGGAGCCTGAGGCGCCGCTCTTCGAGCCAACTGTGGTTGAAGTTCCTGTGAGCGAGCCGCCCGCGAGCGAATCTCCGGTGAACGAAGAGCCTGTCGCGGAGATTCCGCCTCCTGACCTCTTACCCAGTCTGGAAGCGGTTCCG
>JBBCJA010000032.1:0-99540 GCA_037189585.1 Selenomonadaceae bacterium | reverse complement strand
GGCCTGCGTCCTGGCGCTTGTAGCAGCAATGCCCTTCAAAGTGCGCTCTGGAGCAAGCATTGCGAAGATGAGGAGTATATCTCTTCGACCTCGTTCGGTGATCTGAACGTCGGAGTCCCTTACTCCTTTGCCAAAGTTCAGTCAGAGAAAATAGTTAGCGTCTCTGGCAAGATCCTAAAGGAAGACAATACTATCCTGGCCGAGGTTGGCTGGCCCTGGGAGAAAGCTAAAACGAGTCTAGGTTGGGACGGTAAAAGCGATCTGGTGTCTCCTGACGGGAACTTGAGTTTACTGCTTGTGCTTGGCTTGAAGGGTATTGTAGAAGCTATTCAGCTGGAAGCTCGTTAAGTTCATCCCGTGGGATTTTTGCCAACTTTTGCCCTGATCGATCTCCCAAGGTCGGACCCAAGGGGTAACGCTCCGCTCGCAGGGCTAACCGGTAGTTACGGCGCTGAATGCGCCTCAACCACCGGTTTTTACCTTGGTGGTTTTGGGATTCACCGTCATCTCGGGGAGAGCTGAACGTGAGGCGGCTTGCTTTGCAATCTTCGAAACCTGCATGCAGCAGTTGGGAATACTTGCTAAGTATGATTGTGTTACGCCCGATCAGTGGTCGGGTATTCCAAAGCGATGCAGAGACATCTATAAGGAATGTCAAAACGGTCGCTGGCCAAAGAAGCAGAGCCTGCTCGCCCCAAAGGAGGAGAAAGCCATCGCTTCTGATCAAAACCCAGGGTTTCTCAAGGACACTGTGAAAATCCTAGATCGAGCTCACGCCCGCGCTACTTCCTATCAAAACCTAGTAATCCATCCTGAACACGTTTTGGAAGAGCTACTTCAGATGGATGAGCCTGAGATACATCGCTTGATTGATGCTTTAGGTATTGACCGCAAGAGGGCCATTAGACTTTTAGAGCTGACGAGTAAGGGCATTGAGAAAGTTCCTCGTCCAGGCAGAGAGTTTTCTTCGGCGATGAAAAAAGCACTTAGCAGTGCTTTAACGAGGGCAGAGAGTCAAAAACGACACGTCACTAGCTCTGATATTTTCTTTGGGATTCTGGTCACTTGTAATCGGTTCGGCGCTCTCTTCAAGACTCTTGGGATCCAAGAGCGGAGGCCAGGCCCCGCATTGGATGCGAGATTCTGAACGCGAATCTCAGGCAGGTCCCTGAGCCCCGGCCCATGAGCTTGGGTGTTAGCCCAAGCGAAGCGGCAACGAGCGGACCCCTCCAAGTCGGAGCGTTGGATCCGGGCCGAAGGCCCCAAAAGATCGCTAGATTGACCGGGGGATACTGATAAACGGCACAATGTCTACTCGGAGCGGCCTATGGCCAAGAATTTTCTGAATGTGAACCGACCGGGACGGTAGCGGCTTCGCCTTATGGGACGCCCGCCGCGACTAAGTGTTGAAAGACGGCGCAATCTAGACTCGACTACCTCATAGCGCCCGCTGGTGAGCAGGACCCCTCGGCGTTAGGCCGCGGGACGTAGACGGCGCGCCTTGGCTCGAGCGCGGGAGAGGGCGTTCTCGACGGCCCTGTGTTCTAGTCCGTGCCGCTGAGCGACCTCGCGAGGTTCGATTCCGGACAGTACCTCTCGTAAGACGGTCCACTCCAAGAGGGACAACTCCGGCCGTAGATTCTCCACCATCTCCCGAAACTCGCTGCGTCGCACGAGCCACGAATCGGGGCGAAACTCGTCGTCACTGGCCGAGTTCAGCAGCTCCTCATCCCAGCATAGTGCGACCTGGCGCTTGACTCGAGTCGCACGCCTGACGCAGTTGACCACCGCGTTTCTCATGGAAAGTTTGGCGAAGTCGTGAAACGGAAGACCGCCACCCATCTCGAAAGACAAAAGCGCTCCCGCGAACCCGGCCATCGCCTCCTGAAAAAGGTCCTCCCTTTCGAAACCCGGGGCGAAGAAGCGTCGGGACAAGCCCTCCGCATAGGGACGAAGCGGGCCCAGGACCTGCTTGAAAGCCTGGCTGTCACCAGCGCGGGCTAGAGAAAGCAGAGTTTCTGAAGAAATGACGTTTGACATGACCAATTGCCATGTCAGGTTACGCCACCTGGGCCCGCCCTCTCGACAGCGATCCCCCTCTGTCTCAAGGCGCGAATCCCCCCGCCGATTTAGCTCGCTTACCCTCTCCCAAGGATGGGGGGTTTCCCTACTCGGGAGGAGAGGCTAAAATCGTCTCGACCGCGCCGAGCAGCTCCTGCAGTGTGTAGGGTTTGCGCAAAAGCCGGACATTCTGGTCGTCGAGAACCTCCGCGGGGACCTGTTGAGCCGTGTATCCGCTAGTGCAGAGCACCGGGATTTCGGTTCTTCCTTGGTCTCGAAGATAGGCCAGAATAGCCTCCGCACCCACCTCCGGCATGACCACATCGGTGATGACAAGGTTAATCGACCGACCCCACCGAGACAAAGCCTCGATCGCCTGAGCCCCATCGGAGACGACAATGACCTCGTAGCCGGCGTGGCTCAAGACGCGTCCGGCGATATCGCGAAGGCTCTCCTCATCCTCGGCGACCAGGATGGTGACCTTGTCGGACTCTGCGTGGGTGGTAGCCTGCATCAAAAGACCAGGGAGAAGCCCCTAGGGAGCGACTTTTCCTTTATTCAGTCGATCAGCGAAAATTTTGCGAAACTTCTCCATCTTGGGAGTGATGACCATGGCGCAGTAGCCCTGGTTCGGATTGTTGGAGTAGTAGTCCTGATGGTACTCCTCAGCCGGATAAAAGATAGTGGCGGCCGTCACCTCGGTGACGATCGGTTTGTCATAAACCTTGGCTTTGTCCAGTTCGGCGATGACCGATTCGGTCGCTTGCTTTTGTTCCGGGGAATGGTAGAAGACGCCACTACGGTATTGTGTCCCAACGTCAGCGCCCTGGCGATTGAGCGAGGTCGGATCATGGGTCTTAAAGAAGACTTCGAGAAGCTGTTCGAAGTCTATCTCCTTCGGATCATAAAAAATCTCGGTGGCCTCGGCGTGCCCGGTCTGGCCAGTGCAGATCTCCTGATAGGTGGGATTCTCTTTGTGCCCACCGATGTACCCCGAGGTCACTTTCCGCACTCCTTTCAGTTCGGAAAAGATGGCCTCCGTACACCAAAAACATCCTCCGGCGAAAGTCGCTTTGGAGAGCTCTTTCTGTTGGGCTGGGTTGGGAGGGGTCTCCATATTCTTCACTGTCCTTTCGGAATTTCGAGTTTCGTGTCCGGCGCAGGCCAGGGTCAACAAAATCGACATCAAAATGAGCCACAGGCTAGGGCGTGCCATCACTACTCGGTCTCCTGATCTCGGCCTTCAACTACCGATTGAAAACTCCTCACTTCAACCCTGAGTCAGAGGAACAGTTCCCTCAGGCGACGATGGTTCCGCTATGAATTCGCGAAAGGTTCCGCAGACCGATCCCCCCATCGCCCGAGCTCATGAACTGATGGAGAAGCTGGCCTCTCCCGGGTCCGATGTTCTCTGGCTCAATCCTCCGGGAGAGCTCCTGGGTGCCGGCCAGGCCGGCTGGCGTTTTTGGCAACCTCACCACGCCTCCCATCATGCCTTGAGAAGTCGGGGCTGGGAGGAGGTCGCGCCGAACGACGACCGGCGTTGGCCCCAGATTCTGCTCTACGCCAGCAAACATAAGGATGAGACCTTCCACCTGATAGCGGCGGCCCGGTCTCGCCTGGCCTCCGGTGGAAAACTTTTTTTCGTCGTGCCCAACGACTACGGAGCGAAGTCCTACGAGAAACCTCTGCGTGAATCTGCCACCTCATTGTCTTACGAGAACGGGAGAAAGTCGCGTCTGTACCGTCTAGATCCGCTTCTCGAGAGCACGCCCCAAAGCATTCCCCTTGAAGCCCTCCAGCAACGCGGCGGCGGCTACTGGAGCTCTCCCGGACTGTTTTCCTGGTCTGGAGTGGACACCGGGTCGGCCTTGTTGGCCGAAGTCCTTAAGAAGGAGTCTCTGACCGGACCGGTCGCCGATCTAGGAGCCGGATGGGGCTTTCTGGCAAGCGGCCTGCCGGCCAAAACCGCGGTTCACCTGTTCGAATCGGACCGGCGCGGGCTAGAGTGCGCCAGGCGCAACCTTGCCGACCACAACGCCAGCTATCATTGGTGCGATCTCAGCGACCTCGAGCGCTGGCCTCAAGGGGCTCCAACCCAGTTCCCCAACGTTATCACCAACCCGCCCTTTCACAGCGGACAACGGGAAGAGACCGGCCTGGGGCAGCTGTTCGCGCGTCTGGCTCATCGAATCTTGACTCCAGGTGGAGCCCTATGGTTGGTCGGGAATAGCCATCTCGCCTATCCCCGTTTGTTGAGCACTCTCTATCGTGAGGTGGAGATCAAGGCGCAGGCTCGAGGCTTCACCGTGGTGAAGGCGCGGCGATGAAACTCGTCCGGCTGGACAAACTGCTTTCCAACCTAGGCTACGGTAGTCGCAAAGAGATCGCCCAATGGGCCAAAGCCGGCCGCCTGACCGACTTGGCCGGGAAACCCTGGAGTAAGGCAGCCGACAAGGTGCCGTCAGACCAGGTCCTTTTTGACGGACAGCCCCTGGACCCGGGTGAGCTCCTGCTCCTTCTTAACAAGCCCGCCGGCTACACTTGCAGTCATCGCGACCGCCCTCCCCTGGTCCTCGATCTTTTCCCTCCCAGATACAGTTACCGCGATCCCCAGCTCTCCTGCGTGGGACGGCTCGACAAGGACACCACGGGCGCTCTGCTGTTGACCGACCACGGCCAGCTGCTGCACCGCCTGACCTCTCCGACCTGGAAACTTCCCAAAGTCTACCAGGTGGCGACCGAAGGAGCGGTGACCGACCATCAAGTGGAGCGCCTGTCTGTCGGCGGATGGTGCCTGCCTGACGACGACAGGCCACTAGCTCCCGCCGTATGTCGCCAGACCGGCCCTCGGAGCCTGGAGTTGACCTTGACCGAAGGGCGCTTTCATCAGGTCAAACGCATGCTCGAGGCGGTAGGAAATCCTGTGGAGAAACTTCACAGATCGCATTTCGCCGGACTCACTGTCGAGGGGATGGAGCCGGGTAAGTGGCGCCCATTGACCCACCAGGAGACAACAGCTCTTCTGGAAAGTTGTCGAATGCCAACAACACCCGCAACTCTTTCTCCCCAGGGGGGTTAGAGGGAAACGAGCTGGAGGTCGCCCCTCCCTCCCCATACCTCCCGCTCGAGCCCTCGGACCCCGGGGGCTCCCCTTTTTATTTCCCCTCAAGGAAGATTATCGGGCTTCCAACGACAAGGGCGAACTGACCGCTAATCGAACTACGGTCGTCGTGAGCAAGAATGTCGCAAGGTAGCCCCGAGAAAAGAATCTTAACCCGGCTTTTCCTGGCTCAGCGCCGCCTCCGCTTCGTGCGCGGGGTCGCCAGCGGTCTGCGCTGGTTCGCCGCGGGCTCTATTTTAGCCGCCCTTGGACTGATCATCTTGTGGAACTGGGACCGTCTCCCCGGCCCCTGGCAGTGGGCGGCCACCGCCGGGCGACCCGCGGAACTTCTCTGGCTGCCTCTACTACTAGGGCTGGGAGGTTTCGCCAGCCGATGGTTGAGCACGCCATCGGCGCGAGAAACGGCCCACCGAGTCGATAGGATGCGCGACACCCAGGAGTGCCTCTTGACGGCTGTGGATTGGATTCTGAGCGAAAAACCTCGTACCGTGGTCAGCGAACGGGTGTTGGCCCGCGCGGCCGCCGAGCTCGACGACGAAGCGCGGTTGCGCGCCGACCTCAAGCGACTCGAACGTGTCGAAAAGAAGCTCTTCGGCCTGCTGGCCACTCTGGGGCTACCGCTTCTGCTGCTTCTCAATCTCCCCCCTCACGTGGGCCTTCCCGACTCGGCCGCGGTTTGGATGGGCCCCGGACAGGTCGACCGGCTAGCCGAACAGCTCGCTCAAGAACTCCAGGATACCCGAAGACTCGAACAGCCGGAAGCCAAGCTCAAGGAGCTGCTCCGCCAGCTCGAGCAGCAAGAGAGCCAACCTCAAACCGACGCCAAAGCTCTCGAGGCGGTTCGACGCGAGCTTCAACAGACAGCCGATGCCCTCAAATCCTTAGCCAACGGGCAAGACTCCGCTCGTGAGCTGTTAGAAACTCTGGCTCAACGCGCTCGTCAGGGAGAAGAGCTTTCCGAGCAGGACAAGAAGGCGCTCTCGGAGCTCAAAAAGCTGCTTGAAGAACCGGGACAAAAAGACGCCCTCGAGAAAGCCCAGTCAGACTGGAGCAAAGGCGATCAACAAGGGGCCTCCCAGCAGCTAGAGCAACTCCAGCGCGAGGCGGGTCAAGCCGCGCGAGACCTTAAAGAGATGGCCTCCAGTGGACAAGAGAAGGCCGACAACGGCGGTGAAGGCCAATCCGAGCCGGATGAAGGCCAGGATTTCGACGAGGGGAAAGGCGACCAGCAGGACGGTCAGGACTTTGACGAAGGTCGAGGGGATCAACATCCTGGGCAGGCGGGTCAAAACCCCGGAGGGAACGGAACGGGTCTCGGACCCGGCGACTACGGCAAAGGCACCACCGAGGAAGAGGAGAGCGGCCAGACCGCGATGGGACTACGCTCTCGCCGGGAGTCCCAAAGGACCTCCGACCGGGTGGAGGAGTTCAAGAATCTGCACGCTCCGGTCCGCTCCAAGGAAGAGACCTCACAAACCAGGGTTAAGGGAGAGCTCGACAGCCAGGGACCCCGCCAACTCTCTCCAAAGGAGGGACGAGGCTTGGTCACCGAACCCGCCAACTCCGAGAGCGGAGACGCCCTGTTGCGATATCAGGAGAATGCCGAAAACGCCATCTTGCGAGAGGAGATCCCAGCCGCCCACCGTGACGAAGTACGCCAATACTTCGAGACATTGGACAGATAGCTGGAGCTTGCCATGACACAAACCGCCGACATTTCCGCCCTGCGGTCACTTCGTCAGGAGCTTCAAAGGGTCATCGTGGGACAATCCCAGCTGCTCGATGAAGTGATCCTGGCCCTCCTGGCCGGAGGTCACGTTCTGCTCGAGGGTGTGCCGGGTCTGGGGAAGACCGTGCTGGTGAAAGCCCTGGGCGAGGCGACCGGACTAGAGTTTTCCCGAGTTCAGTTCACTCCCGACCTGATGCCGGCCGACATCACCGGCAGCATCATCTTAGAGGAGACCGAATCCGGTCGAGAATTCAACTTCCGCTCGGGGCCGATCTTCAGCTCTTTAGTTCTAGCCGACGAGATCAACCGGGCGACGCCCAAGACACAGTCGGCTCTTCTGGAGGCCATGCAAGAGTTTCAAGTCACCGTGGGCGGTGTGGCTCACTCTCTTCCCAAGCCGTTCTTCGTGCTGGCCACTCAAAACCCCATCGAGATGGAAGGCACCTATCCACTACCCGAGGCTCAGACCGATCGCTTCCTGATGAAGCTGGCGGTCGGCCGTCCCTCGGTCAGCGAGCTCGCCGAAGTGCTCAAACGCACGACCGGCCTGTCTCTGGCTCAGCCTCGGGCGGTCCTCGACGCGGCGACGCTTTTGGACTTGCAGCGGCAGGCCGCGGGTATCCTGGTGGCCGATCCCCTGTTGGACCACGTGGCCAAGCTGGTCGCCGCCACCCATCCCGACAGCGAACTCTGTCCCCCGACGCTACGGCGGTTCATTCGATACGGCTCCAGCCCCCGCGGTGCTCAAGCCTTGATCAAGTTAGGGAAGGCGCGGGCTCTGACCTTAGGCCGCGACAATCTGGCCAAGGACGATCTAGAAGCTCTGGCCGCCCCCGTTTTCCGGCACAGAATTCACCTTTCGTTCGAAGGTGAAACCGAGGGGATCACCGCTGACGAGGTCGTCTCCACGATTTTAAAGGAGGTTCCCTTTGAAGCCGGCGCTTAGGACCTGTCTAGAAATAATCTGTCTGCTCGGGCTCTTGACCGGCTGGTGTTGGGCTCAGAAGGGACCCACCCCCGATCCATCGGTACGCTTTCTCTATCCGATCGGCAAGATCTACAGGAACGACACCGTGGTCCCGCTGATCGTGGAGCTGTCCAACACGACGGCGAAGAGCAAAACGTTTTCCATCAAGTGGTCGCTGGAAATGCCCGTCCCGACCGAACTTGCCAACGCCCGTCTCAAACCTGGAGACAAACGCCGGTTTCCCTTGTTTTTCCCACGGCACACCGTGGCTCAACTGTACAATTTCGATATTAATGGTCAGTCTTACTCGCTCGACCTGCAGACAAATTCGCGCACCACTATCGCCGCGCTACTATCTCCGACCGAGGAAAAGTTCGACTATCTACGCTCGCTCAAGCTCGAAGTCGACGTCAACGCGCTCAACGCCGCCGCACAGGCTAGTAATACTGGACAGCCTACCACTCCACCCAAGACCCCATGGACCACTCTAGCTAACCTTTCCAATCTCGAGCCGGAGCTTTTTCCCGAGAGCTGGGCGCCTCTGGCCTCTCTCGACACCATCATCGTCTACGACCTTCCCGCTTTGTCGTTATCACAACGGCAAAAGCAGGCCCTGATGGCATGGTGTTGTCGGGGCGGACGCCTGGTTCTGGTCAGCGACGGAGCCCCGGCGGAATATCAAGGCACCCCTTTCGAACCCTACCTTCCATTGAAGCCGAACGAGGTGGTTACCGAGGGCGGGCTCAACCTGCTCGTGGGACCTCTGGCTCCGGGAGCTCAAACCCTGGCCACCCATCAAGGCAAGCCGCTTCTGGTCGGCCGACCCGCGTTGGATGGACAGATCTTTCTGGTGACAGCCCCGCTCAAGCAGCTCGCTCCACTCTCGGCCGAGCAAGCCGAGAATCTCTGGCGCCAGGTTCTCCCATCCACGCCCGACCCTAACGCTCCCGGCAACTACAACAGCTACAATCCAAACTACAGTAGCTACGGAAATGCCGGACCAGCCTCCAACACACTTCGAGACATTCCTGAACTGCCACGGGCGCGGGCGGGTTGGTTGGCGCTCTACCTCCTAACCTACGCCCTGATCGTGGGACCGCTCAATCTGGGAATACTACGTCGAAGGGACAAGATGCTCTGGTCCTTCGTGACCGTTCCGGCTATCGCGCTGGCTTTCGCGGGGGGAGCCTACCTCCTCAACCTGGCCAATCGCTCCTCCCAACCGCTGCTGCGCGAACTGGGGGTGGTGCGAGTCGAAAGCGGTAAACCGCTAGGTCACGCGACCTCGGAAGCCCTCTTTTTCTCCCCTTCGGCACGAGAATACCGGTTGGACTGCGAACCCACGGCGATCTGTCATTCCGGGACCTACTCGTACGGAGACAAAGCCTTCGGCCTCTACAGTCCACTACCGGACGGCGGCTTGCAAGGGTCGCTCAGGCTTTCCACCTGGGACATCTACACTCTAGGAACAGAATCTCTACTCAAGTTGCCGGGCCCCATCAATGGAAAGTGGGAAGACGCGGTGTTGACCGTCAACTCCTCGATGGAGAGTTCGACCGGAGAAGCCATCTTGTACCATCGCTCCCAAGGCATTAGCCCGCCTTTCACCCTCGCGAGTGGGTCACAGACCCATCACCTGGCCTTGACTTCCAACTCCACCTACAACGTCTTCAGCCCCATCTCCAGCCAAGCCAAGGAACATCCGGGCCGTCACGAGCTACTGGTGGCGCTCAGCAACGGAGCGGCTCAGAGTTTCAAAGAAGATCCTGTTTATCTAATTTTTTGGACCGACAAACTTCAGGTCCCGATCAAGATCGAAGATGACACGACCCACAAATCGGAATACCTGGTCATCGTGGAGTTGGAATCGTGATCATCTGTCGGGACCTCTGCAAAAGCTACGGCTCGTTTCATGCCCTGGAGAATCTCTCTCTAGAGATCGACCGGGGCGATACTTTCGGCTTCATCGGTCCGAACGGAGCCGGAAAAACCACCACGATACGTATTCTTTCCACCTTGCTCGACCCGACCTCCGGAAGCGCGTCGGTGGCTGGCTTTTCCGTGACCGAGGAGCCCGACGAGATTCGTCGAGTCTTGGGCTACATGCCGGACAAGTTCGGAGTTTACGACGGGATCAAAGTGTGGGAGTATCTGGACTTTTTCGCCGGCGCCTTCCGACTTCCCAAGGCCAGTCGACCCAAGCTGATCGACGATGTTTTGGAGCTGACCGACCTCGGCCAGAAGAAAGACTTCTTCGTGGAAGCGCTCTCCACCGGAATGCGCCAACGCCTGTGTCTGGCCAAGACCCTCCTCCACGATCCGCAGGTCCTGATCCTCGACGAGCCCGCATCAGGCCTGGACCCCCGCGCCCGCATCGAGATGAGAGAGCTGCTCAAAGAGCTGACTCGAATGGGTAAGACCATCATGATCAGCTCCCACATATTGCCGGAGCTTTCCGATTTCTGTAACCGAGTCGGCATTCTCGAGGCCGGTAAACTGCTGGCCGCGGGCAAGGTCGAGGACATCATGGGAACCTTGCAAAGCGAACGGCGAATCACCATCCGCCTGTTGCGCAACGGCAGTCATGCCGCCGGCTGGCTGGAAAGCCAACCCGGTGTTCAGGGGCTCGATCACGTGGACGGCTCACCGTGCAAGATCAAATTTGGTTTCTCGGGGGAGCTCGACGCCTTAGCCGAGCTCGCCGCGGTTCTAGCCAGTACCGAATATGGGCTGGTCGGCTTTGAGGAAGCCAAAACCGATCTCGAGGATCTCTTCCTTCGAGTCACCAAAGGCGAGGTGCGCTAGTGATTGCCGAGAAACTGCGACGTTGGAGCGAAAATCCCGTCTTCCTCAAGGAGATGCGGATCGGTTTTCGAGAGAAAAAGGTCTTCTTCGCTCTCAGCGCCTGGGTCTTGATCGTGGCCCTGGTGGCAGCGGTCTTTAGCGCCGCGGCGCTAAGTGAAAATCGCTCCATCAGCGATCTACCGGAGACCGGGAAGTACCTGTTCGAGACGCTTTTCTGGCTTCAGTTGGTGCTGCTGGCCATGCTGAGCCCGGCCCTCACAACTTCAGCCATCTCGGGGGAACGAGAGCGGCAGAGTTTCGAGATGCTGATGACCACGCACTTGTCGCCGGCCGAGCTCATCTTCGGTAAGTTCGGATTTGGCGCGAGCTTCTTGGTCCTGGCCCTATGTTCCACCATTCCGCTCGAAGCGATCGTCTTCTTTCTCGGAGGTGTGTCGCTCACGACTTTCTTGGGTGCCAAACTCATTCTTCTGACTTTCGGGCTCCTCTGCAGCTTGCTGGGCCTTATGCTCTCGGCTCGAGAAGCCCGCTCCGCCTACGCCACCGGTCAGACCTACCTCAGTCTGCTGGTCCTTTCCGGCGTTGTCGGACCGCTGATCGGAATTCTACGCTACGGCGGTGACGCCCCCTGGCAAGCTCTGGCGATCATCGTCTTGATGGCGACCTATCTTCTGCTCTTCTTCTTCTGGAAATCAGCCAATCACCTTGAGGAGCGGGCGGCCCATCTCAAGACGATTCTCAAAATAGGACTCGGCTTCTACATTCTCATCGTGCTCCTCGCCTTATCCACGGAGAAGTTCTGGGGAACCATCAACAACTCCATTTGGGTGCTTTGGGCGCCCACCCACTACCTCCTGATGGGGATCTTCCTCAATCCTTCGCTGCCGGAAAAGCAAAGGGAGCGCCGGCTCTACGCTAACAGTCGATGGAGCAATCCTCTCACCTGGATGGTGATCCTGGGGGCCGGGACCCTACTTCCGGTCGTTTACTCCAGCGATGCCAACTCCACCGAAATAGCTTTTTACACCCTCCTGGCCGGACTGGGAAGTGGGCTCCTGGCGCGAGGTCTGGCCCTGAAACGGCCAGGCCAGTTTCCCGTTATCCTGGGTGGAATCTGGCTGACTCTCAACATTATTCCGCCGTTTTTCGCCCTGGGCGGCTTGTCCGGGGCGGATAAACCGTATCACCCCTGTTTCCTCTCCCCCTTGATGTTTCTCACCGCGGGCCTGGACAACTCCTGGCAGATGACCGCCATTTTACCGCTGGTCTTCTACGCGGGGATGTTGGTTGTCGGTCTGGTATTGTGTCTACGTCGCCGCGAGCCCCAAGCAACTCAAGGAGCGACGTGAAGATAGCCTTGGACCCGCGCTTCGTCAGTCTTCTCCGGCGGTTTCGAATCGCCCCGGAGAAACTGCGCCAGCGTCGCGCCTCTGGTCCCGGAGCTCATCTATCCAAAGGGTTGGGGCAATCGCTCGACTTCTCTGAATATCGGCCCTACCAACCGGGAGACGATCTCCGAGCTTTGGATTGGAAAGTCTACGGTCGGACTGACCGGCTCTACACCAAACTCTATGTTCCGGAACAGGAAGAGACGATCTGGTTTCTCATCGACCGCTCCGCCTCGATGCTCGAGAAATGGCCCTACCTTCAGCAAGTGGTGATGGGATTGGCCACCGTCGCCCTGGGACAAGGAGACCGCGTCGCCCTTCGTTTTTTGGCCCGGCGGAACCATCCCGAACAAGAAGGGCTGGCTCCACTTCGCGGACGCAGCGGCTTGGCCCGGGTCTCCCAGTTCCTCGAACAAGGCCATCCCACGGGAGTGACCGACCTCGACACCACTCTGACCGATTCAGCTCGTCGGCTCAAGGCTCGAGGACACCTGGTTGTGGTGTCGGACTTTCTTCGCGATGGCGCCGGTCTCTCCGGACTATCCCAACTGCGATACCGGCGCCATCGTTTGACTCTACTGCAGATTCTCTCGCCGGAAGAAGTCGAGCCGGAAAACATCCTTTCCCCGGGCGAATGGGAGCTGATCGACCCCGAGCCCGAGACCCCGAACCCGGAGACCGACACCGCTCGTCTGGATCTGGGACGGAGAAGCTTCGCCGAGTTCCAAGAAGCGCTGTCGGCCCACAACGACCAACTGGCTGACTTCTCTCGAGCGGCCGGAGCGGTCTATCTTCAAGCTCGAACCGACGCCGACCTGACCGCGCTATTCTCGGAAACCTTGCGACAAGGGGGGCTTCTGGTCTAACGTGAGCTTTTTAAGCCCCTGGTCCCTCTGGTGGCTCCTGAGCCTACCGCTGTTGGTAACCTTTTATCTCTTCAGGCCCGAACCCCAACGCCGTCTGCTCACCACCTTTTTTCTATGGAAGAAAGCGGTGCCGGAAAGTCAGGGTGGCGTGTACGCCAAGCAGTTGCGTTCCAATCCGCTTCTCTGGCTCCAGTTGCTGGCTCTTCTTTTGCTGTCTCTTTATCTAGCTCGACCGGCCACCTCGTGGTTAAGCGCGCTCCCGACAGGCTCTCGGGTCGTTCTGGTCATCGACACTAGCGCTTCCATGAACGCCGGTGGGGCCTTCGAGCAAGCGGTAGCGAAAGCCCGGCAGGCTATCGACGGGCTGTTCGGGCTATCCAACCTGAGCTCTTCTCCCGAGGTCATGCTGATCGCCGTCGATCGCGAGCCGAGAATCCTGGTCCCCTTCACCCGCGACCAGGCTCAGCTCCGCTCCGCTCTCGATGCCCTCAGCGCCGGTGAAGTTCCTGACCGGCTAGAATCCATACGTCCGTTTCTAGCCACCTTGATCACCGACCGAAAAGCTTCAGTCTGGCTCTTCGGGGACCATCTGCCGGAGGAATTGGAACTTCCCGGACTTCAGTTCAGCCGCTGCGGGTCTTCTCCAGCCGGCAACGTCGCGCTGAGCGCGTTCTCGGTCGAGAACGAAAGCAAGGCGGGAAACCCCAAGCCTCTCCTCTACGCCCGAGTGGAAAACTTCTCCCGAAACGCCGAACAGCGAATTTTGAGAATCGAGACCATGGACCTCAGCAGTCCCGACAAACCGGACGCCACAGTGTTCGAGCAGGTCGTCACTCTCCCCGCCGGTGAGGGGCGGACCGTGAGCCAGACCTTTCCCGCCTCTCGACTGTCGACCGACCAGCCCACACTGTTCCGGGCCAGCTTGAGAACGCTTCCCGGCGCCGTCGCCGACGGATTTGTCAACGACGATACCGCTTATGTCTGTTCGCCTCCTTTTGGAGGTGACCGTTTGTCCGTGGCCATCACTCCCGAACTGCAGGCCGGATTTCTCTTGAGAGCCCTTATGGCTCACCCTAATGTGGAGGTCTTGGACTGGAAAGCCTTGACGATGTCACCAGGCGAACGCCCGCTCGATCTACTCGTGAGCTCACGCGACTTTCGCCCTCCCAGCCGGCCAACGGTAAGAACGCGCATGCTGGTCACCGAGGCCGCCCCCGCCAAGGACGCTCCGGTGGAGGTTCTGAGGGCCACCCCGGGACAACCTCTGGTCGCCGACGCCGGGGTGGAATGGGAAAGGCTGCGGGTGCAACGTGATCCCGCCTGGCCCAGCGCGCCGGGCGAGCAGGTTTTGCTGAGCACCGACAGCGGACCGGCCTTGACTCTTTCCGGCATGAATTCCGGCCAGCCGACCCTGGCCTGGCGCTTCCCCTTGGGATACTCCTCTCTTCCTCTATCGCCGGCGCTACCTATCCTGACAGGGCGTTTTCTTCGAGAATACGCTCGGCCAGCCGCTCAAGCTCTGCCCGGCTCTCTAAGCACGGAGGAGCGCCACCAACGCCCGGCCGGCCGAAGCTGGGCCGGACCTCTGGAAATTCAGCCTCGCTCTGGAAACGCTCGCCAGGGGCCTCCGTCGATCATAGCCGACCCCAGCGATGGACAACTGCCCCGCCTGACCCGATCCGGATTCTATCAAGCTCGAACCTCCGACGACTCCAAGCCCTGGATCGCCGTCAATATCTTTTCACCCTCCGAGAGCGCTCTCCCCCAAACCGTCACGGACCGTTCCTTCGCCGCCGCGGAAGGCACCGCTGGTCCGACCTCGGGAGCAACCCAGCGCCACTATCGCGATTTCAGCAGGCCGCTAGCCGCCCTGGCCCTGATGATCCTATTTTTTGAAAGCTGGCTTTTTCTACGCAGGGGCCGTCCTTGACGCTCTCTTTCACCTCTCCTTTGGCGTTGCTTCTCCTGGGGCTTTTGGTGCCTGTAGTTCGAAGCTGGAGTCGTCACCGTCTTTCCCTGTCCCGCGAGCGCAAACGGGCTAGCCTTTGGCTCAGAGTGCTGACACTCATCTGTCTTATCCTGGCCCTGGCCGGTACCCAGGTGGTCCGGCTGACCAAAGACCTCTCCGTCGTCTTCCTTCTCGACCGCTCGCTTTCCACTGGCGCCGATAGTCTGCAGTGGCAACGCGACTACATCGAGAAAGCCCTGGCCAACCGAAAGAATGACGACAGCTACGGGGTGGTTCTTTTCGGCTCTGACGCACGGGAAGAGCTTTCCGTGGCCCGACACGAGAATGCCAGCCTGGAGCCCTTCACCGCCGTGGTCGATCGAGAGGCTTCCAATCTGACCACCGCGCTGCGATTCGCGGCGACCTCGTTTCCCGGCGGCACGGCCAGCCGGCTGGTAGTATTGACCGACGGACAGAGCACCGAGGCCGAGTCGGGGGAAGAAGCCGCATCGCTCGCGGCCGCGGGGATTGAAGTCTGGACCGTGCCGGCCCCCGAGAACTCCCGCGGCCAGGACGTGTTGCTTTCTCGACTCGAGGCCCCCAACGGGATCGCGAAGAACGAGCCGTTTCTTCTCAGAGCGGTAGTGGAAAGTCGGGGGGTCCGAGAAGCCGAGCTTCTTCTTTCCGCCAACGGTCAGCCGCGAGAGCGATTGCGCCTGCGACTGAGGAATGGTCCCAATCTCTTTTTGATCCCGCAGCGACTTTCCCAACCCGGCCCCACCCACTACGAAGCCCGACTGCTAGCCGAGGCCGACCAACGTCCCGAGAACAACAAGGGAGAGACTCTGGTGATGGTGGGACAAGAGCAGGTGGTCCTGGTCCTGCGCTCCAAGCCGGGTCCAAGCTCCTTGGTGGCCTGGTTGCGACAAGCCGGACTGACGGCACGCGCCGTAACTCCCGCCGAACTGCCGCGGCGGGCCGGCGCCTGGCGCGATGTCTCCGCTCTTGTCATCGAGGATGTGAACGCCCTGGACTGGTCCCTCGAACTGCAAAAGGTGGTTTCGCTTCTGGTTCGTGACGGGGGAATGGGATTGATGATGCTGGGTAGCGACTCCACCTTCGGCGTCGGCGGCTACAGCTACACCCCGATCGAGCCTATCCTTCCGGTGGAATTGGCTATTCGACGACCCAAGGACATGCCTTTAGCCGCCCTGGTTCAATGTTTGGATAAGTCCGGCTCGATGGACGGGCGACCGATCGAAATGGCTCGCGAGGCCGCCATCGCCGCCGGAGAGACCCTTTCGGAGAAAGATATGATCGGTATCGTCTCTTTTGACGAAGCGGCACGTTGGGTCTATCACCTTTCGGTGAAAGGCACCAGCGGGGATTTTGTGAAGAAAGTCGCCTCCTTACGAGCCGGCGGAGGGACCGACATGTACCCGGCTCTCAATCAAGCGATCGCCGAGCTCGAGAAGGCGACGGCGGCTCTCAAGCACGTGATCGTGCTCTCCGACGGAGCGACCGCCCCGGCCGCTTTCGAAGAGCTGATGGAGCGCGCCAACCAGAGCCGGATCACCGTCTCTGCCGTGGCCCTTGGAAGTGGCGCCGACCTCGAGTTTCTCAAGAACCTCACCACCAAGGGTAAGGGACGGCTGTACGTCGCTCCCGATGCCGGTCCGGGCACTCCGCTGCCTCAGATCTTTGTCCGAGAAGCGATCCTGGCCACCGGTTCCGGTCTATCCCAAAAGCCGACCGAGGTGCGTCCCGCCGCCGACGCGGGCAGTTCGCCCTTGCTCGAGGGCCTGGACTTTGCTAAGGCGCCGAGGCTCGCTACCTACAACTTGAGCAGTCCCAAGGGAGGGACCGCCTCGACCCTTCTAGCCTCTCCGAAAGGCGATCCTATTTTTGCCACGGGGAGAGCCGGACTGGGCAAAACCGCGGCCTGGACCTCCGACCTCGGCGGTCGATGGGCTTCCGAATGGATGAAGGCTCCCGGCGTGAGTGGAGTCTCGATGTTAGAGACTTTGATACTGCGCTCGGTCCGTTCGATCAACGCGGTGGGAGATCTGACCGAACGCTCTCGCGGAGGCAGCCTCCAGATCCGCTCTCTAGTGGGAGGCTCGAGTTCCGGCGCGACCGTGGAACTGCGAACTCGCGAACCTCTTCGAGGGCCGGTCAAGGTCGTGGCTGTCGACGGGCGAGGGGAACAGACGACCGGACTGCTCCATCCCTCCTCCCCCTACCTGGCCAGTGGCTCACTAGAGGTCAAACATGCGGGAAGCTCCCTGGTTTTTGCCCACGATGCCGACGGTACTCTTCTGGCTCGTTCGACGCTCTCCGTACCGCTGGCGCCGGAGTTCTCCAAACTGGGCAACGACCGCGAGTTGCTCCAAGGCATGTCCAGTCGCTCCCAAGGTCAGTTCGAGGCGCCTCCCGAGTCGGTGTTCCGTCCCCCTTCGCAGCCCTCGCCCCGCCGGATCCCCCTAGGCGAAGACCTGATCCGTGGAGCCCTCTTGCTACTATTGCTCGAGATCGCCGTGCGCCGACTGCCCCAGCCTAAGTTCGGCTCACGAGGCTCCTCCGAGCCAGCAGTCCAGGAGGAAGCCCTGAGCCAAAGAATGTCGAATCTTCGCCAGGCGAAAGAAGCGACGCGGCAGGCTTCGGTTCCGATAACCCTGCCGTCCAAGCCCCGTATAGAACGAACGGCGGCCATGGTCGAGGACAATCCTCCCAAGCCGTCCCCGAAGCCCTCTCCATCCACCGAAAGCGCGTCTCCAACCCCCACAGAGTCCACCATGGACCGCTTGCGTCAAGTCAAGAGACGCGGCCAGGACAGAAGCTAGAGGTGTTTTGTCCGTCATGGTGTCGGGTAGGGACCAGATATGCCTAATGAAATTTCACAACTATACCAAGGCCAGTTGGATGCCTTCCCTGTCTGGATTCGCCCTTATATCCCCTCTCTGGTGAATCTGTTCTTCGGGCTCTTGATCCTTCTCATAGGATGGTTCATCGCCAAATCTGTCCACAAAGCGGTGCTGGGCGCTCTACGCCGAGCGCACGTGGAGGAATCGCTGTCGCGATTTCTCTCCTCCATCGCTCAGTATTGTGTCCTGGCGGCCGCGATCATCTCAGCCCTCAACCGCGTGGGCGTGCAAACTACCTCGCTGGTAGCGCTACTGGCCTCGGCCGGTCTTGCCGTGGGCCTCGCCCTGCAGGGAAGTCTCTCTAGCTTCGCTTCGGGCGTGATGATTTTGTTCTTCCGCCCCTTCATGCTCGGAGATCAAGTTCAGCTATCCGGCTTGGCCGGAACGGTGGAAGACATCGGACTTTTTCAGACGACTCTCTCGGCGGTCGATGGAGAGCGTATCATCATCCCCAACAGTTCGATCACCAATAACCCTATCATCAACTTCTCCGCGAGGGGTACCCGACGTGTCACGGTGGAAGTCTCGGTCGCGCCGGACGTCGATGCGGAAAAAGTGGTGAGTCGCCTTCTCGCCGCCGCCGGAAGCATCCCGACCGTGGCCGAGGAGCCGGCCCCCGCGGTGGTCTTCAACCCTCCCGCGCCCAACGCTCTCAGCATCACGGTCGCCGCATGGTGTCGCGCGTCGGACTTCGGCGCTACATCGAGTGGACTGCGCAAAGCTGTGAGACAGGAGCTCACGAACTCAGGGATCCCTGGTCCAAACCCGACGCTAGCGGTCGTCAAAGCTTAGGACATGTCACGAAATAGACCATGCTCTTAGGACTCGATTTGGTGAGCGACAAAACGGCCAGAGAAAAGGTCAAGGTCCGCCTAGCCCAACGAGCCGACCTGCCGAAGCTGGAATCGCTCAGGCGGGCGATGAGCGACCGCGACTCCTTGCTGCACGACAGGGAGAGCTCTCGCCAGATCGCCATCGACCGCCTACGTGGGTATTTCTCGCAAAAGGAGGAGTTGGCGGACTGGCAGTTGCTGGTCCTGACCACCGAAGACGAGCCGCGGGCCTACTTGCTGTTTGTCGTGGACCACGAGCACGGTGTGACCCATCAGTTGCAGGCGGTGACCTTGGACTATGCGGTCTCAACCTTCGACCATCTCGAGGCCCTGGTGAGGCGAGCGCGCGCGGTCGTCGCGGCCTTCGAGAATGAATACCTGGTCATCGACCTGCCCGCTGCCGACAAGCGCCACCAACTATGGTTCTATCGCTGCGGTTTCCGGGCCGAGCAGCAACGCGTGGTCAAGCGCCTTCCCCACGGCCACCGCGGCGCCTCCTCGCCGTCTTTCCAGGTCCGCCCGGCCCGGCAGGAGGACCTCCCCTTCATCCTGGAAGTCCATGCGCGCAACACGCCGGCTTATCTTCCGGCCGGTCGCGAGGTTGACTCGGAGAGCGTCGAGGCGCGCTATCAACTGACCTACCTGGCTCTGGACCTCGAAGGCGAAGAGGGCGCCCACTACCTGCTGATGGAAGAAAAGTCCAGCGGCATTCCAGCTGGCTATATCTTCCTTCGGCCGGGACTCGTCTCTGCGACGAGGTCCAGCCTTTACATCTACGACGTGGCCGTCGCTCCCCAATTTGCCAGCCGAGGCCTCTCCAGATATCTCATCGGAGCCGCGGAAACTCTAGCTTCCGAGCTCGACATGACACTCTATGGAGACGGCAGCACAGCGGTCGCCAGCCTGGTCAGTTGGCACACCCAGATCGGGTTCACCGTCGATTCCTACCTTTACGCCCTGGATTGCCGAGGGAGCCGGAAGGCGTTGGATGTTAAAGGTATGTAAACGTCTTCCCCGCCGCAGGCAAATGTGCGACATTATGTCCAAGCAACGAACAAATCAACGGAGGTATTTGAAATGGGTCAGGCAATTGGTGGCGTCCTCGGCGCGGTATCCGGTGGCAAAGGCGGCGGCGGTGGAGATCCCATCAGCGCCGTGATGGGACTGATCTCAAAGCTTGCCGAAGGACTGACTGGCGGGGCTGCTTAGAGGCTCCCAAGGCACCTAGGAAGAACTCGAAAAACTCGGCTGTCAAACAGCCGAGTTTTTTCATTTTAGGAGGATAGACAATGGCATCAGATAGCAATCAAGACGACGATTGGGGCCTGGGGAGCGCCATCTCCAACGCGAAGGAAGAAGCCGACGATGGGCCCGGAGTCAATGTCGTCAGCAACAGCGGTCTGTCCGCCGGTGGAGCCGGAGCGAAAGCCGCGAGTGGAGAGCTTCGCTACGTGACCCTGCTCAACGCCGCGGTCGAGATGGTGAAGACCGGGAAACTCTCGATGGAAGAGTACACAGCCGGCGTCAAGAAACTCGACGTCATTTGCGACAACGCTCTCAAGCTTTACAACATCCCGGCCTTGAAGAAAGAGCTCCCGGGAAAAATGGATGAGCATCAGACGGGCATCCTCAACGGACTCGAGAGAGAGACTCGCAACATGAAAGCCGGCTTGACTCGCCTGCTGGCCTATCCCGAGACCAAGTCCTCGGCCGACCTGGAAGAGGGGCACAAGCAGGCCGTCGACGCCATGTGGGCGATCGATAGGATCCAAAAAGAAGCCGACGCCGAAAAGGCTCGCCTGGATGAAAAGCATAAGGAAGAGAAGGCCAAGCGCGCTCAGAGAGCGGCGGGAGCGGCGGAAGAGTCGT
This sequence comes from Selenomonadaceae bacterium, assembly GCA_037189585.1. GTDB lineage: Bacteria > Vulcanimicrobiota > Xenobia > Xenobiales > JADMJV01 > JAEXNA01. The sequence continues at coordinate 79,026 of JBBCJA010000032.1, read as the reverse complement.
AGATCCATGGCTGTCAAGCTGCCCTATTTCGACATGATCTTGTCCCGGCTGGCTGCCGGTGACGCCGAGTTTGAAGAGACGTTCTGGCGACATACCCACTTTGGGCTGTGGGAAGAGCCGGAGAAGGCCTACACCGATCAAGCCGACAGCGTCGCCGCGATGGAGAGAATGTGTCACTATGTGACCAGCCTCGCCGACATTCAGCCGGGACAGGATCTGCTCGACGTGGGTTGCGGATTTGGGGGCACGTTGGCAAGCCTGGACCAACGCCTGACCCCGCTTCGTATGACCGGTCTCAATATCGACGACCGCCAACTGCGGGTCGCCAGAGAGAGGGTCGTGGCAAGTCCGGGGAATAAGGTGGAGTTCGTGCAGGGCGACGCCTGCGAGATGCAGTTTCCCAACGGCTCCTTCGACCGCGTTTTAGCCACCGAGTGCATCTTTCACTTCCCCAGCAGAGAGAAGTTCTTCCAGCACGCCGGCCGCGTGTTACGGCCGGGTGGGAATCTGACCCTCACCGACTTTCTCCACCCCGAGGGGATTCCACCGGGCCAGTGGGACGGCGATGAGTCGCTGTGGGGCTCTCAAACAGCCATCAACGTGTCGACCTATCAGGAGTTGGCCGACAAGGTAGGGCTCGAGTTAGTCTACCTCAAGGACATCAGCCCCAACGTCCGCCCGACGTATTACTGGTTCGGACGACTGCTGGAGAAGCACTTCCCCGGCAGTGAGCAGGCCATCCTCGACTCTCGTCTGATCGTGGACGTGGGAGGTCTGGGATACTGCGCTCTGCGCTTCAATCGCCGATAGGAAGCTGTGGGTTCACCAGCGCTCCGGCCAGGCGCTTCTGGAAGTCCACGGCGTAAGTTTCGGCCTGGGAACGCGACATGCAAGGCTTACGGTAGCGGAAAAGCCCCTGCATTCCATCTTGTTGCTCGATGATCTCGAGCATCACCGGCGACGAAAGTACCGGCGGCTCGACGAACAGAAACTCCCAAGGCCCGAAAGGGCTATCCACCACGCCGCCGGAGCGCATTCCTAAAGAGTCGCCCTGGTCTACCTCGCCTTCGTACCAGCGCGCCTTCTGGTACTGCTGAAACATAATCCAGACATCGGTGCGCGGCGTGGGCATGGTGGTGGTGACCGGAAGGAACTGCCGCTGCAACACCTCGCCGATGGTGTGGCGATTCTTAGCCCACAGCTCTTCCCAGGTGATGACCTCTTCGAGATTACGGCGATACAGAACAAGCTGGGCGAAGAATCCCACCGTCTGCTCAAAGCGTTGGTGCGGCCTGTTGGCCACCGCGCCCCCCAGCGCGAAGTCGTCGAGCCCATTGGCCCGGCCGATGCAGACCTGCAGGGTCGACAGAATCACATTAAACATGGTGATACGCTGTGCTCGGCAGACCTGGCGGGCGCGCGTTACCAGCTCTGAGTCCAGTCGAAAGGCCACGAAGTCCGCGGGGTCGTCTCCCTCGGAAAAGGGAAAGGCAAGATCCGGGCAGCCCTCCAGCTCACGACTCCACCATTGCCGCATCTCCTCGGCCTTCGGTAAGGCGAACCAGGCGTGCTGCCAGGCGCAGAACTCGGCGAAGGTGGGTGGAGAGGGACCGAGCGGAGGCTGCTCAAGCTCGGCCATGATGAGCTCCAAGCTCCACAAGTCGGCCGCGCAATGGTGCACGTCCAACTGCATGACGTCGTCCTCTCGGCGCCGGTAAAAGCGCATCCGGCAGACCGGAAGTCGGCCCACGTCGTAAGACTCCATGGCATCCTCAAGCAGACGTTGACGGAGCTCGGCGTCGGTCCAGGTGGTGGCGTCCTCGATCTTCATCTCCAGGGTGTGTTGAGGATGGACGGTCTGCTCGATCTGAGTTTCCAGATTGAGCTGCCACAACTTCATAGAGTCGAAGCGGATAGCCAGCATCTTTCCCTCGAACTCCATCTCGTTGTCGGGATGTGGAGCGTAAGTCGTGCGTAGCGCCGGATGGCGATCGATGACCCGCTGCATGCGCTCGCGCAACAGTTCCGGATCGACCTTGTGGAAGAAGCGGATGGTCGAGCGCATGTTCCAGATCGGCGTGTCGTGCATCTTGATATCGAGGATCAAGCCCTGCACGATAAAAGCCGTCTTGCAGACCGCCGACTTCTTCTCGAGCATGCGGGCCAGCAAGGCCCGCTTCTCTTCCTGGCTCAGGTTGCTCAGTTCTTGTTTCACGGGCTGTCTTCGAGCATCGAGGCCAGCATGAAATCGATCTCGTCGTCTTCCATGTAGTCGAGCTCGCCCTCGGTCGCGGAGGCCTCCCCCTTAGGCTCCATCGAGGTTGCCAGCAGGGTGACCAGCATCTCGACAGAGGGTTGCTCCATCAGCGTGCTGGAGGCAAGCGTTACGTTCAGCGTGCTCTTGGCCCAGTTGCGCAACTGCAGAGACATCAGCGAGTCCAGTCCCATGTTGATAAGAGATTGACTGGTGTCCAGACGCTGCGGCTGGGTACCCAACACACGGGCGACCTGCGCTATGACGATGGGATGGAGTGCCTCCCGGCGCTCGTCCGCTCCTAGCGATTCGAGGTGCTGCAGTCCGCTCTCCGCCCCGCCGGCAGAACTGCTGACCAGCAGCGCCTCAAAGCGCGGAACCGGTCTGCCTCCCATAGCCTTGAGCAGAAGTGTCCAGTCCGCGTTCATCACGCCGACTTGGGTAGGATTGATCTCGAGCGCCTTCTCCATGGCCTGCATGGCCTGGGCGGAGGTGATCAGTTTGCTGCCCCCCGACTCGAGCCAGGCCGCCACCGCCGGATTTCTAGCCAGGTAGCCTACGTCGCCGATAGGGCCCCAGTTCACGGTCAGCGCTGGTAGACCGAGCCGTTGGCGATAGTGCGCCATGCTGTCGAGGAAGGTGTTGGAGGCGGCGTAGTTGCCCTGACCGGCGGCGCCGAACCAAGCGGCGTTCGAACTGAAAAGGATGAAAAAGTCCAACGGCTGCTTGAGGCTCGCTTGGTGCAGATTCCAAGTGCCGTGAATCTTGGCCTGGAAAACACCCTCTAGCCTCTCCCGAGTCAGATTCAAAGTCGGCACGTCGTCGAGTTGCATGGCCGCGTGCACGACCCCGCGCACTTCTCCCAACTTGTCGAACAGCGCTTCCACCGCGGACGCGTCGCCAACGTCCACCGCGTGCGCCTCGACTCGAGCGTCGTCAAAGCCACTGTGGGTTTGGGGAGTACGCGAGAGCACGGCGACCCGTTCGGCGCCCTGGTTCAGCAGCCAGTGCACGACCTCGCGGCCGAATCCGCCCATGCCTCCGGTGACCACGTAAGCCGCTCCGGGAACAGGCTTCCACGACGGCCGCACCCATTTCGGAGTCTCGGCCGTGAGCACGATCTTTCCGATATGCTTGGCCTGGCTCAGGGTGCGGAAGGCCTCGATCGCCTGATTGTAGGGGAAGGTCCGCACCGGCAGCGGCGCGACCTTGCCGCTCTCGACATCGGCCGCGAGCTCTGTCATCAGCTCGGCGATGGTGGCGTGGTCGAAGTTGATCACCTGCTCGAGATCGATGGCGTGATAGGACAAGCCGCGCCGGAAAGGGCTCAAGCCCACCCTCAGGTCGTTGTAGATGTCGCGCTTGGTCACGTCGAGAAAGCGACCGAAGCGACCCAGAACGGAGAGGCCTCCGGTCAGCCCCTCGCCGGCCAGGCTGTTGAGCACGGCGTCGACGCCGTTGGGCAACACGCCCAGCACGCCGTCGACAAACGAGGTGGAGCGGGAGTCGAAGACGTACTCGATGCCCAGCTCGCGCAGGTATTTCACCTTCTCGGGGCTACCGGCGGTGGCCAGCACTCGGGCACCCACCTTGCGGGCCACCTGAATGGCGGCAAGGCCCAGGCCGCCGGAGGCCGCGTGGATCAGGACGGTCTCCCCGGCCCTCAGACGGCCCATGGTGACCAGCGCGTAATACGCGGTCACAAAGACCAAAGGCATGGCGGCGGCCTGCTCGTCCGTGAGACTCTTCGGGGTCTTGACCACGAAGGCTCGCGGCACCACGACCTGGGAGGCGAAGGCGGCGGGGGCGATACCCATCACCCGGTCACCCGGCTTGAGATCGCGAACCTCGGAACCGACCTCGCTGACCGTTCCGGCCATCTCGATGCCCAGCACCCCTTCGGTGGGATAGAGTCCCAACGCGCGCATCACGTCGCTGAAGTTGAGACCCGCGGCGGCCACCTTCATACGAACCTCGTCGGGCTTGAGCGCGCTCGGGGTGGGCACGGTCCATTCCAGCGCCTCCAAGGTTCCAGGCCGGTCGCAGGTCAAGCGATAGTCCTGCTCGGGTCGCGGCGGCCGGGGAACAGCGGTCTGCTCCGAGAGCGGGAAACGGGTGCAGCGCTGGATGTAGCGCTGTCCCCCGCGAAAGGCCACCTCTTCGGAGGGCTTGGCGAAAAGCTCTCGGTAGACGCTCCCCTCGTCGCTCTTTTCGTCCTCGAGGTCGATCAGGGTGGCCCGCAGGGCCGGGTCCTCGGTGACCAGCACCCGCACCAGTCCCCACACGGGTGAGCCTTGCGGCTCGACCTCGAGGTCCGGGGCGGCGGGCACGGCCTGAGAGCGTCGAGTCACGACAAACAGTCGAGGCGGCAAAATTTGAAACTTCTCCACCTGCTGCGCGACTTCCAGCAGCGGAAGCAGCGGTCCGGCGGGGTCTTGCAGCGTGGCCGACAGCGAGGCCAAGTGCAAGCAGCCGACGAGCGTTCCGATCGCCTTGAGGTCGAAGCTCTCACCTGGGTCCACGACGTGGGTGGTGAATCCGTCGGACTCGAGACGCTTTGTCAGGGCCGTGGCTAAGCTTCCGCCGTCGCTAAAGATCAGCCAGCGGCCCTTTCCGGTCGGCTGACTCTCGGGCAGCTCGACGGGCTGCCATCCGAAGGTGTAGCACAGGTCGTCGCTGGGATCTTTGGCGCTCTCGGCGGCTCGGACCAAGCGGTAGCCCTGCAGGTCGAACAGCACCTGGCCTTGCTTGTTGCAGACGATCAGATCGCCCGTCAACTCTCGACTGGTCTGGTGAGTGCAGCGCATGTAGGCGACCAACTCCTCTTCCAGAGGGCGCAGCACGCGAACGCGTCGCGCCTCCACCGGAAGCCAGTTGGTCCCCTCCCCCATCAGGGCCGCGTCAAGCGCCGCCAGACCCACCTGGAAACAGGAGTCGATGGTGCCGGGATGGGTCAGCGAGATGCCGTCGGCGGGGTCGAGCGTGGCCGCGCCGTGAACATGAGCCACTGCCTCTCCCCCCTGGGGCTCTCCCGGCTTTCCGTTGGATCTGGCCAACCGGCCGGTACCACGACGGCCCCTTTGGATGGCGTCGAAGGTGGGGCCGAAGATCAGTCCTCGGCGGGCCCAGTCGGCGGTCAGGCTGCCTTCCCACTCGGTCGACAGTCCAGCCTCGATGGCGGCCCAGTCCAGGTCGGACGGGATGGCACCGGCGTCGTCGCAGATGTGGGCGCGGAACATCAGGTTGCGCTTCTCACTGCCGTCGGTGGCCTCGGCGTAGATCGCAAGCGTCCCGTCGTCGTTGACGATGGTCTGCAGCAATGTCTGACCGTTCACAAAACAGGCGGCGTCGATGTGCACGTTGTCGAGGGCCAGCGGTAAGTCGCCGTGGCGGTTGTGGGCGGCCTCGAAACCCATCTCCATGTAGGTGGAGGCCGAGATGATGGTCTGGCTGTGGAACTTGTGATCCCCGAGCCAACCGGGATCGTCGGGAGTCAGCAGTTGACTGAAAATGTTCGGCTCGACCTGATGACCCAACATGGCGTAGTGAGTCGGCTCCAATCGCAATCTCTGCACACGGCGCGACTCGCGCCAGTAGCGCTCGCGCTGCCAAGGATAGCTGGGTAGCGCCGCCCAGTCGGGCGCGGGACCGTCACCCCAGCGTAGATCCTGGCCCAGGCTATAGAGCTCGCCCAGCGCCTGTAGAAAACTCGTCCGTTCAGTCCTGTGGGCGCGCAAAGTGGAGACAGCGCGACCTCCGCTCTCGCTGATCGAAGGGCCGAGCACGGGGTGTCCGCCCACCTCCACGAAAACCGTCGTGCCGTCGGCCACGGCTCGGGCCACGGCGTCGGAGAAGCGCACCGTCGAGCGAACGTTCTGCCACCAGTAGTCCGGGTCGGCCAGGTCGAGAGGCGCGGCGGTTACCGTGGAGATCATGGTGCGGGTAGGCTTGCGTGGCGTGATCGACCGCAGACTCTCTAGCAAGTCGTCTTTCACCACGTCCAGTTGAGCGCTGTGGAAAGCGTACTCGACCTTGACCTCGGTACCGTCAAAGCCGATCTCGCGCAGATTCTGTTGAAGCTTCTCCATAGACTCGCGGGGGCCCGACAGTACCACTGTTGCGGGAGAGTTCACCGCCGCCACGCAGATGTCGCGGGGCAAGTAGCCGGAGATCTCGGCCACCGAGGCGGAGAGCGAGAGCATGCGGCCCTTGCTCGTCTCGCGGTCCATACTGCCGCCACGATGAAAGATCAGATGAATCGCGTCGGAAAGGTCCAGCGCCCCCGAGGCCCAGGCGGCGGCGATCTCGCCCACGCTGTGCCCGATCACGACCGACGGTTCAACGCCCCAGGCCTCGAGCATGCGGGTCAGCCCCACCTGCAGGGCGAAAATCATGGGCTGCACGATCGCGGTCTTCTCGGTGGAGGTGCTGTCGCTCCGCAAGGCCTCGCGCAACGACCAGCCGTTCTTGACGTAGTGCGGCTCGCACTCGTCGACGGCGGCGCTGAACACAGGATCGACGAGCAGTCCCCGCCCCATCCCCAGCCACTGCGAGCCCTGGCCGCTGAAGACGAAGCCTACCTTCGGCGTCTGGCGCACGGCTGGGTTGACATTGGCTTGGGCTACGTCGGCGATGGCTTCGGCCACGACGGCGGTGCGGAAAGGGTGGTGCGTGCGACGAGTCAGGCTAGCGTAGGCAACCTCACGAAGGTCGGCCTTCGGTATGGACTGAGTGCGCTCGAGCAGTTCGCGCAGAGCGCCTTCGCTGCGGGCGGAAAGGCAGATCAATTGAGGACCCTCGGGCCTCGGTGTCTCCGGTTTCGTTCGCGCCGGAGGTGGTGTCAACACCACGTGGGCGTTGGTGCCGCCGAAGCCGAAGCTGTTCACACCCAGCAGGAAGTCTTCATCCCCGAGGGGGGTCGCACTGGTGGGAACGGTCAGACCCGCGCTCTCGAAGGGCACATTGGGGTTAGGGCTGTCGAAGTGCAGGTTGGCCGGAACCTGGCGGTGTCGCGCGACCAGACAGGTCTTGATAAGGCCCGCCATACCGGCGCCGGCTTCCAAGTGACCTATGTTCGTTTTGACCGAGCCCAAGAGGATCTTGCGCTCAGGGCGACCCAAGACGGTACCGATGGCGGTGGTCTCCACCGGGTCTCCGGCCGCGGTGCCGGTGCCGTGCGCCTCCACATAGCGCACTCGCTCCACCGGTAGTCCTTGATAAGCCTCGCGCAGCAGTCGGGTCTGTCCCTCGACACTGGGGAAAGTAAGTCCCTCGTTGCGCCCGTCGGAGTTGACCACGGTTCGTAAGATGGTGGCGTAGATGTGGTCCCCGTCGGCCAGCGCTTGCTCTAAAGGCTTGAGCACCACCACTCCGGCCCCTTCGCTGCGCACGTAACCGTCACCACAGCTGTCGAAGGCGTGGCAGCGACTAGTCGGGCTTAACATGGAGAGGCGACTGAAGGCCACGTGATGGATGGGATGCAGCAGGGCGTTGACGGCGCAAACCATGGCCGAATCGCACTCGCCGCGTTGCACCGCGGTGACAGCGGCGTGCAGCGCCACAAGCGATGAGGAGCAGGCGGTGTCGAGCGTGATGCTGGGGCCCTGCAGGTCGAAGGCGTAGGAGATGCGGTTCGAGGTCATACACATCGCCCAGCCGGTCACGCTATGGGTGGTCAACGAGTCTAAATCTTGAATGTCGTAGTAGTCGTGCGAGGAGGCTCCCGTGAACACTCCCATCCTGGTGCCGGCGACCTTTTCTAGCGGATAGCCGGCGTCTTCGAGCGCCTCCCAGGCGACCTCCAGCAGCATCCGCTGCTGCGGGTCGAGAGTGGACGCCTCGCGCGGCGAGATGCCGAAGAACCCCGGGTCGAAGGCGTCGATCTCTTTGAGAAACCCTCCCTGAGCCTGAGGAGTGCGGAAGTCTCGGCCCTTCTCCGGATGGTGAAAGCGCGAATTCAACCAGCGCTCGGGCGGCACGTCGGCCACGGCGTCAACGCCGTTCATGAGCAGGGCCCAAAAAGACTGGGTGTCGATGACGTCGCCGGGAAGCCGGCAGCCGATACCTGTGACGGCGATGGGGGTTGGTTTCATGAAGCGCTCTTCGGTCGCTCGGGGGAGGGCTCCTACAGCTTCATCCCGTAACGCTCGCTCACGGCTTCAAAGCCGCAGCCTCGTAGCGCCGAGCCCAGCGCGCGTGCGTTAGCGGCGCTGATGTCCCCAATGTACCAGGGAATACCCTTTTCGTGCAGCAAGCGCGAGCCGGACAACACCAGATGGCGCACGGCGGTCCCTCCCCGGTGCGCCGGCTCCACCGCGACATCGGAGACGTAGCCGAACCTCTCGTTGACCTCGAGCAGCAGATATCCCGCCATCTCCTCGTCCTGGGTCAGCACCAAGCCGACGCTACCGGCGTCCTGCCGAGCCACTCGCGCCATGGTCGCTCCCATGGAGCGCAGCATCAGATCGCTGAGATCATACTCGCGCTCCGCGCTCAGGGTATTTCCCAGCACCGTCGAGTTGAGAATAGAGATCGCGAAAGCGTCGTCCGGAGTGGACCTCCTTACCGAATACGGGCTATTCTCAGGCAATCCAGGAGTACCGGAGGCCACCGCGACCAGATGACTCTCCAGAGCAAAGCCCAGCGACCTCAGCATCTCTCGGCAAGCGTTGTCGGCCGTGGCGACCTCCGTGGTCAGAAAGCCCGAGCCGTAGCCGCGCGCCAGGTTGGAGGCCATCCTGACAAGCTCCGCTTGTCCGGAGTCAGAGGTCGCGAAGAGGTCGCGAAGCAACGAATCGCGGTCATCCGTGACGGAGTTGACTTTGTGCTTTTCCAGCAGCAGAAAACCGGTCGGCGTCGCATCCTCTTCCGAGATCAGCAGGTCGAAGTCGCAAGTCCAGCTATCGGAGGCCCTCAGGCTTTGAAGCAATCCGACACCGCTTTGAGCCGGATCTTCCCAGGGCCAGTTTGGGTAGACCTTGCCTTGGGCCAGTCGGAGAATGCCCTCGAAGTCCTGCTGGGTGGCTAACCTACTGTGCATTGACCCGCCCATTAATGCGGTGCGGAGGCGCCGCTCTAGCTAGGCGCACCGAGTGCGGTGGACTGGTGGTCCATAAGGGAGGTGCAACAACGCTAGAGCGGATGGATCCGTGTCGCATTGATGGGCGGGTCAATGCACAGTAGGTTAAGCGCGGCACGCCGAAGATTTCTCTCGCGCGAGCCTCTCTCCTGGTCCGATGGGTCGGCGTGTTTTCCTGAGAGAGCGAAGGCAGGCCAGGGCCGTGGGTGTGATAGAATCATGCTCGAATGGAACTTGAGGACTTTCTAGCCAGGGAGCAGTCGGAGGGACGGCGCGTTTCGGAAGATTCCGCTTTTACCCTCAATCCCGAGCAGGTTCGCTCCAGAGTGGCGACCTTCTGTTCCGAAATGCGCCTCTATCCACTGCTGCGATGTTTGCAGGGCGTCCTACGTGTCTGTCAGGGAGACCTCTTCTTTCGCTATGAGAACGACGCCTGGTGGGCCTCCTTCGAATGGAGCGGTTGTCCCAGCAACGACCAGTTTCGCGCTTTCATCCTCGATGGCGTGAGCGAGGGATTCGACTCCGTCCCGCACGGCGTCTCCCAACATTTTTTCTTCGGTCTTTCGGCCGCCCTCGGCGCTCAAGGCTATCGGTTGGAGTGGCGCTCTCCTAGAGGCGGCTACAAAGTTAGCGGCGGTAAGCTGGAAATGACCGAGGCCTCGAGTTCGGCCAACTGCCAACTGGGATTTTCCATGGACGCTCATTGGTGGGAACGGCTGACCGGACGAACCGACCTCAAAGCGATGGTGGCCCAAGAGCTTCGCGACCGCCTCTGTTACTCGCCGGTTCCCGTGTTCATCGAAGGTGAACAGCTACGCGCGCGCGTTCCCCTTCCTCCCGACGTTCCCTGGGCGGCCTCGTTAGCTCAAGGCTCGAATCTCGCCTGGCGGTACCTGCGCGCGGGAGTGGACCAAACCAGTTTTCGTCCGCCCGAAGTTTGCCTCGATCACTACCGAGGCGCCAAGCGCGGCACGATATGGCATCTGGTCAAAGAGGATCCGTCTCAACCTCTCCCCCTCTCGGTTCAGTTCAGCGATCCGCCCCAGACGACATCGTCGGTGGAGTCGCCCTTCGCCAGTCGAACTCAGCAGCGAGGCAACGCTCCCTTGTGCCAGGCGGCTCTCTTTCTCTCTTTACAGGCCGGACGCCAGGACTGGCTCTTTCCCGTACGGGACGGCCTGCTGACCGAGCCCGTTCCGATCTCCGTCTCCCGTGGCGGGGTGCTGGTGGTCGCTGCCGATGCCGACTTGCGCTTTGATCTGTCCGGACTAAGGGTGGTTCGGGACGACCATCTGGAAGCCAAGGTTCGCCAGTGGATGATCGAATCCAAAGAGATGAGAAAGCGGTTAGGGGTCTCATTGGCCAACATCAGCGTGCGGGCCGAGCGTCTGCCCAGCCAATACGACCAGGCTAGCGGATATGTCCTTGGAGGTCCCTACGCCGGGCTCTTAGGGGGCAAGATCGGTCCCATGTTTCGCCGAGTTTTTCGTAGGAAGGCGACATGAGTGCCCTCCCCGCGGCTCCGCGCCGACTGTCGGGGCTAGACTCCTGGACATTGCGTCTTGGCGGGTGGAGCCTTTTCCTGGGACTCGTGGTTTGGACGCTGGTGAGCCTGCTCGGCTGGACTCTGATCGCCGCCTATGGAGTCAAGTTTTCCAGTCTGCGCCGCTGGATGAACGCTAACGAAGTGGTCGTCGGGCGGGTGGAGAAGTCGGGTGAGGAGAGGCTTTGGAGCGGCGAGCCCGTGTTTCGGACCACCGCTCTTTTCCAGCTCGGCTCGTCCACCTATCGAGCGGTGGGATACGGACAGCCTGCCTCGCCGTTGACACAAGATCAGCAGGTCGATGTTTTGTTCTCGAGCGACTCTCCCGAATACGCCTGGATCAATCAATTCGATCCTTATCCCCTGCGCCTGAGAATGTTGTTTCAAGGGCTTGGTGCCGGCCTTTTGCCGGGACTTCTTCTGATTCTGTATGGACTGGCTCAGGGTCACCGAGAGCATCAACTGGTCCTTTCCGCCTCCTGCGTGGCGGGGCGTCGGGGGCGCCATCTGGCCCTACCGCGACCCTTTTCCGCTCTCTATCTTTCGCGCTACTACACCAAGGGAGAGTTCTTTTCGACCTGGTCGATCGGGCCCGACGTGGGAGATACACCGGCCCTGTTGTGGGCTTCGCGCGGAAAACCCGTGGTGGTCGCCCATCTCTTTCCTCGACTGCTCGTCGACGGAGAAACGGTTAGCGGCCTCTCGCTGGCTCGTCGCCTTCGCTTTATCACCGTCGTCTCGCTCGCTCTACTACAGCTAATGATGCTCCTCGGTTTTTTCTTGACTTAAAGATTGTAACATTTTCCGAAGGTAGCCCAACTCTGAGACCACTCCTGACTCTTATGATGGGACAGTGATAACCTTCCCTCAGAACTTTCCCAACGCGCGAGTCGCTCGCTCGGCGGGTCCCTATCTTCCTCAAAGCGAGCTGTTCTTCTCCGGTCTGGCTCGGGCTGGAGATGAAGGCCATCTGATCGTTCATGACACCAAAGCCGAGGGTTCGCGCCTGTCGCCACTCCCCGAAAACGGCAACACTTTAGAGGAGATAGAGGTCGATTGGAGCCGTACTTCACGCGCTGAAGATCTCGAAGCGGTCAGTGAGCTGGACGGACGGCCGGGACAGTTCATGGCGGTTGAAGGCTCACGCTACAACGGGCGTACCCCGCATCTCTTCCTTTTCAACTACGCCGATGGGAAAGCCGAAAGCTTGGAGCAGTTCGACTTATCCCAGATTCCTCACGAGATCGAAGGCATGGTCACCCAACAGAGGCCGGGCGGGCGTCCCATCTCCGACCTGCTTTTGTCCTCCCAAGGCGCTCTCTGGGCCGCCGGCTGCACCGACAACGGCGATACCGGACCGTTCGAGTCTCTCATTTATCGTATCGGTCGACTTGACGTCAGTGCCGCCAATCCCGTGACCTCGACCCTAGACCACGCGGCCCGCGTTCCGGGCGAGAAGGTGGAGGAGCTCGGGTAGGACACTTTTCTACCGTAGGGTAGGGCCAAGGAAACGGTGGGTGGGCCCGCCAAGTATGACCTAATGTCTACAAAACTTGGAATAATCGGTGTGCCCGTGGACCTGGGCGGTAATCATCGCGGCGTCGACATGGGCCCTTACGCGGTGCGGCACGCCGGCCTGATGGAACGGCTGCGCCGTATCGGATTTGAAGTCAAAGACTTCGGAAATGTCGAGGTTCCCGTGCGGGAAACTCTGGACCCGGGCAGCCCGAAAGCTCGATATCTGGCCGAGATCGCTGAAGTCTCGGAGCAACTCTGCCAGCGGGTTCAGGACATCTTGGAACAGGGATACATGCCGATCACCGTGGGTGGAGACCATTCCTGCGCCATCGGCTCGGTAGCAGGCGTCGCGGCCTATCGCAAGGGAGAGCCGTTCGGGCTGCTTTGGGTGGATGCCCATGGCGACCTCAACGTTCCCGAGACCACCCCCAGTGGGAACATTCACGGAATGCCCGTCTCGGTCGCCCTCGGGCGCGGTCCAGAGCAGCTCGTCAACCTGGGCATCCCGGGGCCCAAAGTCAAAGTCGAGGATCTGGTGCACATCGGAATTCGCGATCTGGACCCTCACGAGGTCGCCCAGCTGGCCAGCGGAACTCACACCTACTATTCGATGAGCGAGATCGACGCTTACGGCATCCACGATGTCACCAAAGCTGCCCTGGAGAAGGCCACGCGGGGATTCACCATTCCGATCCACTTCAGCTTCGACCTCGACGTCTTGGACCCTCAAGAGGCTCCCGGCGTGGGGACCGCGGTGGAAGGGGGCCTGACCTTCCGAGAGGCTCACCTGATGATGGAGCTGATCGCGGGCGCCCGGCTCAACGACGGGCACCCCGTGGTACAAAGCATGGACGTGGTCGAGGTTAACCCTATCCTCGACTCGCGCAACCGTACCGCCGACATGGCCGTGGGTCTGACCGTCTCGGCTCTAGAGCAGCGACAGTTGAAGTTACGCCCTTTACGCAACTAGGCATGTGGATATTCCGAAACGTCCTAGTCTAAACACCAGCCTACTAGAGTGTCGGTGGAGGAGGGTGGATTCGGCAGTCTCTCGAGCATTCGCCGGCACTCCCCGCCCTCGGGACAGAGGGTGCGAAGCCTCTTCAACTCGCTCTCTAGCCCCTCGGTCGGTAATAAGGATAGAAAGAACATCAACCTTTGCCACAGACGTGCGAGCTCGCGATGCCTTTGCCAGCGCTGATTCTTGCGCAGTCGAGGCCGCTCCCAAAGGGCAAGCAGCGACCGCACGATCCGGGTGGCGGCCCGCCCCGGGTCGATCTCGGGACGCAATCTGTTCCAAAAGATCCAGAGTCCTCCAGCATCCATGATCCGCAGCTCCTCCCGCAGTCTCGCCTCCGGCATCTCCTCCGGCTTACCGCGCGAGGCCGCCCTCTCCCGGCAAAACTCGAGCAAGGCCTCTTTATCGAGAATTTCGATTCCTGAAATAGAGTAGTAACGATCATACAGAAGCCCCTGAGCACTCCGCCGAGTGAGATTGACCAACTCGACATGGCCTGGTGGAGCGAAGCCGCTCCAGGCCAGAAGAGTCCAGACTTCGCGAACAAGCTCCTCGGGTTCCCACTGCTCCGGGAAACGCTCCCAGCATAAAGCCAACATCTCGCGGGCGAGCTCGCCAGCGGCCACAGGAGAAGGAGGAGAGAATATCGGTCTGACCCACGGTAGCTCTTCAAAAGCCTCACCGGTGTGGGAGCTATAGAGATCTCCCAACATTCGGTTTTGGGGAAGGGTCATCTGAGAATGGGCGGATCTCCGCAAAAGACCAGCGACCCAGTCCCGCACGATCGCGCCCAAATCGCGGGCATCATTCAAAACGTGTTGGTCCACCAGCTTCCGGGGTGAGCCGATCTGGCAGCGCAGCACCTCCTCGGCCAGTCGACGGGGAATCTTTCGTCCACTCGGCAGCGGCGCGAGGAGCGTCTCGAGGTTCTCCACACCACCGTGGGCGGGCAGTCTCGTCAGGCGATCGGAAAGCTTGACCCGAGCCTCTTCCAATACGGGTAAGTCGGACTCTCTAGCGGCCAGAGCGCGCGCCCGCTCGGGCGAACCGATAGGGCCCCAGCGCTCTTCCGAGTCGGCGAGAATCCGGCGAGCGAACCCGACCTGCCGCCCGCTCAACCCGGCGGGGTCGGCCACTGCCTGCTCCACCTGATCGGCGAGTTCACGCAAACTCGAGGTCGTTCTTTGGGGAAAATGACAAGCGACCTCGTCGGACAAAAGTTCGTACAAACGGTTCACGACGCTCTGGCCACGCTCTCCCCAATCCGGGGAAAAGCTCTGATAGGGCCATCCGTCCACCCGCGTCTGGGCGATCAAGTCCAGCAGCGTCTCTTGCAGGGGAAGCCAGGCGCCCAACGATTCCGACATCCTACGCAGCTCTTCGGGGGCCCGATAGGAGCGGACCCGCTCTCGCAGCCATCCGACATCGCGGCGAAAGACAGTACCGGAGGGTGGGCGGCTCCAGCCCTCCACAAGTTGGGGATAAAAACGCATCTCATCAAGGTGAGGTTCGAGCGTTCGCGACAGCTCCACTCCGTCCGCGGCATCGAGAAGCTGGTAAACTAAAGCCGCGCTATCGGCCGCGTGACGCAAAACATAGGCGCCGTCGAACAGCGCTCTTTTCAAAGGATGGTGAGCGGGCTCACTAAAATGCCAGAGATTCGCCTCTCGCCTTCCGTTCCAACCGGCTTGACTCCAGAGCTCGGCCTCCCAAGGCTCGACAGGCTGAGGGATTAATTCGGGCGGTAACTTTCCAGCCAGCAGCGTAGCGCCTCGCGAGCTTCCTCTTGACCCCTCACAAAGGAGATCCCCGCGATCGTCTTTCCATTAGCCGACATCTGCTGTTGCCAGACAGGTTTGCCGAAGATGGTAAGTTCCATATCCGAAGGGAGATGAAGGCGGAGCTCGAGCTCATCTTCTTCCAGCGGCTGCCGCGAGAGTAGCCGTAATCCCGCTGTTCCCACATCGAGAGCGTAGTTACCCTCGTGTCCCGAAACCTCCACCGAAAACATGGCTGTCACGCGTTGATCGCTGCGACGATTGTCAACAATATTCATGGTATGACCCTCCACCGTGCACACTACCCCGGGGCTCAGGCTGTTGAAACCTCATCAAGGAAAATTCTTTCAGCTTGATTCAAAACTCGCGAGGCTGGCTCGGAGATTCGAGTCGGGGGCTCCGGGTGAAGCGCTCGTAAGCCGCTCCAGACCTCTAAAGTCGCGGCGACCGAACTCGCCAGTCCCTGCAAATCATATCCACCTTCCAAAAACCCGACCAGTCGCCCGCCTGACGAGGTCGCCCTGGCATCCTCGGCGACCAGGGCGGCCAGTTGAGCGAAACCCTCCGTGCTCACTTTCATGCCGCCCAACGGGTCCTTGGCGTGGGCGTCGTAGCCCGCCGAGACCAGGATCAGTTGCGGGTCGTAGCGGCGCAACAAAGGGCGCGCGACGCGAAAGTAGGCGGCCAGGTATTCCGCGTCGCCGCAGCCCGCCGGAAGGGGGAGATTCACCGTCAACCCTTGTCCCTCTCCCTCCCCTCTCTCGTCGAGATATCCGCTACCCGGATAAAACGGGGACTGGTGTAAAGAGATGAAGAGCGTCCCCGGATGCTGATAAAGGCAGTCCTGCGTGCCGTTGCCGTGGTGGACATCCCAATCCAGGATGGCGATGCGAGAACAGAGGTCGCGGCAGGCCAGGGCGGCGATGGCGATGGTGGAGTAGAGGCAAAATCCCATCGAGCGGGTGGGTGTGGCGTGATGTCCCGGAGGGCGAGCTAGAAGAAATCCGCGCTCGAGTTCCCCTTTGACCACCGCGCGAACCAGATCGATTCCGCCCCCCACGGCTAAACGAGCGGCCTGGTCGGAAAACGGGTTCACCTGGGTGTCCGGGTCGATGGAGCCGCCCCCACGCAGAGTTAGCTCCCGCACTGTCTCGAGAACTTCGGGCTGATGCGCCAGGAGGAGCTCCTCATCGGTCGCCTCTCGAGTGGGAAGGTCGAGGAAAGAGAACCGCTCGCGCAGAGGTTGGAGCGCCTCGGCGATGACCCGAAGGCGATCGGGACGTTCCACGTGTCCCGGAATATCGTGCCGTAGAAAAACAGGATCGCTCACCAGACCAAATCGCATAGTCAGGCTCGTTCGCAGCTCGCGTGATCCTGTCCTATCAGAAAAGCTGGCAGCGCTACCCGCGCGGCGTGCGCGCTATCAGGAAAACTGGCAGCGCTACCCGCGCGGCATGTGTGCTATCAAGAAAACCGGCAGCACTACCCGCGCGGCGTGCGCGCTATCAGGAAAACTGGCAGCGCTACCCGCGAGGCGTGCTTGCTATCAAGAAAACCGGCAGCGCTACCCGCGAGGCGTGCGCGCTATCAGGAAAACTGGCAGCGCTACCCGCGCGGCGTGCGTGCTATCACGAAAACCGGCAGCGCTACCCGCGAGGCGTGCGCGCTATCACGAAAACCGGCAGCACTACCCGCGCGCGTTCAAACTCGCCCCTCTCCTCAAAAAAATTCGGAACAGAAACAGAAATCCAGATTTTTTGATCCTGCTCGCTAGACTAGGCGCAAAATTTCTGGAGAAGGCGGCACTCCGACCAGCGCGCGTCCAGGTCGGCGACGACATGGCCCAATAACGTGGGAGCATCTATCTCGTCGGTATCGATCAGCCGCGCCCCCACCTCGCTCACACAGAGATGGAGAATTTCCGAATCGACCCGTGAGAAACGTACCGGGTCGCGCAGCATGAAAGCGTCATGCAAGTCGTTTCCAACCCGCTGGGCGTAGCGCTGATAGCGGGTGGCGAGGCTGGCCGTCAAAACGAAAGCGGCATCGAACCGGGGCAAGCGTCGTGCTACCGAGGCGAACTTCTCCGCCATCTCAGAGTGCCCCACCACTCGCTCGAAGGCCAGGCTGCGCAGCGCGCAGGAATCCTGAATGTGAATCTCCCGCCGTCCCCTCGGATACTTAAAATGCCGTAAGTCCCACAAGTGACTGGCTAGGAAGAGCGGCCCTCCCTCCTCCGGAGTGAAACCCGGATCCCAGCGCATCATCTGACGAGTCACCTTCGCCACAGGATTGTCAGGACAGAGATCTCCGTGAGAGACCGTCACCTTCCAGCCGCGCTCGCTATAAACTCGCGCCAGCCCCGCGATCAAGGTCGACTTTCCCGCAAGATCTAAACCCTCGACTAAAACTAAGCGGCCCATTCTCCCGCCTCCCGACGTGCCTTGATATAGTTCGAGGGGTCGCTGATGATGCTGTAAAACTCACCATACGAAAGCCCCGTGCGCGGCTCGAAATAAGTCTTGCGGTCCCAATGGGTCAGGTCCGTCGCGTCAAGCTCCTCCACCGACATAGAAGCCAACTTCCAAAACGGCGTCGAGCCCGTGGGGCGAGGCTTCAAACCAAGGTCCGACAAAACTTTCAGGGTGTACAGAACATCCTCGCGACTTTGCCCGGGCAGCCCGAGCTGCATATAAGCCTTCCCTCGAAGTCCGTACTTGCGAAGATTGGCCGCTACCTTCTCCAGATTGCTCACCTCGACCTTAGGGATCATCTGGCGGCCCGTGGGAGAAAGGGTCTCGACCCCAAATCCCACCGCGATCATCCCCACCTCCGCAAGCTCCGCCACCATCTTCTCGTCAGCATAGGGATTCATCAGATCAACCACCTTAAATGAAGTCGACGAGCCGCTCCGGCGCCTTAGCTCGATGAACTCTCGCAACCACTCCTTATCCTGAGAAAACAGCGGTGAGTGCATCTGAAAGACCGAGTATGGCGCGGGAATCGTCTCCATATACTCCACGCAGGCCGGGGCCGAACGTCGTCTATCCGAGAGTCCCTCCTTAAGTGGAGTCGGGCACCAGCGGGCGCAGTTGATAGGACAGCCACGCGACACCATGAAACTCAAATCGTCAGCGTCCTTCCCCCTTTGCTTGCGCCAGAAACTGTAGATCTCGGGGTCGAGTGCCGAAAGGTCGGGAAAGGGCCATTCATCGGGAGCCAAAACTTTACCGGGAGCCGTCTCCACCCAGCGCTCACCATCCCGATAGACCACCCCGTGAGAGGGAGCTTGGCCGCGATTCAACGCCTCCAGAGCGTCGGCCACCACCACTTCGGGGTCACCGCTACGGGCGAAAAGATCGAAAGGCTCTCTCTGAAAAAAATGAGGAATATAACCGGTCGCCTCGCCCCATGCCAGGATGGTGGTCGAAGGCGCGATACAGCGAACTTCTCGAGCTACCCGCAAAGCGGCTTGGGCTTCCCAGGGGCGAACCCAGAGAGCCAGCACATCGGCGGGCCGGTCGGAGGCGAAATGGCGGTAGATCACTCGTTCGATGGCACCGTGAAAACTAGCTGCCTCGGTGATCACTTCACTGTCGGGGAAGCGCCGCCTTAGATAGATGGCGGCGGCCGAAAAGAGGGCTTGGAAATAGTGAGGCGTGGTGTCGTAAGTCAGATTGGGAGGCGCGGCCCAGACGATCTTCATGGCAAAACTCCAATAGGGAAATTCGGAAGGGGAACCGTGGGCCTATTGTACTCGCGCGAGAAAGTTTCTAATGTAACCTCGCACACAATAACGAAATTTCAAAAAAATATTTCAAGGGAGAAACCTTCAGAAGCGCCATCGCTTTAAGGAAAGTAGAAACACCGGCAAGGTCATCCAAGGTTTTAACCCAACCTCCCTCCTCCTCCCTCCCCAGATGATCCTTTGACACAGCCGGTGTTTCTTTTATTTTTCGACCGCTTCTCCGCGACAAGACTTTCGAGTCAGGAGCTAGGGCCAACTCGGAGGGCGCTTAGCCGACAGGGCGTCGAGACCCTCGATAAACTCGGGACGAGCGTAGCATTCGGCCTGCTCGGCCGCCTCTCGCCGCAAAGCCGCCTCCAGAACGGGGCGCTCCACTTCTCGTTGGCTCTTCAGTAGCGCGCGTGTGGCCGACGGCGCCCCCGATAACACCCCATCTAAAAGAGAATCCACCGCAGAAGAAAGTTCGTCTTTTTCCACCACCGCGCTCAGGAAGCCCAGAGACTTCGCCTCGGAGGCGCCCATACGGCGCCCGGTCAGCATGAGATCTCGAGCCACCTCAGGTCCGAAACCTCGGGGTAAGAAAAAACTCCCCCCCATCCCCGGATGAAGGCCCAGACGGGTGAAAGGAGCGGCAAACAGCGCGTCGCCGGACGCTACCCTCAAGTCGCAAGCCGCGGCGAAGCAGAACCCAGCCCCCACCGAATGGCCCTGGAGCGCGCAGATCAGGGGGGCATCGAGATCGCGGAGACCTAAAAAGGAGCGATAGAACTCCAGCATCTCGCGGCGGTTGGTCTCGAAATCCTTCTCAGCCTTGGCGTAGAGCATGGCGAGATCCCCGCCGGCGGAAAAGGCCCGACCGTTGCCGGCGATCACGACCGCTCTCAGGCTTGTCCCCTCGAGCTTATTTCGAACCTCTCGAAAAGCCGCCGCCATCCCGTCGTCCATGGCGTTGAGATTCTCGGGAGTGTTCATGGTCAAACGCGCGACCTGACCATCGTGAGTGAAGGAGCATTGTAATTTTTTCATAGACCTAACGTTAGCCGAAGTTCTGTAAAAGTTGGATGGTGGGCATAGCCGCCGCGATGGTGATAAAGCCGACAATCAGGCCCATGACCACCATGATTATCGGCTCCAGATAGCCCGCGGCGCTCTGCATGGCGTACTCCACCTCATCATCGAAGTTTCTAGCCACAAAATTGAACATCTCCACTGTCCGGGCGGACTCCTCCCCAGCCGAAATCAGGTGAAGAGCCGAGTTGGGAAAGACACTGTTATCCCGAAACGCTTCCGACACGGTCGCTCCGTCGGACAGGTCCTGACGGGCTCGAGCTAGCCGAAAGGCGACCTGGGCGTTACCCGCCGATTCTTCCGAGCGGGCCAAAGCCTGATTCATCGTCACGCCCACCTCCAGCATGCTCGACATGGAGTAAAGAACGCGCGAGGTGACTATTTTTTCATAAACCGGACCAAGAACAGGAATGTTCAGAGCCATATTGGCGAGCCGACGCTGCAATACCGGTCGTGACGCTATCGCATACTTTATCCGCTTTCGAGTCAAAAAAATGAGAAAAGCTATAAGGCCAACCAACACGGTCGCGGGCAAAAGAACTTCCCGCAGGCTCAGAAGAATTTGGGTGGGTAAAGGCAGATCGACCTTGAGGTCCTGGAACAGCGGCATCAACTGAGGCAGCACGAAGAAAATGAAACCGAGCGTCCCGAGCAACGAGACCATCAGCAGCATCGCTGGATAGGTCACCACGGAAATAAGACGCTTGCGAAGCTCCAGTTCACGCTCCAACACGTCGGCCAACTTCTCCAGCATCTCGTTAATACGCCCCGACATCTCTCCGGACTGAACCAACCCGACATAAACCGAGTCGAACGAATCGGGAAACTCTCTAAGAGCGTTAGAGAGAGAATAGCCACTCTCCACTTTGGACACCACTTGTTCGAGCACGGGGGCCGCCCTGGGATCGGATTCGGCGCAAAAAGCCAAAGACTGATGCAGAGGGATTCCGGAGCGGAGCATAGCCGCCAGTTGCCTAGTCAAAATCGCCAGCGCGGTTCGCGAAATGGAGACACCGGATTTCCAAAGTCGACGCGAAGTGGCCACGGCCGTGGCGGCCACCTTTGCCGCCCCGGCAACCTTGATAGGGTCTCGGGTGGAGGTAGTCGGACGGTAAACCGGAGCCACCGGTGGGCTGTCCGGGCGAGGGGAAGGCGGTGGCGAAGACACCGGTCTGTGCGCCGGAGCTAGAACTTCGGGTCGAGATTCAGGCACCTCGGAGCGGGTTCCCGCAGCCGGACGATAGGGAGAATCCTCCGTCCGAGAAGGTGTCGTCGATGCGGACGGCGGGGTGAGAACGGGAGGCGACGGCGAAGACGGCGCACTCGCACCATGGGTGGGAAGAGTTCCCGCATGAAAAGTCATATCCGAGACGGTATCGACAAAGCGCTCTGGACCTGAGAGTTCTCCCAAAAGGTCAGGCTCTAGTTCCTCCAGCATCTCCGCGTCGAGCTCGGCTCGCAAAGCGTCGAGGTCGGGAAGAGCCGGAAGAGGCGCCGCCTCCACCGAGGGGAGTCCGTATTCGAGAGCTTCAAGCTGTTCCTCGACCTCCAAAGCCTCGAACATGGCCGCCGCGTCCGGAAGCGGTGGTGGAGGTAAGGTCTCCACCGGCTCTGGCTGCGTTTTCTTACCGAAGGCGGCTTTGAGTTTATTGAAAAAGCTGACCTTGGGAGGGCGGACCGGCGCCGGCCCGGCTTCATCTCTGGTCATTTCTTGGAAGAGGGTGCCGGGGTCCGGAAGCTCGTCATCGGGCAAGGGGAGAGGCATCCCTCTTTCACGAGCCACCATCTCTCGGAAAAGAGCTTCCGGGTCTGGAAGCGAGGCCGGCGGCTCCTCCGCCTGCGCCTCGAATTCTGTTTCTCGCGCTCTCATCTGCTCGAAGAGAGTCACCGGATCGAACGTCTCTTCGGGCTCGACCTCTCGCGCTCTCATCGGTTCAACGAGCGCGACCGGGTCTAAAACCTCCTCAGGCTCATCTTCTCGAGCCCTCATCTGTTCGAACAGGGCAACCGGGTCGAATGTATCTTCGGGCTCGACCTCTCGAGCCCTCATCCGTTCGAACAGGGCAACCGGGTCTAAAGCCTCTTCGAGCTCATCCTCTCGAGCTCTCATCTGTTCGAACAGGGCAACCGGGTCTAGAGAATCCCCCGGCTCCAGCTCCCGCGCTCTCATCTGCTCGAAGAGGGCAACCGGGTCTAATGTATCTTCGGGCTCGACCTCTCGCGCTCTCATCTGCTCAAAGAGCGCGACCGGGTCCAAAGCCTCCTCGGGCTCATCCTGTCGAGCCCTCATCTCAAAGAGCGCGACCGCGTCGAGCTCTCCCGACTCTTCCTCCCAACTGTCTTCGTCGACGACTATCCGGGGACGAATCGTCGGGAGCACGGGTGGCAAAGCGTCTCCATCATCAGGTGAATCACGCATGGGAAACCCCAAAGTGTAATGCTCCCGCCTTCGTGCCTCTATGACCTGTTGAGACGATCACCGCTATAGACACCAACTTCGACTCGACCCGCTATTTTCCCATCACATGAAGAAAGGACCCGACGAAGTTGTCGAGCCCCCCTGACCAATCGCGGGTCTGTTGTTTAGGCTTCCTGAAGATCCTTGACCAGCTCCTGAAGCTCGCCGTTCTCATACATCTCGAGCAAAATGTCGGATCCTCCGATAAACTGCCCTTTGATATAGCACTGCGGGAAAGTAGGCCACTCGCTGAAGACCTTCAGGCCCTGCCGAAGCTCGTCATCATCGAGGATATTGAAGTCCGCGAACTTCACCTTGGCGGCCTTGAGCACCTGAGAGGCTCGAGCCGAAAAGCCGCACATCGGGAAATCCTGAGTCCCCTTCATGTACAAAACGACATCATTTTCCCGAACGTCCTTCTCGAGACGCTCTCTCATTGTATCGGTAAGCATCAATTTTAGCTCCTGGTTAATTTACTGGGGTACACCGGTCTTTAAGGCCAAGGCGTGAAGCGGGCCGTCAAAGGAATCTCCCAAGGCGGCGTACACCATTTTATGCTGCTGCACTTTGGTCTTTCCCGCGAAACTCGGGCTCAAAACTACGGCCTCGAAATGGGTGCGATCATTCATAGGGTCGGTTACCTGAACTGTCGCGTCTGGCAACCCTGCTTGAATCAATTTTTCAATCTCATCCGTACTCATCATCGCGTTACTTTAAAAAACCCCACTAGGGAAGTCAAGATTACTTAGCCTGAAGAGGGAGGGGATAGACCGTCAAGAACCACTCAAGGTGAAGTTTCGCAAAATGCTTGGTCTGCCCGGCCCGTCCGGGTTCGGCGATCCGTTTGGGCTACTTCCTCTTTGTGAGAGCCTCGGACTCGAGAAAAGGGCCAAAGTTATTCTCAAGTCTTGCCGGGCCAGTGTCGCCGTCGATATCGCCGAGGAGCGAGCCGACCTTCCTCATACCGGGAGCTATCTGGGAGGGCATCCCGCCCTGCCTGACCGATTCGCCTGGCCGGTCAGCCGGGCCGGACTGAGCATGAAGTTTGTGGGGCAGCTCGCCTGTTCGGAGCTGGCCCTGGCCAAACTCAGCGGGTTTCCTGAAGAAGGGCTGATTTCGATCTTCATGGATGCCCTCGACGACGAGCCGGCGGAAGCCCAAGTCTATCATTTCAGTCTCAAACGCGATCTGCTGCGCCAGTCTCCCCCCGACGGCCAGAGAGAAACTCCGACTTTTCGTGCCAGCTTTTCCACCATCCCCAGCCTGCCTCGACCGGGTAGCTTCGAGTATGAACATCTGTCCCTTTCCGAAGACGATGCCGACGCCTATTATCAACTGCTCGTCGAACTCGAGGAGAGCCTGGAGCCTTGTCAGATCCGATGTTCGGGCCATCCCCCTTTCTCCGATGAGGAAGGATGCTACCCGGACGTCGGCGAGCCGGCGGATTGGGAATTTTTCCTGGCCGTCAGAGATGTGGAAGAGCTCGAAATCGCATGGCCCGAGACCGGCTGCGCTATGCTCTGGCTGCCCAAAAACGAGGACCGTCTGACCGGACGAGGGACAGGACTGACCTGGCAAACCATCGACGCGGACTGGGATGAGGAGGAAGAAGCCGACGACGAGGAAGAGGAGGACGGCGAGGATTGAGTCTGGTGGCGATTCAAGCGATGTACTGCCCGGGCTGTGGGGCTCCCTTAGACCCCGGGGAAAAGACACGACTTCGTTGCCTCTACTGCGACTCGGTCCTGGAGGTCCGGCGGCGCAAGATCTCCCAAACCGAAAGTTCGGCCTCTCAACTGACCGCTTTGGATGTCGATTCCTTACCTCTGGCCGACCTTTTCTCTAACGAAACAGGTCGCTTCGAACTCTCGGTCCTGGAACAGCCCGTCCCCGGCACCAAACCCGACGGATTCTTTCCCCTCACCCTGGCCCAGGGAAGGTTCGCGCTGGTCAATCTTCGCCTTATCGGAGACGACCGAAAGACGAAAGCGGGGGATCTGGCGGAACTGACCGAGACCGTACGGAATAGTCTGGAAGAGGAAGAAGATCCCGGCCTTGCCGCCTATCAGGCCCTGGAAACTCTATCCCGCGGAACCTTTGACGGAAAACTCGAGATCGCCATCTTACTCTTCTCTCCCGACCGCTCCTCGGTCACCGTCTACAACGCGGGGTGCCAGAACTCGCTCTGGTGGGTTTCCAGCGAGGAAGGGCGAGTGATCGACATTTTCCGCTCTTATCCGCCTCTGGAACGCAAGATGTTGCGCCAATCCACCGACCATTTCTCCAACTGCCCACCTTGCTACCTGGCTTCCAACGACCTCGTCGTGGTGGTCTCGGCGGCCTACGCCGGGCGAGGAGGCGGACCCTATTCCGATGGGACACGAGCGCTTTTAGACAGCCTCGACGAACACCTGGGCGAACACCCCTTGAGGGTGGTGACGCTGGCCAAGAACGCTTACTGGGAAAAGCTTTCCCCTTCGGCTAAAGAAGAGTCCCTATCCGGAACTCTCAGAGTCGCCGCGGTTCGCGCCTTAGCTCCGTCGGTAACCATGGTGCCCGATCTGTCGCAGCGATCGGAGAGAATCCGCCGGATGGAGTATGGAACGTTTGAAATCGTCTTCCTGACCTCCCCTGGAGAATCGCTGGCACTTCATCAACTGCATGACGACCGGTGCTGCCTGCTCTGGATCGAGGGCCAGCCCGAAGAAACGGTCGCACGGATGACGGAAACCGTGCTGGGGGTTCTGGACCGCGAGAATCACGGCGACAACGAAAACCCTCGGGAAGCGGGTCGGCGGGCCCTGGCTTTGTCCGAAGATTCGGCCTGTCGCATTCTGGTCTTACAGCTTTTTCCTCGATGGGGACGAGCCAAGTGGTTCCGAGCAGGCTGGCATCAACCTCTCTGCCTGGGGCCTAGAGGCCTTAAGGATGCCGCTCGAGCGCAGATGTTCGACGAAGGCGGCGAAGCCACGGTCGACTCCAAAGCTCGCATCCTGTTCACCGGATCTCTACCGCTCGCGGCGACCGCGTCCGATGCCGAAGAGTTGGCTCGGCAATGGTTCGGTGGGAAATCTTCCGCGCTTTACGACGCCTTGTTCGCCCACTGGAGAACGACCAAAGGAGAGCGGGCCTTAAGTAAAGTTGCCACGGCCGCGTTGGCCGATCGTCCGGACGCTTCCCTCTCCGGCATGGCGCTTCTGACCCGAGTGTGATTCTACCAGCGAATCTGAAGCCAGGTTCGACCGATACGGAAAACCTTTCCGTTGCCCAGTGGGACCCTTCCCTGCACTCTCTGGTCGTCGACGAAGGTGCCGTTGGTGGATTCCAGGTCTTCGAGCATGACATTGGCTCCCGCCACCTCGATGATGGCGTGACGGCGCGAGACGAACCGATCGACGGTCAGCTTCAGCTTGGCCTCGCGTCCAATGTCGGAGGTGGAGTTGAACTGATAGATATGGCCGTCCAAGGGACCGGACAACACTTCCAGCTGGACGTTCATCTAACGATTCTCTCCTGGTTTCGGGCTGCGTAGAGGAGAAAACGACTGCACTCCTGGTGGAGGAGATGCCGGCGGTTGGGGTTTGTCCTCTTTGTTAAAGGCGAAATCGTTAAGCGAAGGTCGGCGGCTCGGCAGCCCGGGGGATCGATACTGGTCCTTTGAGTCGTCCGAGGCTACTCCACGCCGAAAGTAGTCCGGCTCGTTGTCCTCTCCGAAAAGGTCGCCACCGACCTCCTCCTCGTCCTCTTCCGGCTCACTCCAGCGCAGATGGGCGTTACCGGGAGGCGGAGTCTTGTTAAGGTCTCTTGAGGAGCCCGGATCACCCAGGGTCGAAATGGGAATGCGGCGCTCGGGCTCCGCCGGCGGCTCGGACTGCCATTCGTCCGGGAATCTCGGTTCAGGAGGAGCTGAAGGGAGGCTCGCCGTGGGGCGAGGCGACCTGGTCGGACCCGAGGCGGCGGGGTCGCGTCGCAATTTCAACTCTTGTCCGCTCACCGTGTTCTGGGGCCACGGGTCGTCATCGGGCGGAGGTGGCGCCGGGCGACCCGGCGGCCGTTGATCGCCCTCCGGCGACCGGGGAGGGTCTGGGCGGTTGGGCGGTTGGGCGGAGCGATCCAAGGGGGGCGGTGCCTGCAGTCCGGTGGGGGCCGCGGGCGAGGCTCCCTCGCTCGGACGGAAAACCAATTTTTGCCCTTCTCGTTTGGCTACCAGGGTGGCCCCCTCTGGAGTCTGATGGCGCAACATCTCCTCGGCCAGAGGCCGAGAAAGGTAGGTGCTGATAGCTCGCTGCAGCGGGCGTGCGCCGAACTGCGGCTGATATCCGTACTCCAGTAGAAGCTCCACCGCGTCCTCGGTCAGCTCCAGGTGAATCTTACGACTCTTCTCCAGATTCTTCTTGAGGTGCCCCAGGTGAATGTCGGCGATGCCGTACAGGTCGGAGCGCTCCAGCGCTCGGAAGGCGATGATTTCGTCCACGCGGTTGAGAAACTCGGGACGGAAATGGCTTCGCAGAGCGTTCTGATACTGCTGGGGCAAGGTATCCAGTTGGCCGGCGTAGCCCTGGTTGGGCAGTTTGGCTTCCAGCAACTCTCGAGCTCCCAGGTTGGAGGTCATAATGATAATCGTGTTGGTGAAGTTGACCGTGCGGCCCTTGGAGTCGGTCAAACGACCGTCGTCAAACACCTGCAGGAAAAGATCGAAGATCTCGGGATGAGCCTTCTCCACCTCGTCGAGCAAGACCACGCAGTACGGCTTGGTTCGCACGGCGCGGGTCAACTGGCCCTCCTCGTCGTGGCCGACGTAGCCGGGCGGCGACCCTATCAGACGGGAGACGGAGTGCTTGTCGTGGTACTCCGACATATCCAGGCGGACCATCTCGTTGGCGTCGCCGAACAAGAAATCGGCCATCGCTTTGGCAAGCTCTGTTTTTCCTACGCCGCTAGGCCCTAGGAAGAGAAAAACTCCGCCCGGCCTGTTGGGAGCGACCAGACCCACACGCACGACGCGAATGGCTTGAGCCACCGCAGACAGGGCGTGATCCTGACCCACGACACGCCCCTCGAGTTCCTGTTCCATCCTTAGAAGTCGAGTCGATTCCTGTTCGGACATACGCTGAACGGGAATTCCGGTCCAGTCGGCCACCACCTCGGCGATCATGTCCTCCCCCACTTCCATGCTGGCCCTACCATCGGCGTCCAGCTGGAAAACGCCCGAGCGAGTCTTGACCCGGGCGGCCGCTTCGTCGATCAAATCGATCGCTTTGTCGGGAAGATTGCGGTCCGGAACGTAGCGCACCGATAGGCTAATGGCGGCGGCCAAAGCCGCGTCGGAGAACTTGACGGCATGATGGATCTCAAAGCGCTTGCGCAGCCCTTTGAGCATCTCCAAAGCCTCTTCCTCGGACGGTTCGCCCACTAAGACCGGCTGAAAACGGCGTTCCAGCGCGGGGTCTTTCTCGATGTACTTGCGAAACTCATCGGTAGTGGTGGCGCCAAGTACCCTGAGCTCCCCTCGAGCCAGAGCCGGCTTCAAAATGTTGCTCGCGTCCATCCCTCCTCGCGAGTCTCCCGCTCCGACCAACTGGTGAATCTCGTCGATGAAAAGGATCATGTCGGGGTCAGCCATGGCTTCCTTAACCACACCTTCGAGTCTCTCCTCGAATTCACCGCGATGCTTAGCCCCCGCCACCATCGAGGAGAGGGAAAGCTCTAGAACTTTCTTGTCCTTGAGGGCGTCGGGGACTTTATCTTCGTAAATTCTGCGAGCCAATCCGAAGGCCACGGCCGTCTTACCCACTCCCGCCTCTCCGATGAGAACCGGATTGGACTTGGTCTTACGCGCCAAAATCTGAACCACTCGGCGAATCTCATCGGTCCTGCCGATGATCGGGTCGACCTTTCCGTCAGCCACCATCGCAACGATATCGCGGGAGTACTTGTCCAGAAAGGGAGTCTTACTGTCTTTCTTCTTCTCTTTCGAGGACGCTTCCGTGGCCGCTCGCCCTCCCGGGAGGTCTCCTCTCAACGGAACAGAGGAGCGTGAGCCGCCTTGAGACGACGAAGAAACTCCTCCTCCACCAGAAGCCTCGCGCAGAATGCGACAGGGAATCCCGCGCCCTTCCTTGACCACCGCTCGTAACAGATGAATCGGCTCCACTCGCATGGCTCGAGACTCCTCGGCTTCGCTTTGGGCCAACTTGACCATCACACGCCTCAAGCGCGGGCTCTCCGGAACTCCTTCCCAAATGGGCTTGTCATCTCCGGTAGGGACAAAGTCGAGGATGTGCTCCTCAAACTCGTCGATGGAAAACCCTCGACCCGACAGCCAGTCCTCACACGTTTTGTCCTCGATGCAGCAAGCCAGGAAAAGGTGTTCGCAGGACAGATAATGGTGCTTCCAGCGTCGCGAGAGGTCCATGGCCCGGCGCTTGACCGATTCGGCGCTGTCGGAAAGATGTAAAGGCATAACAGACTATCTCCCAACCCTGGTCAGGGTGGCGACCGACTCCACGTGGTAGGTTTGCGGAAACATGTCGATCGGTTGAATACTATCGGTACGATACCCCAGGTCCTTAAGCAGTCCGAGATCGCGCGCGAGCGTCGCGGGATTACAGGAGACATAGACCAGTTTGGGGATACGCATGCGGTGTACGGTGTTCAAAACCTCCGGCGCGCACCCCTTCCGTGGCGGGTCGAGAACAGCGGCGGCGAATCTTTCACCTTGTTGGTACAGGCGCGGCAACACCTTTTCACTGGCACCCACGTGAAAAGTCGTGTTTCTGAGTTCATTGAGATCGGAATTACTGATGGCGTCCTCGATGGCTGGAGCGCAAGAGTCGATCCCCACCACCCTGCGCGCGCGCCGGGCCAGGTAGAGAGCCATACTGCCAACGCCGCAGTAGAGGTCCAAGACGGCATCCTTGCGGTGAATGGGCAGGGCCTCATCAAGCGTCTTGTAGATGGTCTCCAGTCCCCAGGCGTTGACTTGAAAGAAAGAGGCCGGGGATATTCGAAACTTTAACCCGGCGATCTCTTCGATCAGATGGTCCTGCCCCCAAAGAACTCGAGTCGTGCTGCCTAAAATGACGTTGGTCACGCCGGCGTTGACGTTGACCATGACGCCTTTAAGGGTCGGAACTCTCCGGCGAAGGTCGGAGAGAAACTCCTTGATATGCGGCAGGTCCGGCTGGGAAGCCACAAGGATCAGCATCGACTCGCCCCGCTGGGTCGAGCGGGCAATCACGTAGCGAAGCAGGCCCTGCCCCCTTTTTTCTTGGAAAGGCTCCCACTGCAGACGCTCCACCATGTTTCGAGCGGCTTTCAAGAGAACGTTATTCTCCTCGGACTGGATCAGGCACTCCTCGATCGGAACCACGCGATGGCTTCGTTGCTCGTAGAAGCCAAAGTACGGGCGCAGACGGGGAATCTTCGACTCCTCTCCCGCCGGCCGAAGGTAGGGCCGTCCGGCGACCATCATCTGAGCTTTGTTGCGATAGGCCCAGGGGTTCTTCATGCCTCGGCAAGGCCTGACCTCGACCCCCGAGAGCGAGCCGAGATGCTCCAGGGAATCCCTGACCATCTTGGTTTTAAAGAAGAGTTGAGAGTCATAGTCGAGGTGCTGGAACTGGCATCCGCCACAGCTATCGTAAACCGGACAGGGCGGCTTGACCCGGCGGCGCGAAGCCTGCAGAATCTTGACGATCCGTCCCCGGCCGTACTTGCGCTTGACGGCCAGAAGCTCGACCTCGAGCCGGTCTCCTGGAGCTCCACCGGGAACAAAAAGAACAAAACCATCGAGTTTCCCCACACCCTCGCCCCCAGCGGCGATATCCTCGATATCGACCTCGATTCGGTCTCCCACCTTGACACTCGTCACACCTTGACCTTGTTCCGCATCCCGAGGTCGGTTCCTGTGACTTCGGCTCCAGGAGCGGTTAACTCCGAGGGAGAAGTGGCACCTCTCGGAGGGTGATCGATGAGCACTTTTGTACCCAATCAAGAACTCGAGGACCGTTTCATCAAACTGGTCGAGGAGAGTTGGCGCCGATACGACGACATCGAACGCAACGGATGGATCGACGATGTCTTTGTAGGCTCGATCATCACCTGTCATCTCGACAACGGTATGTTTCTACTCAACGCGGGCTCGGATGGAACCAGTCACTACCTGATGTTCTCCGACCACCAGCGCAATCGAAATATCGTCAAAGTCGATCACCAACGAGGGGAAGACTACCTCTTTTCCAAGACAGTGGGGCATTTGACCACGGTGACTCTGGGTGTGGGGCGAGCTTATCCCGACTTGAAGAAGATCGTTAGGGCCGCCCGTTCGGAGCTTCAAAGCGAATTTGCCGGAGAAGGAAGAGTGGCGGGGATGGCTGACCCCGGAGTGATGAAGGTCGACCAGGACAATGGGATCGCGACCTGTGAGACCACCCTTTTGTTGGATTTACGGGACTATGTGTCCTTGGACTCTTTCAAAGTGGACCGGGAGAAACTCTGGACTCACTTTCAGGCCACCTATCAGTGTCTGGAAAAATATCTTGCGGGAATTATGGCGTAGGAGGCTGGGCTCAAAGTGGCTTTACTGAAATTATTCACCGATCTGACGCAAGCGGTCCAGGAGTTCACTTCCAAAGATGAGATGGTCTTCGGCGAGATCGTTCGCATCATGGAAAAGGAAGGATATCCGTGCATCGGATTTCATGCCGCTCCGGGGTATCAGTCGGGACGCTTTTTGATCGACGGACCGGTTCTTTTCGCCCTACGCGTCACTCTGGACAAAAAGATCGCAGGCGCCGGGCTGATGAATCTGACCGCCGAGGTTCGCAACAAATTGGCCGACCCGGACGATATGATCGAGATGTTCAAGACCGACTTTAGCAACATTATGAAAGTTCCGTTGCTCGGGCAGATCAAGGTCAACCACGAGTACAACACCATCTATGCCACTTCGTCGACGGTCAAAAACATCAGCGCTTACGTCGACAACAAGGTGGTTAACGCCGAGCGTCTGCGGGCAGATCTGATGGAGATCGTGGCCAAACTTGAAGAGACTCTGCGAAAGTTCAAGAAGGTCTAACCGTGGAGAGTATCTACGACGAGCTCACCCTGAGCGGACAGAACCGTTACAACGGAATCCGCCGCAAGGTTCAGTTCTTCTCCACCTTCGCCGGAGGAGCGATCGAGGCGTTGCGAGAGTCCGGTTTTCGGCTCTGCAGCTTCGAGAAGGAGCCAGAAGGGTTGGGACTAGCTGTTCTTGGTACGCCCCGGCGGCAGTGCAACGGCAACATCGAGCTATTTTTCGAGCAACAGGACCGGGACCAGTGCAAAGTGTTGATCGTGCCCTATCGCCAGGACCTTCCATTTCTGGCCCAGGGCCGCTTCGTGGCGCAGTTGGGCTTAGAGCTTTCCCGCTACTGTAACGACCCTGATACATTGCGCCAGGCGATGACCGTCAACGCCAGGACGATGATGGGAACGTTTCTCGGCGGAAAGCGCCTGCCTAAACTGTATCTCGACAGCCCGCCGGATTTGAAACCGCCCGGAACGATGACTTTCGAACTGCGAGGAGCCCGGCTAGTGGTCGCGATGAATGTGCTGGCCAACCTGGGGAAATATCGATTGTCGGATTTCGAGCTCGACATCGACGCTATCCGCGAGGACCTTCAGGTCTACTTTTACGGCCTGGAGAAGTACCTGACTCTGTTGATGCAGAATTTTGGAGCCAAGATCACGATTGCCGACGAGGAGAGTGGGGAGCCGGACACATCCGCCGGGATTTCCGAACCGAACACCACCGGGGGCCCTTCCTTCGAGCCGAGTTCGCCAGCGAAAATTTCCGACCCCCTCGCCACAGAGCATTTTTCCGAGCCAGACAACGTGACCGGGAGTTCCGAGTCGGAATCGCTGACCGAGCTCACCGTACCAGTAGACTCCTCTAAGACAGCGACAGTGGCTCCCCCTCCCCCACTCGCGGGAGCTCCTCTTCCGCCACGCTACGACCTACCCGAATCGCTTCCTCCGGGAAATACCGTGCGGCTCGATCAGATGCCGCCACCTCAGTTTTAGGGCCTGTCCACCCACCTCGCGCGGGTAGCGCTGCCAGTTTTCTTGATAGCACCCCAACTCGCGCGGGCAATGCTGCCCGTTTTCACGATAGCATGCCCGCTAAGCGGCGGGGTTGCCCTTCCACTGCATCAGTTTGTCGATGTAAGCGTACAGCTCGGGATTCTTGGCCTTGAGCTCGTCATGATTGTTCTCCTGCTTGTAGAAATTTCCGGGAGAGTCGACCGGTTTGGTCAGATACGCCTCGACCGCCTCGGCGAAGTATTCGCGCTCGTTGTCCATGGCACGCGAGGTCAAGAACACGTTCTCTCCCGTCTGATACTTCTTCACATCCTGGGCGTACATGCGGTCGACGGTGGCGCGGTGGTCGAACTCCTTAATCCCTTCAGCCGCATAGTCGATGGCGTGTCCCGACTCGTGCAGCAAGACCGAATGGAAGCCCATCTTGCGCGAGGGCAGCTCCACGACTTGGTCGTCGACAACGATCAGGCGCGCGGGCCAGGCATTCAAGCCATGATTGTTGTCCATCTGCTGACCCGTGATGGCCGACAAGCTCTTTTCCGTAACCGGGCTGACTCGCTTGTCCTTTCTCATCTTGTAAGGAACGATCAAGACATCGTTCTGGGGGTCGACCACACCGTCTTTGATCGCTCCCTCGCCATTGACGGCGGTCAGCAAGCTGTTGAAAATTTCGCTCTCTTTCGGTTGGTCGGGACTGACGTACTCATGGTAGGGATCGTCGACTATGTTAAACTCGTTGTGGATGTACTCAAGCGGAGTCTCACCGCGCTGTACACGAGGAAAGAAGCCGATTCCTTGAGAGTCGAACTTAACGGCCAGGCGCTCGGCCAATTCCGTGGCGCGTCCGATCTCGGCGAAGGCGGCCTCATCCGGGGATAGCTTGGCCGTTTCGGCGTCGATCTCGGCGCTAACCTCGGCGACCAACGGTTGGGCTTGCTGGGCTTTCTCTTTGAGTTCCTCGGGCGAATAGCTCCAAAGGATGTTCGTATCGGCCAGTGTCTCGTCACCGGCCAGAGCGACGTAGGCCAAATTCTCGTCGGCCAGCTTCTCGAGCCAGGGCTCGGGAATGGTGGAGAGCTGCTCGATGGCCGCATCCCTCAGGCCCTCTGACTCGATAGTATCCCCCCGCAACATCTTGGCCACAAGCTCTCGGCCCCGCGCGGTCGCTTGAGTGGGGAGCTGGCGATTGAGTCCTGATACGTCCATGTTGCGAACTGTAGACCTCGAAGCTTAACAGACGCTGAAACTTCAGGCGCGGCAACTCGGGCGACTCGGGCCCTGGTCGCAAGACTGCGTAACGGCTGCCTTGCAAGAGCGGCGCACTCGAGTGCCGCCACTCGAAGAAAGCGCATTCCGCGACCCAGGGCGGCGCACGTACCCAACCCAACCGAAACAGGAAGCCATCGACGACCGTTTAAACTCTTCACGATGAAGCGTTCCCACCTGTTTGCACTGATGGTAGTCATCTCTTTCGCTTTGATGATGGCATCCGACGTTCCGGTCGTGATGCTCCTGGGGCGAGTCCTCATTCTCTTCTCTACCCTTTTCCACGAACTCGGCCATGGGATCACCGCCATCCTTGTCGGTGGGCACTTCGATAAAGTCACCATCGAATGGAACGCTTCGGGAGAGACGCTTTCCAGATTCCCCAGTAGCGCCTGGCGCGCGGCACTTATCGCCGCCGGGGGCCTCCTGGGCCCTTCCATCGCCGCGGCCGGCCTGTTCTGGGCGGCTCGAGGCTCAGAACGCAGGCTCAAAGGTACCACCGTCGGACTGGCCATCGCCCTCTGTCTCATCGGTCTGCTGGCTGCTCGATCTTTCTGGGCGCTCCTTTTCACCCTTGGACTCGGTCCAATACTTCTTTATGCCGCCAAACGCTGGAGCCGAAAATCCTTGGAAGCCGCCATCGTGTTCATCGCCGTCCAACTCGGTATCTCCGTCTTCACCCGAGCTGACTACCTTTTCACCAAGACCGCGGGCGAAGGCAGAATCTCCGATGTCCAGCTGATCGCCCAGCAGCTCTGGCTGCCCTACTGGTTCTGGGGTCTCCTCTGCGGAGGCCTCTCCTTAGTCGTTCTTTTCTGGGGTTTCCGTTGCTACACCAGAGAACGATAGCCACCTTCACCATTCTCCTCTTAGCTCTCGGACTTCAGGCTCAGGAGCTTTGCCAGGTCTGCCGCCAACCCATCATCAACGGCTATCGCGTCGGCAGTTCCTCTTACTGCGCCGAGCACTGGCGGAGCGCCCTGCCCCAATGCAGCAATTGCGGAACCTCCATCACCGGAGAGTACAAGGCGGTCGGACCCGACCGCATCCCTTTCTGCCAAACCTGCATGACAAGCCATCCGGCCTGCTATCTCTGCGCCTCCCCGGCGGACCCTAAAACGGGAGGCCAAAAACTTTCCGACGGTCGCCATCTGTGCGGACGAGACGGCCAAACCGCTGTCTTTACTCCGCAGCGGGCCCATCAACTTTTCGGCCTGGCCACTCAGGAGGTCATTTCGGCTCTGGGAGTCCAAATGACGCTCAAAAAGCCAGTCAAAGAAATTCGGCTCGTCGATGTCCCGGGCCTGGTCGCGGTCTCCCAAGGCCAATATCAGCCCGTATCCGTAGCTAGCGGCAAGATCCTAGGCCTGACTCAACTCGTGTTAAAGTCGCGCGGTCAAGAGCGCTGGACCGAACCGGCTACCGTCTATCTTCTCAACGGTGTTCCCGAGGAGAGGTTCGTCACCGTGAGCGCCCACGAATACGCTCACGTTTGGCACGCGGAGAATCACTCCGAGTATAGCCGGACATCGCCGGAGATGCGCGAGGGGTTCGCCGAGTGGGTCGCCTACAAAGTCGCCCAGCACGCTCGGCGGACCAGCCAGACCGCCATCCTGGAACAGCCGGTCCAAACCATCTACTACACCGGATTACGAAAATTCTTAGATCTCGAGCGCAAAGTGGGAGCGGCTGGAGTTCTCAAGCACGCCACCACCGCCACCAGCATCTAACGCTAAAGCCGCGGTGACGAAATTTTAACATCGTCTCGGGTCATATCGCTTCTCCGGTTGGCAACATTTTGTTAATATGTACTCCTTGGAGACACGACCCGCCATAGGTGCCCACGATCCCAGAATCGGCAATTCGGTCCTCAAGATCGCCCGCCGAGACGACGGAGCTTATACCGTTAAGGGCGATCAGGGGCAAGAAGATCTCCTCGTCGAGATGCGTCCCGACGGAGGTTGGGACCTCTACACAGCTGGGCCGCCAAGCCAGTTGGGACTTTGGCGAGACAAAGTCGCCACGGAAAAAGTCAAACGAGAAGGTCTGCTGGGCTGGCTCGGCTTCACCAAAGAGAAGACACGGCCGCTCGACGGCTCCATCGACAGCGACGAGGTCCGTCCGCTGGAGTTTCTAGGCGACGACGCTTCCAATCGCGCCCGATACCGGGAAGTCAGCCTGCCCCCCGCGGCCGAAGCCAAGCCTTGGAAGGCCAAGCACTACGAAGTCTCCATGAAATTCGGAGAAAGTGGAGTGGTGGAGAGCACCGCGCGCATCCAGGGCGTGGCCACCGCCCAAACGAATGCCCTTCCGCTCGACTTCTCCAACTTCGCCAATCAAGTTCAAGTCAAAACACCTCTGGGCCAATCAGACGCGGTCAGGATGACCGAGCACGGCTTACTAGTGGAACACCCTCTGGCTCCACAACAAGAGTTTGACCTCGAGGTCAGCTATCAGGGCCAGCCCAGGCCGGTCAGTCACCCCGCCGTCCCAGCGGATCTGGGCTGGTTGAGCAACGACGCCTCGGTGGTCACCTTCAACGGAGTGGACCGCGCCTCCAGTTGGCTTCCGGGTGACGACAACCCCGCCAACAAAGCCACCTACGACTTCCGAGTCCAGGTCCCCAAGGGCCACTTCGCGGTTGCCAACGGCAAACTGGTTGAACAAAAAGAGACCGAAAACGGTGTTGAGTTCCATTACAGCTCCGAGTATCCGATGGCCTCGTACCTGGCCTCGGTCAACTGTTTCGACAGCAAAGAATATACCAAGTCCGAGGTCTCACCGGGATTTGAGGTGGTCCACCCTCGAGGAATGGAAGAGCAGGTCCAAAACGAGTTCGCCAATCATCCCCAAATGATGAACTTTCTCTCCCAGCGCCTGGGTCCGTATCCTTTCGAGACCTACGGCGCCATCGTCACGGATCTTGCCACCGACACCTATTCGAGCAGATTCACCGACGGACAGACGATGTTCGAGACCGACCTGGGCTACCAGATCGCC
The DNA here is from genome assembly GCA_037189585.1 of Selenomonadaceae bacterium. Classification (GTDB taxonomy): domain Bacteria; phylum Vulcanimicrobiota; class Xenobia; order Xenobiales; family JADMJV01; genus JAEXNA01. The sequence continues at coordinate 42,211 of JBBCJA010000032.1, read as the reverse complement.
TTCGAGGCGCAAACCCGTCCTATCTATCCCACCGGGGCCATCAAAGGGTACGGCGACTTCGAAGAGACCTTGATGCATGAGCTGGCCCACCAGTGGTTCGGCAACGCCGTGACCAAGGCCAGCGAGCAAGACATCTGGGTCAACGAAGCCTTCCCCAGCTACTCGGGACATCTCTGGCGCGAGGTCAAGTACGGCCCTGAGGCCGTCGACGCCGAGATGAACTCCCTGCACGAAAAACTTAGCGAGCACAAATTCAACGACACGATGGCCCATCCCGATCGCGATAAACTCTTCTCTTTAGAGAACTACGGACGCATGACCCTCTCGATGCACGCCCTGCGCAAAACGCTCGGCGACGAGCAGTTCTTCACCACCATGAAAGGCATCGTGGACGAGCACAAGCACACCAGCATCTCCGTGGACCAGATGGTTGCCACCGCCGACCGGCTCAACGAGGGCAAGCTCCAAGGCTTTTTTGACTCCTGGTTGCACAGCAAGACCATCCCGCCCCTACCCAAAACCAGCCTATAGCCCGTGCTTCTGCAACCCATTCACCTGGGAGTACCCACAGAGGAAGAGCTCCCCCACAACTTCTCGATTTCCACCTGGAATGTGTGGTTCGATCGGCACCATCGGGAGGAGCGCTTTCAGGCGATGCTCCAAAGCCTTCAACAGAAAAATCCTGAAATTATGGCCTTTCAGGAGGTCACAACCCCTTTCATCCGAGCCCTACAGGCGGTAGAGTGGCTCAAAGAAGGCCACTGGGTCTCGGCCATCGAGCCCAATCAACTGGGAGTACTTCTGGTCAGCCGCTGTCGTCCACTCAGCTTGGAGATGGTGAGTCTCCCCTCGAGCATGGGACGGCGGCTTTTGGTCGCCCACTTCTCAGGCGGGCTTCAGGTCGGAGTCTGTCATCTAGAGAGCGTCAGAAGTAACGGACCGATCCGTCAAGAACAGCTCCAAGCGGCGCAAAGCTTGCTGCGAGAAGGAGACTTCGCCGTACTTTTAGGGGACTTCAACTTTCCCGACGATGCTCCAGAGGTCCAGACGATCGCCGACGATTTCACCGATCTCTGGCCGTCTCATCACCCTGGCGATGCAGGCTTCACCATCGACTCCACACTCAACCCGATGGGTCATCGTGGACCGTCGGCAGTGCAACTGAGATTGGACCGCATCCTCTATCGTGGCGGCCTGAAAATCCACTCGATGGAACGACTGGGGACAGAACCGTTAGGGGAACATTTGTTCTGCTCCGACCATTTCGGGCTTCTAGCTAACCTGAACATGTAACAATTTCGTTAACTCGAGTTATCTTCTCCGCAACAGCCTGGCATGAGCGGGTAGGAAATCGTATGATGGTACCCTCCATGCAGGTGTCCTCGAGTTCGATATCCTTGGTTGTCGGCCTACCCGGCGACTCCGCTACCCAGAAGCGATTTCGAGAGCTCAACCAAGACTACGAAATCCAAACCGGCGAATCTCTCCCTCTGATCAACGGTTGTACCATCGAGGTACCCACCGACTATCTCGACACCTACCTCGCCTCCCTACCTGAGGGAGCGACAGTGATGAGAAACGAGCCGTTTCTCCCCACCCCGACACCCCAGACATCTCCCGTCCAGCGCCGTCGTTCCGACTCTTCCGACAGCGCCCGCGAGCATAGTGAGATAGGTTTGCCAGAGGACGGAATCTTCTCGGGACCCATCCCACCCCAGAGCCATCCTCTAGGCTGGGAAGAGGTCAGGGCCCAGGGACTTGACGGCCGGGGCGTCACCATGGCGGTGGTCGACTCCGGTCTATATCCGCACCCCGATTTCGGCGACCGTATCAAAGCCTTCAAGAATTTTAGCTGGCAAGGCAAGGCCACCCCTCACGACGACTACGGACACGGCACCCACGTAGCCGGCATCGCCGCCGGGGACGGTCCCGACATCGACGGCGTGGCTCCCGCCATGGGCTTGGTGGGCGCTCGTATCACCAGCCCAGCCGAGGCGATCAAAGCGATCGACTGGGTCATCGCCAACAAAGAGAATCTCGGTATCAACATTCTCAACCTTTCATTGGGCTCCACCGCCAAACTGCCCGGACACGACGACCCCTTCGCTCAAGCGGCCCAGCGGGCCATCGACGCGGGGATCTTGACGGTGGTGGCCGCCGGTAACGAAGGCAAGGATGGGACTGTTCCCGGTACAATTTCCACCCCTGGAATTTTGCAAGACGCGATCACTGTGGGCGCTTATAACACCGGGTTCACCGAGGACCTTTCCGACGACAAAATGTGGGGCAACTCGAGCCTAGGGCCCACCTCTCCCGAAGGATTAGCCAAGCCGGACTTGGTCGCCCCCGGGGTTTCTGTCCTTTCCATCGCCGCACCCGGCTCGGAGCTGGCGCGCCACCGGCCCTCCTGGGGCGACTACCTCGCCGACTGGGGCACTTCCATGGCCACCCCGATGGTGGGCGGGGCGTTGGGATTGATGTTGCAAGTCAACCCGAGCCTCACCCAAAAAGCGGCTCGCGAGATCTTGATGAAGACCGCCCTCCCCATGGAGGGAGTCGACACCTCCGCCCAGGGCGCGGGACGACTGAACCTAGCCGCCGCCATCGAAGCCACCAAACAGTGGAGCGCCTAAAGCACGCGCTCCCAGGTGATACTCAGTATCACGAGAACAGGGAAAGATGAGCGGTCTTTTCAAGAAGAAAAAACCCAAACCGGTGGGGCTATCACCCGAGCTATTTCAACAACTTTGCCGCGACGGTGAACAAGCTGACGCGATGGTCGGTCAGGGCAAGGCCGACGAAGGCCAGATGCTTCTGGGCACCATCTTCCGGAGAATGCTAGAGGCCGGCGTGGCCGATGAGTTCATCCTTGCCAAACTTTGCCTGAGCTCTATTCAGGCTTCGATCGCGCGAAACCAGATACAGATGGCGCACGCCATCTGGACCGGACAGCTCCCCGGCGCCCCAGGCCAGTTCTACGCCATGGGAATCCAGGCTGTCGACACCGGTATCTTAGAAGTCCGAGACACTCTGGTCTATCAAACCTCATGCGCTTTTCTTCACGCCTGCAACACAGATATCCATGCCGCCAGGAAAGCGGTGAACGGCGTTATGTCAGGAGTCTTGGAGGCAGCTGAAGACGGTGGCCTCAATGAGTATCGAGAATCCCTGATCTCCCACTGGAAGTACTGCCTGACCAGAGTCTTCGATGACGATCCTGCTCCCCCTGACCTCATGAACCCCGTAGAGCAATCAGCAATGAAACTCGGGCTAACCGTTCCCGAGAAGGGGAAACTGGCGATCATCAAACCCTCCGACTGGAAGACCGACACCAGCGTCATCGGCAACGCATAACTGCCCTGACCCCCGAGTCTACCGAACAATGGAGCGCCTAAGGTTCGTCCAACTCGTCCTTGAGCCAAATCGATATCAGTTTGAATTGAGCGCGCATCATCTGCTCCAAATCAACCTCACGGAAACGCTCAAAAAGCGTATTCCAAATCAAGCCCGTAAGAACTGGAGCCGCCAAAAGCTGAGGGAAGTCCGCTAACACCGCGGCCTCGGGTTTGACCGAACGCCGCAGCAGCGCTTGCAGTTTTAAAATGTTCGGCTCCACCAGCACTCTATAGTAGATCTCGGTCAAAGCGGGAAAACGGGGACCCTCGGAGATCAAGAGCCTCAAAATCTCCACCCTCTGATCGGCCTGTAAGGCGCGCACGGTAGGCAGAAAATAGTTCTCGAAAAAATCGGTCGGCGTCGTCGGCTGGCGCTCTTTGGCCTTAGCCTCCAGCTCTTGCGAGTAAGGCAAGAGTACCTCTCGTACAATCCCTTCGAAAAGAGCCTCTTTGTCCTTGAAGTAGATGTAGATCGTCCCCTTGGCGACCCCGGCTCGTTGCGCGATCTCGTCTAAGCGCGCGCCCATGAATCCACGCTCCGAGAATTCTCTCAAGGCCGCGGCGACAATGGCGGCCCTCGTCCGCGCCGCCTTCACTGTACGTCCCTTCATAGGAAACGATTCTTGACGGCTTTTCTCTGGACCTTTAATATGACTGAAAAGTCAGTCACAAAAAAAAGGAGCTACACCATGGTTGTGCGGACAGGGACCTCTACCCCGAGGAGGCCCAAGTATTTGCTCCCCTTTCTTCTCCTGGAGGTCGCTGTCGCCATCTGGTGGGTGACCGGTCAGAGTGGCCTGGTCAAAGCCGACGATAGCTCGGCGGAGCTCGCTTTCAGCGGCGTTGTCGAGGCCCGCACCACCGACATCTCCTTCGAAGCAACCGGAACCCTCAAGGAGCTACTCGTCGATCAAGGAGACAGCGTCAAAAAAGGTCAAGCCTTGGCCAAACTCGACCCGACCACGGCCCAGGCCAACCTCGACCAGGCTGTGGCTCGAATGGAAAATGCGAACGCCCAGTTGACTCTGCTTCGCAACGGACCGCGTCAAGCCGAAATCGAGGGTGCTCAGGCTCGACTAAGACAGGCCCAAGCCGACCTGGATCAGCTTCGCAACGGCGCCACCGCCGAAGACCTGGCCGCGCTCGTTGCAAGCTCTGAAGCAGCCCGTAAGCGTTGGCTGGTGGTGGAACGAGGCTCCCGCCCCGAGGAGATGGAAAGCGCGAGGGCAGGGCTTGAGAGCGCCCGCTCCGATCTCGCCACTCAAGAGCGCGAAACCGAGCGCTATCAAGCCCTCTTTAGCCAAGGAGCGGTTTCAGCCCAGGTCTACGAGACCCAGAGGAACCGACTGGTCGCCACCCGCTCGAACTTTCAGACCGCCGCTCAAACGCTGGAGCGGCTCCGCACCGGGCCCCTTCCGGAAGAGCGCGGCGCGGCCCGGCAGGACTACGAATCCGCCCGCCAGCGCTATCAAAGTCAGGCAGTGGGCACGCGACCGGAGCTTTTGGCCAAAGCTCAGGCCACGGTGGAAGAACGCGCCACAGCCCTACAACTTTTGCATGATGGTTCTCGACCCGAGGAGATTGAGGCGGCTCGACAGCGACTCAAGGAGGCTCAGGCCGCCGTGAGGGCCGCTCGGGACGCGCTCGGGAAAACGGAGCTTAAAGCGCCCTCCGACGGGGTGGTCACCCGACGCTCGGCCGAAGCGGGAGAGCGCCTGGCCGCCGGGGTTCCGGTGCTCGCCACCGCCGATTTGCGACGGCCCTGGGTGAACATCTACATCGACGAGACCGATCTCTCCAAAGTTCGACTGGGGCAGCGGGCCGAGGTCAGCGCGGACGGGCTGACCACGCCTCTGCCCGCCAAGGTGACCTACCTCTCGTCGGAGGCCGAGTTCACCCCGAAGTTCATCCAGACCCAAAGGGAGCGGACCAACCTTGTCTTTCGCGCCGAAGTGACGGTGGACAACCAGCAGGGGAAGCTGCATCCCGGACTACCGGCCGACGTGCGGCTCTTGCCATGAGCACGGTCATCCGAGTCGAGCATCTCGGCCATCGCTACGGCGAGCGACAGGCTCTCCACGACATCAGCCTCGAGGTCAAGGCCGGAGAATCGTTCGGCCTGGTCGGTCCCGACGGAGCCGGAAAGTCCACTCTGCTCAAACTGATCGTGGGCCTTCTGCGGGTCGGCCAGGGAACGCTGGAGACCAAGTCAGGCCCGGGCTCCGGCTACATCCCTCAACGCTTTAGTCTCTACCCGGACCTTTCGGTGGGAGAGAACATCGACTTCTTCGCCCGTCTCTACGGACTCAGAGACTTTAGTCGTCGCAAGATGGAGCTGCTCGAATTTGTCGACATGCATCGCTTCGAGAAGCGCTTGGCCTCCCAGCTTTCCGGAGGTATGAAGCAGAAACTGGCCCTGGCCGCGGCGCTCATCCACAACCCCACCCTCTTGGTGATGGACGAGCCGACCACCGGGGTCGACCCGGTCTCTCGGCGCGAATTTTGGAATGTGGTCTTCGGACGACAAAAGGATGGGCTGACCGTGATCGCCTCGACCCCGTACATGGACGAGGCCGAGCAATTCGACAGGGTGATGCTGCTCGACTCCGGCCGATGCCTGAAGCTCGGAACGACCAAAGAGATCAAGGCCTCCGTCCCCGGAGGAGTCCTCTATCTTCGCTGCTCTCATCCCCATCAAGCGCGTCGACTTCTCAAGACGGCTCCGGGCGTGGACGACGTCTCTCTTTTCGGAGAAGCCCTCCACATCTTCGTCCCCCAGGTCGACCAGGCCGCCTGCGAGACTCTCCGCGCCTTCCTGGAAAGCCACCAACTCGAAATTCAAGCCCTCGAGCCGAGCGACTACTCCATCGAGGACGTATTTTTGAGACTTTCCGACAAGGCGGGAGCCACCTCGTGACGATGTCGGTGGACGTTCACCACCTCACCCGAACCTTTGGGGACTTCGTGGCCGTGGACGACGTCAGCTTTGAAATCCCCGAGGGCTCTGTCTTCGGCTTTCTCGGCCCCAACGGCGCGGGCAAGTCGACCACCATTCGCCTCCTCTTGGGCATCCTGAAGGTCACCTCGGGAGAGGGAACCGTGCTGGGGCTCGACATCGTCCGCCAGACCGAGGAGATTCGGCGTCGAGTCGGCTACATGGCCCAACGGTTTGCTCTCTATGAAGACCTGACGGTGGACGAGAACATGACCTTCTTCGCCGGAATCTACGGAATCCGCAGAGAGCGCGCCTCGCGGCGGGTCGGAGAGCTGATCGAGCTGTTCCGGCTGAAGGAGTATCGCAAGGATCTCGCCCTCAATCTCCCCGGTGGGATCCGCCAGCGCCTGGCTTTCGCGGTGGCCTTGCTGCACGACCCTTCCATCGTCTTTTTGGACGAGCCGACGGGCGCCGTGGATCCCGCCTTACGCCGCTATTTTTGGGACATCATCGCGGACCTTTCCCAAGAAGGGAAGACCATCATGGTCACCACCCACTACATGGACGAGGCCGAACGGTGCGACAAAATCTGCTTCATCAACCGAGGACGGGTCATCTCCCAAGGAACTCCTAGCCAGCTCAAGCGAGAGACTCTCAAGGGGAGTATTTTCGGCTTTGAGCCGACCGACCGCTTACAGGCCCTGGAGCTGCTCTCGACGATGGCGAGCGTGAAGGAGCCCTTTCCCTCGGGAACAGCCGTGCGTTTCCGGGTCGAGTCCGACTCTTTACCCTCGGGGCTTCAAGAGACTTTGGAATCCGAGGCTCTGCTCGCCGGCCCCATCAAAACGCTCGAACCGACCTTAGAAGATGTCTTTTTGACCTTGCAAGGAGTCCAATAGCATGCTCAACCGAATCCTGGCGGTGGTGCAAAAAGAGTTCGTTCAGATGCGTCGCGACAAAGGGACCTTCGCCACCATGCTGCTGATCCCGCTGATTCAGTTGACCATGTTCGGCTCGGCCATTAACACCGACGTCAAACACATTCCCCTGGCGGTTCTAGACTATTCCCGCGGTCAGGAAAGCCGGATGCTACTCCAGGCCTTCACCAACAATGAGTACTTCGAGCTCAAGGCGGTGGCCCAAAGCCCGGGAGAAGTGACGCGGCTGATCAACAAGGGAGAGGTGAAGGTCGGCCTTGTCATCCCCACTGACTTCGCCAAGGATCTAGCCCGGGGGCGCAGGGCTCAACTTCAGGTGCTCGTCGACGCCTCCGACCCTCAGGTGGCCGCCTCTACCTTGGGCTACGCCAACAACATCGCCACCCTGGCGGTGGGGAGAATCACCGGCAAAGCCGCGCCCCCTCTGGTAGATGTTCAGATACGAGCCTGGTTCAACCCCGATCTGGTGAGCGCCAACCACATTGTTCCCGGGCTCATCGGCGTGATCATCGCGATGACCATGACCTCCGTCACCTCCATGGCGATCGTACGAGAGCGGGAGACGGGCACCCTGGATCAGTTGGAAACCACACCGTTAACCGCCTTCGAGCTGATGGTGGGAAAGATCGTCCCCTACGTTGTGGTGGGATACATCCAGATCACCGTGGCCCTGCTGGTCGGACACTTCCTCTTTGACGTTCCTATTCGGGGAAGCCTTCCTCTTCTCTACGCGCTGTCGTCCCTTCAGATCGTGGTCTATCTCTGCTTGGGACTGCTGTTGTCGACCATCGCGACCACCCAGCAACAGGCCAACCAGTTGTCGATGCTGGTTTTTCTGCCCAACATGATCTTATCCGGTTTCATGTTTCCGATAGAAGGCATGCCGGGCTGGGCTCAGTCGGTCTCCCGCTTCGTCCCCCTGACTTACTTCCTTCAGATCGTGCGGGGCATCGTCATGAAGGGGCTGGGGATCGAATACCTGTGGCAGTTCATCCTTCCCATGCTGGTCATTCTGGGACTGCTCTTAGCTCTGGCGGTAGTACGCTTCGGGAAGAAGAGCTAAGGCGATACCCAACGGTATATCCCTTCCAGGTATGCTAGGACCTTCGTTGGCATCGAAAGCCCGCCGTACGATGGGGGCATGAAACCGACAACTCAAGACCCCCAAACATGGATCGAGCGGCATCAGCCTGACCCGAGATTTCCCACCGACCCCGAATTCGTAATGATCAGTGCTCTCTCTAACCAGTATGGACTGACCGAATCGACCATCCTCGAGCTGGCTTTATCCTACCCGGGAAGCTGCATCCGCCATGACGGCAACCCCTGGGTGGACCATGGTCAGCGAGACCAGACTCTCTATTTCCACGAACCGACTTTGAAGACGGCCTTGGCCGCGAAAGGATAGTCGTCATGGCGAAGAAGTCCAACAAGCACGGGTCTTCCATCAAAGACCCCGAGCTCTACGAGCGCCTGCGCGAGGAAGGGAACTCCAAAGAGAAATCCGCTCGCATCTCCAACGCCGCGGCAGCCGAGGGTCGGGATGAGATCGGGCGGCGCGGCGGTGAAGCGACCGACTACGAGGACCGCACCAAGAAAGAACTCTTAGATCGTGCGCGGGAACTCGAGATCGGTGGCCGTTCTCAAATGAACAAGGCGGAGCTTGTCGACGCTCTGCGACACCACTAGACCCATGCCCGCGACCGTCTATCATCGGCGGCGTCACGGTCGGGGCTTCACCTACACTAATGGCCGAGGTCGAACCGTACGAAATCGCGACCTGCGCCGATGGTTCGACAGCCTGGTCATCCCTCCGGCCTGGACCCAGGTGGAGATTTCGGGCGACAAAAAATCCGATCTTCTGGTCACCGGGCGCGACGCCGCGGGACGAAAGCAGTACATCTACAATCCCGAATATCGCCAACGCCAAGAGGCCGAGAAGTTCGACCGAATCGTGAATTTCGCCGAGAAGCTCGAGACCATGCGGAGGGTTACCGGTCAGCACCTGAGGCGGCGTAAACTTGACCGGGAGAAAGTTCTGGCCTGCATGGTTCGACTTCTCGACCAGGCCTATTTCCGTCCCGGTAGCCCGGCCTACGCCAAACAGAACGATAGTTACGGCTTGACCACGATGCGCAGCCGCCACCTGACCATTGATGGGGACGAGCTCATCTTCTCTTACCGGGGGAAATCGGGTCAGGAACAAGAGCGCCATATCGAGGATAAAAAGTTGGCCAAAGTCGTGGCCGAACTCGACGAGCTTCCCGGCTATGAGATCTTCAAATACGTCGACGAGGACGGCCAACGGGTTCAGGTGCGCAGCCAGGATCTCAACGACTACATTCGTGAGGTGATGGGCGAGGAATTCTCGGCCAAGGATTTTCGCACCTGGGCTGGTACCTTGATCGCGGCGGTGGCTCTAGACGAGTTGGGGCTAGCCGACGACCCCAAGGCGGCCGATAAAAATGTCCGAGAGGCCGTGATGAGGGTGGCCAAGAAGCTCGGCAACACACCCACCGTGGCCCGCTCGAGCTACATCGATCCCCGCGTCATCGCTCACTACATGGATGGGCGCACCACCAGCTATTTTAGCAAGCAGATCGAGCGCGAACTCGAGAAAGCCAAAGACCTCTCCCTGGAGGAAGTCGGGGTGCTCTATCTCTTAAAGACCCGCCTTAAGGAGACGCAATGACGAAACGGACAGGCTCTTCATAGAAGCAAGCTCCCCCTCCGAAGTCGGTCTCCTTGGCCTCTATCAAAGCGTTGGGACACCAGCCACCAAAAAGGCCGCTTCCACCTTTGGGCATGATCACGACTTCCGGATGGATGCCCTCTTCTCGCTTGATCTTGACGGGGAACCCTCCGCGCGAGCTCTCCAAACGATAGACCTCTCCGTCTCGCAAAGCCTGGTCGGCCTCGCTCGAGATCCTGGCCAGCGGAACCTCTGGAGGCTCTAAAGACCACTGAGAGCACTGGGCGTCCGGGTGGGAGACCGCCATCAAACGAAAAGGGAATTCGAGAGAATTCACCTCCGGCATGGCGGGCTCTTGGGTCATCAGATTGACCTTCCCATCCGGAGTGAGAAAACGCCGCCCTTCGAACAGTACTTTCGGGGCTCCCGGCTGGGGTACCGGTTTGCCCTCGAGCACCGCCCGATCCACCTCGGGCTTGAGCAAGCGGTCTTTCCACTCGGCAGGAGTCCCCTCGAGCAGATGGCCAAAGCCTAGTCTTTGAGCCAGCTGCTGATGGATCCAGAGCTCGTGTTTGGACTCTCCGTACGGCTCCACCACAGGACTAGACGACCTGAGATAGGTGTTTCCATAAGCCCCCATCACGTCTTCGTCCTCGACTAAGGTCAGAGTTGGGAGGACCAGGTCAGCCACCGCGCAGGTGTCGGTCCAGTGGGTGTCCACCACTATGGTGAAATCCACCTTGCGAAGCTCGCGCGCGACGCGGTCAGCATCAGGAAGCATGGCGGCGGGGTTTCCGGCCGTGATCCAGGCCAGGCGGACCTTCGGATGGGCTTGCTCGAGCTCCACTCCGAGACGCGGCTCGGATAAAGTTCGAGGAGCCGGTGAGTGAGGCGGCAGAGCAGCTTTATTGAAGCTTCGACGGCGCTGGAAATAAAAGGATGTGCAAGCCCCGGGAAGACCGATGTTGCCGGAGACGGCGGTCAAAGCATCCAGGGCTCGCACGGTCTCGGCTCCATTGCCGCGTCGAGGAGCCCCCCATCCGACCAAAAGCGAGGAGGGGCGCAGCTCGTCGTAGAGCCGGGCCAACTCCAATCCTAGCTCCAACGGAATACCGGCCCGTCGCATTCTCTCTTCGAAAGATACCGCTCGGGCCATCTCCAAAAATTCTGGTAGGTTGTTGCAGTAACTGGCGACATCCGGGTCCAGGCGGTCTCGTTCGGCTAGATAGCTCACCAAGGCCAGTGCGATCTGAGCATCCGTCCCGGGCCGGGGACAAAGCGATAGTTGAGAAATGCGGGTCGACTTGGTCGGCGCGGGGTCGATGCAGACCAAGGTGGCTCCGCGCTTCTTGGCCTCGAGGAGGACGGGAAGGAGGTGAACCGAGGAGGTGTGGACATTCTTGCCCCAGATCAGAATCAGCCTGGCGTTGAGGAGGTCCTCGACCTCCGAGCTATCGCTGATGCCGAAGTCCTGCTCTTGAGCCCATTCCCCCGCTCCCGAGCAAATGTCGCCCCGCTTGAACGTGCAGGGTCCGAGCTGTTGGAAGACGATATTGGTCAAGGCCTTAAGGTAGCCGAGCGCTCCTCCGGAGAGGTAGTGGAAAATCGACTCCGCTCCGTGCTCGGCTCTGGCCGCTTGAAGTCTCTCGGCCGCCAGGTCCAGAGCTTCATCCCAAGAGATGGGAACGAACTCCTCACTCTCTTTGCTCCTGCGTTTTAGAGGAGACTTAAGGCGATTCGGCGCCTCTTGCCTGTCCACGAAACGAGTGGTACGCGGGCAAAGGAACCCTTTGGTCAGCGGGTCGTCGTGAGAACCCTTCAAGGAAACAAGCTTCCCTTCCACCACCTCGGCCTCCAAGGTGCAGGCATCGGGGCAGTCCCGACTGCAGGCGGTGCGAAGCTTCACAGGCGATCCTCTGACACCGCGGGACGCGGCGGCTTGACGTCAAGTTTCCAATAGACGGTGACCCTGGTGACCAACTCTCCCTGGGAATCGGTCAAAGAGGCGATCGCGGCGGTGCGCTCGATAGTGGCCCAGGGCAGGTCGGACGGTACATCACAGGTGCAAGTCAACGGCCCTCGCGCCTTCTTCAAGTAGTCGACCTCCAAGCGGGTGACGATGAATCGCCCATGAGGAGGACATAAAGTCAAAAGCGCTAGATTGGCCGTCAGTTCGCCCAGATTGGCGAGAGCTAGGGCGTGGATAGAGTTGAGATGATTGCGCACACCGCGCCGGTCGGGCATAGCGACCACCGCGCTGCCGTCGGACATCTCCAGCACGTCGGCGTGAAGCGTTCCCGCGTAGGGGACAAACCACCCCACCAGACGGCTGAATATCCATCGCCCTCCGGGTAGAGGCTTGAGATAAGAGGCTATTTTATGAATATTGGCTATGACCACTCGAGATGATTAGCTTCCCCGAGCGGTCCTCCTTTTGTCTTGGACCTGTCGCCTTTCGGGGAGGATCTCGGGCCTGCTGTCGAAACCGCCCACTCCGGGGGCGAACTCTGGACAACAGGAGACGACTTGGCACAATCCTACGACGCTCTCATCGTCATTTCGTTCGGCGGCCCGAACTGTAATGAGGATGTCATTCCGTTCTTAGAGAACGTGTTGCGCGGAAAACCCGTGCCGCGTTCGCGCATGCTGGAAGTGGCGGAGCACTACTATCACTTCGGCGGCAAAAGCCCCATCAACGAGCAAAACCTCGCCTTGATCGACGCACTCAAAGAAGAGTTGGCGCGACGGGATCTCTCTTTGCCGATCTATTTCGGCAATCGTAACTGGGACCCGTACATTCCCGACGCGCTTCGCCAGATGCGAGATGACGGGATCCAACGAGCCCTGGCCTTTTTCACCTCCGGATTCTCCTCTTATTCAAGCTGTCGGCAGTACCGTGAAAATGTCGCCAAAGCCCAGGAAGAGATCGGGGAGGGAGCCCCCCGCATCGACCTTCTGCGTAAGTTTTACAATCATCCGGGTTTTGTCGAGGCCTTGTCCGAGCTGACCTCGGAAGAGGTCGCGAAGCTGAGCCCGGCGGGGCGCGCCTCCAACAAGGTCCTTTTCGCGGCCCACTCCATTCCGCTGAGCATGGCCGATCATAGCCGGTACGAGGAGCAGTTACGCGAGTCCTCACGGTTGATCGCCGAGGCTAGCGAACTGTCCGATTGGGAACTGGTCTTCCAGAGCCGAAGCGGTCCTCCCAGCCAACCCTGGCTTGAGCCCGACATCTGCGATCGTATCGAGATGCTTCCCGGTGAGGGATACAAGGCGGTGACTGTGGTGCCGGTCGGATTTGTCTCCGATCACATGGAGATTCTCTTCGATCTCGATACCGAGGCGGTGGAAAAGGCCAAGGAGGTCGGACTCGAGATGGCTCGCGTCCCCACCGTGGGCACTCATCCAAAATTCATCGCCATGATCGCGGAGTTGGTCGCCGAGCGACTGGGGTTGCAGGAAGAACGCCGGTCCATCGGCCTGTTCGGTCCGAGCTACGACGCATGTCCTGCCAATTGCTGCCTCTATCCGCGCTAGGATTGCCGTAACAAACGGTGAGAAACTCCAAACAGAGCGGCGGCTTGAGAAAGCTTGATATCCGCGGTCAGATGCAGTGCATCCAAGCTTCGTAAAGGTGTCGCGAAGCCTGAGATCCACTGTCTGGCCATACGGTATTCCACCGCTCCAATCTCGACCCACTGAAAGACTCCTGTGCTTTTGTGAACTTCAAAAATTGAGAGCACCCGATTCGCTGAAGTCAGGTCAAGGTGACCTGTACGCACTTTCAACGCTACCGCCGAGCACAGCTCCAGATCGACAAGATGGCTGATCATAGGAGCTTAGAGACTAGAAAGCTCCTGTTTGTACCACGCCGCTCAACGCCTCAGGACAATAATAGGCGGCCAACACACTGGTATCAATATAAGCCATCAATATCGCCCGTTCTCTCTAAGTTCTATGACAGCGTTAGAAAGGGACAGATCGACCGAGGATGAGGAGAGCGATGCACGAAGCTCACTGAGGTCATGCAAGCGATTCCCATCCACGAAAGGCGAGGGAGAGAATGGCAACCTTTTTCCCATGACGCGTGATAGCGATGGACTCTCCTCGCTCCGCCCCGTCAATAAGTTCGCGGAATTTCTCCCGCGCCTGTCGAATGTTGACAGATTCCACAACAGCTCCTTAAAAGTTTGCGTACACAAGAGGATCTCTACCCTCAAGGCTCCGTCCTCGATGTATAGCTCTCCGTATCACGTGCCCTTCAGGGTGCATCGACCTCCACAAATCATCATTGGTTAGAAATCCGTCAGGGAGGCGTAACATTGAGGCAGGGGGGTAAGTCTAAGGAACGGAACTCCCCTGTGATAGTTCGCCCGATATGAAAAGCCTGGCCCTTCATATTCAAAGCTCTCTGGACTCGCTGCAAGACTGCCTGCACGAAGTCCAGCAGGCGAGCGCGTTCGTCCTGGCTCAAGAGGATGAGGAGCTCGACCCTCCGATCAGCTCTTCGGCTCTCGATCGAATTTTAGCCCACTGCTTGAAAGCTCAAAGAGAGCTTCAGGCCGCGGCGGTGAAGGTTCGCTAGAAAAATGTTCAACATTGGTGGCGGGGAGATGATTATGCTGGCGGTGTTGGCGCTTCTTGTCTTTGGCCCTGAGAGCCTTCCCGACATCGCCAAGACGGTGGTACGCACGATTCGGGCCTTCCGCCAAGCCTCCATGGACTTACAGAACGAAGTCAAGGGGGCGTTGGAGCTCGAAACGAAACAGCGCCAAGCGCCAAGCGCCGTCGCTCCGGCTCCTCCCATGACCGACGACGAGGTTTTCGAGCCCACTCGCAAAGCTGTCGCCGCGACCGAGGTCGCGGATGTCGAGTCGACCGAGGTCGCGGCCGCGGAGTCTACGGAGAATTTGGAGGTCGAGACGCCCGTCGAAGTCGAGCCCAAAGAGAGCCCCCCATCCATCGCCGCCGCGGAGGTCAAGCAAGTCGTGCCGGAACCTGAAGACGATGATGACGGCCCAGGTCTTCCGATGACCCGACCGGTTCGAGCTGCCTCTATGGAAATGGACGTTGAGCCGTCTTCGGAACCCGAAAGAAACGCGACCCCCGTGGAGAGCGCCAGTTGAGAGTTCTGATCGCGGCCCCCGCGAATCTGACCCCCATCACCCATCTGCAAAAAGCGCTCGCTGATTCAGGGGTGGTCCCGGAGGAGATTTTACTGTCCGAGTCGGGTTCGGGAACCACCGAAGTCTGGATCCGTTCCTGGGCCCAAGAGCGAGGTTGTGGAATTCGCATCTACAAGACCGAGGAAGAGGCCTTCAAACTTCTGGGACGTGGCGAGGATGGCGCTATCGTGGCGGTCCTCTCACCCGATCAGCCCAGCACCCTGGATCTGGTGGCCAAGGCGGAATCGCAAAGGATCCCCGTCTTCATCTATCGTGAACTCTACCGTCAAGACCCTCGGGTCAACTGCCGCTTCTCCCCGGTGGAACGTCCCGACGTCTGGCTCCGGGCCTTGACCGCCGAGCAGAGAGATTTCTTCCGCAAACTCCACGGGTTGTGCGCTCAGTACGGGGTCAAACTGAAAACGGGAGCCGAGGGCGAGGGCAGCGTGCTAGAATTCACCGACGGCACCCAGTTCGAGGGCGTGGACCTCGATTCGGGCGCCTGCAAAGTCCGCCCCCGCGGATCCGTCCGCTACCGCCGCATCCGCCTGGAGTGAGATGCGTCCTAGGCCGAAAGGCAAGAACGCCAATGATTGCCTAGAGTCCGGCCGGACCATACTGTATATTGTGTTTGCTACAAGACTCTGGCCGGACCTCTAGACTAAATTTGCTCTAAAGCCAGAGTCCAGGGTAAAGCTTGGACTCGCCCCAACGATTGCGGCTTTGGGTCTCGGCTCACCCAGAAAAGTTCCGCCTCGGGAAAGTTCTGACCCAGAGAGACCAGTCCACGAGTTTTCATAGGTTGAACCTCCGACGCCGACTTGATCTCAACGAGAGCCAATGGGCGCCCTGGGCGCTCCACCACCAGGTCGATCTCCTGACGCTCCGTGGCCAAATAGTAAAAGCGATAGTCCCGCGGTTGATAGGCTTCGCGACGGAGCATCTCAAGAGTGAAGAGCGCCTCGAACTGATCGCCGAAGTAGCTGGTCCCCTCCCGAACCGGGACGGTCAGCAGATTGGAAAGAGCCCGACAGACACCGAGATCGAAAAAGTAGAACTTGGGAGACTTGCTAACTCTTTTGCGCTCGGAGCGAAGATACGGCTCCAAAAAGAACCCCAGCAGAGTGTCCTCGAGGATCTGGAAATACTCCTTGACTGTTTTGTCGTCAGCTCCGACATCCCGCGCGATGGCTGAGAAATTGAGCCTCTGTCCGTTATGTTGAGCCGCCACCTCCAGGAACTTCCGAAACGGGTCGAGACGGCGGATCAGGTGCTCGGCCCAAACTTCTTCTCTGAGGTAAGTCCGGGCGTAAGCTTTCAGGTACTCCGCCTTCGATTCATCGTCGAGAGAAAAGACTTCGGGCAGTGAGCCCCAATTGAGAGCCTCCTCGAGAACGAATCGGTCTCCTACTTCCCGCGCGGTTAGGGGATGAAGGTTCCTGACGAAGGCACGACCCGCCAGCATATTGGCGGCCCCATGACGCAGTTGGCGCGCGCTCGACCCGGTCAGAACGAACTGCAATGAGGTCTCGAAGATCAGTTTATGAACGACGTCAAGAAGCTTCGGTAACTTCTGCACTTCATCAATGACGATCGTCTTGATGTTCGCCCCCAGCCCCAAAGCCTCACGATAAAGCCGGTCTGGATCGCGAGCGTATCTCTCTTCCTCCGAACTTAAGAGCAGATCGATGAAATGCGTCGTGTCGCGAGAGAAAGTCTGGTGCACAAGGGTGCTTTTGCCCGTTCCACGAGCGCCGAAGAGAAAAAAACTACGATTTTCAGGAAGCGAGATCTCACGCTGGAACATACTCCGAGATTTCGTCAAAATCTCGGAGTAGCCTCCGAAATTTCCCTACTGCTCCCAGTAACGGTCCCAGGCCGCGAAGAACTCATCGGAGCTCGGATACTCCGCCAAAAGGCGCCTGAAGGCGACGCCGCGCTGGCTCAGCGTTTCGTCGCCGATGGGAGTCATAAGTAGGCCCAACCCCGCGCGGGCGGTCTCCTCGCTCCAGTGCTCTCTCATCTGAAGATAGAGCGCGCAGTTATCGGCGAACTCTTCTTCCGAGACCAGGCCGTCACCCAGATGGTCGCGGGTGGAAGCGTAACGGGACAAGCCGCTGGCCAAGAGTACCCGGGTCTGCAGGGCGAGGTCTTGCCCCGAAGCCATGTCCAGTAGCATTCGGAAGGCGGGGAGCGCTTCTTCCTTGAGGCGCGAGTAAAGGTCCAAGAGGACGGGGACGTGCTCGGCGTCCGAAACCAAAGGGAGAAGCGCCAAGGCGTCTCGTAGACTCGAGAGGCCGTCGCGAAGGGCAGCCAACTGAGCCAACTGGTCGGGGTTTTCATCGGCCAGAACGGCCAGCAGGGCGACCCGCTCTTTCTCACCGTCCTCGGAGCCGCCGTCTAGGGGGATGATCTCCCGCCCTCCAGGCTCTCCCCCTTGAATCATCATCTTACGAACCCACAATCCATCGTCGTCCTTGCGACGATTAAAGCGTGCCGATAGGGCGAAGTTGAGCTTATCGGAACCTTGCAGAGGAAGGCGCAGCGCCTTCCAATCCGAGGTGGCGGGAACCTCTAGAGACTGCTCCACCCCGTCGGGGCCTTCCACCTCCAAGATGGCCTTGGCATAGACCGAGGAAGCCTGAAGCTTCCCCTCCATGGTCAAAGTCGGGCTCTCCAGATCTGGCAGTTCGAGTTGAGCGCTACGCAGAACACTTTCGCTCTCGTGCCCGCTCAGGCTCTCCCCTCTCTCCTCTCCCGAACGTCTTTGCCAACCGGCACTCAATTCAGGGAAACTCAGATGGATCCGTCGGGTAACGGGGACGCTCTCGATCCGTGGGCGGGCCATCTCGAAACCGCGTCCTTGCCGCTGCCCTCCGGAGAGAACATGAAAGCGGAGAATGATCTGGCCGCCGTCGTAGTCCTGCAAAGAAATCGTTTGCTCGGCCCACTCGGAAGTACCATCATAGCGGGTCAGTTTGTCCCATTTTTTCCCACCGTCCCGGCTGATCTCGAGATAACAACGGTCGGTGACACCCAAGATCTCCCAGCGGGCCTCAAAGACGAACCGCGAGCCGACTTTACCGGCCAGCGACAAAGGTGCCGAGGTGAGACTCATGCCGAACGGAGTGCGCTCTTTGGGGCGGGTGAAATCCCACCAGACCAGGTATCGCTCGGCGTCAGGGCGTCCTCCCCAACTGCCTTCGGCCGTCCAACCCGGCGCCACCAGTTGGCGCGCCAGTTCGCCCGCGAGAGCCGCGCGTTCTTCTTGCCCGGTGAGGATCTCCAAGAGCTTAACGGTCTCGGCTCCGTCTCCCCCCAATCGCGCCGCTGTGATTAAAAGACTTTCGCTACTGATCCCGGCTTGACAGGCCGCCTTCCACAAACGGACCGCCGCGGGAATACAGTCGCAGCAGGCAAGGCTTGCCGAAAGTAGCTTGACCCCTACGTCGTCCGGCTCGACACCGGAGCGGGAGGCCAGCGAATAGGCCAGCTTGGCGTTCTGCAAGCTGCCGCATGCGTTGGCCAAAAGCGCCAGACGCTGGCTTCGCACCGCGAGCTTACCGTTGGCGGTTCCGTCGGAGCGCAGGTAGCGCACCGCCTTCTCGGCTTGCCGAGGAGAGATGCCGAGCTCGAGAAACGGCGTGAGGTCGGTCTGGGCGGTGTTGTCGATGGGGCTCGCGGCTGTCAAGATTCGGCTCCTACTGATGGTCTCCCAAGAGACTTTCGCTAGACGTGCCTAACCCAAAGACTAGGCACGCCTAATTTCAGTCGCGCAATCCGAGAATTCCTTCTCGAGTTCTCTTCACTTCGTTTTTTGGACAGGACCCGGCGGCTCTCCCTAGTCGGACGGGACTCTCACCCGCTGGGTTTCATTGCGAGGTTTCGGTATGGTTCAGCTCATTGCGTCCTCCTCGCCCAGGCTTGGCCTGGCGTACCAAAATTTTTGGATCACGACACGCGACCGCGCTATCACGAAAACCGGCAGCGCTACCCGCGCGACCACAGCGCTATCACGAAAAACTGGCAGCGCTACCCGCGTGACCTCAGCGCTATCAAGAAAACCGGCAGCACTGCCCGCGCGACATCCGCGCTATCACGAAAAACTGGCAGCACTGCCCGCGCAACGTTCACGCTATCACGAAAACCGGCAGCCCTACCCGCGCGACCTCAGCGCTATCACGAAAACTGGCAGCACTACCCGCGCGACCTCAGCGCTATCAAGAAAGCGGGCAGCGCTGCCCGCGTGACGTCAGCGCTATCACGAAAACTGGCAGCACTGCCCGCGCTATCACGAAAAACCGGCAGCCCTACCCGCGCAACGTCAGCGCTATCACGAAAACCGGCAGCGCTACCCGCGCGACCACAGCGCTATCAAGAAAACCGGTAGCACTACCCGCGCGACACCCAGCTACTACGCGCAAGTCGAGATCGCTAGACTTTAAAAACTCCGGCGATGCCGAGCCCTCCGGAGACGCAGAGAGTAGCGAGGCCCAACCCTCCTCCGCGCCGACGCAATTCGTGCAACAAGGTCACGGAGATACGATTCCCGGAACAGCCGATGGGGTGGCCCAGCGCGATGGAGCCTCCGTTAACGTTGAGTTTCTCGGCCGCGATGGGCAAATGCCGCAGACAAGCCAGCACTTGAGCGGCGAAAGCCTCATTGAGCTCGACTAAGTCGAAGCTCTCCAACTTCAGATCAGGACGCCTCTTCAAAAGCGCTTCCACGGCATAAACCGGACCCAACCCCATACGTTGAGGCTCCAGCCCGACCGTCGCTCCACCCTCGTACAATGCGAAGGTCTCCCAGCCCATCTCCTTGGCTTTCTCCTGAGTCGTGAGCACCAGCGCGGAAGCGCCGTCGGTAATACCGGAGGCATTGGCTGCGGTGATCGTCCCGCTTCGACCAGC
Source organism: Selenomonadaceae bacterium (assembly GCA_037189585.1). GTDB lineage: Bacteria > Vulcanimicrobiota > Xenobia > Xenobiales > JADMJV01 > JAEXNA01. The sequence goes on along the minus strand of JBBCJA010000032.1, from coordinate 22,178 downwards.
CAGCTGGTAGACCGGCGCCATCCCGGCCAGCCCCTCGGCCGTCACGTTGTCGCGCGGATGCTCATCCTTACTGAGCACGCCTTTCTTCAACTCGACCGCCACAATCTCGTCGGAGAACCGTCCAGCCTCCCGAGCGGCCTGACATTTTTGCTGAGTCAACGCGGCGTACTCGTCTTGCTCGGAGCGAGAAATCCCGAACTCGTCGATCAAACCCTCGACCGTTTCCCCCATCACCACTCCCGACATAGGACAGAAAAGACCGTCCTTATACATCGCGTCGGTCAGCTGGTCGTGGCCTAGACGTAGACCCCAGCGGGCATTCTCTAGAAGATAGGGCACGCGGCTCATATTCTCCATCCCCGCCGCTACCACCACCTCCGCCTCGCCTAGCAAAAGCGCCTTGTGGGCGAAGTCGATGGCCGCGAGGCCCGAGGCGCAAGCCTGATTCAAGGTCCACGCGGTTGCATTTTGAGGGACTCCTGAAGCGATGGCCACCTGGCGGGCAGGATTGGGACCATTACCGGCCTGACGAGCCTGCCCCACGATCACGAGGTCGACAGCCTCGGCGGGCACTTTAGCGCGCGAGAGCGCTTCCTTCACCGCCACCGTGGCAAGCTCCACCGCCGTTTTCTTGACGAGAGCTCCACCAAACTTTCCGATAGGAGTGCGCACCGCACTTAAAACAAGACTTGAATTCCGCATGGCGGGTAGTTACCCCGAAGGGCATGTTCAAAACTCTGGCCAATCTAAAAACCATGCGTCGTACAGTTCTCGCCTCTCTCCTGGCCATAATTCTGACCGCCACGTCAAACGCCGACACCATCACCAACTGGGAAGTCGGATTCGAAGTCACAGTCCCCTCCACATGGCTTCGTCAGGAAGGAGGAGCCAGCGGGCTCAAACTCGCTTCCGGCGACGTCAAACTCGACATCACACCCTTCAACGGCACCAGTTTGTCCGAGAAGATCGCCCGCATGCACAAAGACACGAAAGCCGACGGCTACCAGTTCAAAACCGAGCGTTCCTACACTCTGCATGAAGTCCCGGCTCACGAAATGACCTTCTATCGGGACGGAAAGTACTTAATCTACAACGTCTTGATGGCAGGCGACCGTGGCATTCTTTTAACCCTTCGAAGCGAAGGCACCGATAGCGACGATTTTCGCCAAGCTCAGGACGTGTTGGCGGGATTCCGAGTCATTCCGCTGCGATAGGAGACACGTCAGGCCCGAGAGAACCTCAGGCCATGTCAACTTCTGAAGCCCTCATCGCTCGCCGCTCCGCCGTTGTCTCCTTAGGAGTCGGCCGTCTCAACGGTGTGGCTCTAGCCCATGCCCAAGGCGCTGTCGTCACAGACCTCGAAGGCAAGGAGTACATCGACCTGGCCGCCGGAATCGGAGTGATGAACGTCGGACACAGCCATCCCAAAGTGGTGAAAGCCATCGCCGAGCAGAGCGCGAGACTGCAGCATGCCTGCTTTCACGTCTCCAGCTACGAACCTTATGTCGCCCTCTGCGAAAAACTCGTCGAGCTATTTCCACACGGGGAGAAAACTAAGGCGATGCTGGTCAACAGCGGAGCCGAAGCGGTGGAAAACGCCATCAAGATCGCCCGGCAGGCCACTGGCCGTCCCTCCATCCTGTGTTTCACCGAAGGCTTCCACGGGCGAACGCTGCTAGCCAGTAGTCTCACCTCGAAGGTCGGCTACAAATTGGGATGCGGGCCCTTCGCTCCGGAGATCTACCGCCTCCCATTTCCCAACTTCTTTCGCTACGGTGACGGCCTCTCCGAAGAAGCCTTCATCGAGCGTGAGATCAAACGGCTGCGCGACACCTTCGCCAACACGGTGGCGGCCGACCAGGTCGCGGCCGTCATTCTCGAGCCCGTCCAGGGAGAAGGCGGATTCAATCCCGTGCCCAGCGCCTATCTCGGAGCCCTGCGGCAAGAGTGTGACCAACACGGCATTCTGCTCATTCTCGACGAAGTTCAGAGCGGTTTTTGCCGCACCGGACGTTGGGCCGGTTATCAGCACAGCGACATCGTGCCCGATATCTCCACCTGGGCCAAAGCCATGGGCGGCGGCCTGCCCATCTCGGCGGTGCTGGGTAAAGCCGAGGTGATGGACAGGGCGCGGCCCGGAACCCTCGGCGGTACCTACGGAGGCAACCCGGTGGCCTGCGCCGCGGCGCTGGCGGCCATCGAGGTGATGGAGTCGGAGGACCTTTGCGGGCGGGCCCAGGCGATCGGCCAGGCCGTTCGCGACAAACTCGGTCCCCTTCGCGAGCGCTGCGACGGGGTGGTCGACCTGCGGGGAATCGGCGCCATGATGGCTATCGAGCTACGCTCGGGAACGGCCAACGTGGTAGCCCGCTGCGTGGAACGGGGAGTCCTGGTCATCACCGCGGGAACCGACGGATTGGTCTTGAGACTGCTTCCTCCGCTCGTGATCACAAACGACCAACTCGAGCGCTCGCTCAAGGTGGTCGTCGAGGAAATTGAAAGAGAGTTCGTTTAGCGATCGACGGCGAAATGACCGATAGCGGTGCCGATCAGTCCGCAGCCGACAGTAGCCACGGGCAGCGCCCATCCGCTCGCCCCGGCAGCCCAGGCGATTCCACCGCCGACGGCTCCGATAGCCGTGCCCAATCCACCAAACATGACCTTGCCGATGGGGCCGAAGCCCATCAGAAAACGGTCCTGCTCATTGACGCCTCGTCCGATGTCGACGAGATCTTGGGAAGCGGCGGGTTGGAAAGATGAAACGTTCTTGGCGGTCTCAAGCTTCGGGCGGTAGTTATTGGTGGTGACGCCGTGATTAAAATTCTGGACTAGCATAGTGAATGAGCTCCTTGAGTGATTCGAGGCCTCTTAACGGGCCCTCTTGATAGATTCACTTTAGAAGCTGGGTCGGAAAAAAGTCTGAAACGCCCTCGGCAGGGTCCACGACATCACCTTAAGAACACCGCAGCCTATGAAAGAGTCGATGAGCATCACCGATATCATGGCGGCGCTTCCCCATCGCTATCCCTTTCTTTTGATCGATCGCCTGGACAAGATCGAGGGAGAAACCAAAGCATACGGGATCAAACAGCTTTCCCACAATGAAGCGTTCTTCCAGGGCTACCTGCCCGACGACCCTCAGATGCCGCCGACTCTACTTTCGGAGGCCATGGCCCAGGTCGGAGCCGCGGTCATTATGAGTAAGCCCGACTCCGAGGGGAAGTACATTCTCTTCGGAGCCTTGGAAAACGGCGAGTTTCGGCGTAACGCTCGACCCGGCGAACGTCTCGACATCGAGGCCGAGATGCTAAGGATCCGTAAAGACGCGGGGAAAACGCGTATCATCGCTCGGGTCAATGGCGAGGAGATCGCGAGGGCCGACTTTATGTTCGCGCTCTCAGCCGATGTTTCCGCCGGAGCTTAGGCGCCTAACCGTCCATGAAGAGATAGCGACCCCAATCCTTCCGCTTGGTCAGCTTACGATTGGCCAGCCACGGGATGGGGGAAGGTTTGCGCGGATGGCTACGCAGCAACATTCCAGCCTCTTTTGGCGTCTGGTTACTCTTGAGCCGATTGCAGATCCCGCAGGCGCAAACACAGTTCTCCCAGGCATCCTTACCGCCCCGGCTTCGAGGCATGATGTGGTCCACGGTGCTTCCCGGCTTCCCGCAGTATTGGCAGACGTGCCCGTCTCGCTCCAAAATGTTCTTGCGGGTCAAGGGAACTTCTCGGAAGGGGCGGCGAATGTAATAAGTCATCCGAATCACGGACGGCATGTCGTGGCGAGAACTGATCGAATGTACCGACTCTCCACCGACCGCTTCCACAATCTCCGCCTTGTTCTTATACAAAAGCTTGATGGCTCGACGTAAAGTAGTGACGTTGAGATATTCGTAGCTCGCGTTGAGAACCAGCACCGTGGCGTTGAGAGACTTCATCATGACACAACTCCGACCATATAAAAACACGGCCTGGAGAGTGTGTCAACGCGACAGGCGAAAGCGACCTCTCCCTCCCTCGGCCAGGAGGACCAGGAGAGCAAGCCAGGCCGAACCCACCGACCAACCCGCGAGCACGTCGGAGGGGTAGTGAACACCAAGGACCAGTCGACTGGTACCTATCAAGCACCCGAGGAAGGTCACCAGCCAAACGATAAAGTGCCGGTGGATGGAGCTGTAAGCCGGCAGCTGCCGAGACAAGACGTAAGCCAGCAGTCCGTAAAGAAGAATCGAGGTCATAGCGTGGCCGCTGGGGAAGCTGAAGTTATTCTCCACCAACAGCGGTGCCTCGAAGACCGGACGTTCTCGCCGAAAAAACTGTTTCAGACCGTGAGCTAAGAGTGAATTCCCGACCAGGCCTGAGATCCAGATCCAGGCCAACAGTCGTTGCCGCCGCACGCCCAACCAACAGCCGACGAGAACTCCCAAAACGATAGGCGGATAGATGCCTGCCAAAGGTGTGATGGCGGAGAAAAAGGCTACTTCTCCTCGGGTTACGGTGTGATGGACGGTATCGACAAAACGGGTGTCCCACTGAGACAAGGCTTGAGAGTCTTGCAACGCTTCCACAACCTGAAGAAAGACAGCGCTTCCCCCCAGAATCCCTAAAAGGCCGAGAGCTAGCAATACTAAGGCGTCCTCCACTCGGCCAAAAATCGAGACTCCTCGTCCCCGCAAAAACTGCGGATGCCGCTCAAGAGCGCCTTTGAGATAACGTCTCGAGCTCTCCGTGAAGCGAATTCCCAGGGTCAGGACAAGGCTGAGGACAAGGCTCAGCGACAAGGCCAGCTCGGTCGGATGATGGCCGAGAGCCTCAGCCGAGGAGAGCCAGGTCACGAGACTGGGGCCGTCGAGGCCGAGGGCTGGGCCCTCCAACCGAAAAGATAGATAGCTGCGCCGTACAGCGCGGGCAGCACGACATCAATCCCGCGCATGAGAGTCGTGGCGGCCGCGGCTTGATGGATCGTCATCCCTCCATGATTGGCCATCAAAGCGATCATCCCCGCCTCGGTCACCCCGGCGCCGGCGGGAAGCGGTGACATTCGGCCAAGCAGGGTGGGAATGAGGAAGGCCGCGGCCAGCGCTCCGAGTTGAACTTTCAGTCCGAGGGCCACCACCACGAGCACCAGAGTGAGGTAGCTCATCAGATCGGCCACGACGCTCAACAAGAAGACTGACAGGAAGAGCCTGGGATTCACCAACGACCAGCAGGCTTCTAGAAACTCCTCGATCTTTTTCTCCTGACCAATCTTGCGCCCTATCCGCCTTAGACGCGCGCCAAGCCAAGCGCGTGACCCGCGAAACCAGACAACGAGGACGAGCAGGGCTAGAACGAGTGCAAGTATCGAAGAAGCCTCGCGAACAGATTCATACCAGATCCCCAGGATCAGACCTCCCACGAGTAGCGTTAACTGGTCGATAGCGCTATTGGCCAGCACCGGACTCATCGAACGTTCCACCGGTACGCCCGCCTGGGTGAGAATCATCGAGCGAGCGGCAAAGCCCGCCGGTAAAAGACTGGCCGACTGACTGGCCGCGTATCCCTTCATCACGGTCGAGGCGGAGATATCCGGCTGGGCCGAGCGCATCAAAAGGTAAAAGCGCCAACTTTTGAGCCCGAGATAGAGAGCCGGAAGTACCAGCAGGCCCCCTAGAGCCTTCCACGAGAACTGTCGCCACGCCTCGACCATGAGATCGAGGTCGAGATACTTAAAACCCGCCAGAACGAGACCGAGAACAATAAGCACGGAGAAGGCGTGTCGAAGCCAGGAGGCTTTCATGAAGCCGCTGCTCCCACCGTGACGACTTTGGGCAGCCAAAATTCCAGCGCGCCCGGAAGGACCGTCACCTCCAGCCAAATTCCGTCGCGATCGCGATACTTCTCCGTCTCTATGAAAACAGCGTCCAGGTGGATAGGAAACCCTGTCCAAAAGAACTCAAAACTCCTCAGGCGCTCCACTCTGACACTCTCCAGGTTTGCTAGCTCCTCGGAAATCAGGCTAGAGAGGTAGGTGAGATAAGATTCCCGCGAGGAATCGTCGACCCGAATCAAGTCGAACAGCCCATCGGTCAAGTCCGCCTGGGGGGCCAGCGGTATGCGCGGGCCGACCGCTGGCGTATTCATTGCCTCGAGAAGAAGATATTCTCCATCCTCTTCGTGGCCGTTCCAGCGCAGGCGACATCGGGGTGCCGGACTTCCGGAAAGGACCTCGAGCAAAGTCTTCATCCCTCGAAGAAAACTCTTGCCGTCTTGAGGACGGTAGCGACTGAGCGCTTCGGCGTACAGCCCGAATCCGGCTCCCTCCAAGAAGTAACTGTCGCCCCACGGCCCGCGTAGGACGCCAATGTCGACTTGGACCTTGAGAGGGTCTGCCAACTGCGCGATCGAGAGTTCCTCCAGCCCCAGAGCCCTGCCGACATTATTAGCGGTGCCGGCGGGAATAAGAGCAATGGGGAGGTTTCGTCCCACAACGCGGGTCGCAACCGCGCGCAACGAGCCGTCTCCACCCACCACCACCAGAAGTCCCTCGGCGTCTTCTAAGACGGACAGGACATCCTGCTCTGTCTCGGTGATGCGATAAACCGGACTGTATCCGGCCTTTTCCAGCTCCCGCATGTAGAAATGGGCGTCGTGGTCAGCGGTGTTCCCCGCCGTACCGTTGTAGATGAGGGTGGCCTGCATAGCGACAGCGTCTCACGCCCCCCCTACCTGCTGGGATATCCCCTTGGGCGAGACCTACCCCATCCGGATGGGGCGAACAAGTCTTCCGCCTCTTCTCCGTTTTAGGGACAGAGACCCTAAATTTTCTGATTATTACAGGTAGGCCAAAGAGAACGGGACCCCGGCCCGAAAACCTGGAGTCCCGTGAGACGTCGCGCGCCGGGGTTCAATAAAAGACGGTACGAGTGCGGTGGTACGGTTTTTGGTTGTCGACCGGCTGTTGGCCAAGATTCCAAAGCAGCCAGTCCAGCTCGTAAGGCGCGACCTTACGACCGCGGGCCTCCATCTCCAAACGTAAGAATTCTACCGCCCAGACCATCCCCGCGCGGATCTCCACCTCCAGCGGGTCCCCCTCGGGGATCTGCTCCTCCCGCTCCAACTGAGCCTCCAACTGCGGAGTGTAGCGCAACACCTTGTGCGCCTCCAGCACCTGGGGGATCTTGTAGTCCGCGAAGGCGGTCAGCTTGTCGGCGTCGTGAAAATCGACCAGGGAATCATCGGCTAGCGCTCCCATCAAGTCGATGACCAGGATCTGCGCTCGCTTGTAAAACTTGACCTCTCGTCCGAAATAGAGCGTATGATCGTCAAAACAGGGAAAGTTCTCGACGATCAGGCTGGTCAGACCCACCGCCGAGCCCTCCGCGGCGGAAAGCATGTTGGCGAAATCTCCGCCCCACTTTTCCAACAGACAGTTCCCTATCTGATGCGCGTTCCGTAAGCGGGTCTCCAGCATCGGCATCTCGCCTCGACCGCGGAAGATGTGGCGCAAGTCGTCTATGGTCAAGGAGGCCATCCGCTTGGGATCGTCGAGACGGTCTCCTTCCTCGATGGCGCGCTTGATCGAGGCGGCCAGCCCCATGTATCCGTTGTAGGCCTTCCCCTTATAGTCAATGCCCCACTTCTCCTGACCGGGATCAGGCCAGAAGCAGAAGTTCCAGGCATCCAAGAGCAAAATTGCCGAGGCGGTGCGGCGGCTCCCATCTGACCAATGGACCTCCTCGTTCCAGGGCGGAATCGCGATCTTCTCCTCCACCCAGCGCTTAGCGAGCTCGGCCACGCCCCGCTCGTCGATCCAGACGTGACGCGCCTGCTCCACCACGGGAAGAGTCGACTTCAAGACTCCGGTCCCGCGCTCGGTCTCCAACATATCCAAAACTGTGTTCATACGTGAATTTTTTTCCTTGTCTGAATCGGTCCCTGCTGTAATAGCGGCCGATTTCGGCGCTTCCTTCGAAGGCAATAGAACGAGGACTCACTCTTGACTTACCGAAGGCCAGGTCAATCTAACTTCATGGAGCGAACCGGTGCAAGTCCAAGCTAGAGGTACCAACGAATGACGCTGACCCAGGCGCCCCTTCAAGGCCGGGGTTGGTTACTGAACGAGCTGGCGGACTGGTACCGCAAAGGGGGCCAGCGAGCCGTCCTGGTCGGCCCTCCCGGCATCGGTAAGAGTCGAGTGGGGCGAGAATTTGTGGAGTCGCTGCCGGGCGCGGTCATGATCGACTTCGCTCTGGCCCGCGATCCCTATCAAGCTCTGGCCGCCGTCGCCGCCATGGGCCCGAACGGTGATCTGCCTCAACTCCTGGTCATCGACGCCCTGGAAAGCGCGCCACCGGCGCTCTGGCGAACCCACGGCCTGGATCAAGACTTCCCCGATGTGCCCAAACTCTTCATCTTCCGTCCGGGCGTGCATTTCGAAGGGCTGCAGCGCCCCGGGACTCGTATCTTCACTCTCGATCCGATCCATCCGGCCCACCGTGAGGACCTCTCAGAGCACCTGAAACGGCATGAATTGGAAGCCCTGAACGGCCTTATCTCCACCTTCCAAGAGGCGGAGTTTATGATCGCCAATCGCGAACAGGGCGGTACCCAGCTCGACAGTTACTACCTGGCTCTGTGGCGTGAGACCACTCGTGCCGTGCAGGGCCCTCTCCGGGTAATGATGGAGCAGGTCGCTCTACTTTTGGCCGACACTCCCGAGGGGCTCCCTTTCGAATCGATCTCCGACTTCACCGGTATCCCTTTAGTCTCCGTCCGCGAGGTGGTGGACCTGCTGGCTCCCATTCTTACAGTCTCACCCACCGGAGTTACCCTTTTTAGCCGCGGTCTCGCCGTCTACATCGCTCGGCACTTCTCGCGCGACCTGGGACCGGTGCACGGGCGGATTGTCTCCTTTTTTCGCGAGGCTTATCCCTCCTGGCACGAAATGCACGACCCTTATGGCTGGCGCTACCTGGTGCTTCATTGCGACCGGCTCGCCCGTTCCTCGCGACGGCAAGACTTTTCCGTCCTGCACTGGCTCAACGAGGGCTCTTTCTCCCAGCTCAAGCTTGAGCGCACCGGCATGCTACCGAGTGTCCTCAAAGACCTTCGACTCTCACTTCTAGCCAGCGTGGAGACCGAGGATATCCCACGAATCGTCTCCTTCGGCTGCCGTATCGCCCGGCTCAGAAAACACGACTCGGTCAAAACAGTCCACCGCTTGGCCGACTCGGGAAACCTGGCGCTGGCTCGAGAGAACGCCTTTTTGGTCTCTGGGGAAGGGCAGAAGTTTCTACTCTGGCTACTCTTCGCGACCCAGACGATAGAGGCCAACGACCTTCCCGGCACGACCGCGTTGCTCAATGAAACCCTGCAGTTTCCGGCGGTCACCCTGGAAGAGTCCGAGGTCCGTCTCGCGGCCAGCCTACTGGCCGCCATGCTGAGCTACCCTGAACTACCCGAACCGACTCGCGCGCTCTTCCTCCAAGCCATGTCGATGGGCAATCATCCCGAGGCCGCGTGTATGGCCTTCAAAACCGCCGCCCATACCCATCTCCTGGCTCCTCAAGCCCGCCTTATCCTTTTGGACCTGGCCCACAAGCAAGCCGAACGGATCTCTGACGAGGCCATCCAAAAAGCCAACCTTCGAGAGATCGCGGCCCGCCTGGCCCGCCTTTCCGAGGAAGAAGCGCCCGCCGGTACCGCCTATCCTGATCGGGTCAAAAAGGCCAAAGATAAGGACAAGGAGCTCACCAAACTTCTCAACGAGGTGCGCAAAGGGACGACGCCGACCGCCACCGCCGCCGCCGCTCTTATCCCGATGGAGGATGAAGCCTGGGCCAACGAGGCCTTCCTCAAACTCATCGAAATCGCACAGGGAGAAAGTGAAGAGGAGGTTCTTCGCCACACCGTGGCGGGATTGCTCCAGAGTCTCGAGGATTCGGCTATCAAGGATATCGAGACCAAGGTCCTCGACAACCTCTCACTCCTTATCCTGTCTTTTCAAAAACCCGAGGACCGAAGCCGCTATCTAGCGCGGTTCGCCGTGCTGCTCAGCGTCAAGGGTCGCCCCCTGGACGCCCAACAAAGGATCTCGCTGTCGGCCGCCAACGCCTTCTCCGTCGGCGACACGGCGACGCGCGCCGAGGCCCTTCTCCATCTGGCCGCTCAAGTGGCTGAAACCGGAGCCCTCGGCCGCGCTCGGGATCTTGCCTTCCACGCCCTGGAGTTGAAGTCGCGGGTCAACGACCTGGACCGAGAGAGTCGCCAATTGGTCCGACTTCTCTCCACTTCCACCGCCAAAAACGATAGCGCCGAGGAGATCGTTCGCCTGGGCGAAAGCTTGCGTTTCGACAACTCTCCCCTCGAGCTTGAGGCCAAGGGCCGAGCCCTGGTGGCGCTTGCCGCCGGACTGTCCCGTCTGGGCGCCGAGGCTCAGGCCAAAACCTATCGGGAGAAAGCCATCGAGACCACGCGCGCCCTCGAGAACGTCGAACTGCGCCTCCATCTCCTGTGCGACCTGGCCGGAGCCCTTTATAACTCCGGGGAGAAACGACAGGCGCGGAAACTAGTCAAGGAAGCCAGAACTCTTTTTGAAGAGACCGAGGCCGAACGGGGACTTCTCTCGGCCACCGGGCTTTTGCGAGTCGCAATGTTGTTGGAGAATCGAGGCCAGACCAAGAAGGGGTTCGAGCACTGTCTCAAACTTCTCAAGGCCGACAGCAACAAACGTTACTTGAGTTCACCGGCGCTACTCGAGCTCTTAAGCTTGAGTCGCCCCCTTCGGCGCACCGGCGAACTGGGCGAGTATTTAGATGGGGCTCGCGAATCTCAAGAGCTTAGCGATGAGCAAAGAGGCGGACTCTTGCGCTGTGAGCTCGAACTCGGCGAATTCCAGAGGGCTGAAGCCACCCTGGAGTACCTTTCCAGCCTTCCGGCCCGTTGCCAGGGCGGAATCGATCTGGCCTTGGCGCTTTTGAGCGTCGATCCCGAGCGAGCCCTTTGGCACCTGGCCAGAGTCCCCTTAGAGCCGGCGAGATGCGACGGGATTCGACGTATGGCGCTCCTCAACAGCTCGGAAATCCGACCGACCGAACAGCACCGTGTCCGCACCGTGTTGCACCAGCTGACCCTGATGGCTATCGATCATCCCGACGCCATGGACGCCGTCCTATCCCGCTGGATTCAAAGCTGTACCGAACGGGAGACGATCCTCGCCGTGGCCGACAAGATGGAGTGGAGCACGGGCGCCAACGAGCTCTTCCGAGAGGTCATGCTATCGGCCCAACAAGAAACCAACGAGAGCGAAGAGGCTCCCTCCGAGGAGAGCGCGGAGGAGACGAATCCAGAACCTCCGGACCCTCAGATCTCCGATTGCGACAAAGGCTTCAAAGTGATCTCCCTAACTCAGGGCAGTAAGTCCTAGCTCGAGGCGTGCTCAGGCACTACGGAAAGCTCTTTTCTCAAAGCTTGGGAAAAGAGATGGAGCATCTGGTCTTTGGCCACGCCGGTGCCCCCGTTCTAGTCTTTCCCACATCCAAGGGGCGCTTCTATCAGTGGGAAGACTTTCAGATGATCGAGGCTCTCCGCGACCCTCTGGACCGGGGCTGGCTTCAGCTTTTCTGCGTTGACTCCGTCGACGACCTTTCCTGGTACAACTTCGAGGACCACCAACGCATCCAACTCGACTGGCACCTGGCCTATGAGCAATATCTCTTACAGGAATTTCTACCGGGCTTGCGTCGGGCCAATCGAACTCCTTTCCTCATCCTGACGGGAGCCTCGTTCGGTGGATTTCATGCGGTCAATTTCGCGCTTCGCTATCCCACCGTGGCCCAACGCGTGGTCGCCATGTCGGGGGACTATCGCGCGGACAAATATGTCGAGGGGTATTACGATGACGACGTCCTGGCCAACTCCCCCCTGGACTACCTGCCTACCCTCAGCCCAGAGACCTTGAATCCCGACCTCCGCCGAACGGAGTTTCGTCTAGCCACGGGTCGCTGGGACTTCTGTCTGGACCCGACTCAAGAGCTCTCATATCACCTTCGCAGATTGGGTGTTCCCCAGCAATGCCATGTCTGGGACGATCCCGGAATTCATGACTGGCTGCTTTGGCGGCGCCAGGCGGTCCACTACCTATGAACTTTGAAAAGTTCCTCAAAGAGCAGGCAACAGAGGGCCGCTTCGATTCGGAGGGAGCCTTCACGCTCAACTTTGAGGAAGCGGCCGAACGCCTGGCCGCCTTCCGACTCCCCTCTCCGCAACACTACCTTCTTAAAGTCGTTCAGGTCGCCAGCCGCCTGGGAGCAACCAGCATGCGAGTAAGACTGGAACGGTTTCGGACATCCATTCACTTTCGTGCCTCCAAGGCCGGAGCGGTCACCGATTTCGAATCGATCACCCGCGCCTTTCTGGCTCCTCTGGAGGTCGAAGACCCGATCTTAGCCGATCTGGCATCCGCTCTCTGGGGCGCTCAGAGCGAAACCACTCAGGAGGTTCTCTGGTCCTTCTCCCAGGGCTACCGAGGTCGCCGGGTTTTCATCAAAGACAGAGTCTTTCGAACCGAAGAGTTTCAGATCGAGGTTCCCATCCCTGATGGAGAGCCTCCCTGCGCCTTTCACCTTTCCGTGATCCATCGCAAGAGTTGGCAATTCTGGACCCACTCTCGCCGCAACGCCGACGCTCTTGTCTTGATGAGTCAGAGCTGCCTCTTCAGTCGCGTGACCCTCTTCGTTGATGGCAGAGTCTTGGAGAGAGCCGACGGAAGCTATCCCACCAACCATCGCAGAAAGTCGTACTACGGAGGAGCACCCCACGCCGACCCGTACCAAAATATTCTCTACGAACTCGTCGAGGATGAAGGGTACCAAACCGGACGCCCAGGACTAGCCCAGTACGTCGTACGCGAAAAGCACTACAACCTCTGGGCTTCGGGAACGCGCCTCGGGAACACGATGAAGCCCGACGGGATTAGCTCTCCCTCCTGGATGCTGCAGTTTCACAGTCAGGGACGCAACCTGAGTATGCGCGAGGTTTCCAAGTTCCCCCGCTGTCGACTGGTACTAGCCTACGACGAAAAAGAGGCCAAGGAGAAAATTCCCCTACGGCTGACCATCGTACGACAATCGGTGCTGATGGAACGCCAAACCTCTCCCGAATGGGGCAAAGGGATCGAGAAGTGGCACGGATGCCATCTGCTCCTTGACGACGACACTCTGGCCACCGACCTGACCGGATTCCAGGTCATCGAAGATGAGAATCTTCTTCGCCTGCTGAAATCTTTAGAGTCGAGGCTAGACTGGCTCAAGGCTTACTTCGAAGAAGGGAAAGCCCTGGTCCATTATCCACAGGGAGGCTCTTCTTGACAGATCTGACCCCCTCTCAACTCTTGTGGAGCGCGGCCCAGGGCGACCGCGAAGCCTGGTTTTGTTTGCTTCAAACAACCTACCTGGAGGCCTACGAACGAATCGGGCGTGATTCTCAGGCACTCAACGACATCTACAGGCTCATGGCCGAGCATCTGAATTCGCTCAAGCACCCGACTTCTTTCTGGGACTGGTTCTCCCAACTCGCCGCGACACGTCAACGAGGGCTACCAGACTCTGAGGTTCCCGACGGCTTGCTCGAGGAGCTGAAGATGGGCTCACTTCCCGTTCTAGACGACTCCCCGGAGACCCCCCTGGAAACATTGGCCCGCCTGAGTTTAGGCGGTTGGAGCGTCGCGCTCGGTGGACTGGTCACAACATGGCTGCTCCTTATGGTGACTACTCAGGGGGCAACAGGCCTCTACTTCTTCCTGGGAGTCTCGGCCTTCGTGTTGCCACCACTACTTAGCCCCTGGCTGGCTTTCTGGCGCCGCCGGCTCTTTTCTCCCATCTTTCCCTTAGTCTCCTTAGCGATTGCCCTAATTTTCACCATCGCACTTTTTGGATTGGCTTTCACCTACGCCGGATTTGGGATGGGATCCAGTAAATTTCATCGGTTAGCCAACATTCTCCTCAATCTTTTCAATATGGAAACGATCCTCTTGGTGACCGGAATGATCGTCGGGGGAATGCTGGGCTGTTTCGTCGGTCGCCACTTCGTCGGCAAGACACCCTGGGTTATCCCGGATAACTCACCCGCCTGGCGCAAAGTCTTACCCTTTCTTTTACTGCTGGGTCTCATTCCATGGCTTCACCCGGCCAGAGTCCTCTTGCTAGGCCGAAGCTACAATCCCGAGATGGTGGAGCGTCTTGGTTTAGATCTCCAACCTCCCCCCTTCGAAGCAGAGCGGAAAAATTGGACCAGGGAAGCTTGGAGACGTGAAATGCTTACCCACCTTGCCCACCGAGAGGACCCGCGTCACTGGTTAGCCCTAAAAAAGTTAGCGAATCCTCCGAAGTTTCCGAACATGACTCCAGAGGAGCGAGCCGAAACCCACCTGCTCATCAGTCTCGCCGGAATTGACACCGGAGACTGGGAAACGGGTATTGAACACGCGAAGCTGTCCGCGCCATCTTGCGCGGAGTTGCTCACTCTAGCCTTATCGGGAACAACCGACTTTACCAAAGAGACCGCTCCTTCCGATGCCCACTTCGCTCGTTTGGCCCAGGAGCGCATTAGCCTGGACCGGCACGGCTACTCGCCGGCCGATCGCTACTTGAGCCGCTTCAAACTCAACCGGGCTTGGAAAGACTATTCGAAACTCAATCCTAGTCGGATTGAGAGTCAGCCGCTCTCTCTCCCGCCTGACGGGTCGATGATCCCGAGCCATGACTACAGCCTGGTGGTGGAACTGCGCTCTCAAGAGGCAGCGCGTCACAACTTGGCCCAACTGGTTGTCATTCTAGAGCTCAAGAGACTACAGGCCTTAGAACAGCCCTTCCCCCAAACGGTCGAACAGTTTCCTCCGAAGATCTGCGATATTGTCAAAGCCCACGCTGAATGCATGACCTACACAAGAACGCGACAAGGCGCGAAGCTGAAGAGAAAGGGCGAACGTGACTTCATCATCGGTCACACTCCCGATCGATCTTTCCCAGGCCTAAAATTCCCAAGAAAAGAAGAGTTTCCCGAGGCCTTCTAAAGTCTCGGTTGGGCTTCACGCTCAAGGAAGACGGTACCCTCTGGGCCTGGCCCCTTATGGACAAGCTGACAAACCGTTTTCGGTCCAAGCTGTCCTATATAAAATGTCCTCTCCTGGCCGGGTCGCTCGCGGAATGTTGCCGCTATGCGATGGCGGAGAATCCATTCGGATCGTCGTCGGTCTGCTGAGCGATCGCTCCCCGTCCGATATCCGCAATAGACAGGGCATTAGCGGTGGTACTCACGGCGCCACCGCCAGGAACGAAGAAGGAGCCGACATCGAGGGCCGAGTGAGTGACCGCACCAGCGACGCCATACTCGTTCACGTTTTCACGAAAATCCTCGACCAAGCCCTCGGTGATGGCCAATTGTCCGCCGGGAATCGAGGCGGTCACGGCCGCCTGGACCACGCCCGCGGGGTCCTTCTGGATGTTACCGGGAATGTCGAGGGTGTCGGCTACAAAGCCGGCTGCCCCTTCTCGAATACTAGAGCCGAAACCACCGGGAATGAAACCCAACGGCCCAGCGACCGCTCCTCCGACGATGGTGTTGGCCACGGAGTTCTCCCGAATGAAGTTTGCAGCCCGCCCCAGGGTATTTTCTGCGACAAAGCTGTTGGCTTTGGTGTATATGTCGTATCCGGGTATCGAACGAATACCATTGCCGACCTTGGCCCCTGCATCAACGGCAAAGTCTTTGGCGCCATTGAGCGCATTGGCGGAAAGTTCGACCGTATCTCTGATCACGTTCGCCCCAGTGGATACGGCGCCCGTGACGGCATTCGCCCCACTGCTGACGACTCCGGTGCCCGCCCTGACCACCGCTCCTGCCCCTGACTTCACGGTGTTCACCCCATCGGACACCACGCCTGTGGCCGTCCTTGTCACGGCGTTCGCACCCGACTTCACAGTGTCCACCCCACCAGACACCGCGTCTGTGACCGTGCTTGTCACGGCGCTCGCACCCGAACTCACTACGCTCGCACCCGACTTCACCAATGAAACTGGATTAAGGCTGAATCCCATATTCAAACTCCTCTACCGTCAAGATGGATTATTCTGTCGAATAGAATTCCATAGAAACAGGCGGATATGGTCCTCATCTAGGAAAAACGCCTCACTTATGAACATTTCTTTAACAACCAGACATCGACACCGTCATAGGGAGTTCACCCAAAAGCTCTCCATCTGCTTAATCCAGTCTGACCGTCCCGTAACCTTTCCGTTACTTTTATAGGCGCCGCATATGGCATCTTGGTGGAGATGAATATCTCGTCTCGGCCAGCCCATGTCCCCGGAGAGCTTCTGGTTCGCTTGAAACCGCGAACCGAAGTGTCCTTGTCGAGCGACAACGTGTTGGACCAACTCGGCGAAGTGGTGGACCGATATCCTTTGGGCGGACAAAAGGTCGCTCCCGACAGCTTCGGAGATCAGGAGATTCTCCATCTCAAACTCGACTCCGACACGCCTGAAGCGATGGAGCAAGCGTTGCGAAGGCTGTCGCGAGACCCCAACGTGGCCTACGCGGTGACCAACGACATCGTCGGTGAATTCGTTGACCCCGTGGTTCCCAACGACTTAACCCCCCAGCAGTACGGGCCTTTCAACATCTCCGCGCCGCTGGCCTGGGCCGAGCGCACGGGGGACCGCGCACTCGCGCCGTTGATCGCGGTGATTGACTCCGGCATCGACTACAACCATCCGGACCTGGCGGCCAACGTCTGGACCAACCCCAACGAGATCCCCGGCAACGGCATCGACGACGACGGAAACGGGGTGGTCGATGACGTTCACGGCTTCAACGCCGCTCGCAAAACGGGCGATCCGATGGACGACGGAAGTCACGGAACCCACGTTTCAGGAACGGTGGGAGCGGTCGGCAACAACGGACAGGGCGTGACCGGCGTGGCCTGGCGGGCCAACCTGGTGGGGGTAAAGTTTCTGGAGAAAGGTTACGGCGACCTGGCCGACGCCATCGCCGCATTGACCTACGCTGACTCCATCGGAGCGCGAGTGACCCAGAACTCCTGGGGAGGCGGCAACTACAATCAGGCCTTGATGGACACTCTTGCGGCAAGCCCCGCCATTCACATCTGCGCGGCTGGTAATTCGGCTCAGAATTCCGACATTCAGCCAGCTTATCCCGCGGCCTATCCGCTGGACAACATCATCGCGGTGGCCGCGACCGGAGTCGATGACCAGCTGGGCAAGTTCTCCAACTACGGGATCGGCGCGGTGGACCTGGCGGCTCCCGGGGTGGAGGTCCTCTCCACCGTGCCGGGTAGTGGAACGGGAGTGAAGAGCGGAACCTCCATGGCCGCGCCCCACGTCAGCGGGGCGGTCAGCTTGATCTTAGAGAAGTTTCCCAATCTGACCAACAAAGAGCTCAAGGACCGCCTGCTCTTCTCCGTCGATCGCCTGCCTCACCTGGAAGACAAGCTGGCTTCCGGGGGACGGCTGAACCTGGCTTCGGCCTTAGAGGCGGACGAGATCGCGCCGGGAGCACCCAGCGCCTTCCAGGGACGAGCGGTCAGTCCCGAGGCGGTGCTTCTGAACTGGATAGCCTCGGGAGATGACGGGGCCGTGGGTCTCGCCTCAGCCTATGAACTGGCCTACTCGGACAAGCCGTTTCCGCTCGAGGAGTTCGACCGGCAGAACCTGATCCGCACGGCCCGTCCAGCCGAAAGTGGAAAAGAGGAGAGCCTGGAGTTTCCCATCCTCCCCTCGGCTCGAGAGAGAAACCTCTTCGTGGCCCTACGCTCGGTGGACAACGTGGGGAATCGCTCCCAATTCGCGACCGCGCGAGTCGCCGTGCCGGCCGCTCACGTCGCTTTCGAGGACGGCCCTGAACAATGGACCCGAGAGGGAGATTGGGGACAAGAGAACGTTCCTGGGAGAGGCATCGTGTGGAGCGACTCTCCTGGGGGAGAGTACAAGATCAATCAGAACGCGAGTCTGACTTCGAGGAGCTTTTCCTTAGAGGAGTTCTCCTCGGCTCAACTTCGTTTCGACGCCCGCCACGATCTCGAGATCAACTTCGACAAGGTCAACGTCGAAGTTCGAAGCGGCGGAGAGAAAGCCGAGTGGAAGACATTGCACGCCTTCAATCTGCTCGACGGTTGGAAGACCCACAAGTTCGACCTGTCGGATTTTGTGGGGCAGCACGACGTGCAGCTAAGATTCCGGCTTAAAACCGACGGCGACGTGACCAAGGACGGTTTGATGTTCGACCGCCTGGTGGTTAGCGGAGATCCTCGAGAGTAGGACATCAATCCTAGAACAAAAGGAAGCTGATTGTAAGGGAGGAAGCTGCGCCCAATTATGTTTGCCCGCGAAGAATTTCTCCCTCCACTCGTCCGTTTCTCCAATACCATTTACCGCACTCTTCGCGGATGGGTGGTCAACGATGACGTTGAGACTGCGCGAGATCAGCTCGGTCGCTCTTTGCTCGAGCTCAAGGCGCGGCTGGCCTGGGAACTCCCGCTGCTGACGGCTTTCGAGGAAGGCCCCGAGACAGCCGCTCGAGTGGCCAAGGCCCTGGAAATTCTTGAATCCGCTGTCGGACAGACCGACGCGGAAAACTTTTCTTTCGTCTTCACTCCGGTCCAGGACGACTTTTTAGGCTGCATGCGTGACGCCGGTACGCTTCGCGAGCAGCTCCCGGTCTTCACCGACGTTCGCATCGTCAACGAGCTTCTTCTCCTGGCCACGGCTCGCGCCGAGGAACGGGTAGGGATCGAACCGGTCGGACAGCGATTGCCCATCCTGATCGACTGGATTAATCGTAAAGAGGTGGACTGGCGAACCTACGCGCGTCTCTTTCCCGATCAGCAGCCCTCCAGAGATCGAGTTCTGGCCGCTCTGGAGGCGATGCGAACCGGAGTGGGCGCTCTCCATCTCTATCTGGTCGGGGAAGAGTTCCAAGGTCTCAAAGACGGTCTCGATATTATGTTGAGAGCGCTCGAGAGGCTTTCAGAAGCCGAGGAGTCCCGTTTCCACACCGAGAGTGAAAGGGTGGAGTTTTCCGCCGACCTGCGTTTGGAACGCGCCTGGCGCGGCGCCGACATCTCCAATTGGGAGGAGACCAGTTTGCCGGCCGAGCTGCTCGAATTCTATCAGGAGACCGTCAAACGGACGTTCGCCCTGGCTCAGCAGACCTTGATGCCGATGTCTCTGCTGGAAGAAACGGCCGAGCTCGCCGAATCTCTGCAAGGCCGTCTGATCTCCGCCTTCGAAACTTTGATGGCTCAGCGGAATGTGGAGGAAAGTCAGCCCGCTCGTCCACCTCGGGCTCAAGCCCTGGCCGAGCTCGACGCCGTGCGGCAAGAAGTCGACGCATGCTTTGAAAAGATCGCCGCCTATGTCGAGCAGAATCGACATTTAGAGCAAGTCCCGCTCTATGCTCACGTGGTGGGAACGCTGGTCGGAATTTTGCAGGAGTCCGCGCCGGATTCTCACCTCCACGCATTGGTGGAAAGCACGGACAAGGCCCAAGCCGGCTTCGTCGAGACTCTGGAGAGAACCGCCAACAGTCCCGAGGGGAGCGAAGCCGATCAACGGGAGGCGCTGGAGAAGTCGTGGGCCGCGATCGAACAGCAGAGCGGCATCAACGAGCTTCTCTGGCGATATCTCGATGATGGAGATCGCCTGGGACTCTATGAAGCCTATGAAGCGCTGGCGGAGCCGTTCTCTGCGCTGGCTAGCTTTGCCGTCGCCGAGCCGGCGGAACCCGATGAGGCGAAACTCACCACCTGTCCTTTTTGCCACCAAGAGGTCGCACTGGAAACGGGCAAATGCCCGGAGTGCCGGCGCCTAGTCGATATCGAAGCAGCCCAATCCACCGTCACCATCACCAGTGGCGAGGGCACCAGTAGCGCCCTGATAGCCCATCTTGACGCGAAGACCTCATCTCTTAAACCCGGCGAGCCGCGAGACGCTCTGGCCGGCGAGTGGCGGGGTTTGGCGGCTCGACTGGAAGCTCTGGGCAAAACCGCCTCGCGCCAAGGCTTGGACGCGGAAACCAAGGCGCGTGTGGCGACCCTGGTCGGGCTCTGCCACGAGGTAGCCGACGGGTTGGTCCAAAATAATTTCGAATATGGCAAAATTCGCGGCGACTTTTTTAGTCTTTTCCAAGCTCTTGAGGAATCCGCAAAAAATGCCGATAGAATGTAACAACTCTCGATCATTCTTGACGATCGGTCGGAAGTTTACCTAAAGTAACAATACAACACCTAGCGCGCCTAACCCGGCGCCTTCGGAGGGAACAGATGATTCAACAAAGTGCGTACGGATTTGGAGCGGCCTATGCCATCGGCGGCCAGTATGACAACAGTTACTGGGGCGGCTACGACACCGACACGAATTTCAGCGCTCAGTTCGCCGCCCTCTTCGGCACTTCTTACAACAACAACGGGAGCTTCGGACCTGGCTTTGGTTACGGCTACGGCGGGTATGGCGTCCAGGGAGGCTTTGGCAACATCCAGCCCCCACAGTTCGGCAACTCCTGCTATAACTATCTCAATGCCACTCCCAGTTACGGCGGCCAGGGTTTCGGCTGCTATCCCCCCAGCATGGGCTACGGCGGTTGTGGACCCTCCTACGGCTGTGGGCCCGTCGGATACGGCGGTGGCGGCTACGGTGGCGGATACGGCGGAATCGGCGTCGCGGGTAACGTACAGTTCGGACAGCTCGAGATTCCCGGCCAGCAAAATAAGATGTGGGATGTTTGGTTCGACACCAAGGACGGCCAAAAAACCGTGCAACGCTCCCCCATCGTGCTCGACCTCAACGGCAATGGGAAGGCCGACATCACCGGAAAGAACATTTTGGGAGACGGCAAGATCGACGGCCCCGTTACCATGTTCGATATGGATCCGAACAATGTTAGCTACGAAGCCAAAAGTCAGCAGCGCCGCCCCGGCAGCGGTGCCCCGGCGGTCAAAGGCGGCTACTGGGTCGACGCCAACGGTAAGAAGACCACAAAGTCTCCCCCCAAGGGCACTCAGAAGAACTATTCCGGCTGGAAATACCTCGACGCCAAGGGTAATACCGTCGGTGAAATGAAGAGTGACGGTCTCTACCACTACGGTAAGCAAGAAAAGCGCGAGCAGACCGAGTGGCTCGCGAAGAACGGTGGAGACGGCTTCCTGGTCGCCGACTACAATAAGGATGGTCAGATCAACGACGCCACCGAGCTCTTCGGAACTGAAGGCCCCAACGGCGAGAAGTACAAGAACGGCTATGAGAAGCTCGCCGCTCTGCACGACAAGAATAAGGATGGAAAGATCTCCGGTAAGGAGCTCGAAGGTCTGCAGATCTGGGTCGACTCTAACGCTGACGGCAAAGTTCAGGAGGGCGAGATGAGGTCTTTGGCTTCGGCTGGAATCACCAGCTTTGACGTCAAGAACTACAACGCTTCCACCATGGAAGGCTCCTACGGAACAAACGAAAAGACCGTCCCCTACATGGCTTACAACGTCGTCGGCGCTGGCTTTGGCGGCGGATACGGAGGTGGCTTCGGCGGACCCGGTGGTGGTTTCGGTGGACCCGGTGGTGGCTTCGGAGGACCCGGTGGTGGCTTCGGCGGTGGTGGCTTCGGCTACGGCGGCGGATTCGTGGGCGGAGCTTCCGGAGTGATCTTCGGAACTCCTTACGACGGCATCGGATTCGGCGGCTCCAGCCCTTACTTCGGTGGACAGGTTCCCGGCTTCGGATTCTCCGCTCCTTGGATGGGCGGCTACGGATAAAAACTCGAGTCCCCTCGCTCTCTCGAGAAAGGCACGGCCATCAGCGCCGTGCCTTTCTCTTTTGCTTTCCTCCCATGTTTTTTGGACAAAAAGCCCGATTTTTTTGATGCTCGTACGAGCAGGCCTCGCGCGGGTAGCGCTGCCCGTTTTTCTTGATAGCGCGGACCTCGCGCGGGTAGCGCTGCCCGTTTTTCTTGATAGCACGGACTTCGCGCGGGCAATGCTGCCCGTTTTCTTGGTAGCGCGGACCTCGCGCGGGTAGCGCTGCCCGTTTTTCTTGATAGCGCGGACCTCGCGCGGGTAGCACTGCCCGTTTTTCTTGATAGCGCGGACCTCGCGCGGGGAGCGCTGCCCGTTTTCCTGATAGCAGGGACCTCGCGCG
>JBBCJA010000031.1:0-125673 GCA_037189585.1 Selenomonadaceae bacterium | reverse complement strand
TGCACGCGGGCAGAGCCCGATAAGAGTGCGAATAGAAGCGTGACCCCAAGAGAGTTTTCCAAACCAACGAGCAGGTAGACACCAGGTCACCAAGGTGACCCCCTTGACAAAGATGGCCTTCTCATAGAAGGCGTTACGAAGACCGAACACCATCCGAAATCGCCGCGTCCCGCCTCAGGTACATATTCTTGATATCCCGTCCAGCGGGACCGAGGTGCGCCATCGGACGGTCCTTGCGCTTTCGGCGCCTCCCCACCAATCTTTATGCAAAAATATTATGGATGTGGGTATAGCTCCCTCGTTGCGCTGTCAATTGAAACTCCCCATTGTCGCGAAGGTGCGCTGCCCGCTACGCCTTGGCAAGTCTGTATCCGAGCTTTGACGACAGGTTGCGGTAGGTCAAAAGGGTTTAATTTTGGCCGGAAGAATCCGTTCTTATGGGCAAATCCGCAAAGGCCGCGTTGATTTTGTTCGTGACTCTGATGGTCGTTATCGTACCGGCAGAATTGGGAATCTTTCACTTCGTGATACGAAGTGAAAGCGTCACTCCCCACGGTGGAAAAGAGACCACCATCTTCATGCCGAGACTCTACCCACTATTGGAAGTTCCGGAGTTTCGCAAGGTCTACCCGGATTCCGAGGCTGTCATACTGCCTTTCCAATCTCTTGAGAGCTTACCGATTGAATTTGAGAGCTCGACCAAAGGGTTGTTCGAGCTTGAGTCCCCCGATCCAAGCAGTCTTGAAGAGATTGTCGGCATCAGCGAGAGCCCTTTTTTCCATGCTCTCGATATTGCTCCCTCGGCATTTCCGGGGATAAGAGTTGTACTCTTTGAACCGACCATGGTTGTTCACAACAGGGTTTTGTACAAGGAGTGCGAGGTCACCGGACGCTATCAATGGTCAACGCGATTTTTTCTCTCCAGCGAGGAGAACTTTTTCGACATTACATCTGCTGGTTGGCTGGAGATCGAAGGCTCAGTGAAATACTACGGATTGATGTCGTCGGAGTACGCGACCCAACTGGCCCAGAGCGAGGTGAGGGCGGCAGTGGAGTCCTTTGTCCAAGAGAAACTAAGGAGCAATTGGTCCGAGCTTGCCGACGGAAAGTACAAAAACAACCTGATGCAAGCGGGTGACTGGTCAAAGCCTGTCGACCTGAAGAAACCACCAAGCTCCGAGGAATTGCAACAACTCGACTCTCTCCTCAGTGACGAAAATCTCTCCCAGGACGAGCGATTGAAGAGGCTTAGAAGCCTCATGACGGGCCATGCAGAATTCTTGCGGTGGAAAGACAGTATGGGTGCGACCCCACTCCATAAGGCCATCCGCTCAAACCAACTAGAGGTTGTGAAGTGGTTGCTCTCTGTCGGTGCGGAGTTGGAGGCCGTGGATAATTTCCGAGAAACACCTCTTCATCACGCCGTCAAACCGCGAATTTCAAAGGAGATCACTTCGCTCTTGCTCGGAAGTGGGGCAGATGTAGCCGCGCGAAATAAAAATGGTGAGACACCCTTGCATCACGCCACCTTTTTCGACAGAATCGATCAAATGGCCCTATTGCTGGAAGCGGGAGCCGACCCACGTCTGGTCAAAGACTTGGTCGATGCATACGCGGACACACCAGAGAAAAAAGCACTGCTAGAGAAATTTCAACATCGTGCTCCCGTTTCCAAGAACATCTCAGGCCAGATTCGCTAGTACCTTGAAGGTCACTGAGCCCTGTTTGCAGTTCTTCACACGACCGCGGATATTCGGAGAGTGCCGCTGGTTAGCGTGGGCACGATCACTTTAACAGGCAGATCTGCCTGCGATCTGGAGCAGGCGAACCGCCCAACTCCATCCAAAGCGGGAAGCCCTTAGCCAACAGTCGAAACCGCAGGTCTTGTCCGAGAATACCGAACAACAACGTTTCTGGCCGCGAATCATTTTTCTCGCCGTGGTCTACCTGGCGCTGAGCCAGTTGACCACCAGCGGATTCGCCGATCGGCAGTTGCCTATTCTGGCCTGGCCCGCGGCGGGTGTTTCTTTAGCCTTTTTACTGATCTGGGGACCGCGTTATGCGATCGGCATTTTCATCGGCGCCTTACTCGACGCACTGCTCTCGCAGTCGAGTTTCTTCTCGGCGGTCTGGGTCGCGCTGGGTAAAACTTTATCCCCTATACTCGGCATCTGGATCCTACGGCGTGTGAAATTCGATCCTGAACTCACCTCACCGAAGGACTACCTGTGGTTGACCGGAGCGGGCGCGTTGTGCAGTACGGTCAGCGGGTTCGCCGGAGCGACGTCGCTCACCATCAACCGCGCTATCTCGGCCGATGAGTCTCCTCTCCTGTTCCTGAGCTGGTGTCTGGGAGATGTTCTCGGGATCGTCCTGATCGCTCCCTTTCTGCTGGTCTGGAAGACACTGCCCAGGGGTTGGCTCGAACCGGACCAACGCTTGCAAACACTAGCCTGCTTCGGACTTTCCGCCCTGGTCGGGCAAGCCATCTTCATGGGCTGGCTCACCGAGATCTTAAAACCGGTGGCCGAGAACTACTGGATGTTTCTCTTCGTCGCCTGGGGAGCCATGGCTTACGGCCGGCACGGAGCGCTCCTCATCTGCACTATCACGGGCTGCCAGGCTTTGATCGGCGCGATCCTGGGGCGCGGCCCCTTCGCCTCTCAAAGCATCGTGACCACGGGGCTTCTCAACTTCTGGTTCTATATGTTCGCCTTGACCATGGTCGGCTTGATGTTCGCCTTGATGATCCACGATAAGATTCGGGGTCAACTCAAACTCGCCGAAGCCAAGGCGGTGGCCGAGGAGGCCCACGCCGCCGCCGAGCTAGCTCAGACCGAAGCGGAACGAGCCAATCATCTTAAAGGGGAATTCCTGGCCAACATGAGCCACGAGATTAGAACCCCCATGAACGCCATTCTGGGTCTTTCCCACCTGGCCCTCAAGACCCGCTTGACTCCCAAACAGCTCGACTACCTGACCAAGATCCAGTCCTCGGCCGGCGCCCTCTTGAACCTGATCAACGACATTCTCGACTTCTCCAAAATCGAAGCCGGAAAACTGGACATAGAGAATACACCGTTCGATCTCAGCCAGGTGGTCGACGACGTCTCCAGCACGGTGGCTTTCAAGGCTCGAGAGAAAGGCCTGGAGCTGGTCTTTCACATCGCGCGCGGTACTCCGAGAGGCCTGGTCGGAGACCCTTTCCGCCTGGGACAAGTTCTCCTCAATCTTACCAACAACGCGCTCAAGTTTACCGAAAAAGGTGAGGTCGTGGTGACCGTTCATCCCCACGACGATGAGCCCAGGCGCAAGACCACCACTCGCTTGAAGTTTTCCGTTTACGACACCGGCATGGGGATGACCCCGGAACAGCTGGACCGTCTGTTCACCGCCTTCACTCAGGCCGACGGGTCGATCAGCCGAAAGTTCGGCGGAACCGGCCTGGGTCTGACCATCAGCAAGCAGCTGGTCGAGCTGATGGGCGGCGAGATCTCGGCCGAAAGCGAGCAAGGTGTGGGCAGTACTTTCACCTTCACCCTCCCCTTCCCCATCGATGACGAGGGGAGCAAAACCCTCAGTCTACCCCGACGCTTCCATTCGCTCCGCGTGCTGGTCGTCGACGACAACGAGATGATGCGAGAGACCCTGCGTACCGAGATGGTTGCCATGCGCTTGAGCGTGACCGTGGCCTCCTCCGGTCAAGCCGCACTGGACGAGCTCGCCCGGGCCGAACGCGACGGCGAGTCGCCCTACGACCTGGTCCTCTTGGATCAGAAGATGCCGGACATGAGAGGGACCGAGACGGCTCGTAAGATCCAGTCGGAACTACCTTTAGCTAAACAGCCTGTTCTCTTCTTGCTGACTGGAGACGAAAAAGATGAGGAGAACGAGACTCAGGAGGCGACCTTCGGCGCCTTCTTGATGAAGCCGATCAGCGCTTCGGCGCTCTTTGACAACATCGTTTCCACCTTCGGCCCTCCCAGTGTTCCGGCCGAGTCCCCCAACTTCGTGGCTCCCATTCACAGCCCGTTGACGGGAGCCAGAATTCTGGTGGTGGAGGACAATCCCATCAACCAACAGGTGACACGAGAACTTCTTGAAGGCTGGGGCGCCGAGGTGGCGCTGGCCGACGGTGGACAGAAAGCCCTCGACATCCTGGTCCAACCTGAGTCCGATTTTGACGTCGTGCTGATGGACCTACAGATGCCGGGAATGGGCGGATTCGAGGCCACGCGGCGAGTGCGAACCGAACTCAAGCTGGAAAAACTTCCCATCGTGGCGGTCACCGCCGACGCTATGGAGCGAGAAAGACAGAAGTGCCTGGCCGCTGGTATGAACGACCACGTGCCCAAGCCGATCGAGCCCGATCGCCTGTTGGCCACTTTGCTGGTCTGGATCGATCCCAGCCGGCTGGGAAACACGGTCGCCACCAAGGCTAGCCCTGCTCCCCGGGTCGAGGGTTTGCCGGAACTGCCCGGCGTGGAGGTCGCCTCTGCTCTGGCCCGCGTGTCGGGCAACGTCGGTCTGTTGCGCAATCTGCTCAAGGAGTTTCGGGATTCCTGGTCCAACGTGGTGCCCCGGCTCCAAAGCGCGCTCGAGCGGAACAATCTTGAGGAAGCGGTACACCTGGCCCACTCGCTTAAGGGGCTCTCGGCGACCTTGTCCATGAAAGCCGTCAGCCAGGCCGCGGAGTTTCTGGAGAAACATCTCAAACAAGGAGAGCTCGCCGGCGCGCCCGCGGGTCTTGAGGAGCTCGACAGAGCCATGAGCCTCGTTCTTCCCGGGCTCGACGAGCTGGAAGAAGAAAAGGTTGAGGTGCCTCTCACCGCCGATATTGACGCCTCGTGGCCCTCCTTGACAAAGATCCTGGCCGAGTTGCACGAGCTGATTCGGGACAACGACTTCGAGGCCGGTGACAAACTCGCCCTTCTGGAACGCCTGCTCTCGGCAGGTGGACCGTGGACGTCCGCTCTGGAAGCTTTGCGAGGCGACATCGACCGCTTGGACTTCGAAGCGGCCAAACAGAGTCTGGTCGGGCTGACCCACGTATTGGAAGAGCCCTTGCCCGAGGAGCTTTAGCCAGGGAAGGCAAATGGGAAGGTCATGACATCGGAAAAGCAGACCGTGCTCGCCATCGACGACATGCCGGCCAATCTGAAACTGCTGGGTGAGATCCTCAAGCCCGAGTACCGTTTTCTAGTCGCCACCAGCGGGGCTCAGGGCCTGGAACTCGCCTCCTCTAAGCAGCCGGATCTGATCCTCTTGGACGTCATGATGCCCGAAATGGACGGTTATGAGGTCTGCCGCCGGCTCAAGGCCAATCCGCTCACCCAAAGTATTCCGGTCATCTTCATCACAGCACTCAAAGAGGAAACAGACGAAGAGAAAGGGCTCGAGATCGGAGCGATCGACTACATCACCAAGCCTTTCTCTCCCTCCATCGTGCGTATCCGCGTGCGCAACCATCTAGAGCTTAAGCGCTATCACGACCTGCTGGAGAGTCAAGCGGTGACCGATGGGCTGACCGGGATAGCCAACCGCCGCCAGTTCGACAAATGGCTCGATCGTGAATGGCGACTGGCCATCCGCCGGCAGACCCCTATCTCTCTCATTCTGGGAGACATCGACTGTTTCAAGCTTTTCAACGATCACTATGGACATCCCGAGGGGGATGAGTGCCTCAAGGCCGTGGCCAAGGCGCTCACCGCCGGTCTTCGCCGGCCCAGCGAGCTGTTGTCACGCTACGGAGGAGAAGAGTTCGCCTGTATCCTCCCAGAGTCCGATCTGGCCGGAGCACTTCACTTTGCCAACAACCTGCTCGAGCACGTCCGGGCCGTCAAAATGCCGCACGAGAAGTCGATAGTCACCGACATCGTTACGATGAGCCTGGGTGCGGCTTGTCTGTCTCCGAGCTTGGGAGACACTCCGGAAAGCTTGATTCAAGCGGCGGACGAAAAGTTGTACGAAGCTAAAAGAAACGGACGCAATCAGGTCAAGGGCTAGAAATCTCTTCCTGGTTTACCCGCTGTGTTCACTGTCTTCGCCGTTCTTCTCGCTGTCGTGCTGCTTCTTCTCTGGGGTCGAATACCGATGGAGGTGGTGGGACTTCTCTCTTTGGTCGTGCTGACTCAGATCGGTGCCGTCACCTCCGGCGAGGCCACGGAGGGTTTCGGCAACAGTATCGTGATCGCCATGGGTGGGCTGTTCGTTCTGGGAGGAGCCCTGATCAAAACCGGTGTAGCCCAGCTGGCGGGGGACATGATGGAACGTGGCAGCGGAGGCCGGCCTCGTCGACTGCTGCTGCTGGTCATCTTAGTATCGGCCACGCTTTCCACCGTTCTCTCCTCGACAGGAACCGTCGCCCTGCTGATTCCCGCCGTGGTCTCGGCGGCTCACGCGGCGGGACGCAGTCCGTCCAAATACCTGATCCCCCTGGCTTATGGCAGCCTCATCGGAGGTATGCTGACTTTAGTCGGAGGTACCCCCAATCTTATCGCCCAGGACGCCTTGACGGAACTCGGGCGCCCCGGGCTGGGATTCTTCAGCTTCTCCTGGATCGGTTTGCCGATTCTACTCATAGCCATAACCTATCTGGCTATCGTGGGAGAGCGCTGGCTACCCGATCGGGTGAAACCGAGTCAACCCGGCGCTTCTCCGACGGTGGACGAACTGCTTCACGAGTACGGAGTCCTTGACGACCTCTACAAGGTCACCCTCCCGCCCGAGGCTCGCTGGAATCCCGCTAGTCTCAACGAGCTTAGACTTCGCTCGGACTATCATGTGGATGTGGTGGCCATCCGAGCGTTGGGCTCGGGAATTGTCTCCATACCGTCCGCCGATAGTTTGTTGCGTCCCAGCCAGGTTCTTTTCGTCAAAGCTACGGAAGAGAACCTACGGCATCTGGCCGACAAGTTCGGGGTTGTCTATCGACCCTATCGAACGGATGTCACCTCACCGCCTCTAGCTGGACGCGGCCTAGCCGAACTGCTGCTGATACCGCGCTCGCGCCTTAACGGTAAGTCCCTGGCCGAGTCGCGCTTCTTCCGCCGCTTTGGAGTCAAGGTGATTCAGGTTCGGCGGGGAGATCAAAATCTCCACGGCGATTTCGCCGACGTCAGGCTGCGTTTCGGCGATGCACTCCTGGTAGAGGGTCCGCTACCGAAACTGGCCGACCTGCAACGTGAAAAATTCGACTTCGTAGTGGTCGGGGCCCCAAGAAGTGGGGAGAGCACGAACGGTCTCACCACTAGTGGAAAGACCGCTCTTGTGGTCTGTGCCTTCATGCTGATATCGATAACCCTGGGCTGGCTGACGCCCGCCATCGCCGCTTTGTTGGCCAGCATCGCGGTGGTCCAAACCCGCTGCCTGACCCTCGAGGAAGCCTACGGATCCATTCAGTGGGGTAGCCTATTTCTGGTCGCCACCATGCTGCCGCTGGGCACCGCTCTGACAAAATCAGGCGGCGTCGACTTTCTCGCTGGCGGCCTTCTGCAGGTCGTGGGAGACCGCGGTCCGCTGGCGGCCCTGGCCGGACTCTACCTGATCGCCACCTTGCTGGGTCAGGTGATGTCCAACACCGCCACAGCGCTCATTCTCACACCACTGGCGGTGGATACCGCCCGCATCCTGGAAGTCGCTCCAGAACCGATGTTGATGGGGGTCGCCTTTGGCGCGGCCATGGCATTCTTGACGCCGGTCGCTTCTCCGGTCAACACTTTAGTCGTTGCTCCGGGAGAGTATCGCTTCTTTGATTTTGTCAGAATAGGCTTCCCTTTGCACCTGATGGCTTCCGTCCTCTGCCTGTGGCTGATACCTCTGGTCTTCCCCTTCGCCCTCTGAAGCTCCGATGGCAGAGTCCCACTACGCTAGCCTCCGACCTTGGGAAGATAGGCTTGAGGAACCAGAGTGGCGTCGCCCTCCACTCCGAGTTTGGCATTGAGTCCGACCACGGCCTCGGCCAAGGTGCCGTGGATAGAGTCCTCGGAAATGATCTTGGGCACGATCCCCAGGTCGCGCAACACCTTCAACGGGGCTTCCGGCAAACCCGACAGAACCACCACCACGTTGCGTTTTGCCATCCGTTCGACAAACTCGGCTAAGGCGAGAGCGCCGGTCTGATCGATCACCGGCACCCGTGGCATACGAATGATAATGGCCCTCAGTCCCAGAGCGTCGTTACCGTCAAAGTCCTCGGTGAAAGCTTCGCTGGTCCCGAAGAAGATGGCACCTTCGGCTTGAATCACCTGGACGTTCTCGGCTAGCCTAGCCGCTTCCGAGCCCTCCTCGGCGATCACCATCGGGGCCAGACTACCGCTTCGGGTCAACTCGCGATCGCTAAGATTTTTGAGAAAGAGCAAGGTCGCCAGCAAAAAGCCCATCTGCACCGCGGTGATCAAGTCGACGAACACAGTTAAGACCAGCACCAGGATCAAGACGATCTGATCCGCGCGCGGAGCCTTGGGCAAAAGTCGTAGCCCGTTGTAGTCGATGATCCCGATTCCAACCGTGACCAGGATGCCGGCCAGAACAGAGAGCGGGATCAAGGAAGCGTATTTGGAAAGCCCCAGGAGAATCGCGGTCAGCAAGGTGGAATGGATCACGCCGGAAAGGCCCGTGGTTCCACCGACCCGGATGTTGAGCAGTGTGCGCATGGTCGCCCCCGCGCCGGGAAGCCCTCCGAAAAGCCCAGACACGAAATTCCCCAACCCCTGACCCACAAGTTCCTTGTCGCTGTTATGACGGGTATTGGTGACCTGATCGACCACCACCGAACCTAGTAGACTGTCTAAAGAGCCCAGGATGGACAGACTGATTCCTGCCATCAAGATAGGCATCATGGCGTCCGCTGAGGGCAAGGATAAGGCTAAACTCGGCAGTCCCGAGGGCAAGGCTCCGATCTTGGGCACGTCGAAACGCCACCATTCCGAAACCGTCGTTCCAATGAGCAAGGCGACCAGAGCCGCCGGGATGGATTTCGAGATACGAGGAATGAGGTAGATCAAGGCGACGACGAATAGCCCCAAGCCCAGAGCCTGCGGGTTGATGGAGGAGAGAGCCTCGGGCAGGTCCATCAGGGCTTTGACCGGCCCTGGCCGGGATTGATGGCCGACCAGGGGCTGAAACTGCAAACAGAAGATAATGACCCCAATACCCGTCATAAATCCGGAGATCACCGGGCGAGGGACGTAGCGGATGTAGTGCCCGAACCCGACCAGGCCAAAAATGATCTGAAGAATTCCACCCAGGACCACCGCCCAGAAAAGGTGACGCGGCTCTGCGGCCGTGGCCACGAAAGCCGCCGCGACCACGGTCATCGGCCCGGTCGGGCCGCTGACTTGGGGCTTGGTGCCCGCGAAGATGGCGGCAATGAAACCGAGGATGATGGCCCCGTACAGGCCCGCCTGGGCTCCGCCTTCTAGCCCCGAGGAGACACCGAAAGCCAGGGCCAGGGGTAACGCGACCACGCCGGTGGTCATGCCTCCGAAGATGTCGCCCCGCAGCGCCTTCGGCTCGAACTTCATAGGTGCGAACAGTTTTAATTTTTCTCTTATCATAAGCTTATCATTTTCCGCCCATTCTTTTCCTTGAGGAATCTTTTTTCTTAATTTTTTCTTAAGGAATCGCCTCTCCGATCCCTGGTGCCAAAATGAAGTTATGGTGAATCTTTCTAATGATTCACTGGGAACTTTTTAACTTATGATATAGTTTCCGAGTGGGAATTTGGGGACATCGCGGGCTAATACGACGAAGCGGCTTCGCTCTCATTGCCATCATGCTTGTACTGGCGGTGATCGTGATGATCACCGCCATCACCACCTCCCGGGTTCAGTACACTCTCTCTAACACCGCGCAGCGCGAACGTAAGTTAAGAGGCAACTACGCGGCTAACGCCGGGATCCAAAGAGCAATGGTGGAACTGACCGCCAATCCGGACTGGGAGCCTGTGGGAACATGGGGCGGTGTCCTGAGCGCGAACAGCTCCCTCGGATTCGAGGTGGAGGTGGTCAACAATCGTACCGGGTCTACCCCACGGTTCACTCCTGAAGGACTCAGCGTCCCTCCGAAACGGGTCTGGCTACGATCCAAAGGAAGGTCGATGGCGAGATTCTAGGGGGCGGCATAGGACAGGCGGAAGCTTTCACCAGGAACCGATCTTTAATAATGTCCTTCACGTAGGGGATGACGAAGCTCCTCTGATCTTTCGCAAGCCCCGACAGTTCAACGGTTCACCCTCGGCTAACCCTTCCACCTCGGGACCTATTTCTCCCGGCTGCTACAGTTCTTCGATGACCGGTGGAGATTTTCAACTCTCGGCCGGAGTTTACTACTTTGACAGGGTCATTTTCACTGGTCCTCACAGATGGGGACTTGACAGTAGCGTGAGCGCGACGGCTCCATGCATCGTCTACGTGGGCCAGATGTTGATTTTCGCGGACGACTGCCTGGTCAATATGAACAGCCCGGGCGATCCCAGACCGCCCCGCCATCTTCAGATCTATTGTACGGGCGACGAGCTTTCCGGGGTTGCCATCTACGTGAGATTTAGCTTTAACGTCGAGGTTTCCGCCGTGATCGCCGGACAAGATGCTGCCTTGAATGCCGGTGGTGGGGCCAGCGGCAATCACCTCTATGGAGCCCTCTATACCAAGACCGCGATGCTGAGCGAACTCAGTTTCCACTACGACACCTCTCTTCATAACCAGATCTTAGCCGGCGTTACGGAGTGGGTCTTAGTCAACGAGGATTAGGACTTCGCCGTGGCCCAGGTCTCACGGATACAATCTCTTGGAAGTTGTCCTGGGCGCATTTTTGTTCAGCGTGATGTTTGGAGGGCTAGCCTCAGGCTGGGTCATTCATGAACGCGCCTCCAAAAGATATCGAGATCGAAATATGGCGCTGGTACTGGCCAGAGCCGAGATAGAAAGAGCCAATGCGGCGGGATATGCTCAACTCGAGAACTTCGCCATCACGGCGAATGGCAGCAACGCCATGACGGTCGAACGTTCGGTAGATGGCGTAGCCATGACCAGGACTTATTATCGAGAAGTGACCATCATTCCGGAGTCAGCCTGGCCGAACTGCTCATCTCCAGCACTCTCATGCTGATTTTACTGGGGGCTTCCTATCCCGTGCTGTCGGCCGGCCTACGATATCAGCGACGCTCAGACGCTCTTATGGAGCTAGAGCAAGCGGGTCTCCACGCGCTGACAGTGTTGACCGAAGAGCTTTCCGAAGCCAGTGTCGCGGGCATCTCGTTGGAAACCGACGCTGTCAGTTTCGCCAGCTACCGTGATGCCAACTCCGCCGTCCTCTACGATCCTCTCGGTCGACCCCTATGGAACAGTGTAGTCTCTTTTCGAATTCATAACGACGGAACGGCTCGGCGTCTAACTCGACAGATAGAAGAGGTCGGGGGGAACAGTTTGAGTCCTTTTCTCCCCTCCGAACTAACCCCGCCGAGAAACTCGAGTTACTTCGCGAGTTTACCCGACCAGGGCCGAGTCGTGGCCAAGCGGATCGACAATATGACCCTCTCGGCTTCCTCACCTCCGAAAACCGTCACTCTCGGCCTCGAATTTTCCGTCAGTGCCAACGGACACGTTTATGGTTTGAAGTTGTCGGGCGAGGTCCATCCTCGCAACTAACGCTAGACTTGTAACAAAAGTTAACATTCGTAGCGGGGGCCGCAGCTTTCGAGTCAGGCCAACTTCGTATTCTCAAAACAAGATAAAGAAACGAAGGAAATCTGACCCAATGCTTCTTGGAACCGGCTTCTCTCCCCTCAATAGCTCCCATACCCTAGGCTATCCTATCCCAATGGTCGGACACAACCCGATGATGGTCTATTTTCAGCAGTTGATGCAGGCCATAGCCGGACTGATGGGAGCTTTTCAGGGAGGCTACAGCCAGGCCGCCGGGCTGCCGATGGTCTCCAACTTTGGAACCACAAGTCTGGCTTCCAGCAGTGGGTTGAGTGATTTCCTGGGCGGCCCGAACTTGCAGCCGGCTTCCAACGCCCCCGCTCGCCCCTCCAAGTCCCGCTCTGGAGACGACAAGTTCACCACGCTCAACGTCAATATCAAGAGTCGACCGGCCATGCCTCAGAAAGCGGTTCTTCACGATGTGAAAAAAGCCGCGGCCAATGCCGACCTGATCGGATGGAACGAGATTTCTTTGCCGCGTTACCGCGAAGCCATCAAGTCGCTCGGTCCGGAATGGGGCCACTACATGCCCAAAGACGGCAAGTACAAGATCTCCAACCCCATTTCGTACCGCAAGGACGAGTGGAAGATGGAGAAGGGCGGCTTTCTCAAAACTCACGAAGGTAAGGCCGGAATCGTTCCCGATCGCTACATCACCTGGGCCAAGCTGAATCACCGCGGGAGCGGAGAAAAGATCGTCCGCATCAACACCCACACCGTTCCCGGTGCTTTCAACAAGAAGTCCAGCCACAACGCCTGGCGTCGCTCGGCCTGGAATACTCACATGAGCAAGCTGTCAAACATGGTGAAAAAGTTTGAAAAACAGGGCTACAAGGTCGTGATTGGCGGGGACTTCAATAAGGACTCCAGCAAAGTCCTCGGCAACCAGGTCAACTACGCCAACGGACTGCACAAACCCACCACCGACGGCGGATCGACCCTGGACTATCTGATGCACACCCGCGATCCCGGCCTAAAGAACCTGAGCGGTGGTGTCCTGGGTGGTTTTCGGTCCGACCATCACGCCGTCCTCGGAACCTACCGCCTGCGCTAGTCCCATCCTCCGGGATGGGGGATCAAAACCGGAATGGAGACGGTCGGATTATCTGGACTCCCCTATCCTTGCTCCGATGAGCATCAGAGTTATCTCGGTCAATGTCGGACGACTGGAAACCATTCCGTGGGCAAAGAAAAGCTCGCTCACGGGAATCTTCAAGCGTCCGGTCTCCGAGCCTGTAAAAGTGGAAAGGAACGGGCTTGACGGAGATCGTATCGGAAGCGTGAAGTATCACGGTGGCCCGGATCAGGCCGTCTATCTCTACAGTGTCCGGGACTACCGGTGGTGGGAAGGCGAGCTAGGACGAGAGCTGACTCCCGGGACCTTTGGAGAGAACCTGACCGTGAACGGATTTGGACCGCACCCTCCCCGCGTCGGAGATCGCTGGCAGCTAGGCGAGCTCGTTCTGGAGATTTCAGGTCCCCGTATTCCTTGCATCACCCTGGCCCAGCGAATGGACGACCCACGATTCGTCAAGCGCTTCGCTCAGGCCAACCGCGGCGGCTGCTATGCCCGCGTGTTGAGCCCGGGCTGGGTCCAAGCGGGAATGAAAGTCGAGGTCCGTCCAGCCTCCGCCGACTATCCCGAAGTCGATCGAGTCTTCGCTCTCTGTCACAGTCGAGACAAGGATCCGAAGTTGCTGCGCCAAGCCATCGAGAGTCCCCTGGCTCAGCGCTGTAAGGAAGACTTAGAGAAATGGAGCGCTCGACTCTCGTGAAAATCGCATTGGTCGGCGGAGGGCCGAGCGCCCTCTTCGTCTACAAAAGGTTAGTGGAATCCCAACGTTCGGACATTGAGGTGGAGATCTTTGAACGTTCGGACCGGTTGGGCGTGGGGATGCCCTACGGCCCGGCCGGTGCCGAACCCGAGCACATCACCAACGTCTCTTCCAGCGAGCTTCCCGAACTCCCAGAGACCTTAGAGTCGTGGGTCAAACGACTTCCCGAGAAGAAGCTTCAAGAGCACAGGATTCGACTGGAGAGTTTCCATGAGGACCGCGTGATTCCCCGCCTTCTTCTGGGAGAGTACCTTCAGGCGCAATTCCAAACGCTACTGGAAACCAAAGTCGTGAAAACGAACGTTCACCTCAACACGCGTGTGATCGATATCCGGGAGCTTCGGGACTTAGGCCAAATGGAGGTCCTAGTTTCAACAGGAACTCATCGCTTCGACCACGCGGTCATCTGTTCGGGACACAACTGGCCACGCCCTCACGAGGGTAAAGTGGATGGGTACTTTGATTCCCCTTACCCCCCGAGGAAACTTGCCATCCAAGCCAATCATCCGGTGGCGCTTCGTGGAAGCTCTCTTACGGCCATCGACGCCATAAGGACACTGGCGCGTTCCAACGGAAGCTTCATCCAGACCGAAGGCGGTGAGCTCGTCTACCGGGTGGCTCCAGAAAGTCAGGAGTTTCGTTTGGTGATGCATTCTCGCAACGGCATGCTCCCCTGCGTGCGTTTTCATCTCGAGGACCCCGAAGTGCCGGACGAAGGTCTGCTGCAACGTCGTGACTGGTTGAAAACCCGAGAATCCAATGAGGGCTTCGTGCCGTTGGATCTCTTTTTCGAAGAAGACTTCAAACAAGAGCTCAAAGATAAAGATCCCGCTTTGTATGACAAGGTTCGGACGATGAGCTTGGAGCAGTTCGTCACTACCGCTCTCGAGCTGCGTGAAGAGCGCGACCCTTTCGAGCTCTTCGAGGCCGAGTATCGCGAGTCTCTCGAATCCCTACGGCGCGAGGAGTCGGTTCATTGGAAGGAAGCGCTTTCCACCTTGAGCTTCGCCCTGAACTATCCGGCCAAACACTTCTCCGCCGAGGATTCTTTAAGAATGTCCAAGATCTTGTCGCCGCTCATCTCCATCGTTATCGCCTTTCTTCCGCACTCCTCGACCTTAGAGCTCCAGGCTCTGCACAGATCGGGTCGCTTGAGTTTGCTCGATGTGGGAGACGATAGCGAAGTCGAGGTCACCCAGGAAGGTATCGAATACCGCACTCGGAGGGGCTCGACCCTCTATCGAACCTATGTCGACTGCGTGGGACAACCAGCTCTCGGTCTAGAAAAATTCCCTTTTCCATCGTTGGTGAAAGAGAACACCGTTCGCCCCGCGCGCCTGCGCTTTCGCGATCCCGAACAGGGCCGGAGGCATCAGGAGAAGTCGCCCGACCAGGTCCAACAAGATCCCGACGGGAGTTTCCACCTTCTGGTCCCGGGGCTCGCCATCAACGACAACTACCAACCGCTCGACGCCGAAGATCGGGCCAACCCGCGCCTTTCTATCATGGCCGTGCCTTACATCGGCGGACACAACCCGGACTATTCCGGACTCGACTTTTGTGAAAGGGCCTCGGAGCTCATCGTCGCGGGTATCCTGAGGTCACCCGAGCCGGCTCCTTATTCAGGCTCGGCTGCCTGACGCTTCCTATTAGGGGAGAGAGCGAAAACATGCCGTGGCAACAACATGGCAACTTCGTCTCGCCAACGGTCCAGTTTGGGGCAACTCGCGCTGGCTAGACTGTCTTAATGCCTGCTCTGTCCTATCCTGCGCCACCCGTGCGTCCCCGCCCCACCGCCAAGATCATCGGCGCCATCACTTTAGGTAACGGCCTGGAGTTCTTTGACTTCGTGGTCTACTCGTTTTTCGCTACCGTGATCGGGCGCCTCTTTTTCCCCGCCGAGGATGAGGTGACCCAGTTGATGCTGGCGGTTGGAACCTACGGGATCGCCTTCATCGCTCGTCCCGTGGGAGGGATCGTCCTGGGTGTGCTGGCCGACCGAGTCGGACGTAAACCGGCCTTGAATCTCACCCTGAGTCTGATGGCCCTGGGCTCGTTGGGAGTCGCCTGCGCTCCCACCCCTGCCCAGGTTGGACTGCTGGGGCCTATCTGGCTTCTTAGCGCGCGCTTGATTCAAGGGTTCGCCCTGGGCGGAGAGGTCGGCGCCTCCACCTCGATGCTGCTTGAGTACGCCACCGAGAAGACTCGCGGCTACTACTCCAGCTGGCAGATGTTCTCCCAAGCGCTCTCTTCTCTCGCCGCCGCGACCATGGCGCTAGGTCTGACCCGGGTTCTCACCACCGAGCAGTTGGAAAGCTGGGGCTGGAGAATTCCTTTCTTTTTGGGCGTCGCCGTGGTCCCCGTCGGGATCTGGATCCGGCGTCACGTGGACGAAACCCTGGGCGAGCGTAAGCAGAGCGCCAAAGCGACTTTGACCGAGGTGTTCGGCCGCCAACTGCCCACCGTGTTGACCGGCATCTTGCTCTTGCTCGGCGGAACATGCGCCACTTACATCGTGGTCTTCTATCTCTCCAACTACGCCACCACCTTCTTGAACATGCCGCTCGAGGTCTCGCTCTGGGCCAGCGTTGCCTCGGCCATCGCGCTCGCCATCTCGTCGCCTTTAGCAGGTCTAGCTAGCGACAGGTATGGGCGCAAGCCTGTTCTGGCCTCATGTCGAGCCGTGCAGGCTCTGACCATCGTCCCCTGTTTTGCCTGGCTTGCTCACAGTCCCACCGGCCCGGTCCTGGTCGCCATCGTGCTGTTCCAGGGCAGTCTGACCGCTTTCTCGGCGGTGACAAGCATCGTCACTATCACTGAAAGCTGTCCGCGCTACGTGCGCGCGACAGCTCTCTCCATCATCTATGGGTTGGGGGTCGCCGCTTTCGGCGGCTCGGCTCAGTTCGTGGTGACCTGGCTGATCAAGGAGAGTGGAAACCGGATGGCACCAGCCTGGTATCTGGTGGTCTGTATCGTGCTCTCTTCCCTACCATTACTCTGGATTGAGGAGACGGCCGGCCGGGAAGTCTAAACGGTGCTTCCGCGTCTTGCAATTTTGGGGAACCCGGAGAATCGCCGCGTCGGCGGATTCCTTCAAATGGTCTCAGAGCTGGGCTGGCCACCTGCCGTTTGTCTATCCTATCTCGAACTGCTGGAGAATCCCTCACGCCTCGGTGCTCTCGACGTTGATCTCTTGCGGTTGGAGTCACCGGGAGAAAACGACCTCGTAGCACGGAAGCTGATCGCCTTGGGGGGAGGCCCATCCCAGGCCGACCTAGAGTTTGGCCAGGTCGCCCACCTATCCGAATATCATCTCGGATTTCTCGAGGTTCTCCGCTGGGTCGACGAAAGCTGTCTGCCCTGCATGAACTCGCCGGGGTCGATCGCCGTCATGTTCGACAAGTGGAAGTGCCACCAGCGGTTTCTCCAACACGGGCTGCCGCGTCCCGAATCCTGGCTCGCGCCCAACTCTTTCGAGGAGTTCGCTCCTCGCCTGACCAGCGGTCAGGGGCGCCTCTTTCTCAAGCCTCTGCACGGAAGCTCCGCCTCCGGAGTTTGCGCCCTTCGCTGGATGCCGGGACGAATTCAGCTGATCTCGAGCCTCGAGTTGGAGCACGGGCGAATTTTCAATAGCCTCAAAGTCCGAAGCTATCGTCATTGGGACGACATCGAAGCTATTCTCTCCCCTCTCTTACCTCAAGGAATGCTAGCCGAACGATGGGTCCCCAAGATCTCCACTCCGTATGGGGTGGCCGATCTGCGGGTTCTGGTGATCGGTGGGAAGGCCCGCCATCGAGTCGTGCGCCAAAGCCGGCACCCGATGACCAATCTTCACCTGGGCAATCGCCGTGGGGAGGAGTCGGATTTTCGGGAGCAGCTCGGATCGACCCGATGGAAGGAGGCGCTGGAGCTTGCCGAAGCCGCCGCGGGATGTTTCCCCGATTGCCTTTATGCCGGGGTCGATCTTCTCATCGACACGCGGGGGCGAGCTTTGATCGGAGAGATCAACGCCTTCGGGGATCTGCTCCCTGGGCTTATTCACCAGAGAGAAACTGCATTTCAGGCTATCGTGCGTAACAGCTTAAGAATCCGACTTCAATAGGCCAGGTAGATTGGCCGCGATCGCGGCGCCGGTGAGGCCTCCGACGATAGCTCCAAAGCCACCTCCGATGGAACTGAGAAAGCCAATACCTCCGCCGAAGATCAGTCCCGCGCCGGCACCGGACAGCAGACCTTCCCCATTCTGCTGGATGTTTCGAGCGATAGACGTGGCGCTCGCTCCTCCCAGCCCATAAAGGGCCACATTTCCCCCGCTATAACCAGCGAACGCGCCGGCCACACCGCCGACGATGGCTCGAGAGATGGCTTTCCACTCGCGAACGCCGGCTTCGGCCACGCGAGGATCGATTTTGTCCAAGGCGGCTTCTCCCTGATAGATATCGTAGGGGTCGCCCTCATCAAGGAGACGATCCCGCTCGGCGTCGATGGCATTTTCCAGATCTTTGCGCATCTGGTAGACATCGGGTTGAATCCTAGGGGTGGTAACGTGAATATTCATGGTGAGCATAGTCCTATCTTTAATTTCGACGCTTTAGCGTTCTTTATGGAGACACTAACATCGAGGCTTGAAAGAACTCTGAAAAGGGGTCCACTAGCTGACACAGGAAGGCTCATGCGATGACGACGACAGCCAACTTCGTGGGGCGACTTTACATGTTGGACATGATGTTTTTCATCCACCGGGCCTTCCACGCCGTCCCCGAGATGCGCTCGCCCTGCGGCTCCCCCATCAACGCCCTTTACGGGGTGATGGGACTGTTGCGCGAGCTGTGGCTCTTGGAACGCTACAACCACGTGGTAGCGGTCTTCGAATCCCCCTCGAAGTCTTTTCGCCACCAGCTCGACCCCGAATACAAGGCCAACCGCGCTCCGGCAGCGGTGGAGCTACGCTCTCAGGTGGCCATGGTGCGGGTTGCCTGCGAATGCCTTGGACTCCAAACCCTGCACGTCGACGGCTACGAGGCCGATGACGTCCTAGGCACACTGGCTCGTCATGCCGCCGAGCGGGAGCGCAAGGTCAGTATCGTCTCCAATGACAAGGATCTGGCCCAGGTTCTGGCCTTGAGTCCCTCCATCGAGCTTCTGCGCACCACCCAAAACGGAAGACCCGAGCGAGTGGACGCGCGGACGGTGAAAGAGATGTACGGTGTTCCGCCGGAGCTTATCACCTCCTGGCTCGCCCTTCGCGGCGACGCCTCCGACAACATCAAAGGGGTCAAGGGGGTGGGTCAAAAGCTGGCTCTAAAGCTTCTGCTCGAACAAGGCGACATCCACGCTCTCTTGGCCGAACCCGAGAAAGCCGGACGGTTCGCCCCAGCCTTTCGCGACGATCGGGAGCGGATTCTTCGAGACCTCGATCTTGCCACCATCAGAACAGATGTCGACCTGGGACCAGACGGCTTCCCCGAAGATCACTATCAGTTGCGCCCTATTAACGGCGCAATGGAGTTCTTCTCCTCTCTTGGAATGGTGGGACAGGCCCGCCAACTCCAAGAGCTATCACAACCCGAAGCGACGGTGGCCGACCTGTGGGCCGAAGCAGCCCGCCGACGCAGCTTTTTCTAGCGTCCCGCCCTGGCCGGAGTATCTTCCTTGAGCCGTTTAGCTTTTCGCACCAAGTCGAGGAGTTCGCGACGAGTATCGTGCGGGTCATGGCCCAGTGTGGCCGCGTCCCAAGTTTCGACCTGCTCCAAGTTAGCCGTTCCAACATACTCCGACTGACTCAAGATCAGGTCAAACGTGGTCACCGCTGTGGCGAACCGCAGTCATCGCTTGCCTTTTGAAAGGATTGGCGACAGCGGAGATCGGGGTTGAAGCAGTCGGCTCGTCTCTTCCTTCGGCTCTTTGTATCGCAGGCTGACCATAGCCAATTCCGAGGTTCTTGCCCAGA
The DNA here is from genome assembly GCA_037189585.1 of Selenomonadaceae bacterium. Taxonomy (GTDB): domain Bacteria; phylum Vulcanimicrobiota; class Xenobia; order Xenobiales; family JADMJV01; genus JAEXNA01. The sequence goes on along the minus strand of JBBCJA010000031.1, from coordinate 106,183 downwards.
ATATCATCGGCGATCTCGACCAACATCTCAGGGGAACGCCAGTCCCAAGAGACTTCTCTTCATGACTCACCCTACTCGGTTGATAGACCCGCCTTCGCCTCTGTTTCCCAGACATCCTTATCCCAAAGTTTACAATTCGTTCACATGAGTAGGGCGACGATTTGCATCCGTTTTGCGGGCGTCCGGTATTCTCAACTTAACAACAGCGAAGAAATTGCGGACGAAAGAGAGACAAAGACAATGACCCTCGGTGCTTATCAAAACTACTCCAACTACGGAAACTATGGCAACTACGGCGGATACTCCAACTACGGATTTCCGAATCCCTGGAGCAACTCGGGGCCTGGATACCAGGGCAATATCTCTGACGCTCACACCGGTGGAGGACACTTCAACTGGCGCGGCGGGCTCTTTGGAAGACCTGGCTTTCAACCCAATGAGGGCTACGCTCTGGACCAGAACCGCAACGGTCGCTACGACCGCGGACGCGACGGAGTGTTGGTCTTCGACACCAACCGCGACGGCCGCTACGATCAGCGGGACGTTCAGAGCACCAACAACATGATGCAGGCCGCTCGCGGGCAGTACGACTTCAACAACGACGGCAAGGTCAGCTGGGCCGAGCGGGCGCAAGGCGCGGCCCTTCGTAAGCAGTACCAAAAGCTGGACACCAACCGCGACGGCGTGCTCAGCACCCAGGAGATTCAAGCCGGTGGTGGGCGCGTCTGGATGGACAGCAACCGCAACGGAAACATCCAGGGCAACGAACTTCACAGCGCCTACAACATGCCCAACTCCAACGGTTGGGGTCCCAGCCAGCGCCTGGACTTCGTCAACCCTCACAACCAGACCAGCCACACCAGCAACAACTGGGGCTGGAACCCTCCTAGCCCCTTCGGTCCCTGCGGTGGCGGCAACAACTACCCCGGCAACTATGGCGACTGGCGCAACCCGACCTACTGCTACTAATTCCAAAGGTGAAACTGGGCCTCTAACTAGAGGCCCAGTTTTGCCATTTCCCGCAGTCGCAGCATCTCAATGGAAGGCTCGGCCCCCAGCTCGTTACGCAGATTGACCTCGCTCTGCTCATAGAGCGCCAGAGCGTCTCGATGGCGTGACAAGCCGATCAAGGCCTGCATGGTCATTTCACAGAAGGGCTGACTGAGGGGGTCCTTCCGCAGCCCACGAGAGGCGTACTCATAGGCTTGGCCCCAGCTGGTCGACTTGAGACTACCGAACGAGAGAAATTCCAAACAATGCTCGTAAGCTCGTTCGGTTTCCTCACGCGCTTCCAGGGCCCAGTCCTCATAAACGTTCTCCAAGAACGGACCGCGATAGTGGCGCACCGCTGAGCGATAGCACTCCATGCTCTGCTCGGGAGCGCTGACCTCAAGCTCACGTCCGCGTCGCACCAACTGAGTAAACTCGCGAAAGTCAAACCAAACGGGAAGCTCAGACGAAACAGCCAGCCCACCGGCCTGGCGAGGCAAAGGATCGAAACTTCCATCTGGACAGATCAGCTTTCGTAAATAGGAGAGCGTGGTGCGCAAAGTGGCTCGCGCCTTCTGTTCGTCTCCGGGCCAGAAAAGTTCCAACAGACTTTCCTCTCCCACCGGTCCATCCCGGTAGAGCAAGTAGAGCAACAAAAGTAGAGGCTTCTTCCGAGTGATATCAAGACTCTCGTCATCGCGATAGAGGCGAATTCCGGAAAAGGAGAAGACGCGGAAGAGACTCTTTTCCCCCTCCTGTCCCTCGGTGCGCCGGGCCAGCCGCGAGCGTAGACTTTCATCGTCAAGACTCTTGAGGTGTTGGATCGCTCTTTCTCGTCGCGAGGGGCTGAGAAATTCTAGATAGCTGACCGCGTTGGTCAATAGATCAACGTCCACCGAACGTACCAGCAGGCGTTCGAAGGCGCTCGGAGCGGCGCGCAACAGCTTGCCCAGAAAACGGCGTTCCTCGTTTCCCAGCTCCTTCTGGGCCAGTAGCCATCCCAGCAGCCAGTTGGCCGACTCGGTCGCCAGCGCGAACTGCTCTGGCTGCATCAAGTAGGCTAGAAGACGGGCTCGATTCGCCGCCCGATGAGAAAAGAAGTGCTCCCGAGCCAGCGAGACCAGAGCGAAAGAGCCGGTATCCCTGACCCCTCGGGCAAACTCCAAGGCTTGATTCAAAGCCGCGTCGGCCGCCGGATGACCGCCCGAACAGAGTAGGAGAGCCCGTTCAGCCAGAGCGTGGGAATGAGTGATAGGGCCCAGTCTGGATCCCTCGGTGACCGCGCTCTCCACCTGTTCTGAAAGCTCCGAGGCCTCTCCCAAATGGAGAGCTAATCGCGCCATGCCAAAGTGCGCCAGGTAGCGGTCGGAGGGATCGTTGGAGTGCCGAAGGACGTCGGCGAAGGCCGCCCTGGCCTCTCGAAAACGCTCCGCGCTTTCTAGCAGTAAGGCAACGTTCAACAGGCTGCCTCGGGGCATTTCGGCGTCATCCTCGGTCGGCTCCTGAAACGCGGGCTCCTCCGGAACCCCTCCTTGAAGAAAAGAGGTCGCCCAACCCTCCACCCTTTGGGCTCCTTCCCCGTTGATGGTCTGGGCCACGCGGGTCGGAAAGAGATCGTGGAACTCGGCCGGCCATTCACGACCAAGCTCCCTCAGGACAGCAAGTCCGAGCGACGACTCGTAGGCGAGCTGCTCGCGGGCTTCACGAAAGACACCCGAGCCCAGTCGATAAAGCTGTTCCACCTCACCCACATCCCGCCCGGTCAAACCGGAAATCGATTGTAGAGAAAACCAGCGCAGGCCCCGCCAAAAAAGAAGCTCCTTGGCCAGTAGCCCCTGAGCCTGGCGCTTTTTCTCGGCCAGACGGTCGACGGTGGCAAGAAAAGTCTCCATATCGAACGGTTTCTTGAGATAATCTTCCACCTTGAGTTTAGCCGCTCTTAGCGCGTATTCTTCAGTCGAATAGCCGGTAATGACGATACCCGCGACCTCTGGATTTCCCGCTTTGACCGTCTCCAGCGCCGCCAACCCGTCGGAGGGTCCCGGCGTCTTGATGTCGGTCACAATCAGATCGAAACGACGATTGGCCGACAAAGAGATCGCTTCGACCCCCGAGGGGACCGCCTCCACCACATATCCCTCTTCCTCGAGAACCTCGCGAAGCGAATCGCGTAACTGTTCATCGTCTTCAACCAACAGAATGTGCAACGGCTCAAAGGCGAGCTCCGGCAGATCGTGGGACATTCTCGATGATTCCTAAAGTGAAAACGAAACCCTTCAGCGGATATTCTCCTTGAGTTGGGGAATTGAACTCCTCCTATGACGCGCCATCGGCAGGCTCAACAGTCTGAGTTCTCACCTATGCTGGTCGTGACGGCCCTGACCACGTTGGCGCTTTCCGTCCTTGTCTTTGCCACCCCGGTCGCGTTTCAGGCTCCGGCCGACCGGAGTTTGTTGCTGGTCGTCGCCAGTTTCCTACTGGAGGCGATCTCGAGGAGGCGCACGGCTTGCCGGGCCGGTACGGGGTGGCCGGCGTTGGCCCTTGTCTCAGTTTACGACGGACTGCGTACCCCTTGGATGGTTCCGCTTCAACTCGCCATCGCCGTCGGGGCCGCTACTATCGAACGTGGCGGCAGGCGACAGTATCTCCAGGTCCTGGCCTGGGCGCTGCCCCCGGTCGTCGGTGTTGGCCTTTCCGGACTGGTCAAGTCCAACCAGGGTTTAGTCATCGGGCTTGCGCTGTTCGTCCTTCTTTCGCTGCTCTTAGGGGCCGATCGAGACCGTCCCAGGGCCTTTCGGGCCGCAATCGAGGAGGTGCTCTGGTTGGGAGCTCTGATCTGGACCAGCCAATTGGGAGTCTGGTTTTTTTTCGGCGGGTTAGTTCTCTTGCTGACAGTTCACACTCTTGGGGACGGCCTGGCCCCCGACATGCATCGACGCCTGGCCGATCAGATGTCGACCACCGAGATCACCCTCAGGGCGACCGAGCGTCGATTCGAGGCTGACAAGGATCGATTTCAAGCCATCCTATCCCGACAAACGTTCCTCGACGAGTTCCAAGTCACGGCCTTGCAGGCCGACAGCGAGCGAGCACTGGGACAACTTCTTCTCAAGACGGTGAGCGAACTTGATCGGGGGGCCAAGGTCGGAATCTGTGCTTTTCCGGACGGTATTGAGCATGGAGTGCTTCTGGCCCACTCTCACGACTTTGAACTGTCGGAGTTCCAGCCTTTTCCAACCCAGTGGAGGAGCGGCCAGCCGCTGCGTTCGAGCGGCGGCGACAAGCTCTTCTACGCTCTCAACGACGACATTATCTTTCTTTGGCGTAATTCGCCTCGCGTGGGCGGTGCGCGTGGGCCAAACGATGAGCTCCTAGAGCAACTTCTCGGGCGCGCTCGACTGATTGTGCGAATCCTGGAGCAAAAGCGTGAACTCGCGACCCTGCTACGAGAGAAGACTCTAGCCTTACACCAGCTCTCGGAGTCTCAGTCTCGTCTTTTGCAGTCAGAGAAGATGGCCTCGATAGGCCAGTTGGCCGCCGGGGTGGCCCACGAGATCAACTCGCCACTGGCGGCCATATCGCTACAGCTCCAGATGGCCGGCCGGCGTCTCAAAAAAGTGGACACCGACGGGGTTCAACGCAGCCTGGAGACCTGTCAACTGGCGGCCCAGCGAGCCAAGTCGATCATCGACAGCTTGATGAACTTCTCCCGATTCTCCGACGGTACCCGCGAGCCTGTCCAGCTTTCGGACGTGGTTAAACAGACCTTGAGCATGTTGGAAGCCCATTTGGAAGAGGCGTGTGTTGAGATCCAGTTTCGGATCCCAACCCTTCCCCCCGTCGAAGCCAACGCTCAGGAGATTGGACAAATTCTGACCAATGTCGTGGTCAACGCCATCGACGCCCTCCGGGATAGACCAGAGAAGCGAAGGCTGATGGTCAGCGGAGTCGTGGTCGACGGCGGCCAGCGACTGACCATCTCCAACAACGGACCGCCCATCCCGCCCGAGGCGATGGAGAAACTCTTCGATCCTTTTTTCACCACCAAAGAGGTCGGCAAAGGGACCGGTCTGGGTCTATCGCTTGCCTATCAACTGGCCAAAGGCCATCACGGTGACCTGAGCGCGACCAATCACCAAGAGTGGGTTCATTTCACTCTGACGCTACCTGGGAGGCTGTCGAAGTAGTCTCCTGGCTCACAAGCGCTGTAAAAGAGTGATCATCGGAAGGGCCGAGGTGATGACGGCAAGACCCGCGATCACGCCCGCTCCGGCCAGAAGGATTGGTTCCAAGAGAGAGCTCGCCGTTTCTAGAGCTATGCGGACGTCCTCCTCGCAGATCTCGGCTCCCTTTCGGGCCATCTCCACCAAACGCCCGGTCTCGTGTCCCACATCCAAAAGGGAGCAGACCAGAGGTGGAAAGTAGCCGGTGGACTCTAACACTTTGGCGAAATCCTCTCCGTGCATGATGCGATTTCGGACCTCCGTCAGTACCCTTCTTCCCTTGCTGTCGGAAGTCGACTCGAGCATGAACTTGAGCGCCGCGTCCACGGTGCCTCCTCCCTCCAAAAGGAGTCCCAGAATCTCGAGCATCCTCAAGGCTCGCGCTTTGGCTGTGAGGCGCTCTAAGGGCGGGAGCCGCGAAAGAGTCGCCGACACCTTGTCTTTGAGGTGTCGTTTTCGTTCCGGTGACCTCCAGAAGGCGAACACGACACCGCCGAGAGCCAGCAGCGCTACCGGCATCAGGGGCGAGGTTAGCAGAGCGACTAAGTTACCCACCCAGCGGTTGATGGCGGGCAACTCCAGATGCAAGGAGGCGAAGAGCTCCTGGTTGATGGGAAAAATGTAGAGCAGAAAGAGCAAAGCCAAAGCCAGAGTCGCGATGCTCAAGAGAGCCGGATAGGTCACAGCCGCGGCCACCGCCCGGACCAGTTTGTACCGCCGCTCTTCCACATCGGCCAAACGCGCCAGGGTGTGGGCTAGCCTGCCTGATCGCTCCGAGGCCGCCACCAATCCCGTGACCACGGGATCGAAGACTGACGGGAAAAACCTCATCGCGTGGCTGAGAGGACGTCCGATTCGAATCTGCTCGCACAGGTGCAAACAGATGGACCCCAGATTGCGGTCCTCACCATAGGAAGCCAATCGCAAAGCTTCGGTAAGCGGAACTCCAGCCGGGAACATCACCGCCATCTGCCGGTAGAAGACAGCCATGGCCGAACCTTTAACCTTGAAACCGAGCGGATCAGCTGGCACGGGACGAATTTGAAGGTCGACGTAGCCCTGCTTCTCTAACCAATAATGAGCTTGTTCCGAGGAACGCGCCCACCATCCACCATGAACCGCCGCGTGGCGGGATGGATCGTAAGCATCAAAGTGGAAGAGAATGAGGGGCTCTTTGCCCGATTCCAAGGTCAGCTCCACCCCCTTCCAGATTCTTCTTTGCCATCCGATTTACCAATTCCTATTTTGTGGTATGCTATAACGATGAATTATCGCCGGAGGGGACTGTCGTTGTTGGAGGTGGTATTCGCCGCCTTCATCTTCTCATCTCTGGTCACCATGCTCAGCGGTATGTGGGTCTACCACGCTCGAGCCCAAAGGCAGACAGGGCTGCTCCTGGTAGCGAGCGATCTCGCCGATATGGAGATGAATCGCGCTCTGGCTCTCGGCTTCCACGATCTCTCCGACAGTAGCGAAGAATACGAGCAGACCTGGGAGACCAACGGGCAACTGATCGTTCATAAGTTTCAAAGCCAGATTCAAGTCCAGCAACTGCAGGGTAATGACGGCATTACTAACAACCTGAAGCTTGTCAGAGTGACGATAACCTACGAAGAGCCTGACTCCACGTTCGAGAAGAAGAGCCTCACCGTGGACAGTTTGGTTGCCAATGAGAACTAAACGTAAGGGTGTCTCCCTGCTGGAGCTTCTCGTCGCCATGGCGGTCTTTGGCCTGATCTCGAGCATGGTTGCTCTTCTTGTGCGCAACGGTCTCACCTACATGCGACACGCTCAGAATCGAGCGGAACTGCAACGCTTGAGTCTTTTTCTGCTGAGCAGCCTTTCCGCCGAGATCGCGGAGTCAAGTCCAGACTGCATCCGCTACTCTGATCCCGGCCCCTCCGGTAAGCCCACCGGCATTGTCTACGCGACCCCCCGGGGCAGCAACAATCTCGTGATGTACGACCAGAACAATCGACTGGTTTGGAGGAAATGGGTCGCGGTCTGGTGGGACGAAGCCTCGGGGCTCATTCTTCGTAGCGAAGACCCCCTACCATCCTCCACGACATTCAAGCCCGATCCAGGGGTGACAGGCTACAATCGCTCAGTCACCAGCATGCAGGTGCCCAGCTACGACAAACGTGTCCTGACCCGAAACGTCAGCGATTTTTCCGTGGAGGGCGATCGTGAAGTTCGTGTCTCGTTGCAAATTGAAGTGGATCAAGGTGCTCGTCGTTCCCGCTTGAGAACGGAAACGGGAATTCGACCCCACCACTAGAATTAGGAGAGTGTGCGTACGATGACAAATAAAATGGCTCGAGGCTACGCCTTGATTACAATTCTTTTGTTGGCGGGGTTCTTCATGACGGTCGCCGGGGCGATCGGTTCCGAGGTCATTACTGGTCTTCACAATACTCGCGCTCGTCAAAGCGGGTCGACGGCCCGTTTTGCCGCCTACGCCGGCCTCCAGCACGCCATTCTTGCCATACGCAACTCCAGTGTTCCGGCCGATGGTAGACTTGAAGGCTACCTTATGCCGGGAAGCAGCCACGTTAGCTACGCTGTCTACATCATCAACAACACCGACGGTAGCCCTAACAATCCAATTTATGCCAGTGACGGCACCGAGGTCCCTCCCGGAACGATCTACTGCGTCGCCATGGGCGTCGATGGAAGTTCTACTGGGGGCGATGTGGCCTTGCACGCCATGTCCGGTACCATCTCCGACGGGCGACCGATTCTCAAGTACGCCGCTTTCGCCGATCACAGCCTTAAGATAGAGGGCTCGGTCGAGAGCCTCTCCATCGACTCCGCCACCGCGAGCTTTACAGAAGTATCCCCACAACCCAACGGGATTCAGAATACTCCGATCACTCAGGTCGCAGCGGACACGACAGGAGATTCAGGAGATCTGGGCACCAATCGCTACCTTGAAGTTGGAAGCGGTGTTAATATCTCTGGGAGCATCCATCGTCCTCCGAGCTTGGCCTTGACGACGTCGAACCTCCCTAATGTCGTCGATCTCGCCAACCCCGAAGAGATCCCACGCTACAACTCCCCGGCCACTTCCCAAAATGCTCCGCCACCTCCGTCGCAGATTCCGTCTCCCGGCCAGGATACCGCCGTCTACTCCAAGTTGGATGCTCCCTTGGGTACCGAAGTGGTACTGCAACCGGGACGCTATTTCTTTCGTGATGGGATGGATATCGCGGGTACCCTTAGCACTATTGACACTAATCCCGACAACAGCGAACCTGTCGTGATCTTTCTCGGCGGTGACGCCACGCTAGCTGACACGGCTCGAGTGAACTTGGGGAAATCCGCGGCAAACATCCAGATCTACTTTGTCGATGACGGCGGAGAAGACCCCCTAAAATTTAAGATGGACGGCAACAGTCAATTCTTCGGCACGGTGGTTGGTAATCGGGCGGAGGGCGAGATCTGCGGTCAAGCGGAGTTTTACGGCGGCTTTCTGGGGCGCTCGATGACGGCCAGCGGCTCCGCCAAACTTGTCTACGACCAATCTCTTCACAACAAGACTTTGGGGGCGGCCGCCAACTGGGGCCTCAACGGAATCACCGAGCCCCAACCTGAGAAAGTGTTGAACGGTAATCAGCTGGCTAAAATGTACGTACAATCCGTCAAGAACAAGACAGTCCAATACAAGCCCTCGATCGGCATGCCCAAGAACAACCCGACGATGTAGTCTTGTGCTGGGGGAGACTTTCACACGACGATCGGGACTGACTCTGATGGAAATCATGGTCGCCCTCGGCGTGATGGCCGTGGTCACGCTGCTAGTGGTTGGAACCCTAGCGCGACTACTCAACACAGGCGGCAAGTCAGCCCACCAAGTCGCCGCCATGCTTTTGGCCCAGGAGATACTCGAAACCTCCGCGGCCAGTGGACCTCCTCAGTGGGGATTTCCTTCAGCTGGCGCCGGCAATCTTCGCGGGGAGCGGAGCCTTCGACTGCCTGGCGATCAGTCGGATACCCTTTTCCAATACAAACTTGACGCGATTCGGCTGCGCAAAAGCCCCGCGGATCTCGGTACCGTGACTCAATTGACGGTCACCGTCTGGTGGTGGGGAGACGAACCCAAGAGCAGGGCGGAGTTGGGACGCACCTCGGTGGAACTGGCCAGGACCGTCTACGTGCGTGGGGAGACTGGCCCGTGACGCGTCGCCAGATCCATTCCGCGGGGTTCGCTCTCGCCGAGTTACTCCTGTGCACAGCCATCTTCGCCATTCTCACAGGGCTCTGCTTTTATGTCGCGATAACGGGATTTCAGCTTTTTAACCAAAGCACGGCCCGGCAGACGCTGCAAAGGGACACTCGGGCGATCTTTTCATGGTTGCAGCGCGATGTCGGGCTATCAAATCTGGTACGCTGCGTGGTCTCGACTCACCAGACCGGCGATGTCTCCAAAGACACTTTAGCCCTGGCGGGTCTGTCAAACTGGCAACAGCCCATCGCCACCGACCCCTTGGGCTTGCCGGCCTGGAACACTGTCGTGGTTTATCAAGCGACCCCTCAAGGGGAGCTTCATCGCTACAGTTTTGACGCCGCTTCGGCCGGTCTGACCGTGCCCCTCGAGAAGACCGACATCGCGAACGGCCTCAGGCAAGCCGAAGGCGGAGGGTTGCAATATCGTGACCGGCGACACCTGACCAACAATGTCCGAAGCTTCTCAGTTTCCCTCAACGAAGCACGCAATACGGCAGTTTTCAACCTCATCCTGGAAACCACCACGAGAGGTGTCGGAGCGGGCAAACCTCGGCAAGAGGTCCTTCAGTTGCGCACCACCATTTCCCCACGGAACACCTGGCCGCGCTTGTAATTGGAGTACCGAAAACTATGTTATACTACGGGAAATGCGACTGATGACAGGTTCTGTGCGAAGACGGCGGAGGGGGATCGCGCTGCTGACCAGTATGATCGTCTGTTTCTTCCTGCTTATGTTGACCGGAGCCTTGATCCAAAACCAGGGCGCGTCGTTTTCCATCTCTCAAACCTCCGACGCCTCCATCCGGGCCAGAGCCGCATGCCAGACAGTCTATGACTACTGTCTGTACCAATTGGAGCACAATCGCAACTGGGGTAGCGGCGCGGGCTTTGCTTCTCTCCAGGAGATCGATCCGGCGCGAAGTGACAACAGCGCCAGTTCCAGCTTGGATGAGCGTGTCAAGATTCGTGAGTTCTCGGGACGAGTGCTTCGGGGCTATCTTCCGGACCACTCCTGTGGCTTTGAAGTCGCAATCAGTAACGCCCTCACCGTGCCCGCTGACTCGACGCCTCAAGAGCAGGTGACACTCGAAATCACGGCTTGGGATGGAGACGTCGCGAAGAAAGCCAGCCGCTCGGTGCAGGGAGTTCACTGCCGTTTGCGGCTGGCTCCGCTCTATGATGCTTCCATCCTGAGTCGAGGCAAGGTGACGGTGGAGGCCGAGGAGACGATTTTCGCTAGTAAGGACGCTTTTCGCAATGAAATCCGCGCCGAAGGTGGGGTGGCCCTTCCGGGGCTGACGCAGGGAAAAACCCGCTTTGTCAAACACCAAAATACCCTGGCCACCACAGGCCTGGACCAACTCACGCCGGATCCCACGGGAATGCTCTGGTCCGGACAAAAAATTTCGGAGGTCAACGGCACTCAGTCTCGAGAGCTCGACAGCGATGGCCTGCGAGAAGCGGCGCGCCGCTCCAGCGGTCGTATGGTGGACGAGGCCTCCAATCGAGCCGACATTTACGATCTCAAACCGGAAAACATTCCTCAGCCCGAACATCTGCAAAAAATCACGGTTCCGCCCGGCGAGTTTCGCTTCACTAAGGCTAATGCCGTCGTGACCTATGACGAGACGGTCACGGTTACCGATGGTGAAGGTAATACGACAACCACAAAGGTGAGGAAAAGCAACACCGAGGCCGTGGATGTCCTCGAATACTTCGATCCACCCGTCGATCCTCGCGACCCACCAGGTTCGAGACGACCGTTAAAGGTTCTACGAGCGAACACCCGCGTCATGGCGCCCAACCAAGAACAGATCAGCGTCCGGGTCAACTACGGCCAAAGTGGGGTGGTGGCCGAGGTGGGGGACCGCTTCGAATTGGACTACGCCAACCAGGGTGCCACCACTGTGACGGACGAGAACGGTAACATACAGCCCCAAGGTCAGATGGGGTTTCGCAAGATCGGCCAGGACGCCTCCGCGCCGGTGCTCATCGATCTCCGCTCTCAGACTGTCGCTATCGCTCCCGGTACGAAAGTGTCACCCGCCTCGAGGCCTAACGGTAGCTCCCTCCCTCCCTCCTCCTTCGAGCTTACCACGCGGGAAGGAACAGGGGGCGTCCCTGAGCTTCCGACCTTTGAGCTGGGCAGTGGAAACAGTGACGTGGTCTTCGAAGCCGACGGCGACGTCTCGATCGGTGTGGGTTACACTAAAGGTCTGGGTACCGTCATTTCCAAAACCGGCAACGTGACCCTCAATCCCATACCGCCCAGATTCTCTTCTTGGGTCGACATTTCCGCTAATGACAGATATGCCGGCTTAGTGGTTTACGCCGACCGCGACGTCAGAATTGGTAATATCACCGATGCATCTTGGAATGTTCGAGGCTTCGTCTACGCGCGTCGAAACTTCTATTTCAACGTCAACAACCAGAACGCCACCTTCTTCGGTTCCGTGGTCGCCGGCAACGTCAATAACGGACAGTTCCACATTCAAAACGGAAAACGCGCCACCTTCATTTACGATCCGGAGTATCTCAAGTTGATGACCCGGCAGCTGGGCAACGGATGGACCAGACTCGAGCCTCTCGTCTGGTCGGAGAGCCGCGGCTAATCTAAAAGAGTCACCGCGTGAGCGCTGACCAACTGTTTCAGAGCCTCTGGCTCTCGGCAATCTTGATATCGAGTTCCCTCGGGATTTTCCACAATGTGCCGTAGGGCGCGAGCCTCCGCGCCATCAAACCACACACCTCCCGGCTGCCACCAGCGATGTTCCGGTTTCCAGTCCAGGTAGACTCGGGCTCTCTCCTCACCCCACCAGACCTTCTCCAAGTCCGGGTTGAGCACGAAACGCGCCGAGCTTCCCTCATAGCAAGCCCGGAGAGTCCGCAGGTAAGCCTCGATCTGGGCCGAGCCCTCGCTGGAGGCGTAACTGAAAATCCGATCGATCCGCCAGGGGAATTCCGAGCGAAAGACAAAGATCTGGCTGGAGGTGACTCCCGTCATTCCTACCGATTCGTAGGCTTCCAGCCACTTCTCGAAAGTCGCACCGTACTGATCGGGACTCAAGGCCGGAAGGTGCCCTTGGATGTATGCCGCGGGGCTTGCCAGATGATGGCTCAGCACCACCATCCCCCAACTTTCGGACGAGTCGAGCCACTTTTCGCATCGCTGGAAGAAAGTCTGGTCACGCATGACCGGCATCTGGGTCACCATGGAGAAAACTCCATCGGGTTTAAGCTTCTCGGGGATGCCGCGCACGATTCGCTCGGTCACCTCTTCCCCTGAAATGCCTCCTCCACGAAAGAGCGCGATCACTTCAGGAGTGGGGACGAACGGTGGATTCGCGGTGATCAGGTCGAACCGGCAAGGGTTCAAACCCGTGCTCTCGGTGGAGACGTTCGTGTAACAGTCGCTCTCGAGAAAATTTAGCTGAGTCCGACCGTTCCATCTGGCGTTGAGGCGCGAGAAGGCCAAGGCTCGAGGATTGATGTCGAGTCCAAACGCGCGGTTGGCGTGGGACGCGCCGAGCACCGCCTGAACTCCCGATCCGGTACAGTGATCTAGCGAGGTTTCGACTTTAAATCGTGGAGCCAGCCGAACCAAGGTGTAGCTGTCGGCCCCGAGGGCGTAGACCTGGTCGAGTTGGTCGGGGTTGCTTTGATGGCCATCGGTGAGAATAAACGAATCGCGAGCGGGATAGAGATAGTAGCGGAAAAAGAACTTGTCGTTGTAGGCGGCGATCCAGCGAAGGTCCGTTAATAGCTCGAAAGCCTCGTCCGCTAGCAGCGACCGCAACTCCTTCTCCTCCATGATCTCTTCCATCAGGAAGAAGGCTCCCAGCATCGCCGCTGGATTACTGTCGCGCTGGCGGCGAGCCGAACGAGCGTGAGCCGGCCACGCGCTGATGTTGCGAACGGCCAAATCCGGAATGCCCATACCCTTGGAGACCTGGGCCTCGGTGTAGGACAGCTCGCGAAGTCGGTCGGCCAATCTGTGGAAAACGGCCCATTCAAGGTCGTCCTCGGGAATCAAAAGAGGCGGCGCCGCGCTTACAGTCAAGATGGGAACTCCTCCGGTTTGCCTTCTAGTCTGGCGCGGAGTTCGTGAACCCCAGTGTTGCTCCTACCATCCGCGGAGCCGGAGCGAATCGACTTTAGGCTGGGAAGCGAGCCCGTTGGCTCTCGCAAGAGCTCTTGGAGCGCGATCTCATCCATGCTCGGTCTGTCTTCGTCTCAGAGAGGGCTAACCCTACAGGGACGATGGATGGATTGAATATTGCTCTATTGTTCCAGATGCACTAAAGTGGGCCGGTGACTAGCACAAAAATTACCGTTGATATCGTCTCCGATGTGGTCTGCCCATGGTGCTACATTGGCTTCAAGCGTCTCCAGCTCGCCATGTCGGCGATGGAAGGTACGGAGTTTGAATTGCGTTGGCAGCCCTTCGAGCTCAACCCCGACATGCCCGAAGAGGGCCAGGACCTGCAGCAGCACATGGCGGAGAAGTACGGCAGCACCCCGTCCAAAACAGCCGACAGTCGCCAACTTCTCAAGGCTGTCGGAATGAGCTTGGGCATTGAGGTCAATCATCTGCCCAAGGCCCGTATCGTCAACACGTTCCGGGCTCATCAGCTACTTCACTGGGCTGAGCACTTCGGCAAAGGTCAGTCGCTCCAGATAGCGATGTTCGAGCGCTACTTCGGCGCCGGATGCAATCTCAACGATATCTCCGAGCTGGTCAAACTTGCCGCCAAGGTCGGATTGAATCCGGAGGATGCCGAGCGCATCCTGCGTGAGGAGACCTTCCGAACCGTGGTCCGTCAGAAGGAGGCGGTCTGGCTTCAGCGTGGGGTCCGCTCGGTCCCGACCTATATTTTCAACGACAAGTTCGCTCTCAACGGTGCTCGTGAGCCAGACGAAATCGTGGCCACGCTCCGACAGCTCGCGGAGACGAATCAGCTATAACGCGGAGTACGTTGGTGCTCCGTCAAAGCGACACTTCTAGCCTGAAGATCGGATAGAGATTCATCCGCGCGTCGTACGAAGGATGCTTACGGTAGAAGAAATCCCAACGGGAGTCCGGGTTCTTGGCGAACTCCGGATCATCTTTGAGGCGTTGCTCGAATTCCCGTCGAACCTCCGGGAGCTGGGCTAGCATCTCGCGGGCCACCTGCTCGACGACGTATTCCTCCATGTACTCCTTTTGCTCAAAGTAGGCATTGAAGAATCCCCAGGCCGCGAAAGAGTCGGGTGCCATCGGCTCGAGAAGGGCCATCACCAATCGCGACTTGGGTTGGGCGATGGGGACAAAGAGCGCACCCGCGGCCAAAGACTGCTGTTCAGGCGCCCATTCTCCGCTAAGCGCGGCCTGGGTTTTTCCCTCCAGAGACTTAGAAGCGAGTTTGACCTCGCTTGCCCGAAAGGCTCCGATGGTCCGTTCGGTGAGCGCACGCTCAAGGACTTGGAACTTTATCCCATGGGCTCTAAGCTTCTCCCCTACCCAACCCGAGTGAGTCACCGGGATCAGGTAGCCATGACCCGGAGCCTCAACCGTGACTTCGGCCTCGACGTCTTGATAGAACGGGACCTCCCAGATATCGGGTTTCGCGGTGTCGTAGACTAAAGCTTTGCCACCGGAGACTTCCGAATTCTCCCAGCGGTAGGCATAGCCCGGAAACTTCAAAGTCGAAGAGGTCTTCTCGGCCGTGCGGAACTTGACGGCCAACGGTTGACCCGCCATCCTCGTCGCGGCCTCATCCGCGGCCCTGGCCTTCTTCAGCCATTCTTTCCCATCACGCGCGGTCAGGCGAGCCAATTCCTCGACGATGTCCCTAGTTACTTTGACCCGCGCGGGATACGGCTTCCATGAGTGAGTCTCGACCAGCATGGCCATGCGATTGCGAAGAGCCCAATATCCGGTGGAAAAGCGCGGTGGGTAGGCTCCGTCGGAGAACCCGGAAGCCGGATCTGAGTAGGTGCGAAACGAGGGATAGAATTCGAGCGGCATGGAGCCTCGCGACTTGAGCTTGGCTATCGTCTCGGCCTGCATTTGGGCCGTCATAGGTATCAGGCTCTGGTCACCGACGTACTTCGGCTCCACCAAAAGCGCGACATCGGGTTGAAACTGGGCCCCGTTGGTGGCATGCAGATCGACGTAGAGAATCGGATCCCAACGATTCAAGAGGCCCAGCATCGCCCTCATCTCGGGACTCTCGGCCTTGGCGTAGTCACGGTTGAGGTTCAGGTTGGCCGAGGTGACTCGCCATCCCATCTCTTCCGGGCCGTTCTGATTGGGACGGTTCCAACGTCCGAAGCGCTCGTGACCGTCGACGTTAAAGACCGGCACAAAAACCAAGACCAGGTCCTTGAGGACTGGGTCGTCCCGCTCGAGCAGGTCGCCCAGGGCCCAGAACCCAGCATCCTTGCCGTCGATCTCGCCGGCGTGAATTCCGCCTTGAAAGAGCATCACCGGCAGCTTCCGGAGAGCCGCTTCCTCGGCTGTGAGGGCTTTGGAAGCCGACACGACAAGAGCGAGCATCGGGCGCCCCTCGGGGGTTGTTCCGAAAGTCTCCACCCGAGCTCTGTCCGGCCATTGGGCGGCGAACGCTTGAGCCAAACGCGGCACCTCGTCATACCGACCCGTGCTTTGAAAGCCCGACTTCTGAGCCTCGGTCTGAAGCTTTTCCGGTAACGCGAAGGCTCCGACCTGGAGAAGAGCCAGAGTCAGTAGAAAGGAACCGAATTTTACCACAGCTAGTTCAGATCTCTGTTGTGGATGTACCAACTGTCGTACGGATAGGTGGAGGTGATGACGAAGTCGTGGTAGCCTTCTTTGCCATACTGGGAATCAGAGACCGCCCGGACCCGATGACTTCCCAGCGGAACCTTGTAAGTCTTGGAATAGTTGGGTTCCAGAACTCCCCGCTCGCTGTCCGATATGTAGATGGTCACCCGGAATCCACTTTCGTTGTAGACCGAGATCTCACCGGAGGTCGCGCCGATCGCTTGCCCGTTCACGGCGCTTGGAGCTATCAGCGCCAACAGTAAACCTAGTCCTACCACTACACTTGAAATACGTTTCATAAACTTGCCCTTCTTCTCTCATCTTAGAGACCCTGGTCCTTGCAGGTATGCATCTTGTTCCGGCAAACGAAAGCAGGATGCGCAAAGTCCTGATTCTCGGGGGTATGACTTTCGCCACACTCTTGATAACCTTTATTGTCTGGATTCAGTTTCCTAAAGTTGCGGATCCCCAATTTGTCCAGCAAGCCGTGCTCGATGGTCAGAACACCCTCGCGGGTGGTCAAGTGAGGGCTCTCGATCCGGCCAAGAATGGCTACCTGAGAAAAGAGTTCCTACCCTATTGGGGCCGTAAGGGACAAGAGTACGTGGAAAACACGCCGGTATCACGCGTCGTGTCGTCATGGAGAGACTTCTCCACGGCCGGCATGGGTAAATTCATCGACCACCGGAAGCTGCAGGCCTCCAAAGATCCCGCCTATCTCAAATCTCGCGCCGCCTTCGAGCAGATCGCTCCCGCGTTGGAAGCCTCGATGAGGTGCGAGACCTTTGTCGCGCCCGAGACCAAGTTCGACTTTGACACGATCGTGATGAACTACATCTCCGTCCGTGCCTGTGCTCAAGCCCTGGCGGGCCTGGCGGAATCGCGAGCCGCCATGGGTCGAAACGACTCCGCCGCTGGTCACATGGCCAGCTTGTATAGCCTAACCCGCGCGCTTCAGGGTAAGGGCCCATTCATCAACGAGATGATCGCTTGCGCCATCGCGGGTGTGGCCGACGCCCACACCCTGGGTCTGATCACCCCCACGACTTCATTGTCGGTCGAGAGCCGCCAAGACCTGGCCCGAAACATTCTAGCCTCGATCCCAGCCAAGGATCGCATGGTGACGTTGATGGAAGGCGAGATGTCATGCGGAGTCATCCTTTTCAAGCAAGTCCGCACGGGCGGGCTATCCTCCAGCACTTATTCCAATCTGGGTATTCCCACGGCAGGCCACTACATTCCGGGTTTCATTCCCCGGGAGGAGCGGATCCACAGCAACACTTTCACGCGGTTGCTTAAAGAGCTCAAAGCGACCGGTAAAGTCACCCTGACACCAGCCGACAACGATCCCACACTGCTCGACTACTTCTCCGGCCAGGCTGGGATCCTCACCAACATCATGCTGCCCAGTCTGGAACGAATGCTGCAGCGTCTCGACATGGACCGCGCCCGCCGAATCGCCATGGGCGCGGTCTACTCCAGTCTAGCTTTTCGTGCCGAAAAGGGTCGACTGCCCAAAGACCTCGCCGAGCTCACCACCAGCTTCCCTCTACCTGACGACAGCGAGACCCTGGGCCTTCAATACAATCTGTCCAAAGACAAACTCTCCATTCATATCCCCTACAAAGAGGCTCAAGAATTCCTCGATAACCAGAAAGAATTTCCCAACCGCCCCAAATGGGTCAAAGCCGAAAACGACGGATTGACCTTTCACATCTGATGTCTTTAAAGGAAATTCGTGCTCGATTCGATGGTGAAACGATTACGGTCTACCAAGCCTTTAGTCCCGCCATCGCCGACGCGGCTTTGAAAGCTGGCACCTTCGTCGCACCCTTCTCTTTTCAGCGAATGACCTGGATCAAGCCGTCTTTTTTGTGGATGATGGAACGTTGCGGCTGGGCCACCAAGCCTCAACAGGAGAGGGTTTTGGCCGTTCGGATTTCTCGCAGAGGATGGGAGGAGGCGCTCTCCAACGCAACCCTGACCTCACCTTCCCATGGGCAAGGAAGTGAAGAGTGGCGTCAAGATCTTCGAGATTCGCCCATTCGGGTCCAGTGGGATCCCGAGCGAAGTCCGCGTGGAGGGAAGCTCGAGCAACGTTCGATCCAAGTTGGGATCGCCCGCTCGTGGTCTGAGCGCTACGTCCATGAGTGGATCGTCGGATTGGAGGACCTCACTCCACTGGTTCGCAAAATCGCCGAGAAGCGACGAAGTGGAGCTTGGGGAGCGGTGGAGAAGCTGTTGCCTGTAGAGCGCCTCTATCCGACACCGGAAGCGATCAGAAAACGGCTGGGGATGGATTGATGGAGACACTTCCTGACCTTCTGGGACCCAATCTGGACCTGGTCTTCGTGGGTATCAACCCGAGCCTGTACGCGGTGGAGAGAGGGCACTACTTCGCCCGACCTCAAAACCGGTTCTGGCCCGCGCTGTCGTTATCGAAACTCAGTCTACCGATGCGGGAGTCGCTCGGTGTGGAGATCCTGCGTCCCGAGCATGACGTGCTTTTTCCTAAATACGGTTTTGGGCTGACCGATCTGGCCAAGCGCCCCACCGCTCAAGCGGCCCACCTGGCCCCCGAGGAGTTCCGCCAGGCCGCGCCCGGATTGAAGCTTCGCTTGGAGGAGGCGGCGCCGAAAGCCATCTGCTTCCACGGAATGATGAGCTATCGCCCGTTCCTGAAATACGCGTTGGGGGAAACCGACCGCGGAATTAAGCTCGGACTCCAGCCTCACCGTTTCGCCGATGCTCCCATCTGGGTCATTCCCAACCCCAGTCCGGCGAACGCGAGCTACCGTCTGCCCGACCTGGTGGAGTGGTACGACAGGTTGGACAAGTTTCTGGAGCGAAGCTGATCTCTTAGTGTTTGGCCGCTTTTTCAAACGTTCGGAACCGGAAGAGGTCTTTGTCGATGGAGAGATCGACCGGATGTCTCCCGATGCTCCTCCCCACGTCCAGGTGCTGCATCTGATTCTCGAGCAGAGCCTGGCTGATCAAGCCTATGAAGTGCTGATGCAGCACGACCGGTTCCACAATCAGTTCGCCGTCTATTTCAAAAAGAACGACGCCTACGAAGAAGTGTTACAACCTCCACCCAGCCTCTTCGCCCCCATGCTGACCATGCTCGCCATCGCCGCGAATCTTCGTCTGCCCGAGGACCACGGCCAGTTCATCTTCCCCCGCGAGACAGGCGGAAAGATGCGCTATGCCATCGCCGTGGAGGATAACGGACAGACCATGGCGCTCAGTATGCTGGGGTACTGCTAGGCCGGAAACGATGATCAACGCCTGCTATTCGGACTACGGGAGCATCTCAAAGCCTTGGCGGCGAACCGAGCAGAGTTGCCAGCCGGCTTGATGCTCACGCTCTTTTACCCAAACAACCTTGACCATGGGGCGACATCATCCATGAACCGTTGCAAGGTGGCCCAACCAAGGCGATGCTGGAGCAGACATCATCGGAGGAGGGCTTTGCCAATCGCGGGGAGAACTCTGCCAGTTAGAGGTTTATGGGGTAAGCTCTAAGCTCAAGGGGGGCTCTATTCGGTTTTGTCGCTATTGTCGGGAGAGAGCACTGTCTCTTTTGGAGACTGTGATGGCTCTATTTATTCTGTTGGGGGTCCTTACCTTCACCTGTGCGCTGTACATGCGCTCGCTGGGCTATCTCACTCAGATAGAGCGGAACACGCGTGCCGCCTGCTTCGCCGATAACGTAACTGGAAAGCTGCGTAGGTGGGCCGCCGACGAGGCGAACTTTCGGGCCGCAACATGGGCAACTTTCACGAACTTCACCGACCCCGAATTCCCCGGTTTCCAGGCCCGGGTAAGTAGCAGGGCCGTCGACACCATGTCACCATGCACCGCTCAGGAAGACGGTCGCCCGCCCAGCCGTCAAGTCCGGATGGTTGCGACCATGAAGGCAGCCGACGTGGAAATTTTGTGGGAAGGTCAAGCGCTGTTTAGCATGACCATGTTGCTGCGCGAGCCCAAACGCCTCGTCAGGCCCGGCAATCCTGTGGTTGTCGAGCCCGTGGGTGGCTCTCCCGGATTGATGGCCCCAGACGCCAACAAGGAGTATCGCGCTGTCATTTACGATGTCAACGGCGAGGAAATCAACGATGTCAAGTTCTCGTGGGGGGTGCAACCGATAACCGGGAATGCCACCATCACGACTCAAACACGCGACGGTCTGGCGGCAACTCTCACCAACGTCTACATTCTTCCACCAGGCAACCGTCAGTACACTGGAGGTCGGTGTCGTGTGGTGGCGACAGGGACCTATTTTGGCCAGGAATACCGCGGTCTGTCGGACGAGATCGAGCTGGCCAAACCATGACCGCTCGGAGAGAGCGAAGAGGAGTTTCGCTGATCGAGGCGATCTTGGCCATCTTTCTGGTGGGCCTGTTTATGGTCGTCCTCTCAGACCTCACTTCGTCGCTGAGCAGGGTCAATGTCTCGGCCAGCAAGAAAGAGACCGTTTTACAGATTCTGGGGCCAGTCTTCACGCTGATCCGGGCCGACTTTTCCCAGTCTGTCAAGGTCAACGAGCCAAGCGGCCTGTCGACCTCCAGACCGACCATTGACCTGACTCGCATCAAGCCGAGCAGTCTTGTTCCCGCATCAGGTTTCGCTGCCCGCCTTCCCCTGACCCTGCCCTCAGCCAACGCCTACGCCTGGAACCCACTCGCTCCCACCCATCTGGAAGGGATCGTCTACGACCGGACGGGCTCGTCCTTACGGCGCAAAGTGGGCACGGATCCCGCTATCACACTCGCTGAAGTCAAGAGTCTGGAAGCTAGTCAGCTCGAGCTTGGACTGTTCGAGATCGTCATTGAGGTAGAGACCGGTACCAAGGTCGAAGTTCTCAAATGTCTGGTGGACCGATGAGCAGATTCGGCAAGCGCGGAATGATGCTACTGCTAACCCTCTTTCTGATGGGCATCTTTCTGATCATGGCGATGGGCTTCTTACAGCAGAGAGTGGGCCAGAATAAGGCCTCGACGGCTACCATCGAGGAGGTTCAAGCCCGAGCCATAGCCCGCTCCGGTATCGAGGACGCGATGGCCAAGCTTTCCAAGCACCACGACTTTCCACCGCGGTCGGACGTCAGCCAGAAGCAGTATCGCTATACCGAGAACATCTCCAACTCCGACGGGGTCACCAAGGGCTCTTTCACGGTGGCCATTGATACCAGGTATGCCCAGGGCGAGTTCTGGTTGGTTCGGATCACCAGCACCGGCTACCTGGGAGGGCCCACTCAGCCATTGGCGAAGAGCACCTGCTTCGCCGAGCTTGATGTCAGCAAGATTCAGCGGCCGCGACCAAATCCGAGTGCGCCCAAGGT
The DNA here is from genome assembly GCA_037189585.1 of Selenomonadaceae bacterium. Lineage (GTDB taxonomy): Bacteria > Vulcanimicrobiota > Xenobia > Xenobiales > JADMJV01 > JAEXNA01. The sequence continues at coordinate 84,615 of JBBCJA010000031.1, read as the reverse complement.
AGCCAACCCACACTTCTTTGAGTTATTCTTTATCAAGCAAGGTGAGGCGATATGACCCCCTTTCCCTCTCGATCTCGGCGAGGCTTCTCCACGGCCGAAATTCTAGTAGCGCTGGTCATCCTCGGTTTTCTCCTGGGAACCGGTGCTTTGCGGCACGGCAGCGAGCGCTCACGTGCCGGCTCTGAAGCAGTGGCACTCGCGATGCTGGCCGAACTGAACGCGGCCCGAGCCAAAGCCCTTGCCACGCAGCGTCCAGTGGCCGTCTGTTGGCCTAGCAGAGGGCTGCCCACCTGCCAGTCCTTTTATCTGATGGAAGGGCTTTCCCGAGGACGGGTGACGCGAAGTCGAGATTTCTCTGGCGATTTCCGCGACGGATATCTGGCTGTAGGGTATTGGGGCACGGCCACGGTTGGACTAGTTCCTGACGGAGCCAGAGAGGTAGACCCCGCGACCTGGCTGCCCCCTGGATTTGCCGATTATGCTATCATCTTCGATGCTCAAGGCAAGGTAGCGACAAACGATCTGCCTCTAAAGGACGGTAGTTACCACATCGTGGCATGCGCGGCGGTGGACGCCAGGCGCGCAAGTCTGGGCCGGGGTATCATGACGACTCCGCCGCCATTGTTCGAACTTTCTCGAGTCGCCGCGGCACACACGATCCTGGTCAAGCCAGGCGGCTCCATCTCCATGGTCGCCGGCGCGCCCGGGCTGGCGGTCGAAACCCACCCCTTCCCGATGGCTGCTCCGGCCGCGCCGGTAGCCGTCCCCGCGCCGGCCTTCGCTCCACCACGCATTGATTCCGTCAAGCTTCAGGCTGCCCCCGTATTGGCCGCGGTGGGCACCGTCACGCGAACCGGATCGCTGAATGTGGAGGTTACCGCTTCTGATCCGTCGGGAGACGATCTGTTTTTGGACTGGTCCTCCGAGAAGTTAACCGGGGCGGCCACCGACGCCGGATATTTCTCACAAAGGGGCCGCGTGCCCTTAACCTGGAACATGAAAGCTCGGATCTGGGAATCGACGATCTCCTGGGTTCCTCCAGATGATGCCGCGGTAGGCGACACCTTCAGGCTTTCCTTTGTGCTGAGCAACTCGGCCGGCTCTGTAAACTCGTCGGGATTTGCTCGAATTTTGGAAATAGAGGTAGTCGACGATGATTTGATCATCGCCTCCGGGTCGGCGGGTTTGTACAAGATGCACAAGAATGGAACCGGCTTCGAGCTAATCCTACCCTGGGACGCCACCCCGTGGAGTGTCAATGTGTCCCCCGACGGCTCGAAAATTCTCTGGAACCATCGCTTGGGAGCGTATCTTGACCAGCCGTGGACCAGCAACCTCGACGGTTCCGATGCCACGCCTGTATGCCAAATCACCAACGCGACCGGAGATTCTAAACCGGTTTGGAACGAGTCGGGAACCAGCATTTTCTTCAACACCCAAACCGGGATAGGGGTGGTTAGACCCGACGGTACCGGCCTGGGAGCCCTTCCCTCACCGCCTGGAACCGGCGACGGCCGTGGCATCGACATCACGGCTGACGGTCAATACATCGCCGTGGAGAAAATGACCACCATGGCTCCCGGACCCCCGGTGGTGAGAAAGCGAAACCTTTGGGTGGGTAAGCTCAATCAGAGCAGCTACCCCCCCACGGTGGACTACTGGACCAACCTCAGTGCCGCTCCTGGTGGAGAGATAGTTGGTGGATACTACACACACCTCCGTTTCCATCGCGCACCGCCCTCACCCAGTCAACCCACCGTGATCGTCACCGGCCTCAGTGACGCCACGACTACCTACGCGACTTACTGGGCCGTCAGCCTCAACGACACCGGAACAGAGTTCACGGGAGTTTTCAACCAGCTTCAAGACGAGTACGGGGCTCCGATCATCGACGATGTGCTCAGCTTCTCGCGGGACGGCACCGAAGCGGTGGGCACCCCCCACACTGGCAACGGCGCCAGCCTGTATGACTGGTCAACCACCAGCGGAGTCCCTAGGTTGATCAATCGCCGCCAAATTCTGCCCTCACGGCCATGGTTGGCCAGTATCGGTTGGCGCTAATCCTCTTGGAAAGAGTACAAGCCAGGTGGGGCATGATAGCCCAAATTTCGTTACCAGGTTCCCGGTGAGCCGGGCCGGCAAGCATAATCCCATCCAGTGGGAACAAGATATTCGACTGCCTCGAGTCCAATTGGTATTGCTGACTCGCCACCTCGCGGTGATGCTCGAAGCCGGTGTTGGCCTACACAAAGCCCTGGAAGTCTTGTGTGATGGCGCTGAAGACGAAGTCACTGAAGTGGTCCTGCACAGGCTTCTCAAAGCCGTGGAGATGGGGAGGAATCTGTCTTCAGCGATGAGCTCCTTTCCCCGGGTCTTCGGGCAGGTTTTCCTGGCCATGGTCGAGGTGGGAGAAGAGACGGGCCAACTGGCTCGAACCCTTTCCAATGTCGCCAATTGGCTGGAAACCGAAGAGGCGTTGATCCGCCAAGTACGCTCGGCTCTGACCTATCCCACACTGGTGCTAAGCATCACGACCGTCCTAACCTGGGCTTTTTTTGTGGGCATCTTCCCCGCTTTTGCCGATTCCCAGCAGTCGGTGGTGGGAAAGCTTCCGGCCGTGACCGCGGTCATGGTGAAAATAAGCGAAGCCTTGCGCAGTCCGATGTTTACGACTTTGGCCATCGTTGCCTTTGTGGGAGCGCTCTATTTCGCCGGTCAGAGCCTGAAAGTTCCTAAAAATCGCCTAGCCGCATGGAAGCTTTTGGCCAGGCTACCTGTGATGAACGGACTGCTGCGCGACTACGGAGCCAGCCGATTTGCCTCTGCTATGGCTATCTTACTGGAAACCGGGGTCGACATCCTGAAGAGTTTCCGGCTTTCCAGCCTGGCCTCGGGCAGCCCCATGGTCATGTCCCATGTGGACAAAGGCTTGCTCTATCTTAGCCACGGCGGCGACCTTTCTGCTTTCATGAAAGACCATCCGGAGGCCTATCCATCCATGATGGCCGGTCTGGTGATGGTGGGTCAGGAATCCGCCCAAATGCCTGAGATGTTCCATAAGCTTCAACGCACGCTGGGAGAAGACACCGAGCATCGTCTGGAGGTTTTGACCACCATGCTAGAGCCGATCCTCATGGCCATCGTGGCGGTTCTGGTGGGTTTGCTGGTTCTGGGCGTGGTCATGCCGATGTACGGGCTGGTCAACACCGCACTTTAGAAGGGAGCTACAACTTCCTGGAGACAACTGTCACCACCTATGACAGCTGATTCTCATCGCTTTGGAGGCCCTGTTCTTTGCAGCTATGCATCTTTGTCTATTCTTAAGGTTTGAGTTTCCCCGGCTTTAGCAGCCGAATTCTAGCTTGGACAGAGCCCGTTCGGCCAGTGCCGTGATCGTTAGAGCGGGGTTGACACCCGGATTGGCCGAGACAGCCGAGCCGTCAACCACGTAGAGTCCGGGATATCCGAAGACCTGGTGGTCGCGATCGATCACTCCCTCCTCGGGACCGGCGCCCATACAGCTTCCTCCCAAAATGTGCGCGGTCGTCGGAATTCCGAAAATCGTCTCGCTGAACAGACTCAACGCGTAGCCGTCCACCTCGCGGCAGTAGCGGCGGGCAAGTTCGGTGGCCTCGGGAATGGCGTTGGTCGGCATCGGCCCCTCCCCGGGCGCGGTCAAAAGACCCTCTCGAAATGCTGTCCAGAGGCTTCGACCTAGGCGCAAACGCAGATGCCCGTCCAGGGTTCTCATGTAGAGCAAGATGGTGGTGCGCTCGGCTTGGCGCGCACCGGTCACGGCGTTCCAGTATCCCCGTGGATTGCGAACAAGAGTGGTGAGAAGATTCATCAACCTTTGCCCCGCGTGACGACCGGCCACGTGCGGGGCGGAAAGAAAGCGGAAGAAGTCCGAGCCCGCGGGATAGCGACACGGTTCGATATGAGAATGCTCATCGGTCTTAAAAATCGAGCCGATAGCGACACCGGTGGAGAAATCCTGGTCGTGTCGCGATGAGACAACTCCGATCAGAGCTTCCGAGTTAGTCCGCACGAAATCTCCTACCCGATCGGAGAGCTGGGGAAGGCCCGCGTCGCTGGCCTTGAGTCGAAGTAAAAGAGGCACCGTTCCCAAAACCCCGCCAGCCAGAAAGACCCGACGGGCCCAGAGCTCGTCGGGTCCGGCCGTGACTCGATAGCCGCCCTGCGACGGAGCGATCCAGGTCGCCTCAGTGTCGGCCCGAACCTGTGCTCCCGCCTTCTGGGCCAACCAGAGATAGTTCTTGTCCAGGGTGTTCTTGGCATTGAAGCGGCACCCCAGCATGCATCCGCCGCAACCGACGCAGCCGGACCGTTCGGGACCTCGACCCTCGAAGTACGGATCCCCGCCCGGTTGACCCGCGGCGCCGAAATAGACTCCCACCGGGTTCAGCCGGAAGTTGCTTTCCTGTCCCAGCCGCGCGGCCATCCGGGCCATCGCGTGGTCGGCATCGGCCGGTCGCTGATTGGTGGTGGCGCCCAACATTTTTTGGGCCGTGCGATAGTGAGGCTCCAGCTCCATCTTCCAATCGGCAAGTCCCGACCAACTGGGCGCCTGAAAGAAGCCTTCCTCCGGCACCGGCAAGGTGTTGGCGTAAACTAACGAGCCACCACCGACACCGACACCGCTCAGAGCTGTCAGATGGGGGAAGAAACTCAGACGGAAGGGGCCACGAAAACCGAGAGCCGGGGCCCACAACCATCGCCTGACATCCCGATTGGTGTGAGGGAAGTCGTGGGCTTCAAGTCGCCCCCCCTTCTCAAGGACCAGCACTCGCTGCCCTCGCTCGGCCATTCGAAGCGCCGCCACACTCCCTCCAAACCCCGAGCCGACCACGATGGCATCCCACATCATCGGACCGGTTTCGACATGGTCCGACCTTATCCCGGTCAATGGGGAATAGAAGTCCAGGGGCGCAGTTGAGGCAAGCCGTCACGAAACCTATCGATAGCAAGGTCGAGTTCGAAGTAGCTCTCGGTTTCAAGAACCTTGTCGCGATACAATAGCCGTGAAGAGATCGACTCGAGTCTGAAAGCCCAGTATAGAGCCATGAGTGGGTTTAAGAAAAGCTTGGAACCTTGGGTTCTGTCGGTGAAATGACGATCTCCGAACCAGCCCAAAATGGAGGATGTAATACTCTTGTTCACAATGCTGGGCATACGGGGATAAGCGGACGTGGCGTACTCCACCGCGTCACAGTAGAACTTCGCCTCCATCATTTCGCGAGTGAGGCTCCAAGCCCCCAGATATCCGCCGTCTTGCACCATGTCGGCGATGTTCTCCAGCACGCAGGCGTGCGAGACACCGTGAAAGGTGTCCACTCCGAAGCCCAGACAAACCACGAGCTTTCGAGTAACTTCATCGAGCGCTTCAGCTGCCAGTAAACTAGCGATATCTTCCTGGGGAGTTCCCAGAGCCGGTTCGTCACCTCGCATCAAGATATCGGTACCGCCGTCGACGAGGATCACAGTGTCGAATCCCAACTCTTCATACAACCAGCGATAGGCTCGTGTCACTCCTCGGACACCGGCTCGGGCGATAGAATAGACTGGCTGGGCGCGTCCTTGAACCTTCAGCCAGCGTGAAAGCGTCAACTCCGGTGAATAGGGAGACCCGCACTTCGAGCTCGCGTCCACCTCCAACAGCTCACGAATGGGAGCCTTCCCGGTGTAGGTACCTAGCTCGACGAAAGAAAAGATTGGCCAGATGGACCCTCTTTCCCGCCGCCTCCAGCCAATGCATGAGCGGGAGCCCGGCGTAGACGTCAAATCCACCTCCCGCTCCGGCGATAAGAACAGTCTCCGCCTGGTTCAGTTGAGCGAAAAGAGGGAGCTCCATAACCCCAGATGTTCGAAGTCCAGGAGTAGGCTCCTTGCCTCCCTCACCGCGCCGTGCTAAAGTGGTTTACATATGAACCTTTGGTTTCGAATTCTCACGGTACTACTCTCCCTCCGTCAACGACCGCCGCTCGGAGTGTTGGAAACCAGTGTCCTGGAATTCCGCGTCTTCCCCAACGACCTCGACATCAACTTTCATATGAATAATGGACGCTATCTGACTTTGATGGACCTTGGACGCCTGGATCTCGTGGTGAGAACAGGCCTGGGAAAGGAGGCGCTACGACAACGATGGAGACCGATCGTCGGTTCGGCCTTCATCAACTTTCGCAAAGAGCTCAATCCCTTCCAAAAGTTCCGACTCGAAAGCCGTATCCTGGGATGGGAAGGGCGCTGGTTTTATATCCAACAACGCTTCTACCGAGGTGACGTGCTCTGCGCCGAGGGGATCGTCAGGGCTTTGATAGCCGACAAGGAAGGTTCGATGGAAGCCCAACGAATTCTCGATGTGGTGGGCTTTGAGGGTGCCTCACCCGAGGTTGAGGAGAAGCTCCTCACGCGCTTTGCTCGCTAAGTGGGTCCGGAACCACTAAACTTCCACCTCGTCCTCTTCCTCTTCAAGCTCCAACGGTTCCTCGGGACCCACCAGGACCTGGCGAAACTCTCTCATGAGGTCACCTGAGGTCAGGATCCCGATCACTCGACCCTTGTGAGTGACCACCACCCGGTGGATACTCTCCTCGATCATCAAGTCCAGAGCCTCCACCACGGTAGAGTCGTAATGGACCTGATGAATGCGTGGACTCATAATCTCGCCCACCACAACGGAGTCGCCGATCGAATCGGCGTGGGCCTCCGACGGCTCCTCGGAAGAACGTCCATAGTAGTCGCTATGGCCACTGCCGAGCCCACCAGCGATGCAAGCGGCGAAGTCCGTGAAAGAGACGACCCCCACCAGGTTATCGTATTCGTCGAGCACCGGAGCACCCTCGATGCCGTTGGCCACAAGTTCGATATAGAGAGCCCTCGCCGGCATGTCGGCGGTGGCACAGTAGACATTGGGATGCATGATGTCACGGACTAGCATACTCGAAGCCTTCCGTACCCCAGCCTCCGAACCTCCCGACTCGAACTACACCGTGCCGACGATCTTTAGCCGGAACCTCTCGGAGAGCTCTTCCGTGGTAAGGACGGCCGGCGGGTTTTCCCAGTGGGCCTGCAGCGCATCTCGCATAGCATCAACCCTGGCCGCGGGGACCAACAGGATGGGATGATAACCGCTCTCGAAACCCTGCTCGAGAGCCTCGACCGCGCGACTCGCCAGATCGCGACGGTCGGAGGAAATCCTCGGAATCACCACCGCCGAGATAATACCCGACCCGTCGGCGTAGCGAGCGCAAAACTCGTGGCGTAGGGCATGCCGGCATTTGACGAGCCCCTCTCGAGAGTCAACCGAGGGACCGGCTAATGCCGCTAGGATGGCGCGTCGGTCGCGAAGCGAGACCCCATCCTCGAGAAGGCCCCGAAAGATGTCGAGCAACTGACACACATCATAGTTCCGCCGAACCGGGAGCACCTGACTTGGAAGTTCCGCCTCCCAGCGCTCGAGGATCGCTTCCACCGCCGTTTCGTTGAGAAAGTGGGAACCTGACTGTTGACAGAGGTGGGCCAGATGCTCAGCTAAGACCTTTCGGGGTTCAATCCAGCGGCAGCCCTCCACCGGCTGATTCGCTGCCTCTTGAAGAGGGTGGACCCAAACCGCCGGCATTCCGTGGGTCGGTTCGGCGAAAGGAGTTCCAAACGGAGCCACCCGACTGGCCGGCCCGACGAGCAACCGTGAGTCTGGATATAGGGTTCCACGACCTAGCTCTCGCGGACCGTGGCTAATCTTATACTGATCAGGCGCTCCCCGATCGTCGTGAACCACCCGCGCGATGACAGTGGGTATTCCTAAACTTTCCGCGGTCTCGCGGACCTTCTCTTGAAGGCCTGTCGAAAGCTCCCACAAGTTTCGTCCCAAAGTCACCTCAAGCGTATTGGGGCGCTCTCGATGAGGCAAACTTCGGATCTGTTGCCAACAAGCACGCAAGCTTTCTAAAGACTCGTTTCCATGACTAGCCAAAGTCCGAGGAGTCCAGCATGACATAAAGGTCAGACAGGCGAAGCCCAGAAAAAGCAGGTGCGAATTGAGCCATAGCCATCCCCAGGCGCTGGCCATGCCGAGAGCCCCGAAAAAACCCGCTGTCACCAGGAGGCCCCGCGACCAGAGCCGAGCTTCCGGAGGCTGAATTTTTCCGAAGATTATACCAAGCACCGCGAATTGCACCAGTGCGAAGGTCAGAAAGAGCGCTTCGGCTAACGCCTCCCAGACCCCCGGGCGAACCTCCACTAGAACCAATCGCACCTGTGGCCACGCCTGGCGCACCGCGGCCTCGGCCCGCGAGATCTCCTTCTGGGAAGTCCACGAGTCCCACATTAAGCCGCGCTGATAGGCTAAAATTGCGCTCCCTTCCGTCGTCGGCTGAAGTCGAAATCTCCAACCGCTGGTGGCTCTCAAGTTGTAGTGCGCATTCAAGAGGGGACCGGACTGACAGTGGTCAGATGGCAATTTCAACGAAACAAGAGCAATACCGAGACATAACAAAGCCGCTCCCGTGGCTTGCCAGAATCTCCTTCCCAGGGGAGCGGCCGAATTGGGAACCACTGCTTCGGGGAAGTCCGGCGGAAGACGACGACTGGGCTGGGATCCCCAAGGCCTACCCCGCAAGAGCCCCATCGTCAGCAATATCGTTAGAGCGGGAACGAATCCTGGGTCAGGTGGCCTGGCTATCAAAGCGGAAATCCAGATAAAGGCGACCGAAACGGCGAACACTCGAGAGACTGAGCCGACCAACCTTTCATATCCCTTGGGCGTCGGGTTTGGGCCTTCCACCGTCCACTTTAAAAGCAGCGCGTTCGCGGTCATCAGAGCCAGGTAGGAAGGCAGGCAGTCCACCAGAGACAGACGAGACCCGGCGCCGAGAAAAAGCGATAGCGGAAGGATGAGGCACAGTTCCACCAGGATCCCGACACTTAGAGAATCGTAGGTGGCGACGAGCGAATCGAGCCCGCTCGGGAACCGAGCTCGGTCGACCCTTCGGACCTTACGAGTCGCCTGGTGCAGTGCCAAGAAAATCACGGCATAGACGATCAGGTCTTCCGCCGAAGGGCTGAGCCAGGGCTTGGAGGATGCCGTACCCAGAAGCCCGCCCAGGTAGTACCAGCGAAACAAAGATAGGCCGAGCATCAATTCTCTGGTCCAACGAATCGAGGGTCGTCGGGAGAGAGCCATCACAGCGAGCACGATTGCGGTAAGTACAAAGGGGACAAGCAAGGTGCTGGGGCTGACTCCTCCGGCAGGTTCGGCCATAGCGGCCCCCGCGAGGGCCATCATGGGAGCCCAGAGCCAGCTCTGGGAGATTCGAGAGGCGCCCCAAGACACCGAGACCCCCCGCATGAAGGCCATTTGAAGAGCTTGACCCAACAGGACCATGGCCCCGGACAAAAGGGCCATCACAAGGATAGTCTCCGGCCTGACGGCGGGTTGTAGGCTATGCACGAACCACGAGCTCAGGTCGTCGCGTAGGGTGGCGAAAGTCACGACTAGCCCGAGGCCAAGCCCGACACGCCACGAGGAGAATACGGATTTTTCCATCCACGCCTCTCTTGCACCATGAGATGAAGTGCGCCGAGACTATTTTAGCATGGCTATGTTAAACTTCTGCGACGCCGGACACTTTCCGAAATCCAGGCATCCACCCACTCGCGGGCGTGTCCGCGCCCCATCCAGGCTAACAGAGCCATCAGGCCAAACCCCGCCAGGTGAGGGAGCGGTTCCAACCAAAACCATCCCAGAGCCGCTCCCAAAGCAAAGGCCAAATTGAAGCTGGCCAATAACGCGCAGGCACCACGGAAAGACCGTCCACGCCGGCCCGGCGGAGCGACCGTCAAGAGGAAAGTCGGAACCACCAGAAAGATCGTCACCGTGAGTGACAGGAGAATTCGAGCGCCTCTTTCCCAACGTCTAGAGCGGACACTGACCGAAGAGGGCGGTTCACCCAGATACTGTGTCGCCAGGCCTAACGCTTCCGACTGGCGAGCGACATCGAGATTGCATCCCACCAGCAAGGTCATCCCGTCGATCTCGGCGATCCGGACCTGGCTACCGAACTCTTGAGCCAAGCCTTGCCGCGCTCGCGCCATTTCCGGTCGTTCCCAGCCTACCGATTGTCCCCATTGTCGGGTCCCAAACGCGTGGGTGGTGATAAGCCAACACGCCAGTATCGCGGCGATCACAGACAATGACAGCAGCTTCGCGGATCGCTTAGACCGAGTGCCCACGATCAGCAAGCCGCTCGCCAGACTAATCAAGAGATAGCTGGGAAGCATAGCTCCGCGAAGCGAGCCGACGGCCATCGCGACACCCAGGCTGGGCAAAAGAATCCAAAGCTCGGCCGAGCCCAAACTCGCCCATGGACAATCGGACGGCTCCCCGGCTCGCCGAGATCGTTCGCCCCAGTAGAGCACCCCGACGAGAACCGAGACGGTCAATAACTCGGACGCGCTCGGACCGTTGGACGCGCCCTGGGTGAGGTCGTAATCCCAACGAAAAAAACCCACGGGAGAAAGCAGTAAAAAGCCCAGCCAGAACCATCGCGCACCACTCAACGCGGCACAAAGCCTTACCCTAGCGGTCGCCCTGGAGAGGGGAAAGCCGGTCGAGAGGGACAGGGCGAGGGCGCAAATAACCCATGGAAGCAAAGCGTAAATAGGCGCTATGGAAGACACGGCCGCCACGCACGCACCCAGAAAAAGGGGAAGACCCAACCCCACCGGAGGTAGAAGAGCTTTTCGGCGAGGCACCGAGGGGTCGCGATCAAAGGCAGGCAGGGCGGCGCCCAAGAGCCCGGCGAAGGCAACCGTGAGACCTAGCATAGGCAGCAGAATTCCCAGCCCCTGAGCTCTGTGTCTACCCCAAACTTCACCTTGAAGAATGCGGGATATCACGGGCGCCTCGGAGGAGGAGAGATGGTCCACCAGCATGATCGGTGTCCCGCCGTCCCTGACGATCTTGGTATGAGCTAGCCCCAGCAGTTCCACTAATGGATCCAGGTTCAAGTGATAACCCATGACCAACACGATGAGCAGCGAACAAAAGGCGACCAGGCGCGAAGGCCCGTTCGAGTGATGGAACGGCTGAGGTCTCTCCGACATTAGAAGAACATTCCACTTCGCGAAGGTAATTTCCCTCGGGGGAATTTTTCGTCAATGCTCCAATAGTTCCAAGCGCATGGTGATCTTCACGCTCGACGGTGATGTGCTGGTATTTATCGTGGCCTCGGACTCGGGACCGCCCAAAGCCGTACGCTCAACCTCCTCGACCCTGGTCCTGGGTAGCGCCCCCGACTGCGACGTGGTCATTCCGGAAGCAGCCGCTCGCCATGTCAGGATCGAACGTTCCAACAAAGTGGTGACCCTCGATGACCTCGAGAGCCCCGGAGGAACCTTCGTTAACGGAAAAAGAGTCTATCAGACCCGCCTTCGTTCAGGCGATCAGATCCTGCTCGCTCCCGATCCACCTCCGCCTCAGCGCAGTTTTCCAGTGGAACCGATCCCTCAGGTCACCGTCAATCGAAAAGGGGGACAGAGCTTACTTCATCTCAGTGTCGCCCTGTCTAGGCCCGGAACACTGGAAGAAAAACTCGACGAAATTCTCAAGTATTCGCTGATGTTCGGCAGTTTCGATCGAGCCGCCGTCTGGGTTCAGGACCCGGAGCGTGACGGGGAGTTTCTGTTCCATCGCCATCGCCAAGCGCGCGGGCGGCCCGCCGCGGTGGTCAGTCAGACGATCCTTAAGCAAGTCTTGCAGGGGGAAGCCTTGATTATCGGCGACGCGGCCCTGGACCGGCGAGTGGAGAAAGCCCGCAGTGTTCAGATGCAAAACGTCCGGACCTGCGTCGCTCTACCCCTTCGCACAACAGACCGAATCTGGGGGGTTCTATACCTCGATTGCCTGGACCCTCGCCCTTTGAGTAGCAGCGCCGAGCAAGAGTTCCTGGTTGGTTTCGCGGCCCTGGCCGCGGTGTCCGTGGCCAATAGCTGGCTAACGGCTCAGGCGCAGAAAGAATCTTTGATCAAAGACCGGCTGCGACGGTTTTTTCCCCCTAGCACGATGGACAAGATCCTGCGCGGCTCGCAGGGGCCTCTGGCGGGAGCCGAGCTCTCCGTCACGATTCTCTTTTGTGACATTCGTAACTACACGGGAATCAGCTACGAGCAGCCTCCCAAAAGGGTCGCGGCCTGGCTCAACGACTATTTTTCTCGCATCGTTCCCCTGGTCTTTCGCCATGGTGGGACGTTGGAAAAGTATATCGGCGACGCGATGCTCGCTATCTGGGGAGCACCGCTGGAGATCCCTCCGGCCGAGCAAGCGCTGCAATCTTGTCAAGCCGCCTTGGAGATCCATCAGGCCGCCCAGGAGTTTTCCCGCGCGTGGCCTGGCCTGCCGTGTCAAGTGGGCATCGGAATCCATCACGGCCCGGCCTACGTGGGCACCATCGGCCATGAGAGCTATCTGCAGTATGCTGCTTTCGGGTCGACCACCAATTTGGCCGCGCGTCTCTGCTCGGCCGCCGGACCCGGAGAAACTATCGTCAGTGAATACCTCGCGAGTATGCTACCGGAATCGAAGTTTCGCACCACCAAACGCCCCTCGGTGGAAGCCAAGGGCTTTCCCGAAGTGATCGACATTCGACTGATCGAGTGTCTTTAGCAGGGAGACAGAGATCGCCATCCAACATCTGTGGAGAAAATCCCGCGACCGCGAAAGTGGCTCGGGGGAACTGGGAGAATATAACCATGCAAAAAGCTGATATTCCCACCGTCGCCGCGGCGCTCGCCGCACTTTTAGTCGCCGCTGACGGAGAGATCGATTCTCGGGAAAAGACCGTGGCCTCGAATCTAGGCGCTGAGAAATTTCCGGGTTTTTCTCCCCTAGTCTTCGAGACGCTGCTGGAAGGGATGGAAGACCTCCCCTCGGCTCAGGAGCTCGCCTCCAAACTCGGCGACCTCGTGGATAGCGACGGAAAGACCGCCATCATGGAGTATCTCGTTGCCTTAGCCAACGCCGACGACAGGGTGGCCGAGGTGGAACGCTCGCAGTTGGAAGCGGTCGCTCAAGCTCTGGGTGTACCCATGCCTGAACTTTCCGCAAGTTAGACGTGAAAGTCGAAAAGCACACCTGGTTTAGTCCCAATCTTGGTCTCCAGATGCCCGTCGCCGTCTACGGTCACTGGGGGATCCCCATTCTGTTCTTCCCCACCGCTTCAGCCGACTTCGAAGAGTTGGAACGGTTTGGGATGATCGACGCCCTGGCCCACCACATTAACGCCGGTCGGGTCAAAATCGTCAGTTGCAACGCGATCAACGACCTCAGCTGGTTCGATGACGGTATCCATCCCGGAGAGCGAGTGTGGAGGCAAGAACTCTACGACCGCTATCTGATGCGAGAACTTGTTCCCTTTATTCACGGCAATTGCGGCGGACCCATCGCCATCGCCACGGCGGGGGCCAGCATGGGCGCCTATCACGCAATGAACGCTTTTGGGCGCCATCCCCAAACCTTCCGCTGGGTTATCGGTATGAGCGGGTTCTACGACCCTACCACTTATCTCGACGGATACTGGAATGACCTCTGTTACTTCCATAACCCGACCTGCTTTCTCAGCCATGCCGGGAGTTCTCCCCACAAATGGCTGCTCGACACGGCCAGCATTAACGTCATCTGCGGCCAGGGCCCATGGGAAAGGGTGGAGTGGTCTCGCCACATGCATGAAAGCCTGGTGCGAGGAGGCGTGCCTCACAACTTCGATCTTTGGGGCTATGACGTCTCCCATGACTGGCCCTGGTGGAAGAAACAGATGAACGTCATGGTCGAGCGGCTCTTCTAACGCAGTTGATGCGCGGCGGAGCGAAAGAAGATTCCGTTAAGGATGCTATACGATGGCTAGCCCGCGCCCTATCCCCGGGCGTCTAGTCTCCTCGGCGCTTCATCGACTACGCTAGACTCGTAGACAAGCGAGAAAGGAGGCTTTCTAGCCATGCGTCTTGCCACTTTGATGCTCGCCGCGGCGTTGTCCTTCCCCGCTATCGCCGCGCCGAGCTCCGAAATCCACAGTTCTGTTGATAGTCCCACCGTCATAGCGATGGAAGTGCCTGGAACCCAGTTCCGAAAACCGGATCCCACCTCTCCCGAGCGTAGTCAAGAGGAGCCCTTCTGGGACGACACGGCCGACACCTCGGATGACCTGCGGGATGATGTTGAAACCGACAATGAGGTAGAGGTTAAGCCCGAGCAGGACCTCAACAATAATGTCCACGACCCTCTTTTGGAGTCGCCCATCATAGAGCCCGGCGAAAGGCCGCGTGATATTCCCGGCGATCCTCTCGATGAGGAACCTCACAACCCATTCCCCAAACCCCTTCCTTAACGATCTAACTTTAAGGATCTGGCCCGGAAGTTCTTCCGGGCCAGATCCTCAAGGCTTCCAGGGGCGGGAAACTCGCCTCGGATACGGAAATGGCCCTCACCGTGTCCGAGGCTCATTCCATTACCCCCCGTCGTCGTCGCATTCCGCTCTACGCCCAGGTCCTCTTCGGAGTCGCTTTTGGCGCCATGATCGGGGTTATTTTTAAAGAAGCGCCCATCATCGGCGCTATCACCACCAAAGATCTCGGGTTACTCGGGATGCTAGTCATCCGGCTGCTCAAAACGCTGGCCGCTCCTTTGATCCTCTTCGCGATTCTCGACGCCTTCGTCAAGACTCGCATCACCGGAAACGATGGAGTCCGGCTGGTCTCCATCTGTTTCGGAAACCTGATGGTGGCTTTCGCCATCGGCCTGACGATCATGAATCTTCTCAAGCCAGGCCACGCCTGGCGGGACCATCTCGACACCTTGAAACTCGAAGTCGCGGCCGAGGAAGGTCCAAAATCTGCCGAAGGCGCCTCCCTCAACCCGATTCAAAATCTTGCCGGATATGTCCCTGAAAGCTTGATCGAACCCTTTCTTTCCAACAATGTCGCCACCATCGTCTTGTGTGGGTTGTTGGGGGGAGCGGCGCTACGGAGAGTTCGAGAACTTCAGACGGCGGCGGGTCGCACTTCCCTGGCCACGCTGGAAAACTTTGTGGAAAGTGCCCTGGAAGTTCTCATCACCATGCTGGAATGGGTGGTTAAAACCGTCCCACTGGCCGTGTTCGGCCTGGTCGCGCAGGTCGTGGGAGCCACCGGTCTCCATATCTTTCAGATCCTGGGAGTCTTTCTGGGCACAGTTTTGCTGGGCCTGGCCATCCATGCCCTCATCTACTATCCCCTGTTGGCCTACCTGTTAGGGGGTAAAAGTCCCAAGGTTTATCTTGGCGGCGGAGCCGACGCGATCGTCACGGGCCTCTCCTGCAACAGCTCGCTGGCCACGGTTCCGGTGACCCTGCGCTGCCTCAAAGAGAAAATGGGAGTCTCGGAAAAATCGGGCCGCCTGGCCGCCTGTGTGGGGACCAATCTCAACAACGACGGCATCACGCTGTACGAGGCGATGACTGCGCTCTTTCTCGCCCAGGCGCTTGGCTGGGATCTCGGTCTGCAGCAACAGATCGGAGTGCTGCTGGCCTCGGTGATGGCAAGCGTCGGCGTCGCCGGGATCCCCGAGGCCGGACTTATCGTTCTTCCTCTGGTGCTCACCTCCGCCGGACTTCCGGAAGCCGCGGTGGCCACCGTGATTCCCTTGATCATGCCTGTCGACTGGTTGATAGCCCGTTGTAGGTCCGCCGTCAACGTGATGAGTGACATGGTGGTGGCCATCTGCCTCGATGCCACTCGGCCCGCTCATGAAAAGGCTGAAACGAGCGACCCGCTGGAGCTTCTCTCTCCGCCCGGCGAGACCGCCGCGGACCTCATCTGACTTAAAGACCTTCGCCCTACTTCATCCAGCCTATGGCGACCAGATAGCCGACCAGAAGTCCAGCGCCGATCCGCCAGTAGCCGAACACAGCCAACCCTCGTCGATTGATCCAGTCGACCATCCAGCGAACAGCGACGTAAGCGGAAATAAAGGAAGCCACGATCCCGATCAAGAGCGGAACCATCCCGAGTTCACCCAGGCTCGACCAGTGCTTGAGGCCCGAGTAGCAAGAAGCCGCTCCTAGAGTCACCACCCCTAAAAGAAAGGAAAACTCCACCGCGGCCGGCAGAGAAAGCCCAACCGCCGCGCCGCCCAGGATGGTCACAAAGCTGCGACTCGTTCCGGGCCACATGGCCACGCACTGGATCAGTCCGATCCCGAGGGCGGCACGCCAATGTAACGCCGCGAGGTCCTGTCCGCCCTCGCGTTTACCCCGGGTCTTCGACCACCACAAGATGACGAACCCGCCCACGATCCAGGCCGCCACGATAGGCAACGGCCCGAAGAGATAGGCCTCGATCATATCGTCAAAGAGGAGTCCCACGACCGCCGCGGGCAGGAAGGCGACGACCAAGCATTCGAGCAACCGTCGCCCCTCCGGGTTCTCTCCCCGAAGGCCGGCCACGATTTGTGAAAGTCGGTTGCCATACAACCTCAAGACCGCCAAGATCGCTCCAACCTGTATCACGATGGCGAAAGAGTTGGCCGCCTCTGACTCAGGGATCCCAAGCAGTCTTTGGGTCACCAGCAGGTGACCGGTCGAACTGACGGGCAAAAACTCGGTGATTCCCTCCACAATGCCAAGCACAATGGCGTCCAATGTTGTCATGGGAGGAAGCCTTCGCAACCGAGGGAAAGGCTCCTATGAAATTCCTTCAAATTTATCCGGCCGAGTGGATCCTTTGAGTTAACAGACGCGCGCGGTCCGCCATCTCTCGATCCTGAGGTTCGAGCTGGAGCCATCTGAAGGTGACCCGCAGAGCGTCGTCGTGACAGTCGTAAGTCTCGAAAATACTGGAGGCGCGCACGAAGTATTTCCGCAAATCTTGTAGCTCCCGGCCCTCCCCCAAGAGAATTTCACCCAGCAGTTCGTAAGCCGATGCCGCTTCGTTGGGGGCGACCTGAATGCTTTGGTATAAAGACTTGACCGCTTCACGTTTGTCGCCCTTAAGAAGCAGAGCTTGGCCGCGTCCCCAATAGGTTTCCCAGCGTCCGGGCATGATACGATCGCTGACATCAAAATACTGAAGTGCCAGCTCGTGCTGTCCGGTACCCAGGTAGTGATCTCCGTAGACAAAGTAGATATCCGCCTTGAGAGGTTCCACCAGTTCAGCGACCTGTTGAGCCGCCTCCGGTCCCTGATCGCCGGCTACCAGTTCCGGCAAGCGGAGAATCTCTCCGTATCGCTCTAGACCTGAGTGAGAATCGCCGTCGGCGAAGGCAAGGTCGGCGAGCGCCAGGGTTTGAGCGAGCACCTCTTTGTAGTCCTTCCACCTGAAAGCAGAAAGCAGCACGTGCCGGCGCAACTCCATGTCCTCGGGGAAGCTCTCCAACAGCTGTCGATACAGCTCAATCGCTGGCGACCACTGTCCCTGACGCAGGAAATCTTTCGCCTGACGGGCGACCTGAACCCCTTCGGGACTCGCGGCCACCGTTCTCGCCGGCTCGCCTCCCTGGTGCTCGGCTCGCAAATTGTCCACGTCCCGCCCCGCTCGAATCCGACCTCAGGCCATATGCTCATGCCAACGCAGAGCTAAGTCAGCCAGGGTCTTGACGCCGGTCCCGCTGGGGCCCTCTTGATAATACTTCCAGGCCTTACTTTTCCAGAAGGTTCCCGCGATATCGAGATGGACCCAGGGGGTTCTGGCCGGAACAAACTCCTGCAAGAAGAGCGCCGCCGTCGTCGCACCCGCGTTCGGCCCGCCGACATTATTGAGGTCCGCGTGGATGGTTTTGAGCATCGAGCGGTATTCGACCGGAAGGGGAAGCCTCCAATAGGATTCTCCGTGGTTGCCTCCGGCCTTGGTGATGGCGTTCACCAGCTTTCGATTAGCTCCCATTATTCCCGTGAAGGATGGGCCCAGGGCCCGAGAGCACGCTCCGGTCAAGGTGGCGATATCGATCACGTGAGTGGCCCCTAGCTCTCCAGCTCGGATCAAGCCGTCGGCCAGCAGAAGACGCCCCTCCGCGTCGGTATTTTCGATATGGACGGAAAGCCCGTTCTTGTATCTCAAAATGTCGCCAGGCCGAAAGCTCTTGCCGTCCGGTGAATTTTCAGCCGAGACGATGATGGCGGTCACCTTGATACTGGGCTTGATCTGGCCCAGAATGTCCATCGTTCCAAGAACCGCGGCGGCCCCCGACATATCCCCCACCATCAAGTGCATCTTATCGGCCGGCTTGATACTGATTCCGCCGGTGTCGAAAGTCACTCCCTTACCTACCAGGACAAGATGAACATCGGTGGCCACGCTAGGCTCTATCGTCAATTCGAACATCGTGGGCGCATTGGACGATCCCCCACCCACGGCCAGGTGACCGACAAACTTCTCTTTGGCCAGCTCTTTGAGCCCTAAGGCTCGGTAGCCGAAGCCATACTTCTTCGCGATCGTCTCACCGGCTTTGGCCAGGTAGCTCGGGGTGCATACCGAGGCGGGCTGGGCGATCAGCGTGCGGGCCAGGTTGACGCCCCGGCCGAAAGATCCACCCACGCGAACCGCCCCCTCGTCCTTGGTCCTCCAGGCCGACTGCTCTTCCTCGGTCCAGCCAACCGCGGGTTTGGTCAGCGGGCTCTCAGGCGTATCTTCCGTCGCCACCGAATCGGAGATCTCCGCCTGGCTGTCCGCCACGGCGTCAGACGTGCTAACGACTTCCGTATCGGCCTCAACCCCCTCGGACTCAGTCGGCTCCTCGGGGGCCGCCGGCCACGGGTCTTCTTCATTGGCGACGAAGGCATCAGGAGTCTCCTCGATGACCTGCTCGGCCACTTCACTCATAGGCTCTTCAATGCGCTCGGCGGGAGCCTCCGCCGCTACCGATTCGGCCGCAGAGCGCACCGTGGGGGTCGGGGTGGGAGGATAGAGGATCAGCTCCATTTCAGCGAAGCGATCGGTGTTGTCTTTGAGGAAATCAGTAAATTTGAAGGTTCCGACCAGGGCCCCCTCCACTAGCGCTTCGATCAGACCCTCCCCGTCGGGACCGCGTAAGCAAACACCAACTTTTTTGCGTCCTGTCTCCGATGCCAATCGAAGAGCTCGACTGACGAAGGTCTTGAGATTTTCGGTCGCGGTGAAACCCTTCTCGGTGGAAGTATGAAAATAGAGGTAGTCAACCAGGCGGCCGGTTGACGGCTCCACCACGGAAAAGGCGATCTCCCGAGACAGCCGACCGGCGGCGAAACCTTCGCCATATCCCGCCACTCTAGCGGCTAGCTCCCCCTGGAAACTCCCCAGAAAATTCAAAAACGGATCCCCCACGAGAACCATAAGGTCCGGTTGATGATGGGTCCAATCGAAACGCTCGACAGTAATCTGCATAACCTCTCCTACACGACGGTTTCGACGATGTCGGTGATTTTTTCTCTAAAGAAGAAAAACCTCTCCGTGACTTGTGGTACACTACGCTCGACATGGTGTATCTCTCGGTCGATGTGGAAGCCTCCGGACCTTTTCCAGGAATCTTTAGTCTTGTCTCTATCGGAGCTATCGTTGTTCGCTCGGACTCTAGTGGACAATGGTGGGCCGACGAGAGCCTTGGCTATTACGCGGAGCTTCAACCCTTGGAAGGAGCGGCCGAGCTCGAGGCAGCCACCAATATCCACGGACTAACTCGCGACTACCTCTTGGAAAAAGCCCGTCCCCCTAAAGAAGTGATGGAAGAGTTTGCCATTTTTTTCAAGGACCTTGAGAAGAGATTCAAGAAAGTTATCCCAGCGGCATGGCCGTCGTCGTTCGACTCTCCTTACCTGGGGTGGTATCTGCAGTACTTTACCGGAGACAACCCAATCGGGTGGAGCGCCTTCGACATTCCGTCCTACGGGATGGGGCTCTTTCGCTGTCATAGAAACGCCTTGCGGAACTTGATGAAGAAGGCCGGCATTGAGTTCGGGAATAACCCGAACCCTCACAACGCTCTGGCTGACGCGCTAGAGCAGGGGCAGACGCTGGCTAGTCTACTCAACCACGCTCGCCAGTTAAGAAAGGAGAAAAGTCGCGTCGCGACTTGACTGTGGAAATGAAAAAAAGTGCTTATCAAGTCCTAGCCACCGGGCTAGCCTTGACCGTCCTCTTGTCGATAGGCGTGGAGGCGCAGTCCCGCCGTCAGAACAAGGAGAATAAGGACGATAACGTTCCCATCACCATCCTCGACTCTAGCGAGACTCAATGGGGAATGCGAAGCGTCAACGCCAGCGTCTACCAGGGTCTTCCCATGAACGCCGTGATGCTCGAGCGAGGACGCACTCCACTGCCGGAAAGCTTCCCCCGCTATCAACCCAAACCCCTGGGCAACGAGATCGTGATTCAGTCCAAAGAGGCGGCTCCCGCCACCATCCGGGTCAACGGCGTGGAGACCCCCATCGTCGAGGGCGGCAAACCCTAACAACAACGCGCGCCCAACAAACCGGACGCACGGTGATACAACGTTGGTTGGAGCCGGCCGCCGCTATCTGAATGGTATCGTAAGGCGCCTCGGTGATGATCGTCACTGAGACTCCCGCTGGTCTTCCGCTATTCTCAGGACATGCAAACCCGCGAGACCAACCTCCAAGAACTCAGCATCGCTTACTCCCAGTTCCTCAGCCAGTCCACCCAACACACCCTTCAAGAACTCGAATCCGCCTTGCAGCTTTCTACTGTTTTCGCCATTCACTCAAAAAGAAGCCGTCGGTAACGGCTTCGTCTTGTGGGACCGACGTCTCGACACCAAGGAGGCCAGCGCCATCTCCAACACCTCGGCCGTGGTCACCACCTCCTCTTTCTCCACCGAGAGAACTCATAGGAAGAGCTTCTCCAATCCTCCCAGGTCCTGGCCCGATAAGGGCCTTTTTGCGCGAAGGTAGCGTCCTCGAAAGGACGAAAAAAAGCCCCGAGGGATGTTTCCGTCTACCTCGGGGCCGTACCAGCTATGCTCATCTCACAAGATTGATTCTACGACGGGCCCGTTACGCTAACGTCACACGCCCGTCAAATCACTCTCATTCTTTTGTTCTGAGCCCATTACTAGCCGCCGCCAGCAACCAGACGCGCTATCTTTGTCTAAGCCAATCTCGGATATAACTTCTGTTTCGACGGTCGCCCACGGACCCGCCTACCACTTAGAAGAATGCTCTACCCCTAATCGACGAAGATGACAAGTCCTAAACAACAACGCGCCTCCGGCATTTCCTCCGAGGCGCGTTGTGTTCACAGCATTCGAGACCCTAGTTCTCTTGACCGTCGAGATAGCGCAAGGCGGCTGGAGTGTAGAGTGAGTTGACCGCGGCGACGCGCTCCCGGATCATAGCCAGGTTGGGCAATCGCCGAATCTTGGCCGCCTGAAACTCGAAGAACTGTTGTACCGGGAAGGTCTCCCACAGGTTTTCGCTTCCAGCATAGAAGTCCAGGACAGCGTTGATGATATCGTCATCAAGGGGATCACCTACCGCCAAGGACAGGCAGGCCTGCCGGCGCACAGCCACGTCCTTGTCCTCTTTGAGAGCCTGGATCAAGAACTTCTTGATAGCGATGTCGACCTCGTCGGGCGGGTCCAGCGGAGAGTTGTCGGGGATGGAGTGGACCATTCCCAGAAAAGCCACCGCTTCACGCCGCGGTAGCTTCATGAAGGCGCTCATAATCTCTTCAGCCGTGGAACCCAAGGTAGAGGCATAACCGAGGTCGCCGACAATCTTCTGTTGGTCTTCATCCTTGTAAGGAGCCACCGCGCGATCATCGATGCCTCGATAATAGGCGACCTCACTCATCTCGGGATTCCAGATCTTGAGAATGGCGCCCTGATGGCCCACGACCAGTCTTTTCAAGCTGTCCTTGAGAACTGCCAAGCGCTCCGGCGGCACGACCGGTCCGGCGACGGCAGTCGAGGGAGTCACGGTAATGGTCTTGGCCGCGGCGTCATAGTTTACCGAGTCCCCCAGGGCCTGAGCCACGAAGCGTAGCGGCACATAGGTGACGGTATCTATCAAAAGTGGCGGAACATCCAAAGAGGTTTCCTGACCGTTAATCTTGGCCACGTTACTCCCGGGTGAAAGGCTCACCGATTGGGATCCACGTTCGGCGTCGATCACCTTATTCTCATACTTGACCGTGGCACCAAGGGCATTGAACACCTTGCGCAAGGGGATCAAGACACGTCCATCCACCATGCGGGGCGGCGGCTCTTTATCTAAAGCTTGACCGTTGATCACAATGGCCACATCGACCGGCTGTTGGGCCGATGCCGGCTGGGACAAAAAGGCTCCTCCGAGCAGGGCAAGTCCAAGAATCCAACGTTTCGACATAAAGAATGTACCTTTCCAAAGCACGTCAGCTGACGAGGGGGATATCGCCTTGAACTTTTTTCCTCGCTCCGGGTTTCCTTGTTGGAGCCGGCATTCTGCGAGAATAAAATTCAAAGGCCCTAAAGAGGGATCTCCCAGCTGTCGTCCTCGAGCACCTCAAACCCATCATCGGGCGGTTTGATGCGCTGGGTGGGCAAGGGAACGTCCCGACTTTCCTCGAGATTCTCGAAAGCGGCGAAACGCTTGACAAAAGATAGACGCACGTTCCCGATGGGGCCGCTCCTCTGTTTGGCGATGATCACCTCGCCGATCCCCACGTCCTCGGTCTGGGGATGGTAGTACTCGTCGCGATAGAGGAAGGCGACCACGTCGGCGTCTTGCTCGATGGCGCCGGATTCACGCAGGTCGGAGAGACCCGGACGTTTGTCCTGCCGCTGCTCCACACCTCGTCCCACCTGAGAAAGCGCGATGACCGGGATGTTGAGCTCTTTAGCCATCATCTTGAGTTGACGGGAAATGGTCGAGATCTCCTGAGCACGGTTTTCCGTCTTCCCTCCCCCATTCATCAGCTGCAAGTAGTCGATGATCACCATGTCCAGGCCGTGGCGCTTCTGTAGGCGGCGGCACTTGGCTTTCATCTCCAGCGGCGTGATGGCGGCCGTGTCGTCAATGTAGAGGGGGGCTTCGTTGAGATGATTCATGGCTCGCGTGATAGCCTGCCAATCCTCTTCTCTCATCCTCCCCGTTCGGACGTCCTGAGCGTTGACTCGAGCCACCGAACAGAGCACGCGTTGAACCAGCTCCGCGGCTCCCATTTCCAGACTGAAGATAGCCACCGTGCTGGGTTTGCGCTTGTGCAGAATGGCGTTGATGGCAAGCGACAGACAGAAGGCGGTCTTACCCATGGCTGGGCGGGCACCTAAGATGATCAAGTTCTGCCTCTGAAATCCGGCGGTCAGACCGTCGAGTTCATGAAAGCCTGAGGGAACTCCGGTGATCTGCTCTTTCAAAAGCGAGCGCGCGTGCAGATCGTCGAAGGTCTTCTCCAGAATCGGCTTGAGGTGGATCAGCTGTTGAGCCTTGCGGGTGTCGGCCACAGCGAAGACCAGCTCCTCGGCTCGGTCGACCTTCTCCACCACCTCGAGCTCACCGTCGGTGGCCAGTCGTTGGATCTGCTGGCCGGCCACCTGGAGCCGCCGCTCCATGGCGCGCCCGTTGACGATACGAGCGTAAGCGTTGACGTGGGCCGAACTTCCCACCATGGTGACCATGGAATCGAGGTAGGCCGCTCCGCCCACCGAGTCCAGTTTGCCTAGATCTCGCAGGTCGTTGCAGACCGTGATCAAATCGATGTTGTAGTTGCGCTCGGCCAAGCGTAGCATGGCCGAATAGATCTCACGATGAGCCTCGCGATAGAAGTCATCAGGTCCGGTGATAACCTCGGAAATACGGTCGAGCGACTCCGCGTCGATCAAAACAGAGCCCAGGCATGCTTGCTCTGCTTCGATGTTATGAGGCGGGACGTGAAGCTTAGCGAATTCTCCGTCCCCGCCGGCCGAGCCAAAGGCGGGGTCGAGACTCACGCGAAGGGTCCCCAGAGTTTGGCGAAGGCGTCTTCGATACGAGCGACCGGGACAACCTCGATGTCGGGGAACAGCTCCTCCACCTCGGAAGCGTTGGCCTGGGGAATAAAGACCTGGCGAATATCGGCTTGCTGTGCTCCGTAGATCTTCTCGATCACTCCACCAACCGGCTTGACCTTACCGTGTAGGGACAGCTCTCCGGTCATGGCGATATCTCCGGGGATGGGCTTGCCCTTGAGGGAGCTCACGATGGCGGTAACCACGGCGAGCCCCGCGGACGGCCCATCCACCTTTCCGCCACCCACGACGTTGACGTGCACGTCGTAATCTCCCAGATTCTCTCCGCAGACACGTCGGACCACCGAAGTAGCGTTGAAAAAAGAGTCGTGAGCCATGTCACCGGCCGCGCGATTGAAGTGGTGGGCACCTCTACCCTTCTCCGTCGAGGGGAAGACGGCGGCTTCCACCTCGATAGGAGCTCCCTGAAATCCTTTGACCCCCAAACCGAGCACGGAACCGATCTCAGCCTGAGCTCCCGCGCGCGTCTGATGCGGCTCTTTCTCGCGACCGGAACGTAGCACGGCGCGAACATCCGCGGCAGTGACGGTGATGCGTTTGAACGGCTCCGAATCCTCCACACTTCCTCTAGCCTTGCGCAGATGAGCGCGACCGTAGCTGTCGGCTAAGATCCGAACCGCCTTGCGTCCCTCCGAGGTGTAGCGCGCGATCAGTGGCGCGACCTCCGGACGCAGGGTGACTCCTAAACGCCGAGCCGCCTGTTTGACGATCGATTCGGTCTGAGAGGGGGAAAGCGGTTTGAAAAAAACCTCGGCGCATCTTGAGCGCACGGCAGGATTGATATCCTCCGGGTTGCGCGTGGTCGCCCCGACTAAGATGAAGTCTGCCGGAGCTCCCTCGGTGAAGAGATGCCGGATATATTCGGGGATCCGCGGATTGTCTTCGTCAAAGTAAGAAGAGTCGAACTGGATCCGCTTATCCTCCAAGACCTTCAGCAGCTTGTTCTGCAAGATCGGATCGAGCTCTCCGATCTCGTCGATGAAAAGAACCCCGCCGTGAGCCTTGGTCACCAGTCCCACTTTAGGTTCGGGGATCCCCTCCTCCCCGAAATCTTTCTTGGAGCCCTGATAGATCGGATCGTGCACCGAACCCAAAAGTGGGTTGGTGATCTCGCGCGGGTCCCAACGCACCACCGTGGCGTCGACTTCGACGAAGGGCGCCTCGGGCTTGAAAGGCGTGAAAGGCAGTCCTTTGACCTCGTCGAGAATCAAACGGGCCACGGTGGTTTTCCCTATCCCGGGAGGTCCGTAAAGGATGACGTGCTGCGGATAAGGAGTTCCCAGCTTGGAGAACAGACTGTCCACCGCCTCGTCCTGCCCCACCACCTCTTCAATACCTTGAGGGCGCATCAGGCGCAGAGCGGAGCTGTCAAGTCCTCTCTCCTCGAGACTTTTGAGCTCATCGAGCTTTTTTAGTGTCGAGGAGGTCTCGGGACCGTAATCTTCCTTGAGGGCTTCCCGGCGGAGATCGCGCAGATAGTCCCGATGCCTCTCTTCCATCTTAGTGGCGATCTTGCGGTCGAGGTTCTCCTCCACCGTTCGCATGGCGACAAGATCAGCGATCTGGTCCTCCAGATCGCCGATCATCTCATACGCGTCGGAATCCTCGTCCGCTTCGATAGTGGGGTCTTCGTAGACCAGCCGCTGCAATGCCACCAGGCGATCGGTCAGGCGCTCGGAACGCAGCAGCGCGAGCGCCTCCAGTTTTCCCGCCTTGAGGACCAGGCGGTCCGGTCCCCAAAGGTTGGAGAGAAATCCCAGCAAGACCCGAGTCTGGCGATCCAGCTCCGGAGAGGGCATCTCGAAGGTGTCGTCGAGGGTGAGTAGGTCCTCTGAAAGCAAAGAGGGCGGCCTATCCTTCCTCGGCTTGAACACGAACCGTCATGGTCGCGTTCACACCTTTATACACCTTCGCCTTCACCCGATGTTCCCCGATCTCTCGAATGGAGGCGGGGACCTCCAGGGTCTTCTTGTCCAACGCGACGTCGAACTGTGCTTTGATCGCCTTGCTGATGTCGGCCGCGGTGACCGAGCCGAAAAGCTTACCGTTGTTTCCCACCTTCATGGTGATCAGCAAAGGCTTTGCCACCAACGACGCGGCCAGTTCCTTGGCCGCTTCGAGTTCACGGGCTTTCTTAGAGCTCTGGTCGGCCATCTCTTTGGTTCGCTTCTTCACCGCTCCATCGGTGGCCGGAGCGGCCAGCTTACGCGGGATAAGGAAGTTTTGACCGTAGCCGTCAGAGACCTCGACGAGGTCACCCTTTTTGCCGAGCGTCTTCACGTCGGCCAACAGAATCATTTTCATGAGACCTTCCTCTAGAATGGAATATCTTCGATGCCAAGATCATCGGAGGGCGGGAATCCGCCGCCTTGGTCGTCATAGTCGCCATGCCCCCCGCGTGAGGGTGAGGAAGCCGCCACGGCGGGGCGACTCGAGCGTTGGCCACCCGAGGAATAGCTTGAGCCTCCGCCGCTTCTTTCTCCACCACCGCCCTCATTTCTGCCGCCCAGCATCTGCATGTCATCAGCCACGACCTCGAAGGCGCGCTGGCGACGGCCCTCTTTGTCCTCGTAGCTGCGAACCTGCAGGCGGCCCTCGATGGACACGAGCTTGCCTTTGTGCAGAAACTCATTGCAGATCTCGGCCAGCCGGCGCCAAGCGACCACCGGAATGAAGTCAGTCTCATCGTTTTTGCTCAGTTTGCGGTCGACAGCCAGGGAAAAGTTCGCCACCGGCTGTCCGTTGGGAGTGTAGCGAAGCTCAGGGTCATGCGTGAGCCTTCCGATCAGGATCACTTTGTTGAGAGAAGCCAAAATTTTACCTCGGTTGGAGACTGTCGTCTCGGAATCTGAATGTGTTACCCGCCTTCGATCATCTTGAAAACTCTTCCTATTGGCCTCTTCAAAATTTTGCCCTAAAAAAGAGGAAACTCCCCGAGAAAAATCCCGAGGAGTTTATGAAAAAACCGTCGATGACTACTGATTCGAGACGACGAACATGCTGCGCAGCACTTCATCAGTCAGACCCATCTGGCGTCGCACTTCAGCCATACCGTCCGGGCTGGCGGAAAAGTGCATGGTAACGTAAAGACCTTCGCGGCGACCCTTCACTTCGTAGGCCAAACGGCGTTTCCCCCAGGGCTTGACCTGGCGGACTTCTCCACCGTTGGTCTTGACGCTTTCAGAGAAGCGCTCGACCAGGGCGTTGGTAGGCTCTTCGCCAAGGCTAGCCTCGACGATGTAGGTGACTTCGTACTTATTCATGGGTTTATCCCTTCCCGTGGACTTCGACTCGGCACATCGCTCTATCACGAATTTTCCGAGTGAGAAGGCTCGAGGTTTCCTCGAGACCGGCGGATTATAGCACCCCGAATATCAAGGCGCAACCTACCAGGCCATGCCAAAGGTAGCGAGCACACCGATAACTACGGTCGCGATCCAGAATCCGTAGAAGGCTCTCTTGGCGATAGCGGTGTCGGCGTTATCCTCCCACCACGCGGTGGTCTGTACCGAGAACAGCGAGGTGGCCAGAAGGTTCAATCCCAAGGTCAAGATGATGAACCAGAAGCGGGCTGCTAAAAATGGAAGATTCCCCGTCAAAGCCGAGAACTGCCAGAGTTTGGTTCCGTACATGATCACGATCATGGTAAGGGTTGGAAGCATCATCAAACCTGGAAGAAACTTGCGTAGCTCTTCCTGGACGGAGAACTCCCACTGGGAGAACGCCATTTTCATGGCGGCTGGAACACCGGTGGATCCCGGTAGGATGGCCAACATCGAGAATATCCAAAGCTTGAGCTTGACACTAGTGGCAAGCGTCGCGCCTTTGGCCAGGCTGGCGAAAGCCAGGCTGAGACTGGGTCCAAAGACAGCACCAACGAGTATCAGCAGCCAGGTCGCGTAGGCCCCTACTGGGACCAGACTCAGGCCTAGCGCCTCGGCGAAGCTGCGTTCTCGGGCCCAAGACGTCGGCACCAGACGTTCCATCCGCAACTCGATGCGCTGGTCTTGAGTGTTCAAGCTGATACCGACTCGTCCGGTGGAAGGCATAT
Source organism: Selenomonadaceae bacterium (assembly GCA_037189585.1). GTDB lineage: Bacteria > Vulcanimicrobiota > Xenobia > Xenobiales > JADMJV01 > JAEXNA01. The sequence goes on along the minus strand of JBBCJA010000031.1, from coordinate 56,542 downwards.
CCGAGGGGTCGATCTGATAGACCACACGCACTTCGTTGCCCTCAAAGCGAGAGGGTTGGACCTTGACACTCGGATGACTGGGCTCCACGGTGCCCTTAAGCTGGCCGCCTCCGCTATTGGAGATTTCGATGAGCCCGAAATGACAACGGCCACCCAACTGCTTAGAGTTCTTCAATCCTCGGTAAGACAGCTTGTAGTCGAGCCGGGTCGGTTCCGACTCTTCCTTACGAGCACGCGCCTCGGCGCGCTTTCTCGCCTTCTCCAGGCGCTCTTTCTTGTAAAGTTCAAGAACGGCCGTCCCCAACTCGGTCTTTTTAGCGCGCTTCTTTCGTCGTCTGCGGTCGGCCGCCTCGCTTTCGGCTTCGGCCAGCGCGCTACTATCGAGAGGAAGCACCGCTGTCTTTTCCGCTTCCGGATCGGAACCGAGCTTAACCTGACCTGTCCGTGGCTTGCGCTGATAAGGAGAGTCCACCACGATCGGCTTGGATTCGGCTTGAGGCGTGACCCTGGGTCCAGAGAACAGGTCGTCGCTATCATAGGCCCCAGCGGCCCCGCCAAAGAAGTCGTCACCCCCCAATTCGACGGTGGCCGCGCCCATCAGCATGTCGTCGGCGCCATCAGCTATTCCGCCGAGTTCATCGCCGCGCGGACCGAGCAGTTCCGGTCTGACATCCTCGGGGAAGTAAGAGGCCGCCTCCTCGGCCGCTCGCGCCTCGATCTCGCGATAGAGAATCTCATAGTATCCGCGAGCCGGAACCTGAATGGCGTAGTCCGGCAAAACCATGTCGAGGTAGTCCTCGGCGAGCTCCACCACCATCTCTTCCTGGCCGTCGGCGCCCGGGTCCTCGGCGTAGTGTTCGCTGGCCGAAAAGAAAGGTTTGGCCGCGTCGAGCCATCCGCTGAGCGCGGCCATGGCGAAATGATACTCCTCGGTGTTCAGGGTCCCCGTGCGATGACGGGCGCGGCACCAGAAAGAGAGCAGCATCTCGTCGGCCGACAAGGAACCGGCTCCCTCGACACCCAGATAGCGCGCGTGCCGGCGGAAGTGGCCCGTGGCGTCGACAAAGACATCACGAAGCATCTCCTGAGTCTCGCCGGCAGCCGATTCCTTGAGGATATGAATAGCCTCGGAGAGGAGAAGCTCGCGTTCTCGCAAGCTGGCCTTCGGCTGGAAGTGCTCCAAGGTGGAAGCCCGAATGGGAGCATCCTTGCCGCCCAGCACGGTGGTCAGCAGTCCGGCGAAGTATTGGATCAGATATTCGAACGCACTGCCCAACCAGGCATTGGCGGCACGGCGATCGTCTCCGGCTTCGAACAGGCGGCTGACGTGGGCCATCAATAGTGGCGGACCGTTGGTCAGGATCGGAATAGGAGGAAGTTCGCCCGTGAACTCCCGAGGCGGTTCGACGACACCAAGCTCGTCCTCGTCGCCTTCCTCGAGGGCTTCGGTGGACGTTCCCAGAAGCTCCATTATTTCGGGAGCCAGGGCGATCACGTACTCCGGATCCACCATCTCCAGGAAGTCCTCGCCGAAAGCAACCACACCCTCGAGTCGACCGTCGGAAGTCGGCTCTTCGAACAGCTGCTCACCGGCGCCAAACCATGGGTTGGCCGCACCCAACCAGGAGCGGAGCAGCGGGAGGTAGATCAAGAGCTGCGACTCGGAGACCTCGTCGCGACAAGCGGCCCATTCCGAGACCACTCCCATCCCTTGAGGGACCTCGCGACGAGACAAGGCGCGATACTGCATGCTCCCTTTGGAGAAAAGCTTTCCTAGGCCGGCTCCCACCGCGCTCGCGGCCGAGATGCTACCGAGCGAGAGCATCAAGAGCCGCTCTTTTTCCTCCAAGCTCGCACCGGGGTGATACAGCTCCTCGGCCTGGCTGCTCATCTCGCCCTGTTCCCGCCACAGCGCGGCGGCACATCCGGCGAAGTACTGAACTAGAAAATCCAGGGCGACTCGAACCATCACGCCGGCTCGAGCAAAATCTTTCTTCTCTAAAGCCGCATTGAGTTCGTCGGTGACCGGTAGCAGAACGTCAGGCGCGTCGCCGACCACGAAAACCGGAGCGAGCTCGGGTCTCGGTAGGTTCCAGCGGCTGGGAGAGACCTCCAGCCAAAGCCCGCTGGGCGTGCCGTCCAGGGTCGAGCCGCTGACAGAGGCCGCCCAACTCAGGGCGTCTCCTCTCTCCTCCTCGACGAAGTCGACTTCACTCTCGAGAAAAAGCGGTGTCGCGTTTTCCAACCAAAAATCGAGAATGGGCAGATAGCGGTGGGCCGTTTCGCGGCAGGCGCTACGTTCGGCTAGAACGCCCTGGCCTGGCACGATCTTGCAGAGCTCCGAGAACTCGGTGAAGGTGGCTGGAACGAGACCCTCGACCCCCAGGAGTCGAGTGTGGAGATAAGCGCTGTTAGGGTCGGTCGCCGGAAGAAGCGTGTCGTAGAAAACCGCCCAGATCAAAGTGGCGGCATCGTGACCTTCCCAGTATTCTTCCAGAGCCGACAGCGAGGTGACCAGAAGCTCCAGTTTGGTCTCCAGGTCGAAACGCCCATCCTCGATATCGAAATCGAACAACTGATCGGCGTCGATATCCTGCAACACCGAGGCAGCGATACCCGCGAAAAACTGAATCATCAGGTCGAAGCAGCGCTGCATCTGACCACAGATCAAAAGGGAGTCGTTGGCTTCAATAGCACCGTTGAGGTCGGTGAGCGCCGTTTGCAGAACCTCGGGATAATCGGCGTCGACAGAAATCTCATCGAAGAACTCGGGCGGCGGACCGGTGACGACAGGATAGAGCTGCAAGGGGGGCGCCACCGTGATCGTTCCGGGGGTCTTCTCCTTGTCTTTAAAAAGAACGGGCGGAACTCGAGTAGACTTCGGCTCCTCTGATGGCGTCGGCTGTTCGAGGTCGGGTGAAGTTTCCGCCAGCTCCTCCGAGGGCGTCGGCGATTCGATGTCGATATCCGGGAGCGGGTACTCCTCTTCTAAACTGGGAGCGCTGGTCACCGTCGGTATGTTCGCCGCCGCGGCCAGGGCTTTCACGTCGAAAGGAAGATCCTCCACGCGAAGAGCCACGGTTGGCTCCGGAAGCCGGGTTGGCGTGGGAGCGAAGGGGTTGTCCAACCCGGGCTCGGGGGCTTCCACCGAGGGAACTGTATCTATAGCCTCCGAGTCTCCAACCGGCTCAGGAGGTTCCACGGAGATGGCCTCCGGAGCGCTCGAAGTCGGCTCCACGGAGGGCGCTAAGTCGCCAAAATCCAAGGCGAAATCTTCTCGTCGGAGAGCCACCGTGGAACCCACGGGAGGTAGTGGAGGTGCCTCGGGTTGAGGAGTCATCTCCGCCTCGGAAGGCAAAGCGGCGATCTCTTCAATCACCTCATGACTCTTGGGCTCGGTCACCTCGGGCTCGGTCACCTCAGGCTCAATCACTTCGATCTCAGTCGCCTCGGGCTCGGCCGGCGTGAGATCTTCCACCGGCACCGAGGCGTCCTCGAGCTGAGGAGACGGCGCCTCGTCCGAGGACGAGCTGGGGGTGGAGTCGATACCCTCTGGAGGTGACGTCTCGGGAGCTACCGACGTTCCAAGATTTCGGAAGTCTCGTGGCAAAAGAGAAGCTAGAGCCTCGGGAATATGGATCGGCCCGACCTCTAAGGTGGCGTCCTCAGCCTCGACCGTGAAGTGGAGCTCGTTGGAGCCTTCCCAACGAAGATCAGACTGGCGAGAATCTAGAAAATAGGTCGCGGTGGCGGTCAACCATTCCTTGAGAATAGGAAGATAGCGCATCAATTCGCGATTGGCCTTGGATTCGTTGGAGAGGTCTCCCGTTCCAGGAGCGATCGCGATCCATTCGGCGATGTTCCGATAACCTCGGATGGGAATACCCCCGAGGTCCAACAGACGCGCGTGACGTCGAGGTGTGGGGACGGAGCGTGTGGCTCCCACGTAGAAGACCCCGCGGACCAGCTTGGACAGGGGGTCGGTCGCCTTCTGTCCGAGAGCGTCCATTCTGTCCTTGAGTTGCGTCCGCGCCGCCTCGAAATCCGCCGCGACCGATCCGTCTCCAGAGAGTTTCAAGTGGGATGCGGCGGCGCCGGCGATTCCCGCGAAGTAACGGGTCAAATAATCAAAAATGAGGCCCAGGACGCGGGCCGCCTCCATGGCGTCAGCATCCGAGAGAGTAACCTCGATAGCCTCGACCAGTCCGTGAATCTCGGAAGGGGCTTCCTTGGGCGTCTCGGGCAGAGGGAGACCTGTAATCTTCCGACCCGTCATAATGTGTGCACCGCTATTCCTGGCCGCTCCTAGAGCTACCTTCCGAAGGAGGACAGGCGGGCGATTCCCCTTTGACAATTTCTAATAGAGCCTCGACGGAGTTCCGCAGAGCCTCCTTGCCTTGAGGTTTGGCCTCGGAACGCTCCTGGGCCAAAGAGCTCCAACAATGCGTCGGCCAGGCGGCATCCTTGGCTACGGCATGTCCGTCACCGTCAGGGAGATTCCGATCAAAAATCACCAGGCTCGGCGCTTTTGGCGCCTTCTGGATCAGATGTTTCATCTGAGCCAGGTCTTTGGCAACCGAGACCTCAACTCCTGAGTTGGCTGTCCGCCAAAACCGACAAAAGAGCATGGCGAAGATCGGATCGTCTTCCACCAAGAGAACCCAGCGACCTGAGCTATCCAACATCCACGCTACTCCATAGGGGAAAAGCTTCCTTCACGCTATCTTTTCTTGGGGAGCGACGGCGGCAATACCTGCTATGTGCGACAGCAACTCGCGCGAAGATTATCCCATCGGCGAAGAGGAGATCGATCGCGGAAAAAAAAGACTTCCTCAACCCGACCTCGGAGGCAACTGTGAGAAATCCTCTTCCCGCTACCCTCTGGTTTTTGCAGCACGATGCTCGACACGGTCTTCTAGAGGCCGACGGTTTCGAGCGCGCTCATCCAGCTCCCTCGGACCCACCCGTCTTTCGCCGGGGCAACTTTCACCTTCACCCTCAGGGCTTTTGGCTCGACCAGGCGGAATGTCGACTGGTCTATCGCAATACCTGTCGGGCGTTCTACCGCCTTCCTAAGGACAGAGATCCTCTTTCATTACCCGAGGTCGGCGAGGAGAAAGTCGCCCTCGAGGAAGGCTTCCTGGCTGTCCGAGAGATTTTGAGCTCGCATGAAGCCTTCGTTCAGGAGCGATGCGGTCGCGGCTACCGCAGCGGCCTATTGGCAAAAATGCCGACCTCGGAGCGGCGCTACGGGAAGAACTGGAAACTCGTTTTCGGAGCGGAACGCCGCCCCGTCCACATGTAGCGTACGAAAGAGCGATTCGGCGATAAGGACAGGCCCCTAGCCTGGTGCTCCCTCAGGCCTAGACGGTCATCGGTCGAAGTTTGCCCGAAATCAGGGGTTCCGGTTGGGCACTAACCGCCCTGGATGCGACGGCGGATCGATTCGGCGAGATCCATGTTTCCAGATCGTCCGCCACCGCGCCGGGTCTTCTCTTCCGGAGCCGTCTCGACGCTCTTCTCCTTTTCGCGGGTGCGACCGCTACCCCGTTGAGCGTTGAGGAAGCCGCTGGGCGAACCTCCGGAAGCGAAGGGCGACGGCCCGCTGGAGAAAGCGGAGTCGACGGTGGTGCGTTCTTTCGCCCGCTGTTCTTCCCTCTTGGCTTCCTCCACCCTGGCTTTAGCCTCGATGGCTTTGACGTCGACCTGAGGAAGAGGAGAGAAAGGGAAGAACTTGGGATTGGGAGCCGATGAAACCTGGGCCAAAATCGCGGAGATCTGGTCTTTTCGCAAATAGACGGAAGGGGTGGGAGTCGTTAGTCCCTGGGCTCTCGGGGCATTCTCCACCCGAGCGGGAGCGACAGACCCACCTCCTTGAGCTGCCATGTGCTGGTTCAGGCGGTCCAGATAGCTTCGGGCCTCTTTATTCTCGGAGTCAAGTTCGAGGACTTTCTCTAAGAGCGTCTTGCCCTGGTCAAAAAGCTTCGCCTTGAGAGCGATCTCAGCGCCATTGAGATAATAGCGAGCCGCCTTAGGCTTCTGGCCCATCTCCTCGTAAAGCTGAGCCACCTCTAGTCGGGCTTTGATCTCCTCTTGCGCGTTCATCCTCGATTCCTTTCCAAGCTACTTCCAGGGAAACAGCATTAAGCCGATGGCTCGCGTCCAGTACGCTATCGCTTGATCCAGTTTACCCCTCTGATAGAAGAGTGTACCCAGATTATGATAAACGTGCCAGAACCCCGGGTTCAACTGCACCACTTTATCCCATTCGAGAATGGCCAGTTCGATCTTACCTTGCTCGAGATAGGCCTCTCCCAAATTGTAGAAGGAGGGCCAGTGATTAGGATGCAGTTGAGTGACGGCCTGCCATTCCAAGATAGCTTCTTCCAACTGGCCACGGTGATAAAAGTAAGTGTTGGCCAGGTTCCAGTGGGCCGGCCAGAAACTCTTTTCAAACTGGACGGTCTTCTGCCACTGGTTGATCGCTTCGTCGAAGAGGGAGCGCTGATAGTAAGCGTTCCCCAGATTGTTGTGAGCCTGCCAGAATCCATGCTCGGCGTTGGCCGCCTTCTCCCACTCGGCGATGGCAAGATCGACGTTACCTTCCTCATAGTGGAAGTTCCCCACGTTGTAATGGGCCTGGGCGAAGTTGGGATTGATCTCGATGCAGCGCTCCCACAGGTCGAGCGCCCCGTCGATATCCCCCTGCTCCATCTTGATGGTGCCCATGTTATAGAGGGCGACGGCGAACTGCGGATCGAGCTCGAGAGCCTTCTCCCAATGTTTGATCGCTTCTTCCTTTCGCCCTTTGAAGTGAAAGGCGTTGCCAAGGTTATAGTGGACTTCGGCGAACTGAGGATTGAGCATCAACGCCTTCTGCCACTCGTCGATGGCCTGATCAACCTTCTCCAGAGTGAAGAATCCGTTGCCCAGATTGTAGTAAGCCGGAGCGAACTTCGGGTTGAGCACCGTCACCTTGCGGTATTCCTCGATCGATTGGTCGACCATCCCCTGGCGATAGTAAGCCGAACCCATGTTGTAGTGGGCGACGAAATTGTTCGGATTCAACTTGACCGCTTTGTTGTACTCCTCGACAGCCTCGGGCAGTTTACCCAAGCCGTCGAGCGCCGTTCCCAGGTTGTTGTGGGTCAGGGCGTTATAGGGGTCTAAAACCGTGGCTTTGCGCCACTCCATAATAGCGAGGTCCAGCTTGCCCTGCTTGTAATAGTTATTGCCGAGGATGTTGTGGAGAGCGGCTTCCGAGGGGCTGATGTTGGTCTTATACAGGTCTTCGTTGACCTCTTCGGTCTGCAAAGCCTTGACCAGGTCACCCACGCTTTGAAAACGATCGCCGGGGTCTTTGGCCATACACTTGAGAGCGGCTTCTTCGATCTGAGGGGGAATGCGCCGGTTGAACTCACGAATAGGGCGTGGCTCAGCCGTCAAATGCTGCTGGATGACCGCGGGTAGGTTGTCGGCCGAATATGGTACCCGTCCGGCCAACATCTGGTACAAGACAATGCCCAGGGAATAGATATCGGCGCGGCGATCGACTTTTTCACCACGGGCCTGTTCGGGGGAGAAGTAAAAAACGCTTCCGATCATCTGACCGGGCTGGGTCAGAGTCTGAGACATCTCCACCCAGGCGATCCCGAAGTCGGCCACCTTGACCTTGCCGTCCTCGGTCACCATCACGTTGCCCGGCTTGACGTCGCGGTGCACGATACCGTGTTGGTGCGCGTAGTCGAGAGCGTGAGCCAATGGAATAAAAAGCTCCAACGCCTTGTTCACGTCCATCGGGCCCTTGGCTGCGTCGATCACGTCATCAAGGTTGGAACCGTTGATGAACTCGAACACCAGGTAGTAGATCCCCTCGTGCTCGGAAATGTCGTAGATCGCGACGATGTTGGGGTGATTGAGGCGAGCCGATCCTTGAGCCTCACGTAAAAATCGTTCCTTCGCTTCGGGGTTCCCGGTCAAGGCCTGAGAAAGAATCTTGATGGCGACAGGCCGGTTCAGCAGGGGATCGTGTCCGTGATAGACGACGCCCATCCCCCCGCGCCCGAGCTCCTCGATAATGTGGTAACGTCCGATGGTAGCGTTGATCATGGCGGTGTGAAGAGGCCGTTCGTCCTCATCGCCCCCTCACCTCCGTCACGGCGGGGAGCTGGGATATTGAAAGAATCCTTCGCAAAGTTAACATTTAGTCAACATCTCCCCAAAGATTTTTAGGAGCTTTGAGGGGCGCCTGTCGATATCTTGAGGACAAGAAATCGACGCGAGGAGATATAAGACAATGGGAATCGGTGGAGTAGACTTTTCAAACGCAATGGGTGATTTCGCCTCTATCGGCTATAACTACAGCACCGGAGCCGCTCCCGCTGAGGTGACAAAAACCGAAGAGCAGGTCAGCCAGCCCTCTTTCAATATCAGTGACCTGGTCAGCCTCGGAAAAGACGCTATCGGAGGGGTGGCAAATGCTGCCGGCGCGCTAGGCGACTTCGCTCAGAACACCATGGGAGACTTCTTCAACAGAGCCGGTTCTCTAGCTCGCCAAGCCACCGCCAAACAAGATGCCTTGGCGGGTAACAATCTCGGCCTGGGCCAAGGGCTGCTAGGCAAAGGCAACGCCGGGCCTGAAGTCAAGGCTCTGCAGGAGCAGCTACGCGCGCAAGGATTCGACATCAAGGCCGACGGCATCTTCGGACCTAAGACCGAAGCGGCCCTCAAAGATTTCCAAGCAAAGCAATCCGAAAATGGCGGAAAGGCCATCGCCGCCGATGGTGTGGTGGGACCTGAAACCCGGGCGGCTTTAGGGAAAGCGGCCGAGGAAGCTAAAGCCAAAGCCGCCGAGAAGAGGGACGCCGTGGCTGCGAAGAAGGACGCCGATTTGAGCCCTGATGCCGCGAAGAACGCCAGCCGGGAGTCGATCGAAGCCACCAAGGATAAGGACATGGATCCCAGTGCGGGAAAGACCAGCCGGGAAAAGACCGAAGCCACCAAAGACAAAGACATGGGTGGTCCGGACAGCAAGAGCGACAGCAAATCAAAGTAGCGCAAGGAAAGAGCGCGGCTGGCTCCAAACTTCAAGAGTTCGATGGACAACAATTTTCTTGCTAGTTTAGCCGCCAACTGGGGTCAGGAAGAACCGGAAGGACTGAACCCTCGGTATCTTCCTGACCTCATTTCTATGTCGGAGTCTCACCTGGATCAAGGCGTGGCCTCCTTCCGAGCCTTGCTGCCGCACTTCGAGTCGATGCGCGAGCGCATGATGGTGGCCCAGAGCACCATGGAGTCACTTATCGGCAAACGAGGCTCCATCCCCGAGGAACTTTATGAAACAGCCATCGAGAATAAGCACTGTTTTCACGACGCCGAGCTTGCCATCGACGACCTTCTCGCTCTGGCCGACGATGACGAGGCGGAAAGCTATTGGGAAGCTTTGGGACAGATCGAGGAAGCGAGCAAAAACCTCGAGGCCGCCACAGAGGAGTTGGCCAAGGTCGCCCGAGCCCACCAATAGCTCACGTCTCGTTGATTTTCGAAGGATCACCGTCGGCCGACCTCTAAGCCGAGCGACATGAAACCCTTCCATCTCTTTTCAACCGCGACTCTCATTTTCGGACTGTCTCTGATTCCGCTCCAAGCCGACCCCAAAGCCGGTAGCAAAGACGACGACAAGCCGGACATTCACGGCACCATCGTGCCCCACTCCGCGGGGGTGACGCTCGGCGCGAAAGATTTCACCGTCGATCTGCCGGAGACGCTACAGTCATCCGAAGTCGAGTGCAAAACCGCCACCATCAGTGTCGACAAAAAAGTCAAATTCGAGGTCACGGTCCACTACGATCAATTGGTCGAGCACACCAACTACTTCCGCCGCGCGGAAGTCACCATGGCCGAAAAGCTGCCCGGCGTCACTGTCGGTGTCGTCTTTGGATTTCCCACCAATCTTGGAACGAAAGACAAGCCGTTGATGGCGGTCCCCTTCATCCTTCAGTGGGCCGGAGACGGCTGGCTTAGAGGTGAGCATTGGACCTTGTACGCCGACGGTAGGTTGGAAAAGACCGAATAGCCTACATGTTCCGGCGGTACTGGCCGCCCACATCGTAGAGCGCCCCCGAGAGCTGACCCAGGGTGCACACCTTGCTCGCTTCCATCAAGGCGGCGAAGAGGTTCTTTCCCGACACCGCGGACTCCTGAATGGCCTTGAGCTGTCCGGGAGCAACCGCGGCGTTGGACTTCCAGAACGCATCACGCGCGCTGATGGCGTAGTCTTTTTCCTCGGTGGTCGCGCGGATCACCTCGGGCGGGGTGATGGTGGGTGAGCCCTGAGGGTCCAGGAAGGTGTTCACTCCGATGATGGGTAGCGTCCCCTCGTGCTTTTTGGTCTCGTAGTAGAGCGACTCTTCCTGGATCTTGGAACGCTGGTACATGCGCTCCATCGCGCCCAACACGCCCCCCCTTTCCGAGAGTGAACGAAACTCGGTCAGCACCGCTTTTTCCACCAGGTCGGTCAGCTCTTCCACGATGAACGAGCCCTGGATCGGGTTCTCGTTCTTGGCCAGGCCGAACTCTTTATTGATGATCAGCTGGATGGCCAGAGCTCGGCGCACGCTCTCCTCGGTGGGCGTGGTGATGGCCTCGTCGTAGGCGTTGGTGTGCAGAGAGTTGCAGTTGTCCTGCAGCGCCAACAGCGCCTGTAAGGTGGTACGGATGTCGTTGAAGGCGATCTCCTGGGCGTGCAGGCTGCGACCCGAGGTTTGAATGTGGTACTTCAGCTTCTGAGAGCGGTCGTTCCCGCCGTACTTGTCCCGCATGGTGCGGGCCCAGATGCGGCGCGCCACGCGGCCGATCACGGTGTACTCGGGGTCCATCCCGTTAGAGAAAAAGAACGACAGGTTCGGCGCGAAGTCGTCGATGCGCATGCCCCGCGAAAGGTAGTACTCGACGAACGTGAAGCCGTTGGCCAGCGTGAAGGCCAGCTGCGAGATCGGGTTGGCTCCGGCCTCGGCGATGTGATAGCCCGAGATAGAAACCGAATAGAAGTTCCGCACCTTGTGATCGATGAAGTACTCCTGAATATCGCCCATCAAGCGCAAGGCGAAGTCGGTGGAGAAGATGCAGGTGTTCTGAGCCTGGTCCTCTTTCAAGATGTCGGCTTGCACCGTGCCGCGCACCGCCGCCAGCGTCGAGGCCTTCAACTTCTGATAGACCTCGGCCGGCAAGACCTGGTCACCGGAGACGCCGAGTAACATCAAGCCTAGGCCGTCATTGCCTTCAGGAAGCTCACCTTGATAGGTGGGGCGCTCCACTCCGCGCTGAGCGAAGATCTCTTTGAGCTTCTGTTCCACCTCTTCGACCTTACCTTCGGCCCTGATCCACTTCTCGCATGACTGGTCGACGGCGGCGTTGAGGAAAAACGCCAAGAGCATCGGAGCTGGGCCGTTGATGGTCATGGAGACCGAGGTCTTGGGGTCGCACAGGTCAAAACCGGAATACAGTTTCTTGGCGTCGTCGAGATTGGCGATGGAGACGCCGGAGTTACCGACCTTGCCGTAAATGTCGGGCCGCTGGTCGGGGTCTTCCCCGTAGAGGGTGACCGAGTCAAAGGCGGTGGAGAGTCGAGCCGCGGGTAAGCCTCGAGAGAGATAATGGAAGCGGCGATTGGTCCGCTCGGGGCCGCCTTCGCCGGCGAACATTCGAGCCGGGTCCTCGTTCTCTCGCTTCAGGGGGAAGACTCCCGCGGTGAAGGGGAACTGTCCCGGAGGCGCCTCGCGCAGAAGCCAGGTCAGGATGTCTCCCCAGTCCTCGTACTTGGGCAGCGCCACCTTGGGGATGCGCAGGTGGGAGAGCGTCTCGCTGACCAGGTCCAGCTCGAGAACCTTGCCTCGCACCTCGAACTGGTACTTGTCGGCGGCGTAGCGTTTCTTGGTCGCCGGCCACTCCTGCAGAAGTTTCTTGCAGCTGGGATGGAGTCGCTCGTCGAGATCGTTGTAGAGTCGAATCAGCTCACCGAGGTACTCCGGCTCGCCCTCGATCCGCTCGGTCACCCGCACGACGTTTTCGCCGTCACCGCTGGGCTCCACAATGTCGAGACGCTTCTTCCCAACGTTGGCGCGCAGGGTCTCGATAGTACCGTGAAGCTGGTACATGCGGCGCGCGATCTGGGCCTGAGCCTTCACAAAGGCGTCGCAGGCTTCGTTGGTCTCCACGATCTCGGCCAGATAGCGAGTCTTCTCCGGTGGGATGATCCAGTGTTTCTCACTCTGTCCATCCCCGTCTTCTCCCGGTGGATGCAAAGGCGTTCCAGTCTTGTCGGCAAGCTTTGTCATCACCGCGCGGTAGAGCCGGTTCATCCCCGGGTCGTTGAACTGCGAGGCGATGGTTCCGTAGACGGGGACCTGGTCGTCGGAAAGGTCAAAGGCGTTGTGGTTGCGCCGCCACTGTTTGCGCACGTCGCGGAGGGCGTCCAAGGAGCCACGCTTGTCGAACTTGTTGATGGCCACGATGTCGGCGAAATCCAGCATGTCGATCTTCTCGAGCTGTGTTGCCGCACCGTACTCGGCCGTCATCAGGTACAAGGAGAGGTCGGAGAATTCGGTGATCTCGGTGTCGGATTGGCCGATACCGGACGTCTCCAGGATGATCATGTCAAAACCCGCCGCCTGACAGATCTTGACCGAGTCGCCCACGTGGCGCGAGAGGGCCAGATTGGACTGCCGAGTGGCGAGCGAGCGCATGTAGACTCGAGGGTTGTCGATAGAGTTCATCCGAATTCGGTCGCCCAAGAGGGCCCCTCCGGACTTTCTCTTGGAAGGGTCGACCGACAGCACGGCGATGGACTTTTCCGGGAAGTCGGCCAGATAACGCCGTACCAGCTCGTCCACCAGGCTCGATTTCCCGGCGCCTCCGGGACCGGTGATGCCCAGAACCGGAGCCGGAACCTCCATTCGGGGCAGGTTGGCCCGAAGCTCTCCCTCGGCCTCGGGATGGGTCTCCGCCACCGTGATAAGAGCCGCCACCGAACTGGGATCTCGCCTTTCCAGCCCTTCCAAATAAGGAGCGATCTCGGCCGTTCGCTTCTCGAAGTCGCACTTCTCCAAGAGGTCGTCGATCATCCCTTGCAGACCCATGGCCCGTCCGTCGTCGGGAGAGTAGATGCGAGTCACTCCGTATTCGTGAAGCTCCGCGATCTCGCTGGGCAAAATCGTCCCGCCTCCCCCACCGAAGACCTTGATGTCGGCTCCGGCCTGGCGAATCAGGTCGACCATGTACTTGAAGTACTCCACGTGACCACCCTGGTAGGAGGTGATGGCGATCCCCTGCACATCCTCTTGCAGCGCGCAGTTGACGATCTCGGCTACCGAGCGATTGTGCCCGAGGTGAATCACCTCCGCGCCGGAAGCCTGCATGAGACGGCGCATGATGTTGATGGCCGCGTCGTGACCGTCAAAGAGCGAGGCGGCGCAAACCAGGCGAAGATGATGCTTGGGGCGATATGGGGAGGTTGAGTGAGTACCCACGGGAGGGACGGCTCCTTATTTTGAACTCTCCCTTACCCTTCTGTCCCCGGCCGGTCGCTCCCCTGCCGAGTCACACTTAGGCTCGATACCCATCTCGCGTGAACGGGCGGTCTACCTGGGTATAAATTCTAAACCATGCTCAAAGCCTTCTCCAAGAATTTTAAGGAACGGACTCCGAACCAACTGAAGCACTCTCCATCGACGAAGGCGTAGGGTCGTCCCAACTCTTCTAACCCTTCTCGCTTGCGAAGAAAGGGATAAGGTTCGGAAGAGAAGAGCAAGAGCGTCTCTGCTCCCAGGCTCTCCATCTGAAATTGAGGGTAGTTCTCCTCGAAGGGATAGACCCGCAGTCCGAGCTTGGCCAAGACCGACGCGATGAAGGTGGAGGGGCCTACCGCCATCCAGGGGTCACGCCAGATGACGTAAACAATGGATTTTACGGATCCGGTCGGCCTTCTTCCCCACTCCAAGATTCCTGGAAGCTCCAGGCTGTCACCTTCGCGAATCGGCGCATCGAGGACAGTTCGCCAGCGTTCTCCCAGCTCGAACAGGCGGGAGGACTTCAACCGCTTCGAAAGGTCCGTCAGCGCCTCCGGTAAGGACTCGACGCCGTGAATGTGACTGGCCCAGAAAGGCAGACCTTCTTCGGCCATAAATCGTGGATTCTCCTCACGATCGAGGAGCAAAAGGTCGGGCTCGAGAGCTCGCACCTTACGAAGACTCCAATCTTTGGTGCCACCCACAATTGGAATCGCCGACACCTCTTCGACAGGGTGAACACAAAAGCGGGTCCGACCCACGACCTGGACCCCGGCCCAAAGTAACGTTTCCGTCCAAGACGGCACCATCGAGACGACCTTCACACGTACACTCCTACTACTGGTAGAGCATAGGATTCCCATGTTCGGTGACAAAGGCCTACGTAGGAGGGTTTATGAAACACACCATTGCCTTAAAATGGCTCTATCTTGCCGTTTTTTCTTTAGTTCTCATCGGCTGCGGAGACAGCCAGGACTATGTCTTTACCAATACCAACACACCCGGCGTATCATCTCGCCAGGCCGTTTTACAGTTTGACTATAGCGATGTGCGAGCTCAGGTCCCTGCATCTGTGGGTGGCTATCGCATCGAGATCTACTCTTCCACTGGACAACAGCTCAGCCAGCAGACGGTCGCTGGTCGAGTCTCGCAAACCACTTTAACGGGAGTGACCACGGAGGCTTTCGTGCTCCGAATCCTCGGTCTGTCCAGCTCTGGAACCGTCCTCGGCTACCACGACTTCAGCGTCCCCGCCGGAACGGAATCGGTCACTCTTCGAGTCGATGTCCTGTCGGCCGGTAGTCCACCGGCGGCGGCCTACAGCGTCCCGACCGGTCAGCCCGCCAAACTGGCTTTTCTTGTCCATCCTCGCAACGTCGACGTCGGCGAGACCTTCTCGGTCTCCGTCGTGGTTCTCGATGCCGCCGGATATCGGGTTAATAACGTCAGCGGTTCCGTTAACCTGAGCCTCACCGGTAGTGGAGCTCTGGCCGGCACCACCAGCGCGAACTTTAGCCAGGGGGTGGCGACCTTCTCGGGCCTTTCGGTCAATTCACCCGGTTCCGATAAGTTTCTGACGGCTGTCGCCTCCGGGTTGAGCTCGGGGCAAAGCCTGAGCTTTCAGGTTGTGGCCGTCGAGCCTGTCGAACCTGTCATTGAAGTCCCGCTCGACCCTCAAGCCACCACGTCTCAAGAATCTCCCCGCGTAGTCTCGGACAGCAACGGAAACTTTGTCGTATTGTGGTCCGACGTCGACGCCGACGCCATCGTGGGGCGACGCCTGACCCCCGAGGGGCAAGCCGTCGGGGAAGAATTCACCGTAGCGACCGAGGCGAGCTTCGTTCACGACGTCGCCGCCCTCCCGAATGGAGGGTTCGTGGTGGTGTGGAACCCCAATTCCGGTTCAACTCTAGTCCAGCGCTTTAATGCCAACAACCTTCCGATAGGAACTCCGGCCCCCCTGGTCGCGTCTCTAAATCATGCCAGAGTCGCGGCAGCCGGGGACGGTAGCTACGTTGTCACTTATGGCAATTTGCTCGTCTTCGCTCATCGCTTTGATGCAAACGGAAACGAGATTGAAAATCCCATATCTGTGAACGAGGAAGATCTCCTTAACGCGGACATCGGGACCACCCCGGATGTCGGCGTCGACCAAGAAGGCAATTTCACCGTCGTCTGGGCCCGGCAGCTCTCGACCGGTGGAACTTCCGTGGTCGGTCGACGCTATGACGCGGCCGGCGTGGCGCTCGTTGACATCTTTGATATCGCGACGGGCGCCGTGGGTCAGAACTACACCTCCCCTACCATCGCCATGACAACGGACGGACGATCCGCCGTTGGCTATGCGTTCTCCGACGGTGTCAGCAGCCAAATTCTAGGGAGGGTCTTTTCTAGTTTGGGAGTTGGTGGAAGCCAATT
Source organism: Selenomonadaceae bacterium (assembly GCA_037189585.1). Lineage (GTDB taxonomy): Bacteria > Vulcanimicrobiota > Xenobia > Xenobiales > JADMJV01 > JAEXNA01. The sequence goes on along the minus strand of JBBCJA010000031.1, from coordinate 40,559 downwards.
CACCGTTGCCACAACCGACTCGAACCCCAGCTATTCACCCGACATCACGATTCATCAGGACGGCACTTTCGCTCTTTCCTGGCTACGTATCTCTGGTGGAGACGAGTATATCTGGTTCGCGCGCTATTCCGCTGACGGAACACTTCAGGGCACGGTGGTCCGAGCCGGCCTGGCCGACAATGACGAGAGCTCGTCTCGCGTCGCCTTTGCTCCCAACGGAACCGTCGCGGTCGTCTGGCACGGGTACAACGGCATCATATTCAACGCCTACTACAGCGGATTCCCCTTCGGAACACCGTAGCGAAGCTAGACGGAGTAGAGTGGCCACGAACATCCACCACGCTGGATGTTCGTGGCCCTTTTTGTTCTCCTGGTCCGAGGTGACTTCAAAGCTGGTAGATGGCGAATCCCTCGAGCTCGAAGCCTTAGCATTCCAACGGAGGAATTCAGTATTTCATACGAATCATATTCGTATGAAATATGGTGGTAAGAAAACTTCTTTGCGCGCTCTTTCCTTGGCTCTTTTAGCCTCCATCCTCATCGGCGCTGGACCAGCCAAAGAGCCTGGCGTTATGAAAGGTCGCGTCCTCGACTCGGCTGGTCAACCTCTGGCCGGTGTCGAGGTTGTCGCCGACAACACGCTATTTTACAACACGAACGCGATAGGTGTCAGCGATGCCAAAGGCTTCTACCGTATCGACGTCAGTCGACCCAACGGAACCTGGAACGCCACCGCTCAGATAAAACGCCAGGTTTCAGGGAAACCGTTCACCTTCGATCTCCACCCCGACAACAATCAGGTCTTCGCGGGCACCGATGGAGCGGTTCGCAATTTCACTTGGAAGCTTCGCGGAAAGCGTCCCGATGGAGGAAACTATGGCTCTTCCGTCCTGGTCTATGGAGATCTCGGCAACTCGTTCTGGCTCGACACCACCAAAGTGGAGCTCACTCTCGACCCCGTCGGGCCTCTAGCCGATGGCAGTCAGGGACAGCCGGTCGTAGCTCAGGTTATTCAGACACCAGACGGCGACGCCGTCGTGGACATCCCGGTTGCTCGCTACGCTATTAGCGGTCGCTACTTAGACCCCGAACAGGGAGCGCTACCGCTACAGCTTCGAAAACGATACACTCAGCAGTACTCACCGAAAGTAGAACTCGACTTCGAAAGTCAGATGCCTGGGGTCAACTTTATCGAAGTGGAAGTCCGAACTCTTTAGGAATCTGCGCTCGTATGAGCGAAGGGATACTCCCCTACTCGGACACGCGGGGAGTGATTGCCCAAAATAAGATTCGGGCACTGCGCGCGCAGGCGGTGTAAAAACTCAGGGATTCCCAGGACAGGGCCTTCCGGCACAGGCACGTGAGTCGCATACAGATCCGGATCGATATTCAACGTGCGTAACTGAATCATATTGATGTCGCACTCCTTGACGAAAGCGATCAAGGCCTCGACCTCTTCCTGGGCGTCGATCCAGCCGGGGACCATCAGAAGGTTCAAGGAGACAAAGACTCCGGCCCGCCGAGCCAATAACGCGGATTCGCGCAGAGCTTCGAAGCGATACCGCTTGGGCTGGTAATACGCCTCATACACATGCGGCAACAACGAGTTGGTGGAGATCCGCAGCGAGTCCAGTCCCGCCTCCACGATGGCCTTGACCTTGTCTGGCAAGGAGGCGTTACTATTCAAATGAATCGTCCCCCGATCCGGTAAAGGCGCCAACAGACGCACCGACTCGGCAATCAGGTCGCCCTGCAGCAAAGGCTCGCCCTCGCACCCTTGACCGAAGCTAAAAATGGCGTTCGGCGAGCTCAGATGATAACGTCCCAGCTCCACGATCTCGTCCAAGGTCGGCTTGAAGACGAACCGCTCCTGAGGCGAGGGCGGCAGGTCGTCCGGCTGCAGCGAGATACAGCCACGACACTGGGCGTTGCAGGCGGGACTGACCGTCACCGCTCCCTCCCAGCGATGGTAGAAGATGTTCTGGGCGTTGTAGCAGCCGTACTCTTTGGCACAAATTTCGAGCTGTTTTAAGATCAGGTTCTCGGGGAACTCCGTCTGCAAAGCGCTGATCCGACCCTCGAGGTCCTCGGTGTGGTACTGGCCGGGCGTCCATTCCGCCTTGGCTTCCGTTCGCACGGCCGCGCAGACCAATTCCTCACCCCGAGCGAAGACCGCCGTGTAGCCGAAGAAAGGGAGATGCTCGACTTTCCCCTCGTCCTTGACGAAGGCCGGCATCATGGTCCGAGTGTAGCCGATGGGCAGACGCGCCGCCACGGCCAAGCCGTCCAGGGTCACCTGTTGGCCGCGCTTGTCGAATCCCACCGTGCGACGCCCCGGCAAAAACTGAAGCTGGGCCTCTTCGGGAAGAGGCACCAGCTCCAGATCTGAGGGTGGTCGATGCACCGTGCCGGAGCGTCCGATCCCGGACAGCCCCGGCACGTCCTCCACTTCGCCACTAGCCAAACCCATCAAGGGCAAAACCGGCTCCGACTTTGTCGGACGGGTCTTACTTCGAGGGCGCTTGGAGCGAGGGGTGGAGGACCGTCGGCTCATCGTCCGGGGGCCGGAGAATCCTTGCCTAGCGACATCAAAAACTCCGCGTTGGTCTTGGCCCGGCGCATGCGCTCCAGGACCGCCTCGGTCGGCTCCTGATTCTCGCCCAGCAAGCTCAGAGCGCGACGCATCAGTACGATCTTCTGATACTCTTCCTCGGTCAACAGCTTGTCCTCGCGGCGAGTGCCGGATTTCTTGATGTCGATCGATGGGTAGACTCGCTTCTCGGCCAGGCGGCGCGAGAGGTCTAGCTCCATGTTACCGGTTCCCTTGAACTCCTCGAAGATCACCTCGTCCATCTTCGAGCCCGTCTCCACCAGCGCCGTGGCGATGATGGTCAGACTGCCGCCGTTTTCGATGTTACGGGCGGCGCCGAAGAAGCGCTTCGGCGTGCGAAGCGCGGCGGTGTCGAGACCGCCGGAGAGGGTGCGTCCGGAGGGAGGGGTGATGTTGTTGTAGGCGCGCCCCATACGGGTCAAGCTGTCCAGCAGGATCACCACGTCTTTGCCCATCTCGACTAAGCGCATTGCTTTGGCCAAGGCGAGCTCGGAAACGTGAGCGTGATGCTCGGGCGACTCGTCGAAAGTGGAGGCGATCACCTCACCCTCGATGGAGCGCTCCATGTCGGTCACCTCTTCGGGGCGCTCGTCTATGAGAAGCGCCATCAGCGTGACCTCGGGATAGTTCTCGGCGATACCGGCGGCGATCTTCTTCAAGAGGATCGTCTTACCGGCCTTGGGAGGCGCGACCAACAGACCGCGCTGCCCTTTACCGATGGGAGAGAACAGGTCGATGATACGGCGCGAGTAGTCGTTGGTCCGATCGCTTTCGAGAGTGTAACGCTCTTCCGGGAAGATCGGGGTGAGCGACTCGAAGTGAGGGCGACGACGGGCGATCTCGGGATCGGTTCCGTTGACTGTGGCGACTTTGAGAAGGCCGAAGTACTTTTCTCCCGGCTTGGGAGAGCGAACTTGTCCGAGCACCATGTCTCCCATTCGCAAACCGAAGCGACGGACTTGCGAAACCGAAACGTAGATGTCGGAATGGCTGGGCAGATAGCTGCGACCGCGCAAGAAGCCGTAACCTTCAGGCAAGAGTTCCAGTACTCCGCTGGCATAGAGAAGTTCCCGACGCTGCTCGACGCGGCGGCGAGAGCCACCTCGTTCGGCCTCAGCCTCGCCATCGTCGTCTTCGTCCTCGTCCTCGTTGTCGTCGTCCTCGCCACGCGAGGGACGCTCAAAGCGCTCCTCGCGCTCGCCTCGGTCACGATCCCGTCCTCGGCGACGTCGCCGAGGACGCCGACCTTCGCCGTCCTCGTCGTCGTCAGCTTCCACGTCGCTGTCTTCGGCCACTTCGGGCTCTTCGGCTTCCTCATCGCCTTCCGATTCGTTCTCCTCGCGCGGGGACCGATCACGATCCCTATCTCTGCCCCGGCGACGGCGACGGCGACGGCGACCTTCACCACCTTCGGAATCGCGATCCGACTCACTGCCGTCGGCGACCTCCTCGCCCTCGGAGTCTTCCTCCTCGGGGGCCTCGACCACGGCCACCGAGGAATCCTCGTTAGCGTGACGGCTGCGGCGCTGGCTGCGGGAACGACGTCCCTCGACGGCCACTTGCTCGACCTCGGCTTCAGCTTTTACCTCGACGACCTCAGCGGCGTCAGGCGCCTCATTGGTCTCGGAGGCGTGTTCCATAATCAAAGCGATCATGTCGTCCTTACGGAGTTTCTGGAAACCCTTCAGGCCCATATCTTTGGCCTTCTCCATGAGTTCGACCCTGTTAAGGTCCTTAAGAGAGGCCGTGGTCAACTTCGCCATTTAGCGATTCTCCTTGCGTTTCGGGGGGGTTTGGGTAGATTAGCCCGGTAGGATTCTCTTCGCCTGCCGGCTGGCCCAGAGGCCGAGTGCCGACAACACGACGAGATATATAAGAAGGACCGTGAGGTCCTGTAGCCCATTCTCCGTTTGGCCTGACATGAACGCCCTGCTACCTCGTTGTAGGTAGAAGGCGGGCGACAGGGTCGCCGCCCGACCCAGGACCGCGCTCAACTCCTGGAGAGCCAGGGGGATGTAGATCACCATGAAGAGCGTGGACGTCGCGGCGTTGGCCGCTGACTGGTTCGAGCAGAGGAGCCCCACCAAGATTCCCAGGGCTGCGAAACTGGCGCATCCGGCAATCAAATGGAGAAGGAGCCATGCTGAGGGGATGACGCTGTTCCCCAAGAGGACAGCGAGGGTGGAAAGAAGCGCGAGGGTAAGCCCGGCTCCCATCTTTCCTATCCAAAGTTCTACCATGCTGACAGGCGCTGTCAAGACCCCGAGCAATGTTCTTTGCTCTTTTTCTTCGATGAAGGAGGCTGAGCAGACCATCAAGCCCGACATGGCGGTGAAAACAAGCCAGGAGGGTAGTAGCCCACTAGCCCAGTCTCGGGAAGGACGATCCGTTCCTTTTCCATGCACTTCGAGGTCCAAGGGTAGCGATTGGTCCGCGACCGTTCGGGAAGCCTCCTCGATAACCCGCGACAGCAAAGCGGCGCGGAGACCTCTCGTGTCGTTGACGAATAGCGAGAGCGAGGGGAGTTCGTCCTCGGTGATCTGACGCGACAGATCCGGAGGGAGCTCCAGCGCCCCGTCGACTCGACCCGAATCCAGGGCGGCGCGAGCCGAGGTCAGGTCTGGGAAGCTCTGGAGCTTGACCGAGTCGGAGGTGGCGAGAACCAGGCCCAGCCCCTCCTGGCGCGAGCCCACCAAGCCGAGAGTCGGCTTGGCGAAGTCGTCATCACGAGAGACGCGAAAGAGCAGTAGGCTACAGAGAACAGGCCCGATCAGTACCAGTAGAAAAGTGCTGTTGCGCAGGGCATCCTCGAGGTCCCGATGCCAGATGAGGAAGATGCGACGCAATGAGAATGAAAGGCCGCCTACTTGAGGGGGGTCTCCAGCGAGTCGTCGACCTTATCGGAGAACTCGCCCATCAAGCCGGAAACCATGTTCGAGGGTACCTCGGCCAGGACGATCTTGGTGCTCGACTTCTTGACCTTCTTGGTGCCGGGGCGAACTTCGAAAACCATTTTGTCGGTCTGTTTGATCCGGGCGGCCACACGCTCGGCCTGAGCCTTCTGGTCGAACGGTTTACCATAGTAAAGCTCGGTTCCGTCCTCGGAGATGGACAAACCGCTGTGCCCAGCGTCTCGCAGCGTCTGCGCGATGGAACCTAGAAACTCGCGACTGGGACCACCCATCACCAGGCGGAATCCGGACTCGACCTCGGTGGCGCGCTGGTCCGGCTTCACGATGGGGGTGTAGCCTTGAGTCTTGAGGACTTCAGCTACCGCCTTGGCCGTGGCCGCGTTGTCTATCCACAAAACCACTTTGGTCTTCTCGTCCGAGGGGACGGTGCCGCCGCCACCAAACTTGAGGACCGCTAGCGCGCCGGCATCGAGGATCAATAACAGACCCACAATCCCAATTAGGATTCTTCTCACCGTAGCCATGACGCGCACCTTCCGTGAAACAAGACTTCGAAGATAGAGATTATCGCGTGGGAGCGCTCTCTCCTGCAGCCTGAGCTCGTAGAGAGCGCAATTTCGCTCGCAAGCCGCCTCCATGCTCGCCCCCCAGTTCCCCCGGAGTTCCCTCCATCAGGGCCACGCCTTCAGCTAGTAGGACGACACGATGGCACAGCGTCTCGACCTCCTCGACCCGGTGACTGGTGAGCAGAACACCCCCACCTTGGCGGGCAAAATCGGACACCAATTCGTGAAGTTCGTCGGTGGCACCGGGGTCGAGTCCGTCGGAAGGTTCATCGAGCAACAAGAGCTTAGGTCCGTGAGCCGTCGCGCGAGCCAGGCTGAGTCGCTGCCGGTACCCTTGAGACAGCTGGCCGGCGGGCCGCTCCGCCATTTCGCCAAGCCCGTGTCTGGACAGATGATCCTCTAAGTCCGGCTTGGCTCCGTGAAGTCCGGCGAAGAATTCCAGATTGCGACGGACGGTCAAACGATTGTAGTGGCCGGTGCCCGAATGCACCACGCCCACCTCGGAACACCAGGCACGGCTTTGGCGCGGCTCATGGCCCACCAGGTGAATGGTCCCCGAGGCCGGGGCCAACATTCCGGTGGCGAGAAGAAAAGTGGTGGTTTTCCCACTGCCGTTAAGACCGAGATATCCTACGATCTCCCCGGGTGAGACTCGCAGATCAAGGCCCCGGAGAACGGATCTATCACCATAAGAGAAAACGACGGAGCGAAACTCCAAAAGCACTACATATAGCCCCAGTCGTCCTCGAGCTGAGCTCGGAACGAGCGGTTCATTCGCATGGCGTCGTTGATCGCGTCGTTGGCCTGCCACATATTGGCCAGAGCCGCGTCCAACACGCTGATATCGGCCTCGCTGTTGGCGAATTCCAACATATCGTTGGCTGCGTCCTCAAAGTCTAAAATTCCGTTCATGGCAAGATCCACCTCGGCCGGATGGGTCTCGATGTAGCCGGATTCCCGAACCGTCATCATGTAATCTTGCCGTTTGGTCAGGAGCTTGCTCAACGATTCGCTAAGCCACTGGGCGAACTCCGATCTCTGGAGCTTCCCCATCCGGATAGCTTCGACCTTACCCTGGAACTCCATGTAGCGGGCCGTCATGTTGTCGGCGTGACCGCGCGGAGCGGGGGCGTTGAGTGGGTTCTTGGAGTCGAGGTTCAGACGGCAGTGAGGACACTCCGTCGCGTCTTTTTCGATAGGCTGGCTACAGAAGGGACAACGCGACTCCGATGGGTCGTCAGCGACCGGCAAAGGCGGCGGCGGAGCCTTCTGTCCCGCGGGCAGATCGGCCCCGCACGTTTCGCACTGGGGAGCATCAGGCGGGTTGGCGCTCCCGCAACTAAAACAGACCTGCATTCCTCTACCTTCCCGGCGCTCGTTCGTGTCGCTTCACTATCGTGCCTCCCGAAGTTTTCCCCGCTCCAACACGATCTGGCGGTCGGCATAGCTTGCCGCTTGAGGGTCGTGGGTCACCATCAAGATGGTCAGGGTTCGGCTGGCGTGGATCTGGCGCAGAACGTCGAGGATCTCCATAGTTGAGGCCGAGTCCAGATTCCCAGTCGGTTCATCAGCTAGAAGTAGTTCAGGAAGGTTCGCCAACGAACGCGCGATGGCCACCTTCTGCTTTTGCCCACCCGAGAGAGTCGCCGTCAACTGATCCCGCTCTCTCTCCATTCGGATCAAGCGTAGAAGTTCTCGCGCGCGCTGTCGCGATTCGGCCCCCGAAAGACCGGCCAGCTGCATGGGGAGACTGATGTTCTCCAGCACTGACAGAGCGGGCAGAAGGCGGAAATCTTGAAAGACAAAGCCCAGGTGGCGCAAGCGGATCTTTTCCCGCAACGACTCATTATCTTTGGCCACATCGCGGTTACCCAGGTGAATCTCACCAAAGTCGGGATAGTCAAGACAGCCCAAAAGATACAGCAGACTGCTCTTGCCGGTGCCGCTCGGGCCTGTGATGGCCACGAACTGGCCGGAAGGAACCATCAGGTCCACGCCGTCAAGCACCTTATTGGGGCGAGGACCCAAACTGTACATCTTGTGAACGCCGCGAAGGAGAATCCGCATGAACTACATCCCCTTCCTCAACTGAGCGACAAGGTCGATTCGACTGACGATAAAAATCGGGATGACGGCGCCCACCAGGCCGACCACGAAGGACAACGCTAAGGCTTGTAGTAGCAAAACCGGTGTGACGCCTGCCATAGGATAGGGGATCTCGAGTAGGATTGCCACTGCCTTGTCCAACACTCCGGTGGCCAGAAAGCCGAAGAGCAGACCCAATAAGCCTCCGGTGACGTTAAGAAAGATAGCCTCGTAGATGATGGTCATGGCGATCACTCTCCGGGAAGCTCCCACCGCTCGTAAGGTCGCGTACTCTCCCAGACGTTCATAAGTCGACATCAGCATGGTGTTCATGCTCGCGGTGATGGCGATCAGAACCCCCACCATGGAAACCGCCACCTGCAAAAGCCAGCCATAGCCCAGGTAGTCGCGAGCCGAGCTCAGATATTCACGCCGGTTCAAGACGCGAATCTTGCGCGCCCCCGCGTAGTCTCCACGGTCTTTTTCTCGCAATAGGAAGTCTTCCACGACTTTTTGCACGGCCGCCTGAGTCTGCTGCACTTTGCCTTCGGAGTCCAGGGTGATCCAGTACTCGTGGACCCCTCGGCTGTCACGCTGGAGTAGGAACGGCTCGATCGGGGCCAGGATCGTGTAGTCGAGAAATCCATCGCCCGCCACATCGGCTCCCACCTGAAAGGCCATCTCCTCGATGACCAGAGGGCCACCTCCGGACAGAGCTTCTTTGACCTCTCTGGCTAGTCCCTGGCCGACGACCAGAAGCGCGTTCGGCGGGGCCTTTCTCGGTCCGGATTCGGCCGAGGGGCCGGGTGAAGGCTCGGCTCCAGGCGCGGGAGTCGGCGTGACCAAGCCCACAGGACCGGCGAGTGGGCTCGGCGAGGACTGCGGTTGAAGACCGTCCATCGGAAATCTGTCATTGAGCTGACCCGGTTTCGAGCTAAATTGAGCTCCTTTGAAAACGATCTCCGAGTCCTCCAAAGGCATCGCGATCACCGGGATCACCGAGCGCGAGCCGTCGAGCGAGGTCCGCAGGATCGGAGTGACGGAGCGCACTCCCGGCACCTTCAACAGCTCCTTGAGCTCGAGGGGGAGCACCTGTCCCCCACCTCCGGCTCCGGATAAAGGACTCGCCGGTAGCGTCGAGCCCCGCCCCGCCGTGACGTAGATATGAACTTCTCGACTTCCCAGTTCTCGTTCCACCCGCTGGGTGAATCCGGCCGCCAGCGAAACCAGGGCCACAAAAGAGCCAATGGCCAAAACCACGCCGACGAGAGTCAACAAGCTCCGCTCTTTATTGCGTAAGACGTTGCGAAAAGCCAGTCCCGCGATCATCGAACACTGTTCCCCATAGGGCGTTTTTTTGTGGCCGGACCCGGCCTTCCTCGCGACACGTCCGGGCAATCCGCCAGCCAAAAGCGCAAAGGGAGATCCACAGCCTTGCTGATTCCCACGCGCGGCCCTCTCTGAATACGCTCCACCTCCACGGGAACTTGGGAAGGCGTCAGGCGAAGCGGCCCCTCCAACAGGCAGGTTCCATCCAAACTCAGGTCCAGTCCTAATGCCTGTCCCAAGCGACCAGGTCCGTTGGCCAGGTCACGCTCCCGCCCTCGCCGCAGACTGGCTATCCGGTGCCCGTCCGTGACCGTACCGGCCCGCAACAAAATACCTCCAGCCTCTCCCTCGAGGTGCGCCACGACGTTGCAGCACAGGTGCATGCCGTAGCTAAAGTAAATGTAGCAACATCCGGATTCTCCGAACATGCTCTGATTACGCCGCGTCGGTCCGGAATAGGCGTGAGAAGCCGGGTCGCGACGGCCGAGGTAAGCCTCGGTCTCCACAATGGTCACGGCCACCTCGCCGTGCCTGAGCTCCCAACCCAAAAGCTCGGGAGCGACCAGGTCCGGCGAGCGCTGGAAGAAAGCTCGCTGGGGTCTCAGAGGGAGAACCACTCCTGGAGTTTCTCCGCCGACCAGGTATTCACCACCCGAGCCGGCGGAACCGCTCCACGGCGCGCCATATCCACGCCGTGGCGGTGGTTGTCGAATTCGGCCAGACTGTGAGCGTCGGTGTTGATCGCGATCAAGCAGCCTTCGGCAAGCGCGAGGTCCAATAGCTCTTCGCTGATGTCGAGCCGCCACGGGTTGGAGTTGATCTCCACGGCTATTTGACGGGCCGCGCACAGTTCGAAGACTCGCTTCCAGTCCGCGGTGTATCCCTCGCGACGGGTGAGAAGTCGACCGGTGGGATGGGCCAGGACCTTGACTTTGGGATGCGCGCCCAAACCTCGCAGAATACGCTGGGTCATAAGCTCGGTGTCGAGATGAAAAAAAGAGTGGACCGCCGCCACCACATAGTCGAGCCGGTCTAAGATCTCCGCCGGATAGTCCAATGTTCCATCCTCGAGAATGTCGCATTCCGTTCCCGAGAAGAGAACGAAATCTCCCATCCCGGCGTTCAAGGCTGCGATTCTAGCGTTTTGGGCTAGCAGGCGATCAGGGGTCAGACCGTTGGCGATGACCAAAGAGCGCGAGTGGTCAGTCACTCCATAGAAACTGTGACCGCGACGCCGCGCTTCGGCCGCCATCTCCTCCAGGTCGGAGAGCCCGTCCGAGTCGATGCTGTGGGCATGCAGGTTTCCCTGGACCTGTACTAACGAAAGTAGCTCGATCGACTCTTGACTCCAGAGTTCTTTGCGATGGCGAACTTCAGGAACCAGCCCCGCCAGACCGACTTCTTGCAACAGCTCGAGCTCCGTCAGTCCCTCCCAGGGAGCCGAATCAAGCTTCGAGGCCACGTGGTCGACGAATTCTTGAGGCCCCGTCAAAACCAAAAGGTCCCAGGCCGCGTGGTCGGTGCCCGTGATGACCAGTCGCATAGGACAGCCGGAAGGGTGAGCCAGTTGGATAACCGGCAGGGGCCGGTCACCGCCGAAAATTCGTTCTTCCTCCAGATAGGGCACATTCTCTCCAGACAGCCTACCGTTGAGTGCCGTGCGAGTTGCCGCCGGGTCCAGGCAGACCAGCAGAAGCTCCAACACGTCGGATTCGGGAGCCTTTCGGCGCAACGTCCCGACGATGTGTATTTCCATGATTCCCGGCAGATCGCGCAACCGCTCCCTGGTCTGTTCGGCCCAGTCTTCCAAGCGCCCCTTGATGTAGGTCGTGGTGCGCGACAGAGCCTTCTCCACCTCATCCAAGAGCTTCTGCTGACTCTTGGCGGTGAAACCCTTAAGCTCGGCGACCTTGCCATCCAGAAGGGCGAAGCGCAACTCGGAGAGGTCTCCGACGGAGAGCTCTTTATTGAGCTGCGCCGTCTTCTTGGGTCCTAACCCGGGCAAACCGGAGATCGCGACCAAACCCGGAGGTATCTGCGCGCGGAGTTCCTCCAGCATGGGGATGGTACCGTGGGAGACGAAGTGCTCTAGCTTTTCAGCGATAGCTTTACCCACTCCCGGAATCTTTTGGAGCTGGCGAGCCTGGGCCAACTCCTCGAGATCGGCCTCCAACTGGCGAAGGACCGAGGACGCCTTGAAGTAGGCGCGGACCTTAAACTTGTCACCCCCGGCAAGCTCTAAGTATTCCCCGATCTCGTTGAAGGCCTGGGCCGCTCTCTCGTTAAGCGAAAAAAGGGAGCCAGCTCCCTTTTCGGTCATTTTGCTCATAGCTTGAGACTACTACTAGTGATCAGCGTTGGCCTTGTTGCGCCGGAAGATCGCTGGCTCAAGCTCCATATCCTTGAAGCCGCCTCCGAAGGATATCTCTTCCTTGAGCGCCCCCAGAGAAAATCCGGTCTCCTCGTCGTGCAGCGGCGCCGTCGAGGAAGACTGGAATCCGGTGGCCACCACGGTGATGCGGATCTCGCCTTCCATGCGCTCGTCGGTCACCGAGCCGAAGATGATCTGAGCTTCGGGGTCCACCGCCTCGGAAATGATGCGAGCGGCTTCGTTAAGCTCGATCAAAGTCATGTCGTTGCCACCGGTGATGTTGAACAGAACACCGGTCGCACCGTCGATCGAAGCTTCCAAGAGCGGCGAGGAGATGGCGGCTCGAGCGGCTTCCACCGCACGGTTCTCGCCGGAGGCGATGCCGATGCCCAAGAGCGCGCTTCCGGCGTCGGCCATGATAGTCTGCACGTCGGCGAAGTCCACGTTGATTCGACCGGGAACGGTGATGATCTCGGAGATCCCTTGAACGCCGTTGCGCAGGACGTCGTCGGCCAAACGGAAGGCCTCGGAGATGTTCTCTTTCTCCGAGACGATCTTGAGCAGACGGTCATTGGGGATGGTGATGATGGTGTCCACCTTGCCCTTGAGCTCCTCCACCCCTTGCTCGGCCATCTGCATGCGGCGCTGACCCTCGAAGGAGAAAGGTTTGGTGACCACGGCCACGGTCAGCGCTCCGGCCTGGCGAGCCAGTTCAGCCACCACGGGCGATGCTCCGGTTCCGGTTCCGCCGCCCATGCCGGCGGTGATGAAGACCATGTCGGCTCCGTCGAGAGCCTTGAGCACCTCGTCGGCGTTCTCTTCCACCGCCTTGCGCCCGATCTCGGGAGCCGAACCGGCGCCCAGTCCGCGGGTCACCTGCGATCCGATGTGAATACGCTGGTCGGCGTCACAGAGAAAAAGGGCTTGAGCGTCGGTGTTGATGGCGATGAACTCCACACCACCGAGGCCTTCCTGGATCATGCGACTGACGGCGTTACAGCCGGCTCCGCCGACCCCCACGACCTTGATCCCGGCGAAGTGCTCCAACTGGTGGCGCTGCTCGGCCGCCGGAGATGGCTTGACCGAGGCGGTCAACCCTTGAGTCACCGTGGTGGGACGAGCGGCCGGAGTGGCCGCCGGAGCCGCGGGCGCTGGCGGAGTGGCGGCGCGAGGACGGGTCAAACTGGGCTTTTGGGTTGGGAGCGAAGGCGAGGCCGCGGTCGGGGGGAGAGGGTCCAGCGAGCGCTCCAGGCTGGGCTCGATCGCGGGGAGCTCGGCATCATTGGTCTCCGCCCCACCCTGGCTCGCTACGTCGAAACTTTCTTCCATCACACACCTCTTACTTCGCCCCTCCTGCCGGACAAGGACAAACTCTTTCAAATCTGTGGCCAATTACCGAAGACGAGGCCAGGAATCCTTCTTTATTCTAGCCTCCATTTTGAATGGATTTCTCTTTGACTTGTTTTTCCTTCCATGTTTTGAGCATTTCCTGAACTACCGGTCCGGCCACCTCGCCCCCGTAGCCGCCGGAGCCTTCAAAAAAGGCCAGAGCGACGACCTCCGGGACGCGAGCGGGCGCCCAGGCCACAAGCCATGTGTGATTGAGCCCTTGAGGGTTCTGCACGGTCGTGGGGGCTTCCGCCGTTCCGGTCTTGCCCGCGATCTCGAGACCCTCGACATAGACTCCACCAGCCGTTCCGTAGCTGACCGCTCCTCTGGTTCCGGCCCACAGAGGTTCAAGCTCCGGTCGAAGTTTCAGCGGCGCGTTCGGCTTCGCCCCCACCAGCATGCGCGGCCTGAGCTTGGAAGAGCCGAGCAAACGAGCGGTCGAGGTCAAAACTTGAAGCGGTGTGGCCAGCGTCGCTCCCTGACCGATACCGAAGTTGGCCGAATCCCCGGCGTACCATGGATGCCCCACGCGTTTGCGCTCGGCCGGGTCGGGAAGATGGCCGGCGCTCTCTCCGGGAAGGTCGATCCCGGTTTTGCCGCCGAAGCCCAAACGCTTGGCGGTGCTGACCAGCTCTTCCGGCGACATTCGCGTGGCCAGGTCGTAGAAAACCGTGTCGCACGAGACGGCGATGGCCTCCTCGAAGGAGAGATGTCCATGCCCGCTGGTGACGAAACAGTGAAAAACTGTCTCTCCGATAGTTCGGCTGCCCTCACAATAGAAGCTTTCTTTGGCCCATTGCGGGTGGTGCTCCAAAACGGCCGCCGCCGTGACCAGCTTGAATGTGGAGGCGGGGGGATAGAGACCGGCCAGAGCGCGATTTATCATGGGAGAATCGGGATCGGAGAGAAGCTTCTCCAACTTTCGGTCGCCGTTTAAGAAAAGAGCGGGATCGTAGGTGGGCCGGCTGGCCATCACTAAGATCTCCCCACTACGCGCATCCATCATCAGCGCCACTCCAGGCGCCTTGGAGCGCCGATTGGGACGTTCGGCCAGATCATGAGCGACCCGCTCCATAGCCCGTTCCGCCGCTTTCTGCAGGTCCAAGTCGAGACCGGTTCTCAAATCTTCCCCATCGGTCGGAGGGGTCTCGGAAACGAGTCCCAGCGGCACTCCGGTGGCCGAAACCAGTTGAATTCGAGTTCCCTCCAACCCTCGGAGCCTGTTGTCGTAGACCGCCTCGAGTCCATCGACCCCCACTGTCATCACTCGACCAGGCCCGCTCCCTTTGCTCTCCTCCTCCCGGATGTAACCCATGGCGTGACACGCGATTGTGCCCATTGGGTAAGCCCGGGTCGAAATCTGCTGCAACGACAGACCCGAGGTGCTGCCCAGGAGTTCCGAAACGGCGGGTAGCGCTTTGACCTCCACGGGCGCGGGGAGCCCGTCCTTGATCAGGGACAAAGAGCGCGGAGTGAGGTAGTCTTGAAGCTCTTTCGGAGGTTCTCCCGGACCTTCCCAATGGAGATGAAAACGCGGAACGTGATCCACGATAACCTGTCCATGACGATCGAGCAGACGCCCTCGGGAAGGCGGTTCGGCCAGATTCGCCGTCTGCTGCTGGCGCGCTCGCTTGGACCAGCGGTCCGGTCCTCCCAACTGCAGCCACAGCGTGCGGCCCAGCACGACCATGGCTACCGTCGACAAAAGCCAGACGGCCAGGCGCAGGCGGCGAGGATTTGGTCCTAAAGACTCCTCCATGCTCAGTCGGACCGTCTCCTGGCAAAAAGCCAGATAAACAAGGACAAAAGAAAGACGGAGGATGCCGTCTCGGCCCAAAGAGAGCCGAGCAGACCGGTTCCCGACAAAGTCAGCGGAAAAAGCCACGGTAGGGCTCCCACAAGAAAGAGCTTCCCCCCGCAACGCGACAAAACCAGACATGCCGTCGCTAGAAAGAGAAGCTTCGAGCTATGGCGGCAGCCGCGAGTGGCCCGCCAAACCGGCCAACCCAGGGCCAATGGCCAAATGGGTGGCAGAGCTTGCAGAATCATAGCTCCCAAAAGAGATAGGAACCAGATCCCTAGAGCCGCGCTCGTGGTCATTCCGGCCCAACGAAGCGCAAGCGCCAGGCAAAGTCCAGGATCGGTGGAGGGAGCCGCCATGGTCTGGGGCTGTCCCGCGCCACTCCACAGCTGCCACAACAGGACAACCGCTCCCGCCACCAGCAGGCGCCAACGCCCTACCGCCACCAGAGCAGAACCTCGGATGGGGTCGAAGCCATGGTTGAAAACCTGGCCCAATGGACGTCGCTATCGACTTCGCCTATGACCAGTCCTCGACTCCGATAGAGTCGTCCCAGCCCCGAGGTGAGCACGGCATCTCCCGGAATGATCTCTTTTTCCGCTCCGCCGCTGATCGGACGAAGGGCTAAGTTCGCCCCTCCTCTCCCTTCCAATAGAAAGGGCTGCTCGCCCGGTCCCGTCACCACCGACAGCTGATGACCCGGCGCGCTGAGAAGCGTCACCGTCCCACGAGCCAACGTTCGCTCTCCTATTCTGGCCATCACTAGTCGCTGGCTTTCGAGCGTTCCGATCAATCCCTCGCTGGTAAGAACCAGGGCGGCGCCGTTCGGGGGAGGGGGTCCCAGGATAGGGATCTCCACTTCCAGGTCTCTCCACCAACGATCAGGCTCGCGTCGCACGACCCAGGCGGTCCTCACCTCGCCGGGCAGTCGTTGGCCCAGGGCCAGTAGAGCATGAAGGCGGTCGTTCTCGGCCCGCAGCACGCCTCGCAAGGGGTCGGTGGCCGGAGGATTCCGTGGCGGAGCCAGACGACCCCCGACGGCGAGATAGAATCGATGGGAAAGCCACTGTACCATGGTGCTACGTGTCCTCGGGGGGCTCTGACTTTGGGGAGCGGGAGTGAAGGAGAGAGCCGCCAACAATCCCGCCACGATGAGTAACCGCAGCCCCTCTCGACTCGGCTTCATCCTCTCTCCTCCAGCATTCGAGCCAGCGGACCCTCCAGGAACAGTTCCGTGAACTCTTCCGCCGCCAAAACCCGCCAGCCGGGAAGGTCCAAACCCGGGCCGGTAGCCATGGCCACCTGGCAACATTCCAAAGCCTGTTCGGCGATGCGTTGTTTGATACCGAACCAGCCCTCGGCCAGCTCTCCGTCAGCCCGCAGAAAGTCGAGCCAGGCGAAGGGTTGGCGAATAGGGAGCCCGGAAGGGAGATGGCGACCATCGAGCACCGCCCGCGAACTGTCATGGCCTGCTCCCAGCAGAGTGGTCTTGACCAGGTCGCTGATGGCTTCCGGTGCGGACTCAACCGCGAGATGCCGTCGCGCGTATTCAGCGATCAAGTGAAAAAGACGAGAGCGAGAAAGCCTGGGATCGCGCCCTCCTCCCAAACGGCTTCCGCCTTGGATGAAACTCCAGGAAAGAAAGGCGCCTTCCAGAGCCAGATGAAGATAGCTCCCCATGGCGAGTTCCGTCCGCTCCGCCGCGGCCAGAATCAGTTCGTGTTGCCACGGGGCCTGAAAGCCTTCCACGCTAAAAGCCGCGTCTTCCAAGCTTTCACGCCACAGACGTCGAGTCCATCGCCGTTCTTTTTGCTCCGTGATCAGGATGCGACATCGAGCTCGATCCGGTTGATAGGTTTCGGCGAATCTGGCGAGATACCAGCGAGCAAGGCCAGTATCCGCCGGCCATCCGCCAGGGAAGACTTCAAGAACCTCGCCCTGTCCGCCTCGATCCTTCCAGGCCGCGGCGCGGCGGCCCCAGGCCTGAGGCCGTCCCTGGGGTGTGAGTCGAACGAAGGCCGGCTCCGACCATGTCCGAACCCCTTCGGCATCGGCATCGCTCCAACGCGTCAGGCGACACAATCCGTCTCGCAGATCCAAAAGAGCGAACTCGGAGCCAGCGGGCCACCAGATGGGCAACTCTGGGTTAAGAGGAGCCAATCCACTCACCCCCGAGCCGCCAGCGGAAGCCGGTCTCTTGGAGTAACCGGAAGGTTTCGTTGACGGGAAGCCCCATGACATTGTAGAAGCAGCCCTCGACTCCACGAACCAGGACCGAACCCGGTCCCTGGATTCCGTATCCCCCCGCTTTATCGTAAGGCTCACTCGTGCCGATGTAATCAGCGATCAACTCTTCGGAGAGGTCATCGAAGTCGACCCAGGTTCTCACCCAGCGGCTGTGCGCGCGACCTTGATGATAAAACCAGAGAGCCGTGACCACTCCGTGTCTTTGTCCGGAAAGGGTGCGAAGAAACTCCGCCGCCTGGGACGGGTCGGCGGGCTTGTCTAGAAGTGTTCGGCCTAAGTGGACTACCGTGTCGGCGGCCAGGATCGAAACATTCTCCTCGCTCTCTTTTTTGAAAAGGTGCAGAACAGCCTCTCCTTTTGACTCGGCTCGGGCCGAAGCCACCAGTTCGGCCTCTTCACCGCGCCCCTCTCCCACAATGGCCTCCTCGGTCTCGCTAGGAGCCGAACGTACCACAAAGGGGACGCCGAGAGCTTCCAGGAGGGAGCGTCGTCGCGGAGAATGGGAGGCCAAACACAGGGTCATGGTCGTGGAGTTTACCCCTCTTCGAAAGGGCCGGTCAAGGAGAAGTGACGTTGAAGGATTGCCCCGATCTGGCCGCGATGAGCGACAGCCAGAGAGTTGAATTTTGGTCTCAGGCCGACCCGCGTGAGTTACGCCGCCTGGGGGACCGCCTGTTGGCGGAGTCTTTGCCCTTACGGGATGGACCAAATCATCGCGAGCGACTGGCCGACGAGTCTCTAGCCGCGCGTGAAGCCGGCGGCTGGAGCCGGGCTCAGGTGGCGAAGCTTCTCGGGGTCACCGAAAGCATGATCGAAGCCTGGGAAGACGACCAGGTGAAATCGCCCGACTCCTTACCTCTGGTCCTCAAGCGTCTGGCTGCCCTAGAAGCTCACAAGCCGCAGGCGCTACGCAGTCCGGAAAGCCACTCGACAGCCGAGGGGGCCTCGGCGGAATGAGCCCCGCCGTTATCCCTTTCACTCCTCCGCAACATTTCACGCTTTTTGGTCCGGTTCAGATCTCCGCCCACGGGATCGCCTTTCTGGTCGCCGCCCTCGTCAGTCTGGTCCTGACCAAGCGCCGAACCGATCCCAAATATCACCGTCACCTCGAAGACGTGATCCCTTACATGTTATTGGGCGCGGTGATAGGAGCCCGAGGTCTGTACTTCATTCAACAACCCGACCTCTGGATGGAGCCCTGGAAGTTCTTCACCTTCTGGGAGGGCGGACTGGTCTCTTATGGAGGAATGGTCGGCGCGGTCCTGGGGTTCTACTGGTACATGCGCTGGCAGAAGCTTCCGGTAGCCGAGATCTGCGACGCCATGGCTCCGACAGCCCTGGTTGGCTGGGGAATTGGACGGATCGGCTGTTTCTTGAGTTGGTACAACGAGTTCGGAACTCCCAGCACCCTGCCCTGGGCCTTCTCCGTCGACGGCGACTCGCGCCATCCCGTCATGCTCTATCTGACCGTCTGCCTGATTACCGCGGGAATCATCTTGATGCGGCAGCCGACCGACAAGCCGTTTCGCGTCACAGGCATGGCTCTGGTGGCCGAGGGGGTGATCCGCTCCACCCTTGACACCTGGCGCGACTACGACCCCGATTTCCTGGTCTGGACCTCGCGCGGTGCCTGCCTTTTGATCGCGCTTTGGGGAATCGCCTTGATCCGTCGCTCTAACCGTGCCGTTGTCGAGAAGAATACGGACTCCGGCGTCGAAGACAGCCATGTGAGCGAGAGTCAGTAACCTTGGATAACGAACAGCTACTGCAAGAGTTCGCCTCGATGCTTGCCGCCAAGCAGGCACAGCAAGCGGCCGAGATACCCGAGTGGGTGGACGACCTGTCCGACCCTCTCGACAACATTCCCGGTGGAACTGTCGACCACTTCAATGAGTACGAGGAAGTCCACTTGGAAGATGGGCGCATCTTGCGTCGATACACCACCGGCTCCGTGCGGGTGGAGAATCCGACCAGCGGCGTCATTCAGGACGAAAAGCCAGATGGTTCGATGGTGATCTCACTGCCTGACGGAAAAGTTCTGTTTCAAGAGTTCCGGGGCGAGCCGCTACTGCTTTACGATACAGAAAAGGGTGGAGCGCCGGGGCTTGCCCGCGTCTCCTCGGCCCAACTGCCCGGCGATACCACCGCCAAGTATGTCTTTCACTTTCAAGAAGGCGAGGTGGCCCACATGGTAGAGTTGGAATCGCTTCGCTACTATAGATTGCGTAGGGCCTAATGAGTCAGGAGCAGCAACAGCCTCAAGATGAAGGAGGCGGCGGCAAGATCTCGATCGGTGACGCTTTAGAAGCTATCCGGGGCAAACGTTCGGTCACTCTGCCCAAAAAAGCTCCTCCAGCCAAACCGAGCCAGCGCGTAGGACGCCCCACGGCGGCCTTTTGGGTGCGTAACTTGCAAGACAGCGTGCAGCGTCGCGCCGACATGCTTTACGATAGCATTCGCCAGGATCCCGGGTCGCAGGCCTCCATGGGGCGTCGCGATTTCTACTCCACGGAAAAATTTAGCCTGCCGGTGGATACCATCTCCGCCGTGGTCGAATACACTCCGGGAGAACCGATCCCGCCCCCTCGTCCGCTAGCAACCTTTTCCGACCTGCAAGGCGTCGATGCCGCGAACGTCTCTCCTGAATCGGTACCCCGAAGCGGTCAGGTGAGCTCTCGCGCTGTGGCCGACGGTGAGTTAGCCAACCAGACGGAACAGCTCTCGAAGATGGATCTCTCGGGTCACCTGCGGGCCGAAACAGCTCGCCCTGATCCCGGGGAGGAGATGAGATTTCTACCTTCCGCGGCCTTCGAGACAGGGAAATGGATCATCGAGGAGATCCGCCAGGCTCCGAAAGCTCGCGGTAAAAGCCTCCAGGTTAACCCGCTCATCCGCAAGATGTTCGAGAAACGCGAGGGATGATCGCTCTCGCCACGTTAGTTTCAGCATTTCTCGAGCAAGGCGACCCAATTCCCGAAGAGTGGAGTCAGGGACGTACGGCCTACGGTGGTCTGCTGGGATCCGTCGCCATGGAGGCGATGCGAAAGAGTGTACCGCCGGAGCGTCGGGCGCGGAGTTTCTTCGCTCAGTTTCTGGGTCCCATCCCGCCTGGTCAGAGGGCTGAGGTAGAGACCGAGGTCTTGAGTTCAGGGAAGAGTATGACCGTGGGACGTGTGACGATCTCGATCGATGCCCAGCCGCGTTTTCTGCAGGTGATCACTTATGCGGCTCCACGCGAGTCGATGGTCCAGGTCGCCGCTCCACCCGCACCGTCATGGTCTGCTCCAGAAGAACTTCAGGCCCTCCCTTTCCTACCAGGTATCACTCCGAACTTCACCCAAGCCTTCTCCTACCGCTGGGGGGAAGGTCCGCTACCTTTTAGCGGAAGCCGGGAGAGCCATTTCGGTGGGTACTTCTCCTACAAGGACAATCCCGGCGCCGCTGAAGTCGCTCTGGTGGGAATGCTCGACGCATGGCCTCCGGCGGCCCTTCCTTTACTCAGAGGACCGGCTCCGGCCAGTACCGTCAGCTGGTCCGCCCACCTCTTCGACGCGCCCGAAGTACGTGCCGGCGAGTGGTGGAAGTACCGCGCCCGCACCGTCGTCGCCGGAGGCGGCACCGCCACCACACTGGCCGAACTCTATCACCCCGACGGCCGGATCATCGCCCACAGCGAACAACTCATCGCCGTTTACGGCTGAGCACAACCGTCCAAAGCTTGCACCGGTCTGACGAATCTCGCAAGGAATCGCGCTGACGACTCACCCAGCTTGGCTAGAGGACGTCCCGCACTCTGGTCAGTTAATCAAATTGTCATAAGAATTTAAGCTACTGGTAACAGACTGAGCCCGAGACGTTAACGCGGTGAAACCAAAATTGTCCTATGTTCACTCAACCATTTTTCTCCCAACTTGCGACACGACGAAAGAAGAAAAAATTTACTCAGGCAAAGCTAGAAAGAGAAATCGGCATTCCGAGTAAGCGAATCAGTCATCTTGAGTGCGGTAGTCAGCAGCCCAACTCCGACGAGCTTCTACGCCTGTCCCGAGTGCTCGGAAATATACAAGGATATACAGCGCCAGCCGGTCTCGAGCGACGGTTGACTGAAAATGCGAAGAAAGCTCGCCCAGTCTCCCCCTAGTTTCCATCCTCCCCAGGATAGAGCGAGCCACGTTCGTTACTTTTCCGCCCTACGAGATTACCCGGCTTTTGTCCGGCGTCTGACGGCTATAACACGACAACGCTCCGATTTTCTCGACTGCCAATACCTATGTGGTCAGTTGGCACTCGAATCGTCTGATGAAGTCTTGTTCCTTCTTCGATTGCTTGAGGCAGGAGCGTTGCCCGGATATCTGCCCCCTTCCTCGTTGGGAGCGGCTCCCTATCCCATTGTCGATCCCAAGAGCGGGCTGGAAGTAGGACACTACAAATTTCCCTGTCTGGCTCTCCCCCAGGAGTTCTACTTTTTTCAAGTAACTTTCTTCAGGACAAGGCAATATCGAGTAGACGTTCTCAGATGGAAGTCAGGCTGGAGCGCCATTGAAATCGATGGCACCGGACACGATCCTCAGCACGACTTGATTAGAGAAAGAAGTCTTGGTCTCGAGACGAGGCGGCTAACCGCGATGCAGATCATTTCTCCAGGCTTCCATCTCTGACTTCACCCAGCCTGGCCAGAGGATATCACCCAGTCTGACCGAGTGACAAAGGAGCACCAGCGACTCACCCCGTCCGACTGGAGGATGCCACCCACTCTGACCGAGTGACAAAGGAGCACCAGCGACTCACCCAGTCCGACTGGAGGATGCCACCCAGTCTGACCGAGTGACAAAGATCACCAGCGACTCACCCAGTCCGACTGGAGGATGCCACCCAGTCTGATCAAGTGACAAAAGCTCACCGGCGACTCACCCAGCCTGGTCGGAGGACACGGTCCTGCCAGACGACTCACTCAGCCTGACCGGAGGACGTCCCGTACTCTGACCGAGTGACACAGAGATAGTCGGGGAGGGTACTATCCTCTGAGATAGGCGCGATGAATTCTATTCGGTCGTTTTTCACAGGTCTCCAGCACCTAGACTCGATTTATGAGAAAGCTGCTCGCCTCCATCATTGCTTCCGTCACGCTCTTTACCACTATTCCTGCGCAGGCGCAGACCACCAATTATCTAGCCTGGCTCGAGGACCGCATGAGACTTTGGCCTCAAGAGGTCGCCCAACTGGAGCGTTCGCCGGTAGCCTCGTCGGAAGAACTGGCCCATCTCAAGTCGCTGATGGCCCAGGCCCAGGACGAAGCTCGAGCTATCGCGGGAGGCCGAGAGCTCTCCCTGTCGCCTGTCCAGCTCCAGGTCCTTAAGATCGAAACCGAACTCGAGCGCCTGGCTGGAGAGGCTGACCGACTGCCCATCCTGGCGGGTCCCACCAGCAACGACTAGGCACAGCTCGCAAGGCTCCGGCAAGGGGATATTGAGCGATGCCGTTCTCGCGCGTCTTCCGACCCTATCGAATGGCCCTCTACCGCTTCTTCGCCGAGGGAGCCGCGCAATCGGCGGCGGCGATGTCGTTCTACGCCATCATCTCTATCCCGCCGCTTTTAGTGGTCATCACAGCTATTCTCTCCATAGCCCTAACGGAGCCCCAGGCGGCTAGTAGCCTGCTCGAACAGGTCCATCTTCTCTTCGGTCCGTCGACGGCCGAGTCTATCGCGGAAATTCTGGACCGCCGCTCTCAAGCTCCCAATGCCACCGCGGCCATCACCGGTGCTTCTGTTCTCCTCTTGAGCGCCAGCGGATTCTTCACCCAACTTCAAGTCTCGTTGAACCAGGTCTGGGGCGTTCAAACCCGATCGAGCTACACCTGGAAGATGCTAATCGTCAAACGCATGGTCAGCATGACCGCGGTCCTTGGAACCGGGTTTCTACTTTTAATCTCTCTAGTTCTCTCGGCTCTTTTCACCGCCGCGAGTGACTGGGCGCGAGCCAAGTTCGGGTGGAGTACCAGCCATGCCGGTATGGTCGAGGCGGTCGTCGCTCTACTTACCCTGACAGGCCTATTTGCTTTAATCTTTAAAATTCTCCCCGACGTCAAAGTCCGCTGGAAGTATGTCTGGCGAGGCGCCGTGGTCACCTCCGGCCTATTCTTCATGGGTAAGTGGGCTCTCGGATGGTATCTTGGGCAAACGGATCTAGCAGCCGACTATGGAAGCGCGGGGGCCCTTATCTTGATTCTTTTTTGGGTCTACTACACCAGCCTGATCCTGCTCTTCGGGGCTCACCTGACTCAAGCCCAAACGCTGACCAGCGGAGACCCGGTCATTCCATATTCCTACGCGGAAAAAGTCAAACTCGTGCGCGACATCGGCCCTCACCAGGGGGTCCGCTCCCGACGGTGAACCTCTCACCCATGTCCGCCACCGCAACACCTACCAAAGACGACAGCAAACGCGCCGACTGCCCTGGGTGCGGGGCGACGCTTATCTTCTCCGCCAAGCTGCAGAAACTGACTTGCGATTATTGCGGCGCCGAGGTTGACGTCAAACAGATCGGGGAACTCCCGACGATCGTGGAAAAGGCTCTAGAAACACTCCTGGTTCGCCAGACCGCGGGAGAGGGACTGGGAACTTCGGAGTCGGTCATTCACTGCCAACAGTGCGGCGCCTCGGTTAACTTCGGAGATAAGAAAGTTTCAGGGGAATGTTGTTTTTGCGGAAGCAAACTGGTGGTGGAACGCAAGCGTCAGGAGGGTCTGATCCGTCCCGAGGGTCTCCTGCCCTTCAAAGTTCCCAAGGAAGAGGCTGCGCAAGCTTTCAAGCATTGGGTCGGTTCACTCTGGTTTCGCCCCAACGACCTCAAGCGCCGCGCGGCCGTGGAGGACATCGATGGGGTCTATGTCCCTTTCTGGACCTTTGACGCCACCGCCGACACCCGTTGGCAGGCCGAGAGCGGCTACTACTATTACGAGAGTGAAACCTACACCGACTCCGAAGGAAAAAAGCAGACCCGACAAGTTCAAAAAACACGTTGGGAGTCGTCGAGCGGCACCCATCTGGGGACCTATGACGACCTGTTGATCTGCGCCTCTAAAGGTCTCCCCTCTCATCTGGTGGTCACTCTGGAACCCTTTCCGACCGTCAAAGAGCTCGTCCCCTATCAGGCATCATTTCTCTCCGGCTGGGGCGCCGAGGAGTACGCGGTGGAACCGAAGGAAGCATGGAACTTGGGCCAGGAGAGGTTCGAACGGGAGGAATACTCGGCTTGCGACCGTTTAGTCCCGGGCGATACCCATCGCAATCTTCGCATCTCCATGCGTCTGTCCGATGTAACCTGGAAGCACTGCCTGCTACCCATCCATGTGGCCGCCTACCGCTACAAAGACAAAAGCTACCGCTTTCTGGTCAACGGCAACACCGGCAAGGTCTCTGGGGACGCGCCCTACTCGTTCTGGAAGATCTTCTTCACTGTCGTCACGGTCCTCATCATCATCGCCATTTTCCTATCTCATCGTTAGCTATTCGCCCCCTGACTTGACAGATGTGGTAGAGTGGCCCCACTTGTATGAAATTTTCTGAATACGATCTGCTCCCCCAGAGTTTGAAAGCTCTGGATGCGCGAGGGATCACCAACGCCACTCCTATCCAGGAGAAATCTATCCCCCTCTTACTCGACTCCCAGGATGTTATCGGCCAGGCCAGCACCGGCTCAGGAAAAACCCTGGCCTTCTCGCTTCCGATGATGGAATTCGTCGATCCGAAGAAGTCCCATATCCAGGCTCTAGTATTGACCCCCACCCGAGAATTGGCCAACCAGATCGTCGACGTGATTGGCCATCTGGGTGAAGCCGACGGCGTCAAGACACTTCCGGTCTACGGTGGGCGCTCGATCGGACCGCAGATCACCGCCATCAAAAACGGAGCCCACATCCTGGTGGCTACGCCCGGACGTCTAGTCGACCTGTTGCGTCAAAAGGCCGTCCGCTTGGACCGGGTCGTCTATGCCGTGGTCGACGAGGCCGACGAGATGCTCGACTACGGTTTCGCCAAAGATGTCGAGTTTGTCTTGAAGACCCTCACCGGCGACCATGTGACCGCTCTTTTTTCCGCCACCATGCCCGATTGGGTGCAACAGGCCAGTCAAAAGTATCTCTACAAACCCGTCACGGTCACCATCGCCACCACCAAAGAGCGAGAGCCCAAAATCGAGCATGTCGCGCTTAAAATCCGCAACGACGAGCGGATGGATGTCCTACGCAGCCTTCTAGATAACGCTGACGACGGAACCTCCATCGTCTTTGGCCGGACCAAGCATGGCGTCCGAAAACTTGCCAAAAAGTTGGCCGAGTTCGGCTATTCGGTCGGATGTCTGCAGGGCAATATGAGTCAGAACGCTCGCGACCGGGTGATGCAAGAGTTTCGCGAAAGCAAGCTCAACATTCTGGTGGCGACCAACGTGGCCGCGCGCGGTCTCGACATCGATCACGTCGAACTGGTGGTCAACTACGAGCTTCCCGAAAGTCCGGAACTCTTGACCCATCGTGTCGGAAGAACCGGACGTATGGGAAAAGAGGGAGCGGCTTATACCCTCATAGCCGAGACCGACGACGAGAAATGGGGCAAGCTCAAGCGAGGACTCAAGCAGACGATCGCTTTGCGCGAATGGAATCCGAAGTCAAGAACCAAAGCCCAGTCCACTCCATCCCCGCGAAAGCAAGTCGCGCCAATCGGAGCAACCTCTAGCTCGGGCTCTAAAAAACGCCGCCGACGTTAGTCCGAGAAGCTGTCGGATTCCACCGTGATGGAGTCGAACTCGATACCCCGGCGCTCCAAGAATTCGCGGGCTAGATCTTCCAATCCGGAAAGACAGATGATGCTATCCGTCTCTAGCATCTCCCCATCGATCTGCCAAGTCTCGGGTCCGTCATCATCCTCGGCCATCTGGTGCAGGTCGCCAGCGTAAGTCTGGTCTCCCACCTCGATGGTTATCTCGTTTTCGTCGCCCGTCACCTGCACATCCATCATCGCCACCTCTCTATACTTCTAACCCATGGGCGGGTTCACAACTTCCAGAACTCCCACCATCCGCGTCGCCCCACGGGCTTTTCGCCAAATCCCAAAACAGCGGGAGAAACCGAACCGTCGCGGGGACGAAAGCGCAAAACCTCACGGTCGGGTTTGAGCTGAGACGATTTTGACATCTTAGCTTGATACAGTTTGCCCTGAGGACCGGATAAGGTGTGGCCATCTTTGACCGGCTGACCCGACTTGAGCATGGACAGCGCGGTCTTAACCAAAAAACCAGCCATCTCATTCGGGTCATAAGTTTCCGTGAAACATATCTCGAAGTCGGGAAGGTCCAATTGGCCCATGCCGACCAGGTCGATCACTTTCCAATCGGAATCCTCCACTTTGTTCATACGCCGGTTGGCAAGCGCGTTGATGGCCGGTTGTGAGGCGTTGTGGAAGGCTTCGCAAACGGTTGCCAAAAACTCCCGCGAAGCCAAAAGCTCTCCGGCTGGATTGAAGTAACACAAAGCCGCGGGATGTTCCAACAGAGCCTCGGCCACTCCCAGCATCTGCTCACACTCGGCCAGGACACTGTAGTCTTCCGGCACACCTTGGAGCGGCGCCCCTGAAGCTTTCACGTAGGTCACTCGAATCCGCAAGAAAGCCTCATGGTCGCGGGCCAGATTCGGACCCTCGGGCCAATTGGGCTGGCAGAAAGCGCAGGCCCGATGAAGACTCTCCTCGGCTGTGCTGGGACCAAACTCTCCGGCAAAGCGCGCCGCAGCGACCTGGGGATCGCTGTTGGTATCAGGCCATGGGCGGTCTACCAGGTCGATGATGATCCGTCCTCGAGAACCCCGGGCAAGATCCAAGACAATTGAGGGACCCATGTTAGTCCAGGAGTCCGTGGCCTCTTTTTGGGTCAGGATTTTAAAGCCGGTCAGATGTTTCTTGAGTTCCGCCAGGTCCAAAGGTCCCCTGAGCAAGATGATGACACCCTGGGTGTAAAGATTTTCCGGGGACACTACAGTGGAACATATCCTTTCACATTGACGAAGGTGTCTGGATTCGAGGCGCGCTCCGGTATGTTCAAAAACAGTTCCTTATAAGCCAAAGCTTCTTGCCCAGACTGCTGACCCATAATTTTTCTCAGGTTCTCCACACTCGGTCCCTCAGGCTCCAACTGGGCCCTGGCTGTGGCTATCGATTCGGACAGTTCCGCGCCCAGGGCGGAATTCTCCACGGGCAATCCCCGAGACAGGGACAAAATATCCCGGATCATATCCCGCCAGTAGGAGGCGATCACCGGCGCCGGACGGCCCAAAGCTTTCGCCTGAGCCTCGTCCACGGTCGCGAGCAACAAGGGACCGTGAGAGGGGGGATCCTCTCCATGAATGTGAGCATAAAAAACAACCGTCTCCCCGGTCTGTTCGTACTTGCCGACCCGGATGTCCGGAGTTTCTAAATTCGAACCACCACACGAAAGGCATGGCGTTCGGTAGAACCGATTCAGCCGGTCAGCCAGGGTCTTGGCCCGCTCTATCCCGCTTTCATTTTGCCAGGCGGTGACACTGAAGAGCCCAATGTCCTCCCCCATGAAAACGACCGGTCCCTTCCTGGTCTCTCCCGCTCCGAAAAGATCTCCTCGCACGCTTTTCTCCTGAATCCCCGTAGAAGGCGGGTAAGGAGAGCCGTAGCTTTGATTCAAGGAGTACCAGGCAAAGCCCGAAGCGCCCCCGGCCAACAAAAGGATCAGGACTACCGCGCTGATCAGGCGTCCTCCACGACGAGCCTTGGGACTCATCGTCTCGGCCCTGACCGGTTCGGCTAAAAGCGGTATACCCATGGCCTGTCGAATAGCGTTGCCAAACTGTAGAGCGCTTTCATGGCGGTCGGAAGGCTTTATCTGGAGGGCTTTGGCAAGCACCTGCTCTAGACCAGACGGCACCTCCGCTCTGAGCTTTCGAATCGGAGCGAAACTGAAAGGCCCGACCTGTTTGCGTTGACCCCCGGTGAGCAGGTCGTAGATGGTCGCCGCCAGAGTGTAGACATCCGAGCGCGAGTCCGTCTCGGCCCCGCCGTACTGCTCGGGAGAAGCCGTCGATCGACTCCCCATCAACTCGGTATCCTTAGCCTTGTCGCCTTTGTGAATACGAGCGATGCCGAAATCGATCAGTTTAATTTTGCCTTCCCAAAGCATCACATTCTCTGCCTTGAGGTCACGGTAGATCACGGGAGGAGTCTGAGCGTGGAGGTACTCAAACACGTCGCAGAGCTGTAGGGCCCATTCCACCACCTCGGCAATGTCGGGAGGGTTCTGGCCGAGGAAGTTAATCAACGGAAGCCCTTCGACGTATTCCATGACCAGGTAGTAGAAACCGCCTTCACACAAAAAGGAGCGATATCCGACGATACCGGGATGATTGAGTCTCTCCAGCAAGGCTCTCTCGTTGAGTAGCGCCGGGACTTCCTTCGTGGCCGAGCACTCCACTTCCTTAAGAACCACGGTTCGACCTAGCTTCTCCCCCTTGTAGACGACCCCCTGACCGCCCGCGGCCAAGAAAGACAACCGATATCCGCCGACCATGGAGCCATCCACCAGAGCGGTCCTGCCGCTCCCATCTCCAAGCTCTCGTCGTGGGGATGATTCTGTTTCCATGGGAAGAGTGAAGCGATTCTCTTTGAAGCTCAAAAGGCCTTCGGATGGAGGCAATGAGGCAATGAGGCATAAACCATACACTTATGCAGTTCACCTACGCTTTTCCACCCGGCGGCTTGCCTCCACAAACCGAAGACCCGGCCCAGGCCGGTGCTGTTTTCACCGAGGCCTACTGTTTTCAGCCAGCCTACGTGATGCGCGACATCGTAACCAGCCTGCTACCCGGGTGGGAAAAAACGCGAGCCTGGATTCTAGCCCGCCCGTTGAGCGGTTTCGCCGAGACCTTCGCCCAGTACGCGGTCGAGGTGGAACCGGAAGGAGGTTCCGCGACCCCCGAGCCCGACCCGGGCGCGCAAGGCGCCATCCTGATCGCCAACGGTCGAATGTCCTTGGATCTCGAAGGGGAAACCCACTCTTTGGAAGCCGGGGGATACGCCTATATTCCGAGTGGAGCCACCTGGAAAATCCGCAACGACGGGTCGGAGAACCTTCAGTTTCATTGGATTCGTAAACGCTGGACGCCCGCTCCTGGCATCGAGCGTCCCGATCCCATCATCGGCTCGGACAAGACCCAGCCGATCAACTGGATGCCCAACACCGACCTGTGGGGAACGACCCGTTTCGCCGACCCCATCGACATTCGTCACGACATGCACGCCAACATCGTCACTTTTCAACCCGGCGGACGAATCCCGTTCGCCGAGACCCATATCATGGAGCACGGACTTTACGTTCTTCAGGGAACGGCGCGTTATCTCTTGAACAAAGACTGGGTCACCGTCGGCCCGGGAGACTTCATGTGGTTGCGCGCCTGGTGCCCCCAGGCGTGCCTGGCTACCGGTGACGAACCGTTCCGATACTTGCTCTACAAGGATGTCAACCGCCACCCATCTCTTGGACTATAGAGGACTGGCAATAAGATCGGGCCAAAGTTTGAAAAACTATTAAAGTCGTCGAGATAGCTAAAAAGGCGGATTAAAAGGGCCATGGGGAGGTATACTATACGGCCATAAGAACGCGCGATTGAATTTCTAAGACCCTGAGCGAACCACTGGACACAAACCCGCAAGATACACCGACTTCACGTCGTGGACTGCTCCTGTCGATCCTGGTCACCACGACGATGGGCTTCGTTTTCGTAACCTTGATCATTTCGACTATCCTTTCCCACCTGCTGGCCGGTATTGCTTATGTGTTCTTAGCCGCCGCGCTGATGAAAGTCTCCCACCTACTCTTGAGCAGGCACCGACCTCTGCCCAACGATCCAGAATACTTCGCCATCCAAGAAAGTGTCATCACCGGCGGCCTACTTTCAGTAGCTATCGCTTATCCTCTAGTTCCGCCCCTTGGCCTACGCGAACTTCTCTACGGAGGCCTGGGAATGGGCCTGTTGGCCTTTTTGTCCTTAGCTTTGGAAAGCTTCACCGTGGCACGGGAGCATCGCGCGGCCGAACTTGCCAAAGTCGAAGCGGAGAAAGGGCGTCGCGCCGGTGATGACGGAGATCTTGGCACGGCCCAAGAGCTTCTACAAGCCGCCTTACTCACAACCGAAATGGCTTATGGCTCTCATCATCCCCAGGTAGCGACGCTCACCACCTATCTCGCCGACGTCATGTCAGCCATGGGGCAATCCGAGGCCGCCGGCCTGATGCTTCGTAGAGCTGTCAATGTCCACCGAACGGGTGAGGAGACTCCACCCCTGGTCGAGGCCCTAAGGAGGTATGTCGACTACCTCCGCCAGCGGGGACGACTACAGGAAGCTCTGGCCACCGCCAATGAGACAGTGGAAGTCAGCCGTCGCCTCCACTCCGAGGGAATCCCCACGGCCCGCGTTCTCTTGGATCTAGGGCGGATACAATCGGATCTCGCGAAAGGGCAAAGCGCCTATCAATCCTGTGAGTCGGCTGTAAAAATTTTGGAAAACAAACTCGGCCGAAACCATCATGAGACGATCTTGGCCCGCGCCTCCTTCGCCAGAAGCTGTCTGGCCCTGGGTCGGGCCGCCGAAGGGGAGCGGATCCTCACCGACCTCATCAATCAGCGAGAACGGCTTGAACGCGAAGGTCAAGGATACGACAAGCACGATCTTGATATGCTTTTGGATCTGACCGCGGCCCAAAAGAAGTCCGATCATGTCCGGGCCGAGAAAACCTACGCGCGAGCCGTCGCCATCTTCCGTGCCTATGTCGGCCCCGACTATGGCCGCGGTTCCGAGCTAATGGGCGACTTACCTCACTATCTGGCGGCAAAACTCTCTCCTGGGCTCCACCAGCTTTACGCAGCCATGGCGAGCAATGACGGATACACCGCCCGTCAGCTTTTGCGAGAACACCCGACTATCGCGAAACTCGTGGACTCCTCAGGATGGACCCCTCTTCAGTGGGCCTGCTTTTTTGGTCTTACCGACCTGGTCCCGGTTATGCTTGGTCAAGGCGCGGACCCGAGTCACGGCAAAGACATCGACTATCCCGCCCTCCATATCGCGGCGCGTTGGGGACGCCAACGTATCATCGCGGCGCTCCTGGGTCACGGCCCCGAAGTGGACATCAATATCGCGGCCGTCGACGGCTCTCGACCCATTCATGCGGCGGCGCGAAGCGGACACCAACTTAGTTTCGACATTTTGCTCAGTAAGAGGGCCGATCTCTCCCTGGTCAATCATCAGGGCTGGAATGCTCTCCACGAAGCGTCCCACCTTGGCCATCGAAAGTTTGTGGCGGGACTCATAGGGGAAGGGGTCAGTCCCGACCTCCAGGCCGCTC
Source organism: Selenomonadaceae bacterium (assembly GCA_037189585.1). Classification (GTDB taxonomy): domain Bacteria; phylum Vulcanimicrobiota; class Xenobia; order Xenobiales; family JADMJV01; genus JAEXNA01. The sequence goes on along the minus strand of JBBCJA010000031.1, from coordinate 8,829 downwards.
CGACAATGGATACCCCTCTTCACGCGGCGGTTAAGGGCAACTCCTGGCTTGCGGTGGAAACCTTGCTTCTCAACAACGCTAACCCAGAGCTTCTTAACGCGCAAGCAAAATCTCCCCTGCAACTAGCTCAAGAGCTTTATTACTCTCGCGTGATATCTGTGCTGGAGACGGTCTCGAAAGCCGGTGACAAGCCCTGATGAAAAAGGAAAGCTTTAAGGTCAACGCCGCTACCGAACTCAAGGAGAGGACCGCCGCACTCAACACCCAGTTGCGTTTCGGACGAGAGCGTCCCGCTCTGATGCACGCCTATGAACTGCGCGCGTTCTTGCAGCTTCGGGGAGCCAAAACCGATGATGAAAAGCAGCAGTTGGAGCGGGTAGAGAAGGTTATCGCGGGACTTGAGAAACGAAAAACCAGTGGTATTCAACGTCTTCTCAAGACCATCATTGAGACGGCCATCCGCTCACTTACACCCGAGGATGACTCCGAACAGACTTTACTCGACCAGTTCAACAGTTTATCCCGCGGGGCTTACCACGATGAGGAAGACCAATTCGTGGAACCCCAGAAGGAAACGGAGAGCGAACTAGCGGAGTCGACACCGGCAGGTGCGGATCTCGCAGATGACGAGGATGGCTGGGGTTGGGGTGGTGAGACCGTCTCTTCCATGATGGTCAACCAGCCCTACCAACCGGTTCTTGAGGAACCTGAAGAAGATCACTGGGGCGGCGGAGGCTACAGCTAGGACGACAAATTCTAGCGATAGCTTATCATCTCGTGGACAAACTCTAGTTTCTCAGAGATGGCCGCGGAAATGGTGAACGGATAAAGGTCGTGGTGACCCATGGAACGATTGATCTCGTTGAAGGCGACGGAGAGACGCTGCCATTCCAGTAACCCATGATTGAAATTGAAATCTCCACCGACAGAGCGCGGAGCCAATCCAAACTCCTCAGCGGTCTCCAGAACGTCACGCATATGAAGATAGTGAGCAAACGTTTCGGCCCAGTCCTCCCAGGGGTGAACCTGAGCGTAGACCGAGACGTGCTCTAGAGACCCTCCCCCTTCCGCGTCTCCTCCACCACCGTCCTCCTTGGCCGAGTAGTGCTCTTGCAAGCTTGCCTGGTAGTCGATCCTTTCATCGCCGTACAGCTCCCGGAATCGACTCAAAGCCTGGGCATCGGGCAGAATACGTCGATCCCAGAAGTAGTGACCGAACTCGTGGCGGAAGTGCCCGACCAGAGTTCGATACTTCTCATCCATACTCAGACGAGTCGCCTCGCGCGCGGCGGGGTCGGCTTCGTCAAGGTTAATCGTGATGACGCCGTCGGCGTGGCCCGTCATTACCGCGGCCTCGAGGGTGGGCGCAAGAAAGCGGAAGGAAACTCCTTCAAGCGCGATGCCCAGCCGTAGACAACTAAACAGAAGACGTCGTTTAGCTTCCTCGAGCCGGCCCCATTTTTCTTTGTTACCTTCGATCGACAGATCCGGAATGATCTCGTTGAGCGCGCAAGACCGACACAGCACGCTTCCCGGACCAGCCTGCCAGTTACACACACCATGCTCTAGCCGATTGGCACAGTCATGGCTTCCCTCGGCCGGGATAAAGTTGAGCTCTCCAGCGGAGAAGTTGACGGCCGTGCCACAGCCCAGGCACCACTGGTTGTTGAAAAATAGGCTATTTCCGCAATTGGGACAATCGAACTTGAGCATATCCAGAAGTCTTCCGGAGGTGCGGTTCGCCCTATATTCCTCGACCCCTGGAGGCAGTGAACAGTGGATGACTTTCCCAAACTGCTCACGGCTCTAGAAAAATCTCTAGCGATGGAGTAGTATGAGGCTATGAAAAAAGTGTCCACTCGCCTGATTATTTCTCTAGCCTTCCTTCTTTCTAGCCTCGCCCTTTACAGTCGGGTCGCTCCGGTCTTCTCTCCTCCCGAGGTCCAAGCTGTTCAGACGATCGAGGTCGCGCGTCCGGTTCAGCCGGTGGTGGCCTCGAGCCTATTGCAGGTCGAGGGTGTCTGGGAGCAGTACAGTGTCGAGTCTGATGGTAAAAGAGAGCTCATGGCCCGCCTAGAGCTCCGAAAAGATGGCTCGCACTACTTGGTAAGTCCCATCTTCCTCGCGGAGTTTACCTTCCCCAAACACGCCTATCGCTCGTACGATCACAAATTCAGCGACGGCATCTGGACCTTTCGGGAAGATTGGGACCATGGTGACGTCGGCCAGTTCACCCTGGTACAGAACGACAAAGGTGAGTTCGAGGGCAGTGCCCACCATCTCGGATGCGGGACCGGCTTTGATACCGTCTTCGTCAGAGTCGGCGACTAGTCCAAGCCGAAGTGTTACGCGGTCCAGCGGGACCGGGTATCCGCTTGCGGGTGCAAACAGCCTGCCGAAGGGGAGTCGTGCCATGCCTGGCACCGCATGAAAAAAAGCACCGGTCACTGGGACCGGTGCTTTTTTTCATGCGGTGGAGTCGGAGTTTAGGCTTCCTGACCGCCGCCTTCGCCTCCTCCGTCGAGCTCGTTGTCGGGCAGGGTCGCGCCCGTGGATGGACCGATTCGAACGACGGTGAAGTTTCCAGCCTCGCTATTGTAACCAGGCTGGTTGCCCTCAGCAGTCGTGAGTCGGAAACGTCCGCGGCCATTCGCCGGGTTCAAGCTGACGATGAAACTAAATCCCGGATCGTCGACCTAGCCGCGATCGAAGGAGATGAAGTTCACCACCTGGTTCTGGTTATTAAGTACCTCAAAAACGAGAGGGTCATAGACCCCAAGATTATAACTGACCAGATAGTCGCCCGCGGTGGAGACCTCATACACTCCAGTCTGGACACGGCGTACACCGACCGACGCGAGAGTGGTGGCGAAATCGAACACACCATCAAATGTCGGATTCGCGAAGGAACCGTAGATGGGACTATCGCTTGTAGTACCACTTCCATCGAGGAGAGCGAAGGTAGGATTGTCGATCACCGTGACCTCGGTGGTATTCACAGTGATGGGTACCGAGGCTCCTCCCACGGGCAGTCCCGTGACCAAGAGCTCGAGGCAGCGAACAAGAGAGTTCCGTTGGCACCGAAACCGGTAAAACGGAAATCGGTAACTTCGCTCGGAACGTTGCTACTGTTGATGACCGCGGTTTGGGCGTTGACCGCTTCCAAGGTAGTGTTGAGACGAACCTGACCCACGGTGATGGGAACAGGAGAATTTGAGGAGAGATAGATCTCCTCGCTGCTGCCACAGCCGGCGAGCGTACCTGCTAAACTATTCAAACCCACCTTAAAATAGAAAGACGCGGAATATCTTGTCTCTCAGGTCGAGCAGTCCACGTTGGCTTGGGTTCTAGACCGAAGCTAGCTCGTCCGCGGCGCCGGATTTCACCCGCTGTACACAGTGAAAGATCGCTTCGTGAGTGGCCGGTGAAGGCAACGCGATCTCCTTAGGCGAGCCGTTCGGAGCGAAAGCCGCGATGGCGTCGCGAATGGCCTCGCGAGCCGACATGGCCAACATGAAGGGTGGCTCCCCCACCGCCTTACTACCGTGAATCACGCCGTCCTGTGGTGCGTTCTTGAGCAAACTTACGTTAAACTTCGCCGGGGCGTCCCCAATGGAGGGTATCTGATAGGTGGAAGCCGAGTGCGAGAGTAGCCGACCATCCTGGCTCCACTTGAGCTCCTCACCGGTCAACCAGCCCATCCCTTGAACGAAAGCGCCCTCGATCTGTCCACGGTCGACGCTAGGATTGAGTGACTCACCCACGTCGTGTAGAATATCCACCCGCAAGACACGTTTCATGCCGGTCAGTCCGTCCACCTCGACCTCGGAGATGGCGGCTCCGTAAGCGAAATAGTAAAACGGAATACCTTTGCCGTTCTTTTTGTCGTAAGCCAATCCCGGCGTGCGATAGAAGCCTGTGGTGGAAAGAGAGACCTGACTCATGTAAGCGGCTTCCACGACCTCCTCGAAGGGCAGGCCGCCGATCTTATCCTTGGCGAAAGTGACGGCTTCCGGTTGGGTCGGCGTTCCTCGTTCGGTCAGAATCTTGGCCGCCACTTCAGCCAGCCGCCCACGTAGGATTTCGCAAGCCTGTCGGACCGCGGCGCCGTTAAGGTCGGCCCCACTGGAGGCCGCCGTGGCCGAGGTGTTGGGCACCTTGTCGGTGCGGGTCTTCATCACCCTCACGCGATCCGCGAAGGCGCCGAACTCGCGCATAGCCACGCCCTTCATCTTGCTGTAGAGGCCCTGTCCCATCTCGGTACCGCCGTGATTGACCTGGATGGTGCCGTCGCGATAGATGAGCACCAGGGCTCCGGCCTGGTTCAAAAACGATGCGGTGAACGAGATCCCGAACTTCACCGGGGTCATGGCGATACCCCGCTTTTTGTGAGGATGCTTGGAGTTCCAAGCCTCGATCTCGCTCCGGCGCTGAGCTAGCAACTGCTCGTCGCGCAGGGTCGCCCAGATGGTCTGAATTCGGTTGTCCTTCAGCTCCTGTCCGTAGTGGGTGGTGTTGCTCTCCCCTTCTCCGTGGTAGAGGTTCCGCTCTCGCACGACCTCGGGCGGAAGGGAGAGATAACGAGCCACCCGGTCGAGAATCTCCTCACAGTAGACCATCCCCTGGGGACCACCGAAGCCGCGATAGGCGGTGTGAGAGCAGTTATTGGTCTTCCCTACCCGTCCGGTGAAGTGCACGGTGGGAAAGTAGTATGAGTTGTCCAGGTGGAACAGCGCGCGGTCGGTGATCGACTCGGAAAGGTCCAGCGCCCATCCCCCATCGGAGACCAGGTTCGCCTTCACCCCGGTTATCCGTCCCTGGTCATCAAAACCAACCTCGTAGTCGCCGTAGAAGGGGTGACGCTTGCCCGTCACCGCCATGTCCACATCACGGTCGAGTTGAACGCGGACCGGTTTGCCGGTCTTCCATGCGGCCAGGGCCACCAAAGAGGCCCAACCGTTCCCTTGAGTCTCCTTACCGCCAAAACCGCCTCCCATACGAGGGGCTTCCACCACGATCTTGTTGCGCGGTAGATGCATCACGTGGGAAACGACGGCCTGAATCTCCGACGGGTGCTGGGTGGAGGAAGAGACGAAGAGATCGCCGTCGTCACCCCGCTCGGCCCAGGCGGCCTGAGACTCTAGATAGAAGTGCTCCTGACCGCCGAGATCGAGCTCTCCCTTGATCACGTGAGGGCTCGCCTTGAGGGCGGCCTCGACATCTCCGCGCCGAATGACGTGAGGCTCGGTGTGATAGGAGTCCATGGTGATCGCGTCACGCACGGTGCGCACCGGCTCCAACGGTTCGTACTCGGCCACCACGGCGCGGGCGGCCGTTTTGCATTCCTCGATGGTATGCCCGACCACCACTGCCATCACCTGGCCGTGGTAACAGACCAGCCCGTCAGCCAACAGTTGCTCATCCTGGCGGATGGCGCCGATGTCGTTCATTCCCGGGATATCCTTGGCCGTCAAAACCGTGACCACTCCCGGCATATTCTCGGCGACGGAGGTCTCAAGCTTGGTCAGCTTGGCGTGAGCCTGGGTGGATAGGACCGGCCACATCTCCAACATCGGTCGCTTACGAGCCTGGTCATCAACGTAGAGGGCGGTGCCGGTCACGTGTCCCAGCGCGCTGTCGTGCTTTAAGCCACGGCTGTGGTCGGCCTCGGGGTAGAGGGTCCCCGCCTCGAAGTCGAGAGGAGCGTCTTGAGCCTCGCTCTCCTCCTTGAGCCAGAACTTCTCGAACAGGCTGACGATCAAACCCTTGCGGAACTCGGCGGCGGCACGCACGTCGTCGATAGGAGCGAACTCGGCGACCAGAACCGCTTTGGCGCCCTGAACAGTCTCCTCATTCCAGAGCTTACCCAGGAGAAACTCTTCCGTCTTTCTAGCTCTAGCGGGCGTCGCGGCCACACCGCCGTAGCCCAGACGGGCCTGGGTAATCACACCGGCCGCGTCGTGCTCGATGAAAAAGCCGGCGGCCACGATCGCGATGTCGAGCTCTCTTCTCTTGGAGACTTTGTAAGAATTGACGTGTATCGAGTCCGAGGCCGCGACTCGGGGAATGGAGACCGAGACCATGACTTCGTCGGGCTCGAGCACCGTTTTGCGATAGCCGACGAAGAAGTCCGAGAGTTTCACCGTCCTCTTCCCTCGAAGGCCGGCCAGGTTGACCGAGGCGTCGAGGGACAACAGGACCGGCGCCATGTCGCCGATAGGAGAGGCGGTGAAGAGATTACCGCCGAGGCTCGCGCGGTTGCGAATCGGTCGTGAGGCGAAAACGAGAATCATTTTCTGAATCTGAGGGAACTCTCCGTTGAGCGACTCTTCGAAGGCGGTCAACGAGGCCGCCGCGCCTACGATCAAAGCTTCCTCGGTCCGTTCAATCCCGGTCAGCTCCTCCACCCCCTCGGTGGAGATCAGCGTATCGTAGCGCCGGTTGGCTTTGTTGATGTAGACGCCCAGTTCGGTAGCTCCACAGACTAGCTGGGCTTCACGATGCTGGTCTCGCAATACCAGTAGCTGCTCAAGAGTGGTCGGTCGAAAGAACGTCTGCTGAGCGTTCTTATAAGCGATCTCCCCAAGAGTGGGAGCGCCTTGCTCGAGTCGAACCTGAAAAGCATCGGACTCCGGTCGATGGGAACAAGCATCCAGGAAGGCGTCACGGATGGGGCGGTATCCGGTGCAGCGGCAGAGGTTTCCACTGAGCTGGTCGTTGATCTGCCAGGGCTTGTCCAGGTTCTTTCGATAGTACCCCTCGAACATCGAGGCGATAAATCCCGGGGTGCAGAATCCACACTGCGAACCGTACTGGCGGACCATGGCCGACTGCACCGGGTGCATGGCCTGGGGAGTTCCTATCCCCTCGACCGTGACGACCTCTTTACCGGCCAGGGTCGGAAGTAAGGCAATACAACTGTTGACGGCTCGATAAGTCGGCTTCCCGTTGGCGTCGCGCTCCACCACCGCCACCGTGCAGGCGCCACAGTCGCCCTCGGCGCACCCTTCCTTACTTCCGGTACACCCTTGACCACGCAGGTACGACAACAGCGATTGATTGATCGATTCACCCGACACTCGCTCGGTACGCCCGTTGAGGACAAAGTCAAAACTTGATTCCATGCTGTCTACCCCGCTCACAAAGTCAGTCAACTTTCTCGCGTCCGGAGTGTTGCTCCTACCTGTGGGCGCTTTAGGAGAGTCGTTTCAGGGTGATCGTGGCGAGCATGGTAAGTTGGCCGCCTTGACTTACGTCGATGGCGCCAACCGGGAGGAGAACTCCTGTAGGGAAGGTTCCGTCGCCGCCAAGGGAAGAAGAGGCTCCAGCTGCTCCGCAGTCAACGAGTCGAGGTGCTTCTCCAAGTCTTCGGGAAGCCTTCCAAACCGAGCTTCCAGAAAAACCTTGAGAGCTTTAGTCTGGCCCTCTCCCCGGCCCTCTTCTCGACCCTTCTCAAGTGCGGTTCGTTCTATGTTAGTCAGTAGGCGCATCTGTTTCTCCTTCTTAAGTTTCTTCATTCTAGAATCAAACTCCCGCTGGCGAGGGGCTGAGAGTTTCAAGACGTGCTCCACCAAGCTCAGGAAGTCCAAGGTCTCTCGGCGACTTAACCCTAGCTCATAGAGGCCGCTGGCCAGACGAAACTTCCGCTCCTCTCGGTCCTTGGAGTGGGGTCTGCTCATCTGGGCGTGCAGTGTGGCCGCCACCAATAGGGCGAAAGGGTTGGTGGATTTTTCGAGTTCCTCCAGACGGTCTTTGAAGTCCAGCAGTTTGACCACAGGATAGGTGAACTTCAGAGTGTTCCCACCGAACTCAGCGTTGTACGAGTCTGGCCTCCAGTCCGGGTCTTTGTCGGCCAGTACCACCAGCGTGCACAAAGGTTTATCGTAAAGCTCAACGATACGGGCGTGGTAGAAAAAGAGACGTTTGGCCAGAAACTCTATTTTCTGAGCTTGGACCTCAATATGGACAAGGACCCAGAAAGGTTCTCCGTCCTTCCAGCGCAGTTCCACAAGCAGATCGACCAGTCTCTTCCCTCCCCCTTTGCGCCTCTTCATCTTAGGAGCGATAGACTGCAGTTCACGGTCTCTAAATCTCGGTCTCTTGCTCCAGTCGATCTTGAGAAAGAGCTCAGGGAAGAAGAACTCGAAGAACCTCGGCAGATAGTCCAGTAGGGCGGCCTTCCAAGCCGAGTCGTGATCGTCTCGCGGGGATTCTTTAGTCTGGGTCACGGCATCGCTCCTAACGAAAAGAAGATGGTGACTTATAGGCGGGTGGTCCCGCGCAACCTACGATCACGAAGTTAAAAGATATGAACTCGGGAGGTCGTTTGAAGTCAGTCCCCCGGCGAGCGAACTCGCCGGGGGACTGTTCACCTAGCGGAGACTGGGTTTTGGGTACCGGCTTTACAGCGTCAGCGCGGCGAGGTCGCCTGGGCGGCTTCGCCCTTGACTTCGATGAAGATGTCGTGGCTAAGAAGGGCGTCGCTGCTGAAGTTCGGGCTGTCACCAATTTTGAAATCAAGGCGGTTGCTCCCATCGCTTCTACAGGGCCATTGCTCTTCGTGATCTTTGTACTGACTGGGCTCGCGATATGGTGCTTCGAGATCTGAGCGAAGCTCAAGGGATGGTACCCTTAGAAGAGCGAATTCATAAATAGTGAAGCGTTTTCGTGTGGTAGAGTTCCTCCTTGTCGTTGTCGTTGTCGCTGTCGCTGTGGTCATGGGCTTCTTGCGCCGCTCCACGCCGACCCCTTCTCAAACGCCATCACCAGCCCCCACGGTTCACGTGACTCATACCACACAGATGCCATTTTCTGATGAAATCGCAATGG
>JBBCJA010000030.1:0-3122 GCA_037189585.1 Selenomonadaceae bacterium | reverse complement strand
AGGTGGTGAAAGCCGACGGAGTGCAAGTTCGGGGAGAGATTCGCTCCGGCTCCAGTAAAGTCGACCTTCCGACCTTGCGTCCCACCGACTACGACCCACGGACCTCCGGTCGCGAGCATTTCCCCGTCACGGGATCCGAGAGGGAGCTGACCGGTTCGGCTCTGGGTCAGGGTGTGGTCACCTTCGCTCAACCCCTCACCCTTTCCAACTCTCATCTTTTCGTGGAAGGAGAGCTGCGCTTGTCACGAGGTGTCAGCGGGAGCGGAGTCATCGTGGCCACCGGAGACATCTCCATCGGCGGAGCGACCAACCTGGAAGGGATGACGGAACTCGCGGTTATCTCTGGAGGGCGGGTGACACTCTCGGGGCACGGTACCGAACGCTCTTACTTACGCGGTCTATTTTACGCCGAAGAGGGTTTACGGGCGGCCGAGCTCACGCTGGTGGGCTCGCTTCTGACCGGCCACGCCTCCACCGGAGTGGAGCTGGACCACGTCAATGTTTTCTATGAGCCGCCGTCCACCGTCGAGAGCCTGGGCGAGTCAAAACTAACCCTTCAAGTTTTGGGGCAACTGGTAACAACGCTTCCAGGATCTCGCACTCGAATTATTAAGGTTCGCTGCGAGGCCCAAACCCCCGAGGCTCCTCTCGCCCTCGTCGTCGGCGACGGCGGAACAACTCGTCTCTTCTCGGCAGCGATCGAGTCCAACGGCGGCGACTATCCACTTCGCCTAACTCTGACTCCGGGATATATACCGGTTGCCGCCTCTTCACAACAGATCAACAGCCCAGAAGAGCTTGAGGGGTTTCTTGACTCACTGACTAGCGAACTCTCACGACCTGCTTTCGTCGCTCCGTTTAGTTTGAACGGCGAGGAGGCTCACGATAGCTCTGTTTTGTTACCCTTGGTAGGTGCTCTTCGGCAAGGACTCAATTCAAATCTCAACCTCGGCTCTCAGGAGGGAACGACTTTGGCGACCCAGGCATTCGACCTCTCCCAATTTCTCCCCATCGAAGACCGCATCCGCGTCGTCTCTTGGCTCGAACGTTAGCGATGAGCGGAAAGCCAGGGTTTGGAATGACAACCGGAGGCCTACCCCTCCGTGGAAGCGCTGGTCAATGTCCAGGGCGTCTTGAAGCGGCCCACTGGACTTCGGCCGCCACATTCGACAAACGAAGGTTGCGCTCGGGCTGTGTCACCACCGTCGAGAATTCCACAGCGGTCGACGGGATTGTTGCACTGCCACGACCATCGATCACGATCCGGCCGCTGGCCAACTGGAAAGACTCCTCCGGGCGGGCGGGCAGCAGTACCTCGAAGGCTATTCTGACTGTCTCGCCTTGGCGCAAATCCCCCAGAGGAATATCGACCGTCCGTTCCCTCATCTCGGGCTTGCCTAGATTCCGCGCCGCGGGCGCCAGACGATAGGCTCCAGAAACCTTGACGCCCTCAGCAAAGGTGACCGTCAGACGAGTGTCTCGCGAGACCGTGCGAGGTATGCCCCTCAGCTCTTCGGCAAGGGTGTAGGAAAAATTATTCAAGGACGCGACGTTTTGAAAACGGCCGTTGGTGCTCTTAGCCATTTTTTCCAGGAGCGACCGATTACAGATTTTCCCCATTCCAAAAACAGTGATCGGGATGTCCGCTGTTTGGCAGGCGATAAGGCAGTTCTTCTCGTTGGCGGTAAGGCCGTCAGAAATGAGGATGAATCGGGTGGCTCGATTTCTTCCATCCCGCTCGGTCTGTAATGCCGTTAGGATCCCATCCAACATGTTGGTTCCATTTCCAAGCGCGCTGCTCTCCAGGTCGACCTGCTTGGAAATGGTGTTGGAGTTAAAATCGCCTGAGATGACTTTGGCACGGCTGGCAAAAAGCACCAACGTTTTGTGGTCCTCCACGGGAAGCTCTCCTAGAGCTCGGACGATGGCGTCGCATATCTCGACGCGTGACGTCATGGACCCGCTTACATCCACCAGCACCATGACTTCACGGTAAGCACTTTCCGTGGGCACCAGGTTGTCGGCGTTCACTTCGATCACAAGATGGCCATTCATAGGCGAATGTGCGGCAGGTAGCGCTCGCCAACTGAAGTTTGCCTCGACCTCGACCTCGTCGGACAGAGAGGGCTCTACCGCAGTCCGATGTCCGGCCGCCAGGACTTCCGAGGGAACCACGGTTTTCTTTGGCTGCGATTGGCGCGCGAGCGGATAGCTGTGTCTGGAAATGGAAGCTTTCGGAGGAGAGGGGCGAGAGTTGGGTGGCGTTCGCGATGGTTGCTCCGAGGCTACCGAGGGACGCTTGGGGGCTGGCGCCTTCGGCGCCACGGTTTGCGCCGATTTGACCTTCGAGGGTTGGCTGGGACGAATCACTTGTAGAGGTTGCGCCTCAGCCAGGTCGATACCCATGGACGTGGTAGCGAGCGATGGTGCAACTTGAATGTCGCTTTGAGCGGTTTTCCGTTCAAGAGGCTGCTCGTTCCGAGGCCGGAGGCCCACCAACGTCAACAAAAGCAGGGCTGCCAGTAACGCGATTTGTGACCCCTTGACTTTCACTCCTTGCAGTGTATCGTTGCGCTACTTGTGGGTGCAAGACTCGATCCCGTCCTTCTTGAAATCTGCGGTTTTGAAGCTCATCCGCTGCCTTTCTTTTTATTACCGACGGCTGGCAGGCGCTCGATGAGGTTGGCCGCCACTTCCGCAGCCCTGCGTTTGGCGTAGGATGGGCAAGTTCGGGTCTTACAGCTAAATGGGACATCGGGTCTCCGCACAACATAAGGCTCCCGAAAGCCCTCTCGACGTAAGCCTCTAACCGTAACGACCTTCGCTTTACATTAGGGAAGTGAAGGCCGGACGGGTTGGATTAGAGAAATGATCGACATCGAATGAAGTTGATTAGAAAGAGTTCTGAGTCGGATCGGCATGGGCTCTCTTTAGGGGGAGCCTTGCTAGCGGTGAGTGTGCTAGCCGTTCTGGCTTTCACCTTAGCCAGCCTGAGCGTCACCCATCTCCAACTTTCCAGCCGGCAAGAGCATGGGCTAGCCGCTTCCAACGCGGCCCGCTCGGTTGTTTCGCAGGCGATCTCCCGCATTCTTCAAGCCAAGGAATTTGGAGAAGCACGCCTG
>JBBCJA010000029.1:0-3049 GCA_037189585.1 Selenomonadaceae bacterium | reverse complement strand
AGAGGTCACGGGCGGGCAGTGCTGCCCGTTTTCTTGATAGCGGATGTCGCGGGCGGGTAGCGCTGCCCGTTTTGCGTGATAGCAGAGGTCGCGGGCGGGTAGTGCTGCCCGTTTTCTTGGTAGCAGATGTCGTGGGCGGGTAGTGCTGCCCGTTTTCGTGATAGCAGAGGTCGCGGGCGGGTAGCGCTGCCCGTTTTCTTGATAGCAGATCCCTCGGGGGAGAGGGGGACGCCCCCGCGTGGGCAATCCTTCACGACGTGAAACCTTGGGAACATTTAGACGAAGCCGAGATCCCGAATGGCGGGACCATGGAGTTGGCCCGGCGCGATGACGAGTACGTCATCTTCGCCGAGCGGTTGGAGCTGATGTCCTCGCGGCGTCATGGCTCGGAGGAGAGTCTTTCCCGAGAGACCATCCGCAGAGTGGCCAACTGCCAAAGGGTGCTGATCGGAGGGCTGGGCCTCGGCTACACGCTGCGCGCGGCCCTCGACGCTTTGCCTCCCACCGCGGAAGTGGTGGTGGCCGAGCTGGTGCCCAAGGTGGTGGAGTGGAATCGCGGGGTGCTGGCCCCCCTGGCCGGCTCGCCCTTAGAGGATCCACGAGTGGAGGTGCGGGTGACCGACGTGGCGGTTCCGCTGCGCGAGCCTTCGGCCTGGGATGCTATCTTATTGGACGTGGACAACGGACCTAGCGCCTTCACTCAAAATCGCAATAACAGCTTGTACGAGGCTGACGGGCTCTTCACCGCGCGCCTGGCTCTGCGACCCGGAGGAGTGCTGACCGTCTGGTCCTCGGACCCCGATCGCGATTTCGAGCGACTCTTAGCCCGCCACGGCTTCGACAACGAAACCTTGGCCGTGGAGGCTTGGCCGGGCAGTCGGAAGATGCACTATCTGTTCGTGGCCAAGATGGCCGAGCCAGGTAGCGGACGGACGGAAAAACATGCCTACCGAGCGGCCGAACGAGAACGGCGGGCCAAGCGGGGCAAAAAACGTCGTTAGTGCGGCATACGCATGTCCTTTATGGCTCAAAACAACGGGTCGATAGTTCTCGATGAGCGGCTTCTGGCCGTGGCCTCTTTGGTGCGCGGTCCAACAGTGGCCGACATCGGGACTGATCACGCTCTGCTTCCTCGTTATCTTTTGCAAGAAGAGATCGCCTCTCGAGTCATCGCGGTGGAGAAGAACGTCGGGCCCTGGGAGATCGCCTCGGAGAACTTAAAGGGCTATCCCGCCGAGGTCCGTTTGGGCGACGGCTTCGAGGTCCTGGCGCCGGATGAAGCGGACTGCGCCACGGTTTGTGGGATGGGCGGTTGGCTCATCGCGAGCCTTCTGAGCCGAGAGCCCGCGCGGTTGCCTGGCCGCCTCGTCTTGCAGGCCAATCGAGACACCCCCCTTCTCCGTGTCTGGGCCTCGGAGGAGGGCTATCACCTGGTCGAGGAACGGATGGCGCCCGGATTCTGGAACTTCACGGTTCTAGCTTTAGAGCGGTGTGAGGGGCCCGACCCGGCTTACGAGGGTGTGGAACGCGACCTGGCTATCGAATTCGGTCCGCATCTCCTCAAGCGGCGAGATCCTCTCCTTCTCGAAGACATTCGAGAGCGGGAGCGTTACTTTCGAAACACCCGCGCGGTCGGAATTCATAGACTGCTCACCCGCGCCCAAGCTTTCCTTACCAGTTAGTACATCGCGTAGACAGTCAAGGCGAGAATGCAGGCGAGGAAGAGCGCGATGACGCCGCACGAGGCCAAGGACGAGAGCTCTCGATCTCTAACCGTGGGGGCGAATGCCAAGTGTAGTTCCCAGAAGGGAGCTCGCCCTCCCGTCATGGCTGTGGCCATTCCTAAGAGACCCGAAAGAATGGGCACGTCCGCAAAATCCCCCTCGCAGACCAGCAAGACCGCCCCTAGCGCGACTCCATAAGACTTCAGGGAAGTCCCGAGTTCCGGCCAACCGATAAAGCCGCTCTCCTCCTCGGTCCGTGCGAACGACACAGCGATGGAGACCCCGGTGAAGAATCCGACCACACCGGCGATAAGTGTTCCACTTCCACCCAGACTGGTACTCCACCAGAAACCGAAGATCATAAGGCCGATGAGAGAGCCGAAAAGCGTTGAGGGAAGCAAGTTGGGCAGGAGCTCCTCGCGTGAGGTTCCTTTGAGACCACCGGCTGTGAAGGTGGAGACAAGAGCGCAGAGACCTCCAATGATGATCAGGGCCAGGGAGAAAGGAGGCTCGAAGTCGCTATGGTCCCATAGAAAACCAAGGCTCATCGAGAAGAGAATCGATGAGCAGAGCGTGGCAAGGAAAGCTACCAGGCGTGCCACCTACTGAAGATTGGCAGCCAGGTTCGCCAACTTTTTGAAATCCTCGACGGCGCTCGAATTGTCGTCCGTCTTCTTGATGAGTCGAATCATGTCGTCGCAAAATTCAAGCTCGACAAAAGGAGCCAGGCTTTCGACCTCTTTTTGTAAAGACTCGGTCAGAAACGACTGGGCTTGACCCGTCGTGTCGCGAATGACGTACTTTTGGTCGAAATCGGCGGTTCCGATTTTGCTCTCCTCGGAAACTCCGATCTCGTCGGCTTGGCGAGTGTAGTCGCTTTCGGGAGCCAGAAGCAGCGGCACCTTGGAACCTTGATAGGCCACCAGCAACAGGCTGGTCGGATTGACTTCGAAAGAGAATCGCAAGCCCTGGTAAAGCACGGCGCGTTCGCCGTCATTGGTCGCTCCGGCCTCTCGGGCCAGGGCGTCGGCAAAAGTTTGATTGGTCATTTCACGGCGCTTCCCGCGCCGAGGCATCTCCCCTCCTTAAACCCAGATGATGCGTGGACGAACCTCGCCTGGCGTCCTCATGCGGGCCATCAGCTGCGTCGGGAACACCTCTCCGGTGCTCCCGACCGAAACGGACTTCGTAACGCCTTCTATGAGAAGGCCATCTTTGTCAAGGGGGTCACCTTGGTGACCTGGTGTCTACCTGCTCGTTGGTTTGGAAAACTCTCTTGGGGTCACGCTTCTATTCGCACTCTTATCGGGCTCTGCCCGCGTGCA
>JBBCJA010000028.1:0-30912 GCA_037189585.1 Selenomonadaceae bacterium | reverse complement strand
TCACCAGTTCTGCCGGTTCTATACGTCAGCGTACCGAAACTCAGCCTGAGCAAGCGCGCCTCTTCGAGGCGATCGGCGTCGAGGAACCTCCAAGGTTCTTCAAAATCGACCCACGCGTCAGCTCGTAGTCACAACGCGATCTACGTCTCCCGAGGCGCTAGCCTAGCACCTATGCGGCTGCGCGCCCTTTTTCTGTGTCTATGACTGTCGAACTCGGGCGGGCCTGTCTCCATCGCGGATCCGTGGCGGCACTGTATCTGTAAGCGTTGCACCGAGGACGGGATTGACATGGAGTTAGTTTTTCTGTCGGCGACTGAGTGCCTTGGAGCACCTGCGACCGTGTCGGTCCAGTTTCGTGGGGTCAGCTGGTAGCCATTGTTTCCGGATGAGAATCCACGCGTTGAAGAACGTCGATGAGATAGGTTCGAGGGGTGACGTTTTGGGGATAGCAGGTTATCTCTTGAGAGTCTCGGGCTTCCCATGCCCTCTAGCCTTAATCTTATAAAGCGTTCGGAACACTTTAAGGGGCATCTTGACTTTATCGGGCTCGACGTCCCCTGCAGGCTGGCCGTGGGGACCCCTCCGGGCCAACACCCTGTCGTGGTAATTCCACCACGTGCTCCCGATAGGCCTGGGAAGGGCAGGCCGGGTGATCGGCGGTGACTTCGGTGTGCTTTGGTAACAGAAATGCGCCTCCTTGTGGACTCGCTTGAGGTTACTTATCATTCCCTAGACTTCCGTGCGTTGACCGGGCCATGAATTACGCAGCCCGAAGAAGGTGACGAACAAGCCCACGAAGTGATGCCGGATTGCCTTGGTATCGGTTGAAACGACGGAACAATCGAGCGCAGAGTTCTTTGAGCGTTGCAAAGTGACGATTGTGAGTCGTCGCGCGTTTCGTTATTCTCCACAGGTTCTCGATGGCATTGAACTCCGGTGAGTACGGCGGGAGAAAGTGGAGTTCGATACGGTCGCTGTTGGCTTCGACCCATTCACGGACAACTCGAGCGTGGTGATAGCGAACGTTGTCAAGGACCATCAGGATTTTACGTGGGGAGTTGTTCACCAATCGTTTTAGAAAGCGCAGGAAGCTCTTCGCGTTGAAGTGCTCGGTAAAGGCGAAGCTGAATCGAGGATTGCAGCTGAGGCTGAGGGCCCCGAATACTTTCGCTGAGCGCCGGACCGGTTGGCTCAAGACTTCGAGTCTCTGACCCACCCTCCCCCAGCTTCGGGTAAGAGTTCCCGACTGCTGAAAGATAGACTCGTCCTGAAAAAAATTTCCGCGTCTTCATCCGTGGCCTTCTGTAAGAGGTCTGGGAACCGCTGCTCAGCCCATTCCCTTTGCTTGGCGACATCGGCTAAAGCCAGACGCTTCTTCGGCATGTGATATGAGAAGGACAGCTTAACCAGAATCCGCCGGACCCAAGAGGCTGACAGCTCTTGGCCAAACTTCTTCTTAATGAGCTTCGCGATGACGGGTGAGGTCCACGTTCCGGTATCAAAACCACAGGCCTCGGGGCCCGCAACGATCATCTCCGCAAGCTGCTCGAGCTCTTGCGCACTGAGCTTACTCTGCTTGCCGGGGCCTTACGAGTGGCCATCGCGGCAACCCCTCCTCGACGGAAGCGCTGCTGCCACCGGAAGATGGCGCTGTGTTCGATGCCGAGTTGGTCGGCGGCCTCATACCGACTACAGCAATCTCTACCAACCAGCAAAAGTGCGCGCAGGCGGCGGTAAAGCGCCAAGTCGTTGTTGCGCTGGGCGGCTTCCTCGCCGCTCTGGAGTTCCTGAATCTCGTCTTCGGTTAAGAAAAAATCTGGTTTGCGTGCCATGGTTCTCACCTCCGCATGGACCCTTCAACGCCACCCTGAAATATCATGCCGAATAAAATGTCAAATCAACGCACGGCAGTTTAGCTTCGCGTCGCACATTGAATGCAGGCTCAGAAGATAGAGTTCCTGGCCAAGCGCCTCTTCTTCTACCATGCCCGCATCGTCGAGCTCTACGACAAACCTTTGTGCACGCTAGTGATACTGGCCGACAAAGAACCGAACTTATTCCACGACTGACCACCAAGTCACCAAGAAACCGTGCCCTCAAGGGTCTCTTTCAGAAAACGAGAAGCCCTAGGCCGGGCGATGGTTCAGAATGAGGGGGAGATGGAAGATGAAATTTCGGCTCGTGCTTCTGGAGACATCCGGGAACCAAGATTACATCTTTGGCACGAACAAGCTTCGGGAGAATGTGGGAGCCTCAGAAGCGACCTTTCGAGCGGGAACAACTCTTGTCAGTCACGCCATAAAGACGGTCTTTGGTAACATCATCCCAAAGGAGCCTCGCGATCTCAACCAATGGATTTCTGAGCAAACTCCGTTAGAGAACGACGCGGGGCGCCACTTCGAAGTGGTGCTCGCGACGTCTGGAAAGGCACTCCTGCTGATTAGAGAGGATGGTGCCGGTGAGGATGTGTGCAGGAGGCTAGTCTCTGAGTGGAGTCGTCTATTACTTGAAAGGGTTGCGGGCGTTGATGGGACAGGAGTATTCAGCGAGCCTTTCGGAATGGATGAGGAGCGCGACGGCAAGCCAGCTGTTGCGCACGCTTACGAAAGCCTTCACGGTCTATTCGAAGAAGCCCGAAGCCTGCGCACCTCCCCTGTGGGGCGATTCCCGGCGCTGCCTATTGTTGAGCCGTGCCGCACCAGCGGCTTGCCTGGGGAAGATTTCTACAAGGTCGGTGGTCGTGCGGTTTTAGGCTCAGCCATTACGCTGACCAAACGATGGTACTATGAAGACGCTATCAAGAGGTTCCGACACCTACTGGAGCCCTCCAGGGACGGCGTGATAGCCGAGTTTGGAGTATTCGATGTAGAAAAGACGATGAAGCGCCTGATCAAGCGCTGGGACCCCGACTGGCTAGCTGTCATTCATGCGGACGGTAACGGGTTGGCCAAGATTTTCTTAAACTTTTCGGACCATGTAAGGACCGTAGAGGGTGAACAGTCAATTGAAGCTCTAAGCCGCACTATACTCAGGCGCTATCGGGATTTCTCTCAGGCACTGGATGAGACCACTCGGAAGGCCTTCCGTCAGGCGGTGGAAAGCATCTTAGATGAACTAGGGGATACTAGGTTGGCATTGGTTCCCCTGGTCGTTGGCGGAGACGACCTTACAGTATTGTGTGACGGAAGGCTCGCCGTGAACTTCACTCGACAGTTCCTCATGTCATTCGAGGCTTGTTTTGATGACGATTCAAATTCCAGCAAGGTACTCGGGGAAATCGCTCAAGTTGCGCTGGGCGCGCCTAGGCTAGGGATGTGCGCTGGGGTAGCCATCGTGAAACCTCATTTCCCATTCTCGGCGGCCTATGGTTTATCAGCAGCCTTGCTGCGCCGGGCGAAAGTTGTTAAGCAGATCTGTGATCTGCCCTGTAGTGCCTACGACTTTCACATCATGTATGATAGCTCAGTCACCAATCTCGATGTGATTCGCTCGAAGTTGGACATCGAGCAAGGCCAAACCAGGCTCCACGCCCGGCCTTACGTAACGACATCCTTAAGCAAACTGAACAAGGGGAGAAGCTGGGCTGCCCTGCACCATGATGAACGGTTGGTGGCATGTGCCAGGTCGCTGCAGCCCATCGACGAGGACCACAGACCGCCTCTTCCAGGAGCCCAAACCCATAGACTTCGAGATTCTCTGAGGCAAGGCTGTGATATCGCCGAAGGTTTTTTCGACTTGCTGAAATTGCGCTATCCGGAATTCTTGTGGCCGGAGGAGCAGCTTTTCTTTGAAGAAGACGGCATAAGGGTAACGCGTTTTCTGGATGCCATGGAAGCGGCGGGAATATGCCAATGAATTCTATGAAGCTGAGTATCGAACTAAGAAGCGATTGGCACGTAGGATCGGGCACGGGGATTCCAGGTGGGGTTGATCGACAGATCGTGCGCGACGCCTCAGGGCTCCCGTACTTACCGGCCAAGACCATCACCGGGATTCTCCGAGACGGCTGCGAGTTTGTGGCCCAGTCTTTCGGTGAACCTTGGGTACAGTTGGTCCAACAGCTGTTCGGTGCTCAACCTGTCTCTCATGGAGGCCAGGTAGGGGCCTGTGCGAAGGGTGCCAAGATCAGGGTGCGGCCAGGTCATTTCCCCTCGGAGCTTCAAAGCAAGCTCGCATCGGCACCTGAGATTGCCCAGGCGACGACTTTTGTGGTTCCGCGTGTTCATATCGATCTGGAGACTGGCTGTGCTCACCCTAAGCAACTCGGCTTCGCTGAGGTGGCTAGGGTTGGTGCCGTGTTTGAGGCGGAGCTTCAACTGGTCGACGAGAAAGGCTGTGCCAGCTCCTTGGGGGATCACGAGATCGCTCTTCTAGTAGCGGGAGCCGCCGCGGTCCGCAGGGTGGGAGGAATGCGGCGCCGGGGCTTGGGTCGGTGCAAGCTCTCCCTAGAGCCGCCGAGGAAACCCCCTAGCGGTTCGGATTGGCTCGAATGGCTTGCCGAGGCGACGGAGGAACCCGAGAACGCAACAGCTCTAGACTCCTTGGCCCCTGGGGAGACCTGCCAGCTACCGGTTGCTCCAATGGAGCAGGCGAACATTGCGCAAGACGATTGGCATTGCATTACCTATGTGGTGCAAGCCAGAACGGCGCTCTGCGCTCGTCATAGGGTCGTTGGCAATCATACCGAGACCCTCGATTTCGTGCCCGGTACCATGCTGCTTCCGCTCGTAGACCGTGCTCTCCGAGAGTGTGATCATCGTTCCTTGAGGAAGCTCATCGACGATGGAGGAATCGTCGTGAGCAATGCTTACCCGGTACAAGCTGACGGGAGCGCCTCGTGGCCGGCACCAGCCGCGCTTGGTGTGGCCAAAGGTGGTCTGGGGCTCGAGAACCCTTCGGAGAAGGTCTACAATCTGTTCCACGACAGTATTGATGCCCAGCTACAGGTTCGAGGTTACCGCGAAGGCTATGTTTCATTCAACGGTACCAAGCTCAGGCCAAGCTACATTCAAACTCCGTTGACGGTCTCCATCCACAATTCTGTCGATGATGCAAGCCAACGCCCCAACGAGGATGTCGGCGGAGTCTATGTCATGTCGGCCATAGCCGCCGGGACCGTGCTACGCGGAGAAATCCGCCTACGAGAAACACCTGGGAACTTTTTGGAAAAGCTCAACAGCTTAGGACAAGATGCGGCTTTGGGCACATCAAAGAAAGACGATTTCGGTTGGTGCACTATCGAATTTAGCACCGCCGAACTGGTGGAGGAAGATTCGGATGATCAACTACAAGCAGAAGGAGAATTTACTGTCTGGCTTCTGTCGGACCTCTTGCTCCGGGCACAGGATCTTGGCTGGGCTACCAGCCCGGCGACCCTATCCGAGGCCTTGTCTGAACGACTAGGCGTTGACCTGAGACTTGTTCAGCAGGCGACCCGCTCACGGCGGTTGGAGGGATGGATCCGAGGGTGGAGCAGGCCTCGACCTTCTCTGATGGGGTTGAAGGCCGGCTCTTGTTTTCGCTTCCGCGTCGCGGATTGGAAACACTTGACGGCCGATGAGGTGGCTAGAACGTTCTGTCATCTTCATCGTGAGGGGCTGGGGCTTCGACGTTCGGAAGGCTTCGGCCAACTTCGGATCAACCCATGCTTGCTTCAAGGCGCGATTCCAGAAGAAGTCAGCTCACCGCAGCCTCCCGCATCGGGCGAGGAGCCTGAGGTCGCCGTCGAGATATCGATGCAGGGCTCAATAGGGCCTGAAAAACAGGAGAAGTATCTCCAGTTACTCGAGAAGCAAGTTTGGAAACGCTCTATTCGAGAGGCAGCGTTGAGGGTCATTCACACCGCCGGTACAACCGGGTATTGTTACCGCCTCGGAATTCGTGGTGGCTCGCCCCCCAACAGTCAACTCGGGTCTCTCCGCGAGGCTATTCGCGGCCTGGACAGCTCAAAAGCTAGCCGCGACAAGGTGATCTGGCATCTGCTAGCCAGATGGGCCTCACCGCATCGCCGCGATCATTGGCCGAGGACCGTTCGCAACCAGCTCGCATTGTTGCTTGAGTGGAATCCTGAAACCGTGCCCTTCGAGGAGTGGCGAAAACATTTTGAGCAACTGAAGCCCCAATGGGTTCACGGGGAGCCGGGCGAAGGGGCCTGGGTTTGGAAAGTGCTGTTCGCGGTGAAGGCTGGCGACCCACCCTCGTTTCCCGCATCTACCCATCCGGACCGAAGGTCTCTTTTGGCAAAAGAGCTGTGGGCCTTCGCGGTTTCGTGTCTTGTTCAGACCGTCTGCGCGGCGGTGTTGGATTCTCGAGGGGTGGGTCATGGCACGTAGCGTCGCGGGACTCCTTTCAGTGAACGGCATTCTGGAGTTGGCAACCCCGCTGTCGGTGGGTGGAGCGGAACCCGGAGAGCTCGACATGCCTCTGGCTGTTGACGGTGGAGGTCGGTTCTACGTGCCGGGAACAAGCTTGGCCGGTCCAGCCCGTCATTGGCTCTTGCGCCATTACAATGACCCCGACCTGGTCAAGGCCGTCTTTGGGTATCAAGATGGTGAGAGTGGGCATGCTTCTTGGCTAGTCTTTGAGTCAGCCTCTGTCGAGGGTGTTCGCTCGGAGCGTAGAGATGGTATTAAGATCGATCCAGAGTGGGGAACCGCCGCGCGGGGTTTCAAGTTCGAGCGCGAAGTGCTTCCTCGGGGAAGTAAGCTCAATTTCTCTTTGGAGCTATGGCTGCCCCAAAATGGAGACCCCTTTCCAAGCGACGCAGGACGAGCGCTCTTGTTTCGGCTTCTACTCGCACTGGCGGAAGGGGAGATCGCGGTTGGGGCTGCCAAGACCCGCGGGCTAGGCCGGCTGTTACTTCGAGACGTTAAGATTTGGGCTTACGACTTTTCCAAACGGAGAGATTTGATCAGCTGGCTTCGTGAAGAACGCTCCGAGGAAAGACTTCTGTGCCATCCCCTCACAGCCGCCTCGAAACCCGCGGCTACGGGTTGCCGTCTTGTCGCCAGGGCGCAATGGGAAGCGCGCCACCGGCTGACGGTACAGTCGGCGAGCGGTGGACGGTCGGTCGACATGTTACCTTACATGTTGCCTTTGACGGGAAGGACGGAGGACGGCTTTATCCATGCTGTTCTCCCCGGCTCCTCCATCAAAGGCGTGCTTCGCGCTCATGCTTTTAAGATTTTGCGGGGTTTGGCCTGTGGCAAGACGGCGCAGTCGATTTGCGACCGCGTGTTCGGCTGCTCACAACGAGCTGGGCGACTGTCAGTGCCCGACATCTATCAATCAGACTCTCCTTTGCAAGAGAAGCAGTACGAGGACGAGGAGTTTTCCTCCTGGGGTGAGCGCTCGGAGCACCTGGCCATTGACAGGTTCACTGGTGCGCCCCTGAAGGGTGCCCTTTTCGGCACTCTTACACCACCGCCGAATGGCTGGGAAGCTTTGGAGCTATGTCTGGAATTGCCCACCGAACTCGACCCCGCTGAACCTACCGAGGATCTGGAAGACGTGGCTCTGCTCTTGCTGTTGCTTCGAGATTTGGCTCAGGGGCAGATCGCTGTGGGCTTCGGCAGCAGACGGGGATTTGGAGACCTCAAGGTTTCTCACATTGTAGCTCGATGTCGCGGATTGGCCGGACTTGGCGAGCTGGCCCTGGACGAGTCAGGGGATTTTGTTGGACTTTCGGACGATGTTCGAGTCGCTCTCGAGGCTTCCTGGACCAACCTGTTCAACTCGAAGGAGCATGAGGACATGGGGGGTACGTCTAGTGACTGAGCAATCCGTCCTCTACCGCTATCGCTTTAGAGAGGCAACTTTGGCGGAGACTCTCGAGCTAGCCCCCGCTGGCAGTCGAATACTCGCTTATACACCGACCGCCTGTGTCTTTGCCTTCCGCCATGAACTCTCGGAGGACCGGCTCTATAGCGCCTACGAAGTACGGCTCTTTGATCAGACTTGCGAAGTCCGATGGGTAGACGCTCACGGAGCGGTTGTGCTCGCCGATAGCGACATCTCGGCAAAATTTGGCGACTGGACCACCGAGCCCGAGCAGGTCAAAGCTTGGCGGCTGCCCAGAAGATACGTGCTCTGGGGCCGTATGAAAGAGGCGGGAAGACTTTTCGATCATCAGATCGGCTCTATGGACGTCCCGTGGAAAAAGCTGGAGCAGGGGCGTTTGGCATTGTCGGCCTACGAATATCTGGCCGTGGAGGACCGGTTTGGCAATGTTGTCGTAGTGGCCGAACGGTTGGCCGGACTTGAGAAGGTGGAGGAAGTCTGATGGATACGCCCTGGCGAGAGAGAGCGAAACTTTGGGAGAATCTCCTAGAGACTGGTGAGCATACTGAAGTTCGGCTCTGGGAGCCCCGGGAAGCCCCCGCGCAAGCTCGTGGTGGCGGCAACCTGGAACGCGGCAGGCTGATCTTAGAGATCGAAGAGGACAGGAAGGGACGCCCGAGGATCTCAGGACGGGTTCAATGTAACGGCGAGGAGCTCACCTTCGGGAAAGCTCTTCGAATCCGATTACAAGCAACGCTCTCCAATGGCATCCAAGACTATGTAGAGGCGAATCATGGGCGTCTGTGTGTCTTTGTACGGGATGGTGGTGAGGTGGCGGGGTTCGAGTGTGTACCGGAGGAAGTAGCGGCGGAAAGCGCTCTCCAGATCCCGCTCGCTGTACCGTGCCCGGGACACGCGATGGGATCATCGGAAGAGCAGACAGCGTTCCACAATCCTTACGCCTTCGTCAGTCCGGTTGAGAGAAACGATGGCGACAAGGTGTGGGGACGTAGGAAACCTGTTCCCCATGACCGTCTCGACCCCGGCCAGCACACCGGAGAGATCACACTCCAATTGACGACTCTCACTCCGTACTTCTCAGTGAAGCCCGGAGTACACACCGAGGGCGACAGGAAGCGGGAACCTCGAAAGGACATCCCCGCCACGACCCTCAAGGGAGCGGTACGGGCCATGTACGAAACACTCACGAATTCGTGCTTTGGCGTGTTTTCAGATGACAATGCTCGGGCTCCGTATCGATTGCCGCCAGGAG
The DNA here is from genome assembly GCA_037189585.1 of Selenomonadaceae bacterium. Taxonomy (GTDB): domain Bacteria; phylum Vulcanimicrobiota; class Xenobia; order Xenobiales; family JADMJV01; genus JAEXNA01. The sequence continues at coordinate 21,860 of JBBCJA010000028.1, read as the reverse complement.
AGGCGCCTAGGAACTTGACCGCCGTTCGGATCATTGAGGATGAGGAGGGGGAGCTCAAGGCCGAGGAGATGTCGGAGATTCGCATCCTGGCCTACGGTCCCGAGACTTGTCCGGCCGCCTATTTCCCCTACCCTCGGCTCGACCTCGGCGATCTCCGGGATGGCGAACGTATTTGGTACCGGCGTGCCCCTGTTGAAGTCGTAGCTGTGGGAGCTCCTGAGAACATTATGAAGCTTCGTTCTGATGAGACTGCGGCGGCTTCCGAAGCTTTCTTCGAAGGGCCAAAACCTCTCACTCCGCAGCAGAAAAATCTGTTCCCCGGTGGAGAGGAGAGCATCCGACTGGGTAAGGTTGAAAGGCTGGAAGAACCTATCAGCGGGGAAGTCACTCTGCCGGTGGGCACTTTGGGAGTAAGGGACAACAAGAACTCTTTCATCCCTTTTCGGCGAGACGGAGAAGGGAAGATCAGACCGGTGAAGGCCAGGGAGATGAAGGTTAATACACCGGTATGGTTTGCAACGAGGGTGCTATCGACCGTCGAGGGCATCGTCAGGGCTGGAGCTGGCTCTCCGCCCGACGGCTACAGGGAGGGGTTTCTAAGACGAGTCAACAAAACGGTGACCGCGAAGGTCTTTGAGTCGGTCTTCACTGTCACCAGGTCAGCAAAGCGCTTCAGTATCACCGAGGAGGCCACGGAGCTCTACGAGCAGCTTATCGAGGAGACCCAGCGGCTCAACCACAAAGTTCAGGATGGGACACTTCCCTCACTGTTCGTCACTGATCAAACCAGACGTCAGCTGCACGAAGGTCTATTGCTCTACGCGGATCTGGCAGGAGACAAAGCTCAGAAGTTCTACACGGTCAAGCTGGGACGCGCTCTCCATAAGGCCACATTGCGGAACGCTTTGGCCCGTCATCACTTAGAAGAGAAGTATCCCGACCCAGAAACGGATGGCCCATACAATCATCCAGGCAGCCTTCTGCCGTGCCGCCATGGGCGATGGCTGTGTCCAGCCTGCCGCTTGTTTGGTTGGGTTGGTCAACGCGGCGTGGCGCTCGAGGACCTCGACGGTACGCCGGTTCCTTCGAGCTACCGGGGGCGGCTGCGGTTTGAGGCTACTGATATGGGCCGAATCGAGAGTTTTAACACTGGCTTGCCACTGGCCGTTCTTTCTTGCCCTAAAGTGAACCGTGCCTCCTTCTATCTCAGCCACAAAGATGATGGCCAACCACATTGGGAGGATGAAAAATCGAGAGTGGCTGGGAGAAAATTCTACTGGAAGCACCATCTCTCCGAGGACTATTGGGACTATCGGCTTGAGGCGAATTCTTCGACTCATCCATTTCGAAGAGAAGACGACCTGTCCGATGAGCAAAATTGGGTCTTGACCGGGTGGGTTCCCCCTGGTGTGAAGTTTAAGACCCGCATTCGATTCGAGAACCTTTCCAGTGAGGAGCTAGGGGCTCTACTCTCGTGCCTGGAGCTTCCGGAAGGTTGTGCCTTGCGATTGGGAGCGGGCAAGCCCCTCGGTCTCGGTGCTTTCGAAAGCCGGGTGACGGCACTGCGACTTCTGAAGGTTCGAGAGTCCTATCAAACCTTGGGCCCCCTGCAGTGGCGGACGCCCGATAAAGAGGAGGTGGAGGGATGGATACAAGGGTTCGCGGGAACGCTCTTTCAGGCATACCGGGACAAGGCTGAACCGGGTGAGGAAGCTAGACTCGATCGGCTTCCGTTTGTGGCTGACCTCTTTCGAATTTTAGCAGGTCCAGAGCCCCGAGCTCAGGTCCACTACCCACGCAAGACGACAGTGGACCCGGAACAGCCAAAATTGGGATCCCATATCCCTTGGTTTACGACACATGAACATAAAAAACTACCGAAGCCGCGCGATGCTAAGGTGTTACGCCGGGAGTACACTCACCGGTCACGAAGCTGAGCGATTGCTGGCGCCTGGCTTGTGGTACTTTCCCACGACTCAAGAAACCAAAGCGGGCTGCGAGTGTCTCCCAGTTTTCTCGGCACCCTCCCGGCCGTTTTTGCCCACTGGTTCCTGCCCATGCCAATTTGGTTTGCCCAAGGCCGAGCGCCTTGCCGATGCCTGTTCCACAGAAGTCAGCGTAACGGGCTAGAGTGGCTAAACATCGCTTCTCTTGTTCGGTCACAGCGCCCTGTAGTATCTGAAAGGTGACTTGGCCCAAAAAGCCGGCCGCGGGCAAGGTTGGTGGTTCTCGCTTCAGGCGGAATAAAAAAGATAACGGCTCGGTTCGCCCCTGGAAGTCCACGATTTCCACGTAGTTATTCACGATGATCTGAAGGCGACTCTCGGCTAGGAAGCTCTCCTGATTCTTTCTCGGCTCGGCGGTGTACCAACTCTGGTGCCATGACCGAAAGTATCGCCACGGATCGGGCAGAGGGCTATACTTCTTTGGCTGCGGTCGGGCGGTCGACAAATGGTTGGTCGTGGGAGTGAAGAACAATAGCTGCAACTCTGTGGCCGAGATGGCACCATCCCAAAGATCGTCAAAAGATAACTGCTCCAGGTATTCAGGAAAATGGCAGAAGAATTGGTCGCGACCCAGCATGATCTTGGGATTTTTCTTCAGTCGGACTTGCACCCCCTCGGCAAAGGCCTCTTCAACTTCTTTGCTCAAAAGGGTAACCTCGAAGGCGTAGCGACCATCCGGAAGCACCTCGAGTGGGGAAATCGTGCCGGGACAGGCTTTGTCGTCGTCATGGTAGCGATCTGCTACCTTCAGGTTTCCTAGAGAAAGGAAGCCGTCTCTATCGTAGAACAATAAGGATTGTAGCCCGATAGCATGTTGATAAGCCTTGGGAGTGTGAGCCGCGCATGGTTCCAGAACAAATCTCAAACGACTCGGCATGACTTGGCCGGCTTCCTGTGTAAAGATGAGTTCTCCTGTCCAAGTGGCCAATGGCTGGCGAACAGACAGGGACATTTTGGGACGAACTCGAAATCACCTCAATCGTGGCAGGCTCGTCCGGGCGTTTCAAGGTTCCGAGAGCGTCGGTGAGTCGCATGATATCGGTATCCCATCGAAATGTCGGAACTTACTTCTAACGAGAGTGTTGAGATATTCTCAATGATCCAAAGTCCACTCTGCAGGCCTGTCATACTGAACCTGGAGGCCAAAGGGGTTCAGAGAGGGCTGCTAGACCTTATGGTGTTGAAACATTCTGTTGCTTTGGCAGTAGAATTAGCTAAGATGGACAGTTCAGAGAGGGCTGCTAGACCTTATGGTGTTGAAACAGGTTGCCACACCTTTTGGCGATTACAATTTTCAAGTTCAGAGAGGGCTGCTAGACCTTATGGTGTTGAAACAGCCATTCGCGATACATATTCGCAAGTGACTGGGCGCGGGTTCAGAGAGGGCTGTTATGACCTTATGGTGTTGAATGACTGCCTGGGGAGAGTCTGCGTGCCATTGATGGGGTTAGTAGTGGGCCTCTGTAGATAGGCAGGTTCCTATAGCCAGGGCGCGGAAGTTTGGTCAATGGGGGATAAATCGGCAACCGTTCGCTTGTTCATCGCTCATACCGGTCACGCCAGGAGACTGCAGAGCCGTCTTATCGCAGAGTTCGAGGATAGGAAACTTTCCGCCTCGGTCCGTTGGGAGAACGGGTTTTATCACGGACAAGATTCGGCGTTCGATAGCTACGTCGACAGCTTGGATACCGCCAAGGACATTGATATCGTCGTGGCTGATCGAGATCTTCCGTGGATGAGTCAAGCCATCTCCCACGAAGACTTGCTAGAGGAGCTTAGAAGGCGGTTCAGGGTGGTGGAGATCGGTCTGGGCTCAGCCTTCCCTGCCCATCGGATCGAGGGCGAGCGCGCTCTTATCCAGGCGGTAGTCAACCTTCTCACTACGGAACCGGCATACTCACCGACAGTTTCGGCTCCTCAGACGAAGTCGGATCTGAGTCGTCTCTGGCATGCCCACAAAGTTTTCGAAAAATACGTGGCAGATCGGGACCAGGAATCGTGGCAGAGTGGTCCGGTTGGGAAATTTTTCCACGACTGGAAAAACTTCGTCGCCCGGGTGCAAGTCGAGGCTGATACACATTGTAGAGACTTTCAAAACGCCTGTCGGAGCTCACGCTGGACGGGCGAAGATATCGGATCGGGAGTAGCCGCCTTTCGCGCGGCCCTCGAAGGGCTCGGAGACCCGGAGACTGTTTCCGAGCTCGTCGCGTGCCTTAACCTTTTGGGCGGCGAGCACACTATGTCCCCCGTCTTGAACCAGGCTCAGTCGTTCCTAAAAAGGCCAGATATAGGGCAGGCGCTTGAGATGGCTGCTCGGATTGCCACGGAGGCTATTGCACAACAAAGAAAAACCTTCGCGTCCCGGTTCCGCCACGACTATGCGCGAGGCAGCGACGGCTCTTCCCCTCGACGGAGTTTCTTCGAGTTCAAAAACCATTTCTACGGTCCACTTGAATCCATGCTCGGGGACCGCTCGCTGGCCTTGGATTCCGAGGCCCTCCACACCGAGCGGGAGAGCTTGAATGAACTTGCCGATACAGTTGAGGCAATGCTCTATCGTCCGCTATGCGAGCTTCAGATTCTGACAAACCCCAATAAAGACAGTGAGGCCGGCGAGGCTATAGGACAGACTCTAGACCTGTTCATCGAGATCAAAGTTGCGCTGGACGAACTGCCGCCGTCCTTGGAAGGCGAGACCGGAATCCTAGCTCGAAGCGAGCTACGAGCCAGGTTGCTCCGCATTGACGCAGGCTTGGTCCGGCTAGCCTCGACGGCGACTGACGACTCGCTTGAGCCAGGATCATGGCCTTCGCGACTTCTTCTGGTAGACGATCATCACGATCGCTGGAAGCCTCTTCTCCATCTGGCAGGGGCCACGGTCACTTCCATACATCCCCAAGAATTCTTGTTAACGGGACGGTTGGACGAAAGCAGCGTCACGGAATTTCTTCGGAAATCCTACAGTGAGAATCCGGCTAAGCCACCTCCGATTCTTCTCCTCGACATGGTCTACTCACAGCCTCGGCGGCTTACCTTTGACGGCTTCGATGTGCTTCGGGTCGCCCGAGCAAAATTTCCGGAGATCCTGGTGGTGATGGTTACCATCGTCGATGATCCGGCTGTGGGCATCAAGGTCGCCGCGCACGGAGCGGCTGGGCACTTCGTCAAGGGAAACCCTCCTTCACACTTGGCAGCCTACCTCTCCGAATTGGTTTCTAGCCGATGGCCCTCCATCGAACTTCACCAACGCCTAACACGCTTGAGCAAAGACTGTCCCAAACATCTGCGATCGAAACTGGAACACTTGCGCCAAGCGATACTGGCTTTCGACTTAGGTGATCCAACCACAGCGATCGTCCGAGCCAAGCTTGCCGCTATGGGGGAGAGTAGAGGTGAATGGCCGCATGCTGAGCACCTCCGGCAGATGCGCAACATAGTGGCCCACGACTGGTCTCAACCCGCAGCTTACTTCGAATCTGATTTCACAGTTCTTTTCTCACCACAAGAGTGTGACGCGGAGGTCGCCCTTCGCATAGCCATCGCACACTTGGAGAGTATATTTGAGGCGGGCGGTATCTGCCGCTATGCTAGTCCTTCGTGGACGAATGACCTTCACGCTCAGAAGATAGATGCCGTCAAGAAACTGGCGGCTAAACATCAGAAGACTTGTGGGAAACGACAGTCGTGCCAGGCATGCGAGTGGTTCAGTGGCAGCTTTAAGGCCAAAGACTGGCAATCAGATTTTTACTATACCAATCCTGATGCAATCCGAGCCAAAAAGGGAAACGAGCTATATTACAGACGGGTCGTGGTGCCTGCGATTTATATGAAATGGAAAGAAGACAATGAGTATTTCCAGCCAGCAGGAGCCGACTCTCGACAAAGAGATGATAGGCTGAAGGAGCTCGTTTGGGCGATCGTGCTGGAGCAATTGCTTGGCTGGATTGCTCTTGGACTTCCTCTGGCGCATCTTGGAAAGACGGTACAGGGCCGATGACATCTGGGTATACTCAAGAAACGGACCTTGCTTGGTACGTCTTCTACTGGCGTAAATGTGCGACAGCGGCACGCGCGCGGGCCAAGAGTATCCTCGAGACAAAAACTATCAAGTCCCCTCTTGTCGAGCTCTTGGTGAGTCCTGTCTCCCTATCTAACCTCGAAGAGTACAGTTCCCAGTTGGCAGACCTTCAGAACGAGCTTCTAAAGAGCGGGGGTGGGATAGCTTATCAACAGCTCCACATCCTGGCGAACGAGTTCATTCTTGCCGCCCATTGTCGCCGTCGTGCTTACGGGTTGGCTAAAGAGAAGGGAGTGGCATACAAGCTCGTCGAGGAGTTAGAGACGGACACTCTTGTGGGTGTTGAGTTGATGAGCCCTCCAGTTGCCCAAGAGCAAGGACAACGCAAAAGAATCCAATCCGTCGGCAGGGTTCGTCGGATTCTCGTCGTCGAAGACATGGATGCATGGTGGGAGACCACCGCACGAGTCATAGAGAGAGCATTGGGACTTCCCCCGGACCGGGCTTCTTCCTTGGAGGAGGCTCGAGCCAAACTCGAGGAGATGAAGAATTTCAAAAATGTTCTGGTTCTTCTCGATCTAGGTATCCCCATTCGAGAGGGCGAGCCTTTCGACCACGATCACGGATTTGCGTTAATGGAAGGGCTGTGCGGGTTGAATGATGACCGGCGAATAGACCGGCGAGTGATCGTAGTAACCACCCCGCAAAGGCAGATCTCGGATCATGTGCGGGCTTATAAGGCCGGGGTGGAAGATTTGATCTTCAAGATCGCAGGTCGATGGGAGGAAGAGTTAGACGTCTGTCTGCGGAGAATTTGTCACTGGGAGGGCACTATCTCTCGAATTGTACTCCCTGCAGACGGACACCTAGGTGCGTCTGCCGATGAACTTTCCATTCAAATTTCACCACTTCATAAAAATCTTCTAAAGGTGCTGGGTGGCTATAAAAAGGAGGGCGACTATGAAGAGGCGCCGGGTAACGCTAGAAAAGACTTCTTGGCAAGAGATGTCGTCGCAAGGCTGTCGGGATACGGGGATGTCACCTCAGATGTGAGCAAAGAGATCTGGAGGCTTCGCACGAAATTACAAAAGGAACTGAAAAAACACGGTAAGTTCATTGGGCATAGGGATGTTATCAAGGAATACGAGACACTCAATGGTACGAGATATTCACTTCAGTGCTCCGTGGATGTAAGGAGCGATGTCGACTCCACCGAGCAATCGGCCCAAGAGTCGTTCCGTGTCCTAGTGGTCGAAGACACGGAATCCTGGCAACAATTCATCGAGGGGACCCTGAAAAGGATGGGCTATGAGTGCTCGCTTGTCAGTACCCTCAGCGAAGCCGAGGAAGCTTGGAATGAAAACGGATTCCACGCAGTATGCCTCGACCTTTCCTTTCCGGCGAACAGCGGAGAAGAGCCGCTCCGTGAGAGTGGCACCAATTTCTTAAGCCAGATGGCGCCTGACAAGAGAGCGGCTGTGGTGGTCCTCAGCGACTACGCGCCCATCGACGACCTTCGCCTCGATTGCCAGCGTCTCGGTGTGCGCCTTGACGCCGTGGTCGACAAAGGAGACCCAGGCTGGGACGGACACTTGCTTCGAGCTCTTTTCCGCGTTGAACAGGACCTGAGTCGGGGGTACCGGCAGGCAGAGCTGCCGCCTCTTCCTCATCATCTGAGCCTTCAAGGCATGGACAGCCTTTGGATTAACGATCGTCCGTTGTCTATGGGGAGAACCCAGTTCCGTTTGTTGCGTCACCTAGCCAGGCATCCCAACACTGAGCTAGATGGAGAAAAGCTTACTGAATGGATATGGCCGCAGCCTGAAGGATCCGCCGATGGCTACCAAAGGCCCAAGAACCCCGCGAATGCTCTCTCGCAGTTAGCGAAACATGTGAGAACAAAAATCGAAGAGGCAGGCTTCGACGGCAAGGCTATCCTGCCCATCTTAAATTCCAATCGCGGGAAGGCTCACTATATGCTTTGCGGACGGATTCAGCCCAACGTGGTCGTCCTGCTGGTGGACGACAATCAGGATCAGCTTGATTTCTATGCTGGCGAAATCGAGAGACTCACAACAGGACACGAGTTGCATGTGCTCAGGGCTACAAGCTACCAAGAAGCACTTAAAGTTTTGAAGCAATATTGCCCAGACATCTTAATTACAGACGTCAACCTGGGGGGCCCTAACACCGGGTACAATTTGGCTCAAGAGGCTGTCAATGAAATGATCGAATGGGTTCTGGTTTTCTCTAGCGAGGCCACCCGATATGACACTCCAATAAATGCCCTAGGGTACAATGGTCTTGTGGAGGGTATTCTTGGCGATGATGTCATCAGGACAATACTTGAAGAGCCAGAAGATGAGGCTCGGGAGCATCTCATCGATTTGGGCTTTTTTGAGGGCGAGGCCTAACATTCTACTGGAATTCGTTTGAAGAGCAGAGTTAAGCGCGTGCCAGGCCCCCACATCTTCAACGAATTGCCAGGAAGCTCAGTGCAATGGGCGCCCTCCCGCCCAATGCATTTGCGTTTACCAAACCAGAGGCTTTCGGACACCTGATGGATGCCTTTGTCGGCGTCGCCGTTCTCTTTGACTGACAAAACTGAGTGCTGTGTCAAAGCGCTAGCGTCAATAGAAGAAGCGCCAGCGTCAACAACAGAAAATGGAACCGTCACGGGCGCAGGTTCAGTCCAAGCCGACGGCAGCGTTGACCAACGCCAACCATCTTCCAAATGGGTTGTGGTCCCGGATGTGATTCGTACTCGCGCTTGGTGCGCTTCGACAAAGGGCAGATTGATGAACTGCTTGCTGTAGAGTTCCTTAGCCTTCGTTGCGGATAAGCCCTTGCCGTTGTCCGCGATCTCCAAGATGGTCCAGTCATCCCCCCCTTTTGTGTGAAACCAAATCAGTGGGAAGCCGCTATCGTCCTCCCAGGCATACTTGCAGGCATTCCTTATGAGTTCCTTGACCAGTAGGCGCAACCATCCCAGAGAAAATACGGTACGACCTTCCCGGAATTCTTGGGTCTGACCATAAAACGGTGATGGCTTATCCGTAAGGACATTCAAGCGATGGAGGAAGGTCTTGGTCTTCGTCTTGGTCCGCAACTCCTCAAGAAGAAGATTAAGCTCCTCGGCTAATATAAACCGAGTGCACTCACTGACCTTCTGGAATGCACTCGGTCTTTGACCGTGAGCATGAGATTGCCGCAAAATGTCCAGGTTCGCTTTTAGCGAATGGTCCTTTGACTCTACACCGGCACGGCTCTCACGAGCCCAAAGACCTTCCAAATCGATCCCCTGAAGACACTCTTCCAGGTTTTCAATAAGAGCTGCTAAAGCCTCTGAGGAGCTTCTGACTTCATTCCACTTGTCGTGGGCATTCTTGTCACCAACCAGGCCGTCTTCGGCAAAGAGCTTGAGCGAGGCGCACGTCTCGCGGAGCCGTATTAGGGACACGACCAGTGGATAGATCCCGGCAAGGTCCAAGCTGCCACAGACCGCCAACGCCGTAGCCAAGGCCGTAAGATCTCCGTCGATCCCACACTCGTCTTTAGTTAGAAAAGCGCCTCTATCTCGAACGACGCGCAACTTACTTTTCTCCGGCTGCCCCTGGAACTGTAGGTAAACTTTCGATTCATCGTTCGAGGGACCTACGACGAGACCGGTTTTCCATTCCCTGACCTTAGCTCTGACAGCAGGCTCAAGAGGCTCCGGGGCTTCTACCGCGACCAGTGGTTTCCAGTTCAACTGGTGGCGTAGCAAAGCACCCAGTTCCCGCGCGGCAGCGGCCTCGTCCGTTGCAGTGAACGTCGCGAACTTTCGAGGCCTGTCTACAGCCCAACCTCTTTTGCCCTCAAAGAAGTTTGGTAGGGCCACCTTTTCAAAGTCCACACAGAGGTAATGAGAACCTGGGCAAAACCAGACACCGAGATGCTTGGGTGGCAAATGCGCTGCGAAGTAACTGGCTTCGTTGTCTATGGACTTCGCCAGTACGAGCATAATGCCATTGAGAACCACTTCCGGGAGACGCCGGATGGTCGAAGCCAATTTTTCCTTTGAAGACAAAGGATTCGGCGAGCACAGTTCAACGCGAAATATGGACAACAAGTCCGCCTCTGTCTCCATTGCCCCCATCTCTACAGGACCAGCCGAATCCAAAAGCAACGCAGCCAACCGCCGAGCGAAGCTCTCGAGGCAAAGCTGCTTCTCACCTCTGGCTCTAACCGCCACTTTTAGGGCTTCGACGGCAGTAGAAATCCCTTGACCATGCGCCTCACGCAACCAGCGTTGTACTACCTCGTTCGGGCTCCCAAGGCAAAGCTTGCCCGGATCGCTATCAAAGACCACCTTGAATCGATCTGGAAACTCACGTTTAAGCTCTCTATGGTAATCCATCTCACTGTGACGACAACAAACAACTACGACGCCAAGAGGCTCTTTCCCCAAGAGAAGACTTCGCAGTTTCTCCTGACACTCACTGAACCGATCTTGATCGAGAGGCTGTCCGAGAAAAGTTATCTTTCCTGCACCCTCAAATGCGGAAAGGACACCACGTCCTTCCAGTCCCTCAAAAACGGCATCGAAATTATCCCAAAATCGCGAAATCGGTTGTGTTACAAAACCATCGTTGGGATTATCACCAAACTTGAGGAAAGGCACCAGATCCGGCTCGACAGCAAGACTCTGAGCTAAGCCTATCACACCCAAAGGGCTGGGCGGTGACAACACAACTGACTTCATGTAACGCTCTCTTTCCAATCCCGGACTTAAGGAACCTTGGTCGTGAAGCCACCATCTCCTTTCTCTCCCGAGCAAGGAATGGTTCAGTGTTAGTAGGAAAGCACTTCTTACTAACTATTCCCAACTTCCCACTTGGCCTGGCTTGAGGCCGTCCATGATGTCAATTATGTAGTTCCAAGCTCGCATCAGGTCTGCCAGCCCCATCACCTGGCCACGAGGCGAGCCGGCGATTCCGTCATGGCCGCCCGCCTCGGCCCCCCAGAGGTCTTGCACGATGGATCGGGCGCTGACCCCTGGGATGGGATCAGCCAGACTCACGGTGATGTTCATGGCCCCGGTTCTCAGGGCAACCACCATCAGCCCGAGTTCTCCTGTTGGAGTGCTATAGAGAGAGTTGGTGAAGAAAGGGCTGACTCTGGCGAGGACTCCGTTTTTCAGCTCTACGAAGGAAGACCTGTTCAGCTCTTCTTGTCCGGCCAAGAACGCATCGCCGGCCGCCAAGAGCTCCTCGTCACCTGACGCTAAGCGTTCCAAGACGTCTACCCCGGAAAGCACGACGGCGGTGACATCCTCTAGACTTCCGTCTCGAGGCGGCGAGTATCGGTTGGCCTGAGACCAGGCAAGATAGCCGTAAAGACGGCGTAGGTCAATGGGGGAAGCCTGAGCTTGCGCGACTTTGTGGGGGCCATGGATATCAAGGTAGGCCGCTAGGCGCCAAAAGTCGGCACAATCGGGCTTGCGCCCCAGTACGGCCGCGCAGGCCCCTAAGGTATCAAGGTCGAGGTGGGACAGACCCACAACCTCTAGCTCTCTGCTACCTTGCGGTCGATTCGGCGCCAGACATGGACAAGGATTCGCTTGTCGCGGGCCGTGATGGGCCATGGTCATCACACTGCCCTCGACCACCTCGTCTCCATACTCGGCCTCGATCGTTGCCGACTGTAGCCCGCTCAGGGCTGTCGCTAGTTGCGTCGGGTTGGACGAAAGTAGGAACTTCACTCGGTTTCCTCCTAGGCTTCGAAAAACTTACAAAATTTTGGGACCTGTGTGTCATCTCTCTATCGCGAAGGCAAGATTCCCTTCGTCATCGAGAGCGACGCCAACTTGGTCGCCCGGTTGCGCTTTCAAACGAACGATCCCTGAGCATAGATCGTGCTCTACCACGCGGCGGGCACGGCGCGCCCCTTCCTCGATCGAAGTTGCTCGGTGGCAGAGCACCCTCCAAGTCAAATCATCGCAACGAAAGGTGACCCCGACGCGATGCTCCAGGTCGCTCACCAACTTCCTGAGGATCCGGTCGACCTCAACGAGTGAGAGCGAGTTGAAAGCGATGATGGCATCGAGTCGTCCGACAAACTCGGGTGCGAAGAATTCTCGCACGGCCCTAAGGTGGCGATCAGGATCCGGGCTAGCGTCTCGTCCTAGCCTAAAACCGCAGTTGTCTGCCTCGACAGAGGAACCAAGATTGGAAGTGAAGACCACGAGCGTGTGGCGAAAGTCTACTGTTAACCCGGCCCGATCGGTTAACCGGCCGGCATCTAAGATCTGCAATAGGAGAGGATAGAGGTCGCGGTGGGCTTTCTCAATCTCATCGAAGAGCACCAATTGGAAGGGCTCGGATCGAACAGCCTCGGTCAGGCGTCCCCCTTGCTGAAAGCCCACATAGCCGGGTGCGGAGCCGACCAGACAGGACACGGTGTAGGCCTCTGAAAGCTCCGAGCAGTCAATCCGGGTCAGCCGGTCTTCACGACCGAAGAAAGCATTGGCCAGGGTCAAGGCTAGCTCCGTCTTGCCGACGCCGGTCGGCCCAGCCAGCATCAAGCTGGCGATAGGACGTTTCCGTTCGTGACGCAAGCCGATGCCACTTAGGATGTCCACGACCCTCTGGCGAGCCTCCTGCTGCCCCACGATCCGTTCGGCCAGCCTCTGCTCCACCATGTCGCAATCGATCTCTCCCCTGAGGTAGCCGAGGGGCAAGCCGGTATGGTTTCCGATCGTCTGGAGCAAGGCTTCGCGAGTCTCCTCAAAGGTCAGTTCGATCATGGTGTGGACTCCTTTTGCTGCATCAACTCTTGGTGAATCTGGCGAGCTCGAATGAAGTCACCGGACTGAACGGCTCTGTCAAGCTCCTGGTCAAGTTCGGCCGAGCTACGTCGGGACGCTGGAGCTTGCTTGCCCATGCGAAGTTTGGCCAGAGCCTCGTCCAACAGGGATATCGCCTTGTCTGGCTGGTAGCGGTTTGGTAGGAAGCGTTCCGACAAAAGAACAGCTTGCTCGATGGCCCCTGGTGGCAGCCTCACTCCATGGTGCTGCTCGAGGGAGGGTGTCAGGCCTCTTAGAATTTCCTCTGTCTCCTCGGGAGAGGGCTCACCGACCACCAGCTTCTCGAAACGGCGGGCCAACGTTCCGTCCGTCTCGAAGGCACGATAATCCTGGAAGGTGCAAGCTCCCACAACCCTCAAGCCGCCGCGAGCCAGGGCGGGCTTTAAAATGTCGACTACCTTCACGTCTCCACGGGCGTCCAGCAGGTTGTGGATCTCGTCGATAAACAAGATCACCCTGGGGTTGGCGCAGGCTTCCATCACCCGCTTCACCCGTCCCTCGACCTCTCCACGCAGGGAAGCCCCGGCCATCAAGTCGCCACAGTTGAGCTCCAAGAGATGGGCCCCGGAAAGGACCTCAGGAACCTGGCCTTCGGCCAACCGAAGTGCCAGACGGTGGGCCACGGCCGACTTGCCGACACCCGGGGGGCCGACCAGGACAGCGTTGGCCCGCTCTCGCCTCGATAAAACCACCAGCAGCGACTCGGTCTCCTGTTCGCGCCCTACTACCGGCCCTAACCGGCCCTCAAGGGCCTCAGCCGTCAGGTCACGCACTAGACTGCGAATCGGTGGAGGAACGGAGAAGGTGCTCCGTCGCCGAACGGGCGGCGGGGCAGTGTCTCCTTCTAGATCCTGTCCGGCAACTTCGTCGCGTTGAGCTTCCGGGATGGCGTTGCCCAGCAGAGACTCGACTTGCTCGAGAGCCTCGAGCAGATCCTCCGTCGGCGCCGGAAGGTGCAACTCACGCCAACCGTCGCCTTCAGGAACACCGAGAACCTGGCCGACCTCCGGGTCCTGGCCGCGATACTCGACAGCCTCCTCCACGAATACGCGGATACCCGGACGGAGCACGATGCTGGTCGTCTTCTGAGAAAAGGAGCCCCCGTCGAGGGGAACCTCTTCCACCAGACAGCCCTGCCCGGAATCCAGCACGCTCTTGAAGGCGGGGGCGTGCTCCAGCAACAGGTTCTTGCGCACTGGACTACCTGCCCTCGCCCAAGGTGGCCGGCTCCACCAGGCCGATCGTCCGCCCCTCGAGTTCTCCCACCCGAGTGTGCATAGGATACCGCGTGGTGGGGTTGGTCGGGTCATAAGCGACCTTGTTCTCTCCCAAGCCCTGGGCATTGAGCACCTCTCCGAGGGTGCGGTCCTCGTCCTCCACCAAAGTATCCTGATTTACGCGAAATCTCACTAGTCCCATGTCGTCTTCCTTTCCTTTGGTCGGAGCTTTCCACCCCGTATTAACATTCTGGCATCTCCCCTTCGCCCGTCGATGTCAAGCCACTACACTCTCGTCCAACCCCCCGCCTTCCAGTAAGGCTGCGGGCTCCCCATCGCCCAGCCCAGCGATCCCTCTAGGGGCGCAAAATGGACATTCCGGCCTTCTTTGGTAAAGGCCGCTGATGTTATCCCACCTCAAGTCCATCTCATCGTAATACAGGTTGGTGGCAGCGGGCCGGCCTGACAGATAGTGCAGCAGACGGGTCACGGCCAGGTTCGCCACCGCCACATTGACGGTCACGATGCTAGGCGTCGCCGCCGCGGCATCCTGTTTCACATAGCCGGTGCGTCGGCCGAACTCCATCACCTTGGGATGGTGAATCACGCCATCGAGACCCTGACACACGCAGCACAGGCCTCCGGGGACGAAGAACCGGACCTGGCCGACGATGCGGCGGACCCGTTCACCTTCCGGGTCCAGCTTGACCTCGGTTCCCAGGAAGAAGGCCGGTTTCAAATAGCGTGCGGCGAAGCGGTTGACCTCGTAGCGAACCCAGTCGGCATCGGGGCCGCACAGCAGGATGTCGCAATCCTTCGCGGCCTCTATGGATTCCGGTGAAGGGAAAGCAGTGTTCACGCAGAGCACTCGAGCTCGGGGATTGTAGTCGAGGATGGCTCGTCGCAAGACCTCGGTTTTAGGAACTCCTTCGTCACCGTGGCGGTAGCCCGCCAGCCGAGCAGCGTTGTGGCGTTCGACTCGGTCAGGGTCAACTAGAACGAAGTCCGTACCAAAATACTTCAATACGTCGCAGACGGCCGAGCCCAGCCCACCTACGCTGATAATCCCGAAGCGCAGCCGGGTGGCTACGGCCATGACCTCTCGCCCGTACACTCTCAACGTTCGATCGTGGAGCTCTGTATCCAACCTGCAGATTTCTTCGCCGATTGGATTGCCCGGTACCCAACGATGTAGTCCGTGCAGGCCTACGATCCGAACCTCGTCGAGCGGACGCACGGACTCCGGCCCTTCCCAGACTTCGCCCACCAGGCCTCCGGATCCGAAGATCAGCGCTAGGTGAACCGCCCCCGGTGCGATCTGGAAGAGGTGGTGGTTCATGGCCGCCAACGCCACTCTGTCCTGGCCGCTAAAGAACTCCTTTCCGGGATGGTGGTGGACGGTGACCAGACCGCCTGCCTCCCGCGCGGCAAGGAAGCTTTCGTACTGCAGCTCGGCGGAGAGGCGAGCAAAGCACATGCTTCGCTCTACATCCCCTTCCTGGGTTTCCACTAGGCGATGGCCGAGAACTTCCAGACGGTCTCCTATCCGACTGACCCCGACGGTGAACATGGTGACTTGCTCCGGCGGTGCCGGGTGGGCCACTCGCACGTAGCCGGGGTCGCGAGTGTGGTCGCTCTCCAGAGCATGGCGATCGTGCAGCACCTCCATCAGGGTTTCAGGAATCACTAGAACGGTTCTACTCATTGTTGTCTCCTCTCAGGTGGGGCTTGCTAGGAATCTTTGAAACTCGCGGATCAGTGTCTCGATGTTGGTATTGGGACCACATAAGTTCAGGTGAAGACAGACCCAGGTGAACCGCTCCCCTTGTTTCTCGTACCTGGTCATCCGGGGAATGTCGACCAGGCGTCCGTCACGACGCCAGCGCAAGCCCTTCTCCACCATGATGTTATTATAGTAGTGGTACTGGCCGTTCCCGGCCGGGTCATACAAATTGACGGGAATGGGGATCGATAGGCTGCATGTGCGCCGCTCCTGGTCCCGCAGGGGAACGATATGGCGAGGCATGGGGACGTGGTCGATTTCGATCTTGCTCTTGTTCCAGCGCACGTTCTTCTGGCCTCGCTTGGTATTGTCGTAGAGTGCGATAAGTAGCTTCAAATCTTGATTTAGGCGATGATTGTTCACGGTGTCGATCTCCTTGTGTAGATTCTAGCTCAATGCGTTCGCCCGTCGATGTCATCGACGCTGGCCAGCCATGATCGAGCGAGTGAACGTGCCGGGTGCCGGGCCAGTACGGAACGGAGTTACTGCCTTAGTTCCGAATCTCGCGACCTACCGGCATGAGCATTCCGTTGTCCTCGACATCTTCTGGGACATCGAAGTCTATTGGCTCGGGGATATCCACATTCTGGATTCCCATGGCCCGTAAACGTGCTTCCAGGTCGTTGCGACGGTCGCCCTGGCCACGACGGGTTCTCCGGCGCTCGGTCACGCGTTCCCGGACGTCCCGCCTCCGTTCTCCGGTTGGCAGCGGATCCAACTCTCGAGGGATTCGTACCTCAAGCAATTCCGCCACAGTTTCGCGGGCCCGCCGCCATTCGCCCTTGACCCAGATTCCTGTGGCCAAAACGCTAAGCACTGGTACCATTGCGATTATCGTATCCATGTTCCACCTCCAACTTAACCTAGTTCCCGAATTAGTTCGTCGACGGCTCGACTCAACCATGGCTGGTTCACTCTGATCGCGAGCAGTCTTTCGACCAGGTGGCTCCGCCTTTCCGGCTGGCGGGCATCCTCTACGAAGCTCGCGGCTATTCCGGCCAGCTTGCCGTGACATCGAAGCAAAGCCTGACGGGCCTCATCCGGGGTAGATCCCAACTCACCACCATCGACGAAGCGGTAGGTTCCGTTGTTACAGATGGCTTCAAGCGCGAAACCCATAGCTGCGGCTCGCTCCAAGCTATGCTCATCCGGCAGGAGCTCTACCAGAAGGTGTTCCAAACGACCGGTGTGGCTCATCATCGATCCTCGCTTGCGGTCGGCCAGCATCTGCTTGTGATAGGCTTTGCGGCAAGGCTCCAGCAGACTTATGGCCGTCGGGGACAACCCTGCCCGAACGGTCAGTAGGTCCACCATGCGGGGTGTTCCGTAGTTGCAGAATTGAGTCTCACCCCCGAGCCAACGTCTGAGATGTGGTGCCAGAACACCGTTCGATGCACCATCAAGGACTGCCCACTGAACTCGGGCTGTTGGGTTGGAGGAATCCGGCCTAGGATCATCAGCTCGGCACTCATTAATCTCGAGCAGTTCGTTGGCTTGTTCGACCAAGTTACGAAGGTTACTCTCACGTCGCGGCTCGTCGGGATAGCGGGCCAGGAACTCCTTTTGAGCGTTGGCGTCCTTGAGGAATCTGGCAGCACAGGCTTGGCGCAGCACCCCGACATCGGTCGCTGGTAGCCCGCCGAACTGACGTACAACCTGTTCGACCGCCTGACTTTCGTCATCAGCCAGCAGAAGCCGCTGAAACATCTTGCCGAAATCCCCAGGGCTAGCGGCCAGATCCAGGCCACTGGCCCACTCGAAAGCGTGGGAACGACTCGCCTCCTGGTCCATCTGACGGCTCAGCTCGTCCCGGATTTCCTGGTAGCGGGCCCTGAGACCCTCGAGAAGAGCCCCACAGCAGCTCAAGTGCTCCTCGAGATCTTCTAGCAACCTTCGCTCGGCCTCAAGACCTAGAACCTCAACCTCAAGGCTGGCATGGACTCGCTCGGCAACGGCAGCCGCCAAGTTTAACGGGCCCGTACCCAACTGGCGAACCAGCGCGCCGTGGTCGCCGTTGAGCACGGCCACCAACCGGTCTTGAAGGGTCCTGGCCTGATAGCGCGCCGCGGCCCGTTTCTCCTCGCGGATCTCCAGATGCTCCCCGAGTAGGGACATCCGCTTCTTGGTTTCCACGAGCATTTGGTCTACCACCTGGATGGAGCTGGCCACCCCGTACTTCCCGCGCTTCAGCCCACGTAGCACCTGGCTGTTGACTCGCCGGATCAACCCCTCGGAGAAGTGCAGTTCGTTCTCCTCAAGCAGCTCGCGGCACCGCTCCACAGTCTGGCGTAGGGCGCTCGGGCGTAGGCTGACGGAGGTGTCGGCGCTCAGCCCCTGGCTCTCGATCTGCTGGAAACTCTGATCCACTCGTTCTAGTAAAGCTCGACGAGCACCCTGGTCGTCAGTATACGCCATGAGTTCTCGTCGCACGCCGCTAGTCCGCTGTTCTCCACTCGGAAGGACGCCAAGCTCCTTCAGATTCTCCAGCGCTTGTTGCTGGCACACCGCTTTACCGAGCTGTTCTTCCAACTGCAGGTTCAGCACCGAGCATCCGAGGCGGGCCGCACAGTAGATACTAAGATCCGGAAGGTAAAGACGGGAAAAACCCAGGGCGGAGAAAACCTTCCCTCCTCCATGCATGGCCTCTTGCTCCACGCGTAGCTGCTCGGGGTCTCCCAGGCGGCCAACGATTGTCGGTCCAGCGTCGGTGCAGAGTAAGAGGTGGAGAACCTGGGCCATCATCTGCCAGATCTTTTCAAAGCGCACCACACGGCCACGACCATCCTGGCCACCTACGACGAAGCACCAGTCAAAGCTTTTGGTGGCTCGTTGGCTGTCGGCATAAAGCTCCATCAATTGGGCGTAGGTATTTGCTTGGGCTCGCTCTTTGCTAAGGGCCGATTCTGCTCCGGAGGCAACGGTGAAAACGCTCACCATCCTCTCCTTTATGCCTAACTCTTGCAACGCCTGTTGTATCAACTGGCAGACCATCCGCACCGAGCCACTGGCCGTTCCACCCGAAAGGCCCGCGACCACTATGACGTGAACCACTTCATTTACCTTACCTACGGTGACCCGCTCCTTCGCTTCGGAGATCTCGGTCAAACCGCGTTTGAGAGTTTCGAATAGACGTTTGCGCTCGTAACGTACATAGGCCGCAGAGATACGTGGGCATCCTCTGGCTGCGACCTGGGCGCTGGACAAGAGCAAGTGCTCCTCAGGAAGCTCCAGGTAGTCCATCAACTCTGGCGCACCGGCCAACTGGCTCTGGGGAGGCAGACGCAATTGGAATCTATTGGCCCTGTCCACCTCGTCAATGTGCGGGTCTCCGGAAGGAGGGGTCTCCGGATTCGCGGTGTCGGTGTCCACGACCAGCGTGTGAACTAAGGCGCGTACGGGCGCCAGTAGGTCCTCCGCCACCTCGCGTCTTAATCCTGCTTCTCGGTATCTCTCGAATAGAGTGACCGTGCGTTTGGCTGACGTTCCGAGACCAACGATCAGAGCTGTAGTGTGTGTCATCAGTTGGCCACCTCATCGAGGGCTGGTCGCCCGATTTCGAGGCGGAGAGTCCAGTTCGGTGTGAACTCGATTAGCTGCCCACCTTGCACCGCGATCTCACCCTGTACTCGCTTGCCGTTGACGCGCACGGGGTGCGTTGTACCGAGCCCCGGGCGAAGCACCAGGCCCTTGCGAGTCACCTTAAGCTCGGCGCGTATCAGGTCATCTCCGGGCAAGTTCACATGGCCGCCCTCTGTGGCTACCCGGACGCGTAATCCCTTCACCATCTCGAACGGTCCCGCTATTCGACGGCGGCCGCCAGTAC
Source organism: Selenomonadaceae bacterium (assembly GCA_037189585.1). Classification (GTDB taxonomy): domain Bacteria; phylum Vulcanimicrobiota; class Xenobia; order Xenobiales; family JADMJV01; genus JAEXNA01. The sequence goes on along the minus strand of JBBCJA010000028.1, from coordinate 2,166 downwards.
CGTCCTCTTGGAACAGCTGGAGTTGCTCGCGAGCCCCGCGTCCTCCGGCACGCGCGCCAACCAGGCTGAGCACACCGGCGGGTACCCGTGACCGCCGGCCGGCTACCCACCACAGGCCTGCCAGCAGGGCTACCAAGGACACTACCAGTATCGCCCCGCCGCTCACCAGAAGGGGAGACGCCAGCTCAGGCTCGGTTATCGGTATTGGAGCCGAAGAGGATTCTGATCGGGACTTCATCTCGGCGACCAAGCTCTCCATAAACACCTCGGTGCCTTGAGGCGAGAGGACACTGGACTGCAAGGAATGTCTCGCCAACTGCTGCACGAGGTCGCTATCTCGCTGATTGACGTAGCTGAGCAGCATCAATTCGATGCCGCGCGGCACCTTCTGCCAATCCAATTCTTTCAAGGACTGGCGGCCACCATCAGCGGTGTCGGCGTAGCCATCGTGAAAGAAAAGAAACAGTCGCCGCCCAGCCTGCTCGCTCTGAACTCTCGTAAGTTCTTCAAGAGTACGGTTAAGAGCCTGGATGGGTTCGGAGCCGTCCGAGGGAGAGAGCTGGAATCCGCCGATGATGGAGGACAGGGCTTGGCGATCAGCGTCGCTCTGGATGGAGCCCTTCCACAAGACATTGCAACTCTCGTTGGAGAACACCGCCAGCACTACCGAGTCCCCTTCACGCAGTGCTGCCGCCCAGCTTTGCAGTTGGCGCCGGGTGGTTTCGAAGTAGGGCCCGAACGACCGCGTCAGATCTACCAGCACCGCCATCTCGATGGAATGCTTGTCGCCGACCTTCTTCGGCGAGTCAGCCCCGACGGGTATGGCCAACATCAGTAGCGCCAGCAGTCCCAAAAAAAATTTATAATAGTAACCCAGCATGTCGTTCACATCCCTTTCCTGAGGTCGTTCCCTCACCACGGTTTGATACTCTCACGGAGGCTTCGCAGGAGAATGTCAAACAGCGTTTCAGTTTGTTTACGCCACGAAAAAAGTGATCCACCTCTAGACCCAATCCGCTACATTGGCTTTACCACAAGACCAGGCGGAGGAAAGGATACTAGAAATGGATCTAGTCCATGCTATCAGATGGAAATTTCACAAGGAAGGCCTTAGCCTAAGAGAGAGCGCTACGCAGCTCGGTTGCAGCCGTAACACAGTCAAGAAGTACATTGCCCAGACTGAGCCAGCATACAGGAGAACGAAGAAGCACGCGACTCCTATCCGCGATAAGGCTGAACGCCTCATCGAGACAATCGTCGAGGAATGGGAGAACAACAACACGACCGACAAGCAGCGCATCACCGGTGACCGGCTCCATACGGAGTTGTTATCTCGTGGTTGCCAGGTCGGGATAACGACGGTAGGCAAGATCTTTAAAGGAGAGCCGACGTCGGAAGGCTGAGGTTTTATCCCGCTGGTGTATCGGCCTGGCGACGAAGACTCTTCCTGAAAGAGCACCATTGGCAACACATCGAGCTCCTTCTTCCTGGCAAAAGGAGCGACCTGCCGGAGGAGTTCGGCCCATGGAACAGCGTCTACCGGCGCTTCTGTCGGTGGTCCGATAAGGGAATCTAGGAGCTGCTCTTCGCGGAGCTTGCCAAGAAAGGTGACCTCAAGGAAGTCTCCATCGACATGGGGTGGGCGCAAAAAAAGAGGGAACTCAAGCTACTGGACGATCTCGCGGCGGTCTTACGACCAAGATCCACGTACTAACGGACACCTTTGGTAATCTGGTTCACTTCAAGCTTACTGGTGGCAACGAGCACGATGGACCACACGCGAAAAGTCTTCTTCGCTCTATTGGTACTGAGAAGGTGATCGCGGACAAAGCCTACGATTCTAACGAACTCTTAGCAACCATCGACGAAATGGGAGCAAGCGCGGTCATTCCTTCCAAAGCCAATCGAAAGCAGCAGAGAACTATCGATTCGGAGACCTACAAGCGACGCAATCGGGTTGAGCGCTGATGGCCGGGAGCCGTTTGAGGACGATCCATCCTACTGGAGCTGGCTAGGACCGCATCCTAGGGCTGTGGTGGAGAGGACGCTTCAAGCTTTCGTTGTCGCGAGCGGACGAAGTGGACCACGTCCCAAACCTCTTCCGGAGTCAGAAGTCCTTCAAAAGGTACCATGCCTGTGCCATCCACTCCGTAAAAGATCGAGCGA
>JBBCJA010000027.1:0-129520 GCA_037189585.1 Selenomonadaceae bacterium | reverse complement strand
CCTGGCCACGGGTGGCCAGGCGCCAGCGATCGACCGCGGCGGGGAGATAGAACTCACCTTTGGCGAGATCCGCGCGACCTCGCGCGACCTCTTCACAAAAGCCGGCGAAGTCTTGCTCTAGGTAAGTAAGGAAGTCAGGTCCGAATCCCCAGCAGTTCATGCTGACCAGGTCCTCGGGGGAGAAGTCGAGACCGCTCTCCTGATCATGCACTTGCCCTTGTCCGTTGGCCTGAAGCTTGGTGCGTTCGGTGATCCCTTGAAGCCTTTCCTCGGAAACCTCGCACACACCGCGAGAGACGGTGCCGCTGGGTGATAAAGTGTTGCCGAGACGAAATCCGACCATGCACGGGTTGGGATTTTCGGCTGCCTTGAGAGTGCTAGCCAACTGTTGGAAGGCTTGCCCTCCGTAGTAGTCGTCGGCGTTGATAGCCATGAAAGGTCCCTCGACCTGGTGCCGAGCGGCCCAGACCGCATGCCCGGTTCCCCACGGCTTTTGGCGCTGGGACAGGTCCAGCCGGCCCGCGTAGTCTCCAGGCAGGTCGTCAAAGGCTTGAAAAGCCAGTCGCACGTCGAGGTCTTTGGGCAGACGAGAAAGCAGCGCCTCCCGGAACGCTTCCTGGAAGTCCTCGCGGATGACGAAAACAAAGCGAGTGACCCCGGCTTTGAGGGCGTCGTGAATGGAGTATTCCATGATCACCTCGCCATGGGGTCCGACACCGTCGAGTTGTTTTAGTCCGCCATAGCGGCTTCCCATGCCGGCGGCCAGGATAACAAGAGTGAGGTCGGTCATAAGAGACGGAAATTTCTCAAGTCCCGATGAGGAAACCTGCCGTGAAAGAAGGAGGATTGAAGAATATTCTCAATGTCCCACTTAGGCGGTAATGGAAAGAGAGCAGCCTTCCGGCAAAATCTCCTGAGAGGAGTAGTCCATCGTGTTGCCGCGTTTGTCCCGGAAGTAGCAGCACTGCTGGCCGGTGCTCTGCAAGACTACCAGCGAGGGGAGTTGTTTGCCTTTGAAGCCGAACGACTTACATCCCATAGGAGCCTTGTTGTCCCAGGTGACGAAGAAGTTCTCGCAGTCGTGACATTTCGGGCAGTGACTCATAAAACTATGGTCGACCATTTGGGCCGACCATAGTTTAAGAGGATGTTAACGCCCGGTCAGAGCTACGATTCTCGAGTGAAGATCTTTTCGTAGTACTGGGGAGCCGCTTCATAGAGACGCTTGCCTAGGTGCAGACCGCGTTCGAGCAGTTCCTTTTCGGCGGGAGTGCGCTCGCTCTCGGGCTTTTCCACGATGGAACGAAGCTTCGGGTCGACCGAGGTCAGATAGAGCAGGTGCTCTCGGGGAGACGAGCCTTTTTCGGCGATCTCGGCCCGGATTTCGTTGGCCAGCTTAGGATCCGCCCCGATGTTGCTGATGATCGCATGCACATCGTGGTCGGACCAGTTGCGGTAGTCGATACCACGATCCGTGGGCAGTTCGATGTCGACCCGCCGCTCGTCCGGAACGAGACGACTGGCCAAGTCTTCGGCCAGGTGACGTCCTCCGGTGCCGAGGCCGGGTAGGGCCGACTGAGCGGGATGGGTCGAGCTGGTGATGGAGTTGGCGTGCACCCGATGCTGAACATCTTTCGGGAACTTGTTCAGCGGATTTTCTTCCAAAGGCGTCTTGTAGTAGCCTGGAGCTTGGACAAACGCGCGGTAGTTGTTGGCTCCCGTCAATGACTGACCTTGGGGCATAAGGCCGACGGATTTGTAGTGAGCCTCCATCTTCTCCAGGTTGGCTTTGACTTCGGGATCTTTGATCTCAAGACTCGTGCTTCCGTCTTTATTGGCGCTCAAACTCACGGAATTCTCGTCGAAGTATTTGCCGAGTTCGAAAATTCGAATTCGCCCGGCGGCTTGAAGTTCGAAGACCTCCTGGAGACTGCGAGGAGTCACCGGGGTATCGAAAAAGCCGTACATGTCTTTGAGCATGTGCGAGACTTCGTCGTTATGAAGGGTTTTCTCGATGACCGGCTGGCGAAAGTTCTCCGATGGAACTTGGACCTGCGCCGACTCGAGGTAACCCTTGACGAAGAAATCGACGGTCATGTTCGGGTTCAGATGTGCCATCTCGAGCGCGCCCTTGATACCCGATTCACCGGATCCGATCATGGCCGCGTGAGAGCCCGCGGGGAAACTGGCGAAGGTCTGACGGAAAGTCTGATCGCCCAACAGGCGATCGTTGACGATCAGAGTGCAGCCTCTTTCACCGTTCGCGATATCGCTAAACTCTTCCGCCTGGCTCTGTCCATCGCTGACTTTCTGCATGACCACGCTGCTCTCGGGCGCGCTCTTGTTCAGCTCGTCGAGAACCTTGAGAAACTTGGCCTTCTCGCCACGAGGTCCGGTCAGTCCGGTGGAGAGAACGACCTCCTTGCACTTGACCTTGTGCCCTCGGGTGGTGGTCACCTCGAACAGCCCGTCCTTCTCGTCGTACTTGACGTCTTCCACGGGAGAACGCTCGCAAAGAACGGCGTTAGGAAAGTCGTTGGCGGTGGAGTAGGCTATGTTCGAAAGGTGATTCCACAGCTCTCCCCGGGTGGCCGGCATATAGATGTTATCGCTGTCGACAAAGTCAGGATACACGCCGTGCATGACCTCGCCGGTCAATTTGGTCTGGCCCTCACGACCGGCTTTGGCGTGGGGACGAGAGACGCCGATGGTGCCCGAAAGGCTCAAGGGATGCTCCAGGCTTCCGGCGGAGTGTCCCTCGTTGATCAGGTTGGTGAATTCCGAGGAAGTGCGCATGTGGTGGACCGGCTTGGCTCCACCGTCGTTGAAATTGGAACCGGCGAGCTCGGATTCGAAACAGACCACGCGTCCACCACGACGGGCCAGCTGCCAGGTGGTCGTCAAGCCACCAGGTCCAGCTCCGACCACCACGACGTCGGCTACGGCCACGTCGTTGCCCTGGTCATCTTTAGACATCTCCCAGCCTTGAGCGGCACCCTTAAGAGTGAGGCTGCCGGGGGAAACGTAGAAGTCCATGGGGCGATAGAGACCGTCGCCGCACTGCTGGGGATGGCGAACCAGGGCGAACTGATCGTTTTCCATGTCGCGCAGAATGTCGAGGCTTTTGACTCCCGGAGGGGTCGCTTCCCGTTTGTAGTAAGGGCCGATGTTTCCGTTGTTAAAGGCCTGTTGGCGCGCTTCGGCTTGCTCGGGGGTCAGGTGACCTTCCTTGACGGCTTGCTGAAGAACCTCTTCATACTTGTCCTGAGCCTTCTCGGAGACGTCGCTCAAGAGTTTGCTCTCGGCCGGTTTGGAATAGTAGACGTCTTGGAGCGTGTCCAGAAATGAACCCTCGGGCGCCTTGTCGCTAAACATTTTGTCCACGGGAACCGTGGTAGGGCCACGTCCAACCGCCGCGGCTGGGACTTGGGCTGAGGGTGCGCTCTGAATGTTCATATTCGTACTATACGACTGTGGGAGATAGGACTTGTGTCCGAATTGTTACCGTCTACAAAAGGCTCAGCCCGGGCGCTCGGCGTAGATGAGGCCAGGATGACAGGACGTGGGAACGAGGCTCGCGAGTGAGCGGTGCGGTGGTCGCGGCTCTTCAGTTCAAACCTTGGAGAGGCTCCGTCGAGGAGAATCGCTCTCGTTTGAGCTATCTGATCAAGGCAGCGGCCGAGGCGGGAGCCGAGATTGTGGTGGCGCCGGAGATGTGCACCTCCGGCTACGTCTTTCCGAGTAGAGACAGTATTCGTCCCTACCTGGAGACGCGCTCCGGAGTGACGGCTCGGATGTTCGCGGAACTGGCTCAAGAGCATCGGATCACCCTAGCCTTCGGATGGGCTGAGATCGATGAGAGTTCCGATCTCTTTTACAACTCCGCCTCAGTGATGTTTCCCGATGAGCGAGCTCCAATTCACTATCGCAAACGACTGCTGTACGAGGCGGACACGACCTGGGCCGAGCCGGGAGACACCCCCTATCCGATGTGGACGACTAAAGAGGGTTTGCAGGCAAGCCTTGGGATCTGCATGGACCTTAACGACGAGCGGTTCCAATATCATCTGCGGGAATCGAAGGTTCGCCTTTGTGCTTTCCCCACCAACTGGCTGGATCAGGGTTTTTCGGTCTGGAACTACTGGGCTTATTGTCTGCGCGAATCTCGCACCTGCTTGGTGGCGGCCAACACTTATGGTGTGGAGGATGAAACGCCTTTTCGGGGGGAATCAGCGGTGCTCGACGGCCGAGTCCTGTTGGGTTACACGGCTCCAACGGGTGACGACATCGTGATGGCTCGAGTTCCTTTCGAGCCGACTCCGCTTCCGCGTCCCGACGAGTGATCTCTTGTTTCGTTCCGCGGCGTATCGCGCGAAGTTGTCACGGCGATTTGGAGCACTGCGGACTACTGTTGGCCGATCTTGGTGACCGAACGGTCACCGACTTCGTTCACTTTCCGGGTCCGCTTCAGCGGGAGCGCTTTGAGCTGTGCCCGAGCTGGGTTTTGGCCGAGCTTTCCCGGCAGCGCCGCGCGGGACGACGGATTGTCGGATATTTTCACACTCATCCTGAAGGGCGCTCGGTGCGGCCGAGTCCTCGAGACCGCGCGGGACACCCGCCGGGAGCGTTGGTGTTGATCGTCTCGCACGAACTCTGGATGTTCTATCAGGTCGGGTGGGAAGGAGACGATTGGGCTCCTCTGGCCTCGGGAACTTTAATCGCCGACCAGGGTTTCCCCGAATGAGACGGTAATACCGCCTCGTCACAAACAAAATCTTTGACTGGCCCCTACCGCCAAAAGGAGGGTACCGATGTCGACGGTTCTCAAATCTCAAAGCGCAACGCCTACGGCGCGGCGCAAAAAGTTCACCACACTCGATTTCGCGCGCGCTAAAGAGCGCGGCGAGCCGATCGTGATGGTCACAGCCTACGATTTCACCTCGGCCAAGTTAGCCGAGATGGCCGGAATCGAGGTTCTCTTAGTCGGCGACTCGGTCGCCATGGTCGCGCTCGGCCATCCTAACACTCTCCCCGTCGGCATGGCGGAGATGTTGCATCACGCCAAGGCTGTCTCGCGCGGTGCCCGCACGCCGTTTCTGATCGGAGACCTCCCGTTTTTGAGTTATCACGGGTCCACCCACGAGGCGGTCCATAACGCGGGTCTTTTCCTTAAGGAAGCGGGGATGGACGCGGTTAAGCTGGAGGGAGGGCGCGAGCGCGTTCCGGCTGTGAAGGCCATCGTGGAAGCGGGGATCCCCGTCATGGGACATCTCGGCCTGACTCCCCAAAAGGTTCATCAGCTGGGCGGCTTCCGCCAGCAGGCCCGCGACGCCAAGGCCGCTCGGCTGCTTCTCGACGATGCTTTGGCCTTACAGGATGTCGGCTGTTTCTCCCTCGTGTTGGAGTCGGTGCCGACCGAGGTGGCGGAACTCGTCACTCAACGCCTCTCCATCGCTACCATAGGGATCGGCGCGGGTCCGCGCTGCGACGGACAGGTTCTGGTCTGGCACGACCTTTTGGGCCTCGATGAAGACTTTCTGCCGCCCTTCGCCAAGGCTTACCGGCATCTGGCTCACACCGTGGTGGCGGGTCTGACCGAGTACGGGCAGGAGGTCAAAGCCCGAGCTTTTCCCGGGCCGGAGCAGACGCGATCGATGCCGGCGAGTGAGCTCGAGGCCTTCTTGGAGCAGTCGTGTTAGTGGTGGGGACGGGAGCGGTCGCTTCCTTTCTGTTGCCGAGGCTGGCCCGGAGCGTCTCGGATCTCCAGGTTTTCGGTGCTTCAAGTCCCCGACTTCTGGCCTTGGAGGGTTATGGCGCGGTCGCCTCCGCGATGTTGCTCGACCCTCATCAGGACTGGCTCGTCGTTTGCAAGGTGGGACAGAACGCCGAGAAGATCCGCCAACTGCGCCACGCGCCGCCGCCCCGGCGGATTCTGGTTTTGCAGAACGGTCTCGCGCCGGAAGCCGATTGGCAGGGGGCCTGGCCGGGTGCCCGAGTGGAACGTGGTCTGAGCACCTACGGAGTGTCCTCGGTGGCGCCGGGGATCGCGCGGGGAGGGGAGAGCGGGGAAATCGTGGTCCCTCGTTTCTCTCCCTGGGTGAGGACTTTGTCTCGAGCCGGTTTGTCCGTGCGCCCCACCGGTGACATTCGGGCCGCTATCTGGACCAAGCTTGTCGTCAACGCCTCGCTCAACGTGGTGGCGGCCATCGGGGACCTTAAGAACGGCCAGGTTCTGGAAGAACCGCTGGCCCAAGCCACCGCGGGAAGAGCGGCCGAGGAGGTGGCGGCTTTAGCCCGTTACTTCAGAGTTCGGCTCAAAGCTCTCGACCCGGTGCGAGTGATGGAAAACGTGGCTCTTGCCACCGCCGACAATATCTGTTCGACTCTAGCCGACCTGCGCTCCGGGCGAGTGAGTGAGTATGACGCTATCAACGGGGAACTGCTTCGCCTGGCTCGCCGATACCGGCTCCGTCTGCCCACTCTGGAGGAGTTGGACCGGCAGTTCGCCTTGATGCTCTCGATGCGTGGTGCCATCGCACGGCTAGCTTCGTGAAGGTCGTTCGAACTCTGGCCGAGCTGCGGACCGAGCGCGCGGGATATCCGGGCGAGGTGGGCTTCGTACCGACCATGGGAGCCCTGCACGCCGGCCACCAGAGTCTGATGCTACGAGCGCGGGAAGAGTGCCACAAGGTGGTGGTCTCCATCTTCGTCAATCCGACCCAGTTCGGTCCGGGCGAAGATTTCGAAGCCTATCCCCGCACCGAGGAGGCCGACCTTGAGGTCTGTCGGGAAGCTGGAGTGGACCTGGTCTGGTTTCCCTCGACCGAGGAGCTGTATCCCGAGGGAAGCCAGACCTTCGTCGAGGTGGAAGAGCTGGGAAAGCGTTGGGAGGGCGCATCGCGTCCTCACCACTTTCGAGGTGTGGCTACCGTCGTGTGCAAACTTTTTCACGCGGTAATCCCGACACGAGTCTACTTTGGGGAAAAGGACCGCCAGCAGCTTCAGGTAATCCGAACGATGGTGCGGGACCTGCTGTTTCCGTTGGTGGTGATCGGAGTGCCCACCGCTCGCGACCAGTCGGGATTAGCTCTGTCGAGTCGCAATAGCTATCTCAGTCCGGAACAGCGGGGACAGGCTTCCGCCATATCGAGGTCGCTCCAGGTCGTGCGCGAGATGTTTTTGACCGGTGAGCGCGACCCGGGCCGACTGGAGGCGACCTTTCGAGAATCTTTAGCGAGTTTGGAAGGGGTCGAGGTCGAACGTTTCGATATTCTCGATCCCGACTTTCGTCACGCCTTTGAACCGGGCCAGCGGGTAGAGCGGGGAAGCGTCTGCGTGGCTGTGCGCTACGCGGGCGTGCGATTGTTAGACCAGATGGAGCTCGAATAGATGCTGCTGACCATTGATATCGGAAACACCAACGCCACTCTCGGCGTCTACGATGGAAAGCGCCTGCTGGCCGATTGGCGACTGACTTCGGCCCAGCGGATGAGCCGGGATGAGCTGGGACTTTCGCTGGTGGGACTTTTTCACCACGCCGGGATCCACGTCAACTCTCTCGACGGGGTCTGCCTGGCTTCCGTGGTGCCGCCTTTGACCAGTACCTATGTCGCGGCCTGTCAGCGCTATATGGATCAAACACCGCTGGTCGTGGACCTGGGGGTCAAGACAGGGGTGAAAGTGTTGGTCAGCGAGCCGCGAACGGTAGGGGCGGACCGAATCGTGAACGCTTGTGCGGTGAAGGCGCTGGTTGGCGGGCCGGCGGTGGTGGTGGATTTTGGGACAGCCACGACCTTCGACGCCATCGACCGTGACGGGAACTATCTTGGCGGTGCCATCGCTCCGGGACTCGAAGTGGCCGCGGATTCGTTGTCGGGTCGCACCGCGAAGCTGCCCAGGGTCGATCTGACCGTGCCAACGGCTGCCATTGGTCGCAACACCATCGATGCCATCCGCTCGGGAATCATGTTCGGCTATGTCGCCCTGGTGGAAGGGATGATCGCCCGTTTCGAGACCGAGCTTTTATCGCGAGCTTCTTCCGAGGGATTGACCGTGGTGGCCACCGGAGGTCTGGGTTCAACTATCGCGTCGTTGACCAAATGTATCGATCGAGTCGAACCCACTTTGACTTTGGAAGGTTTGCGACTGATCTGGGACCTTAATCGCGCTTTATGATACCGCCTATTCCGGCATCTGCGGGATGAAACTCTCTCCTCCGCCTTCATCCGGCCTCTTCCGGTGGGTTCCGGACGGCATGGCCTTCAGACTCGAGTCGACCGAGTCCGGCAGGTCGGGGATGAAGCTAGAGAGATCGGAGTCATCGTCTTGACGTTCCCGGAGGAAAGCCGGGAGCAGGTTGTCATCATCCAAGGGTTCCGCGACGGGCTCGGACCGCAAAAGCTTGAGTAGAGGATCGTCACCGGTTGGGGCGCCCGATGCGGGTCCGGGAACGGCGGAGCGAGGCGGAGCTGACGGGTGCGGTGGAGCTGACGGGCGTGGCGTTGGAGTCTCCGTGGAACGCAAAGGTCGCGACGGCAGCGGCGGAAGAGGCGGCAATGGAATCTCTTCTTCACTTGGTTGAGGCCTGGGAGCTGGCGGCGACGGCGGGATGGCGGCGGCCGGTGGTTTAGGCGGTATCGGCTGCTCCACGACGGTAGGTGTGCCGATATGAGGAGTCGCGCCGGGAGCGCCTCCGAGGCGCGCACCCGGACTGGAAGACACTTCTTCCTCGGATCCTTCGGAGGCCCAGTCTTCGAACTCTTCATCATCTACAGAAGCCGCGGTTTGTCCGATGCGAGGGGCGGCTGGAGCGGGCGCGGGAGGAACCCAGCTGTCGTGTAGCTCTTCCACTGGCGCGCTGGGCGTCCAGGCGCTTTTGGCAGGCTCCGCTGGGCGTTGACGCACGACCTGAGGCTTGGGGGTTTCGACCGGAGGAGAGGGAGGAGGGGCGACCGGCGTGAGCTCCGGTTCGGAGATATCCGGGCTCCAGCTGGAAGCGATATCGGGGACCCAGCTTTCCATGGCGGGCCTCGGTGGAAGTCCCCAATCGGTGGGAGTTTCCTCGTATTCTCGCTCCATGCTGGCCATTTCTCGGCCGATATCGAGATCCGGCTCCTCCACTTCGGCCATCTGAGCTTCCAGGGCAGCCGCGGTGGTGGTGCCTTCGAACTGCTTGGTCAGCTTCTTTTCCTCTTCCTCAGGATTATACTTGACCAGCTTCAGAAGCATTTTCCCTAGCGCCGTGTTGCGACTAAAGTTGGCGAAACTACCGACGAAGGAGACGAGCATGTGATGGAAGGAGATATCGAGGCCACCCTTCTCGGACTTACCGGCGACGATCTCTTCCCACTTTTTGTTGGAGTCTTCGTCAAGCTTGACGGCCAATTGGCACAGACGGATGTGAGAGTCCATTTTCAAGATTGGCTCTTTGTCGTGCAGCGCTAAGGCGCGGAGCCCTAGATCGCGGGAAAGGTCTCGGACACGGTCGCGATAGCTTTGCAAGCTTCGATTGACGGCTTGCCGACCCATGAGCTTGGTCATCTTCAACTTGACCCGGCGCATGAATTTTTGACCCTCGGTCAGCTGAAGGACTTCCTCGGCCTTCTTAGCCTCTTCCACCGAGAGACCACGCAAGGCGTCGCGCTCGAGCTCCTCCTCAAGGTCGGCCCGGATCTGTTTGGAGTCGGCGAAGACCTGGGAGATATCCTTGCACATCTCCATGCAGGCGTAGTCGGAGACAAGGCCTCGAGAGTAGGCCTGGTAGACCTGGCGGCCGATACGAGCTACGGCTTTCTCGTACTGGGCACAGACGCAGATCCATTCGTTGAATCGAATCGTTGAGACTTTGCCGTTTTGCATAGCTTTAGAAAGAAAGTCTTCTTGAGCGCCTAGCGACTCCCTGCATCTTTACTTCTGGCGCCTTTTACGGAGCTGATACTCTTCCTCGAGGAGCTCTTGCCGGAGACGCTCGTCGGTGATCTCCTGTTGGCTCATCCCTCCAGAGGCGTGGAGTTCCTCGAGACGGGCTAGCTGGGCTCTTCCTTCGTTGCGCTTTTTTTCCAGTTGAGCCAGCGTCAGGTTCAGGCTGTCACCCTTCTCCCTTTTGACTTTCTGGACATCTTCGCTCAACTTGGCATCCCTGGAGACAGTGCTGGCGACGAGGTTCTCCACGTCTTTCCAGCTGAGACCCTCGCTTTTGGCCCAGCTTTCAAAGGCTTTGAGATTGGAGCGGTTGACCTGGGCCTGTTTTTTGAGATCGGCGGTGCTGGTTTTGTTCTCCGCTTGAACTTTTTTGAGCGTCGCGCGGGCGGCTGATAGCTCGGCCCGAAGCTCCTCCATCTTTTTGCGCGACACCAGGGCGCTATTTTCTTTCTTGGAGAGCTCCTTGAGGGTGGACTCTAGAACGGTAACCTTGCGTTCGGCCGACCTTTTCTCGATGACAAACTTCTGATGAGCGTTTTCCTTCATGAAAAGCTCCTCATCGGCCTGGTCGGCGGCTGTCTTGGCCACAAGCCAGGCGGTGAGAAGAGCTTTGCGATCGACCACCGGTGGCGTGGTGGCCAGGCTCATCGAGTTGGCCTTGGAGCCTTCACCGAAGGGGACGTACTGGCCGGACGCGTCGCGCATTTTGACGTCGACGTGATCGGAGGCGATGCGGGCGACGACGCTACCGGCTTTGACCCGCTGCCCGACCGAGACCAGTGGCGTGATGTGCCCATAAGTCACGGAAATTCCACTGGCGTCGGTCACGGTCACCCCGTACTCGGTGTTGGTCCAGGGTATGATGTCGGTGACCACTCCGTCCCAACCCGCCGAGACAGCGCATCCGAAAGGCATGGCGATGTCGTAGCCCAGGTGCAGTCCTGGGTTGCGACGGTATCGGGAGACCGTGCGGTAATCATAGAAGGTGCTGGAGACCCAGGCCTGGGGAAAGTGTTGGCGCTGGAGCGCCACCAGGTGTCCCAGCGGGTCCGCTTGTTGGACCACGGGGGTGGCGCTTCGTTCCGACAGCGACGGGCCTCCGTACTTTTGGGTCAGTGTTTTGATAACGGCCGGAACCTGATAGGACTTGATCGCCTCGGCTGTCGTGGGGGAGGCGAGCAGTCCAACCAGGGCCATGGAGGCTAAAAACTTCAAGGGGGGGCCGAATCGAGACGTTTGATGTTGCGTGGTAAGGGCTCTCACCGGGTCTATCTATCCTTTTATCGCGAATGCTAAAACTCTTTAGGGCTCTATAACTCCCCTTAGGGTGGGGAGGTTTCCGTAAGCGAGCGATAGAACGCCCACGCCGACGAGCTCCTCAAAGAGTATCCCGCGAAGCGGGCCTTGGAAGAGCACGTTGACGGCTCTCGGACGGTTCTGGAGAATTGGACTCTTGACACGGAACTTTTTCGGGTTCGGCGATTAAGGAGAAGGCATGATACACAATACGTTGATCCCCATCGTGGTGGAGCAGACCGCCCGCGGCGAGCGCTCCTACGATATCTATTCACGACTTTTGAAGAACCGCATCATCTTCGTGGGAGATCCCATCGAGGATTCGGTGGCCAATTTGGTCATCGCTCAGCTGCTTTTCCTCGAGCAGGACGATCCCGACAAGGACATCGACATCTACATCAATTCGCCCGGAGGCTCGGTGACCGCGGGACTGGCGATGTATGACTGTATGCAACTGGTCAAGCCGGACGTCTCCTGTATCTGTATGGGGATGGCGGCCTCGGCCGCTGCGGTGCTGCTTTCGGGCGGAGCCAAAGGTAAGCGTTACGCGCTGCCCTACAGCCGTATCATGATCCACCAGCCTTGGATCGGTCAGATCGGCGGTCAGGCCACCGACATCGACATTCACGCCAAGCAGATCTTGAAGACCCGCGACACCCTGAATCGAATCCTGGCCGAGCATTGCGGTCAGCCGCTGGAGAAAATCGAACAGGACACCGAGCGCGACTACTACATGTCGGCTGAGGAAGCCAAAGCCTACGGAATCATCGACGAGGTGATCACCAGCGAGTCTCGTTAGGTTTTCGACTTTGAGCAATTCTTCCGTTCAGACCGTGGGTCCCTTTCTCGAGGCATGTCGAGGGGGGACCCCTTCTCATATCCCCGTCTGGCTCATGCGGCAGGCCGGTCGATACATGCAGGAGTACCGCGAGCTGCGGTCCCGAGTCTCTTTTATGGAGCTATGCCACACTCCGGAGCTCGCCTGTGAGGTGACGGTTCACGCGGCTCGGGTTCTGGGGACCGACGCGGCCATTTTGTTCGCGGACATCTTGTTGATCATCGAGCTTTTCGGCCACTCTGTCTCTTTGGAGAAAGCCAAGGGTCCTGTTATCACCCCACCGTTGCGAGATCCCGCTTTGGTGGCCAAGCTACCCGAGCCGAATCTCGACGGATTGGACGCTGTCTACAAGGCCGTGTCGATGATCCGAGCCGAGCTCGGCCCCAAGATCGGCCTCATCGGCTTCGCGGGCGCGCCTTTCACGGTGGCGTCTTACTTGATCGAAGGCGGGCCCTCGAAGAATTTCGAGAACACCAAGAAGATGATGTTCGGGCATCCCAACGAGTTTCGCGACCTCTTGCGCCGCATCGGTCTTGCCACCGGAGAATATCTGCGCCGCCAGGTAGAAGCGGGAGCCGACGCTATTCAACTCTTCGACAGCTGGGTCGGCTGTATGTCCGAGGCACACTACCGAGAGTTTGTCTTGCCGGCCAGTCAATTGGCGCTGTCGGCCGTGCCCGAGGGGATCCCACGGATTCATTTTGGCAAAGGCACGGGGCATCTGCTACCGGCTCTGCGCGAGGCGGGTGCCACGGTGATGGGGATCGATGAGATGACCCATCTGGGCCAAGCGCGCCAACTACTGGGGTCGACACCGGTCCAGGGCAATCTCGACCCGATCTTGCTGCTCTGCGATCGCCCGACCATCAAAAAACACGTGCTTCCGATTTTAGAGCAGGGCGGCGCCAGCGGTTTCATCTTCAATCTCGGCCACGGAATTGTGCCGAGCACACCGGTGGACAACGTGAAGTATCTGGTGGAACTGGTTCAGGAAGTGACAGCACGATGAAGATCGCCATTGTCGGAGGAGGGCTGACCGGATTGGCCGCCGCCTATCAAGCTCAGCAAGACGGACTGGAGTTTCGAGTTTTCGAGGCCAGCTCTCGGTGGGGAGGGACCGTGGAGACGGTGATCGGCGAGGACCATGCCGTGCTTGAGTCGGGAGCGGAATCTTGCTTGTCCTCTAAGCCGGAGTTTTTGGAGTTGGTTCGAGCCCTGGGTCTGGAGGATGAGGTGATCTCCACGGTGCGGGAAAACCTCGGCTCCTACATCGTGCGCGACGGGCTCTTGCACCCGATCCCTAAGGGTGTGCGCTTGATGGCGCCCTCACTGTGGTGGCCTTTTTTGCGCTCCAATCTGATCAGCTGGCGCGGGAAGTTGAGAACTCTGTTGGATCTGGTCTTGCCGGCTCGTGATCTTTCCTTACGCTTGCCCGAGGAGTCGCTGGCCGAATTCGTTTCGCGCCGGCTGGGTGTCGAGGTTTTGCATTATCTGGCCCAGCCGATGGTGGCCGGTATCTACGGCGCCGATCCTCAACTTTTGAGTCTCGAGGCGACGATGCCGCTCTTTTCTCGCTTAGAGCAAGAGCACGGCTCTGTCATCCGAGGCTTGCGCGCTATGGCTACCGAGGGAGAGGCCACTGGAGCGCGCTACAATCTCTTCTTTTCTCTCCAGCGCGGCTTCGGCTCGGTCGTCGTGGCTTTAGTCGACAGTCTTCCCGCCTCGTCGCTTTTGACCAGGGCCCGAGTAGACTCTTTAGAGAAGACGGATTCCGGTTGGAAGGTCAGTGCTCGAGGGTTGGAGCCGGAGAGTTTTGATGCCGTTGTCTTGGCTGTTCCCGCACCAGTGGCCGCCTCGCTGCTGGGCTCGGTGGATAAGGAGCTATCCTTGTCGTTGGGAGAGATTCACTATCGTCCCGCGGTCACGGTCAATCTGTCCTACGAGCCTGAGCTTTACGACATGTTCGTTCCTAACGCCTATGGATTCGTGGTGCCGACCCAGGAGCAGCGGCCTCTGCTGGCCTGCACTTTCTCTTCTCGCAAGTGGCCGGGGCGCGAATCCGACGATCGCGGAGTTCTGCGGACCTATTTTGGTGGCCCGGGCGCCGAATGGGTCTTGAAGGCCAGCGATGAGGATCTGGTGGCTGTGTCGGAATCTCAACTGGGAGAGCTTTTGGGGCTGTACGAGTCGGCCATGGAGTTTTCCGTCCACCGATTTCCTCTGGGATTGCCGGAGTACCGAGTGGGACATCGTCACCGGATGCAGCAATGGCACGAGATGGTCGAGGTTCACGGCAGCTTGGCCTTGGCGGGGAACTATCTTGACGGTGTGGGTCTGCCGGACTGCGTGCGCTCGGGGCGAAAAGCGGTCAAGAAGCTCTCCGTGTCGGTCTAAGGGTCTAGTCCGGACTCAACCTTACTTTCTTCGTACCCAAAAGTCGGCTAGACGCGTGACAAGCGTTGTGGGTAGAAATCTCAAGACGAGCGGCATCGCCGCGTTGAGCCCTCCGGGCAAGATCTCTTCCACGTTGGCGAAGAGTCCGTCAACCCCCGCTTGAGCGACCTCTCGCGAACTCATGATTCCAGGCTTGCCGGAGAAGAAATCTCCGCTGTCTTTAGCCCTGGAGCCGAATTCGGTCAAGGTCGGTCCAGGGTTGAGCAGGCTAACTTGCACTCCGTATTTGGCCAACTCGAAGCGCAGGGCGCGAGTGAAGGAAGCCACGTAGGCCTTGGAGGCGGCATAGTTGGCCATCCCCGGGATAGCCACGTAGCTCGCTGTCGATCCCACGTTGAGGATGGAGCCGTGTCCTTGGTGTTTCATCGGTTCGCCGAAGAGGCGGCAGAGAGAGGCGAGGCAGGTGATGTTGAGATGGTTCATGCTCTCGAGAGTGGCCAAATCCATCGCGACATGCTCCTCGACACGTCCAAAGCCAGCATTGTTGATCAGCACTTCGATGGGAAACTCCTTGCTTTTTACCGCCTCGAAAAGCTGCTCGGCGGCTCCGGGGACTCCAAGGTCCATGGGGAGCACGGTGGCGCCGTACTTGCAGCCCGCCGCCACTTCTTGAAGCTCCTCCTCGCGTCGCGCCACGAGGACCACATGGTAGCCCCGTTCGGCTAAGAGAAAAGCGATATCCTTACCTATGCCTGAGGAGGCTCCGGTGACCAGTGCGTTCATGACCTCTCGCTTCGGGGTCCTGATGCGGATCCTTGCCATTTACGCGGACCTCGAGTTTTCCGAGTGCACGCTCCCGCTCTTTTCGTGAGGGTCTCCCGCTGAGTTGAGCGGGATCCTCGCCCCTAAAGTGGGACCCCGCTGCCAAAAGCGGGACCCCACGAGAGAGCTACGCGGCGAGTCGAAAGTCGGGGCTGGCAATTTCGCGTCCGCCGAAGCGCAGTACCGGTATCTTTAACGCACATGTCCGCTCCGCGTCGCCAGTGGCGTCGTGTCCCACCCCGTCGATCTCGATGACTCGCCATTCCCCTTTCCAGCGCAACACGTCCACGGTGTAGATTCGTGGGGTACTAAAGGACACTTGGAAAAAATAGAGCCCACCATCGAGCCAGAAACATGGAAACGGACGATGAGCGACAGGAGAACGATTCGAGGGGTCGACGATGGGACAAGGCGGGGCGGGAAGGTATCCCGGGATGACGTACATCGGCCTTGCTCCCGCCGCCAACAAGTGAAGCACGAAGACGGCCTCCTCGCACGAGCCGAGAGCGAGCTGGTTGCAGAGATATTCGCAGTCGGTCAGGTCCTCGCGCTTGGCGATGACGCTCATGAGCCTGCTTACCAGTCGTGGATGACGTTGGGTGGCCGACAGAAACCGAGTGTGCGGCGGACGCTCGGGAAGAACCAGGAAGGGGCACGATTTCGGAAGCACCTTTCTCCCTTCCGCGCGCAGAGCCCGGACAATACCACGAGGTCGAAGGAATCCGCTGAGAGGTCCGAGGAGCGATTGAATGCGGAGACGTTCCGTGGGGGTCGGCCGGCGTGTCCCACGCTCGATGTGGTTCCACCGCTGAGCGGCAAGCCCGGCGAGGCCGGCGGCCGTTCTTTGACGGTAACCGGCGCGACGCCGGAGGTGCTGTATTTGATGATGTAGAGTTATTCTGAACATGTCTTTAGAGTCGGGCATAAAGATGTCCCTTCCGTTACCGACATTTGTCCAACCCGTTGCTATTTTGTTTCCAAGATTTTAACGAGAGAAGGTTCAGCTTCTTATCGGTCGAGTAAGAGCACGATCGCTTTGGCCACGAGTTCCGGCTCGGTGTTGGCGGCTAATTCAAAGCTGTTCAGGTCTTCGGGAATGCCCAGGCTTCGACAAAAAGTCTCGACCACGGTGAGTCTGAGCTCTTTTTGAAGTGAGGGCAGTTTCGAAATCTCCATGGTGACGGACTGCACATGTTCCGGTGACAGGTGGCTGAAGAGCCTGCCCGAGATTTCCGGCGGGAGAGTCATGAAAAGAACAGCGGCGCATTGAGTGGAGCTAAGTTTGGAAGCTTGGCTTGGGGAGCTCCTCGGAGGGTCCCCGGACGGGTAGCGCTTGGAGCGGCGCTCAGACCGTCGACGCAGCCAGGTGGAAGCGGCCATACCGGCGCCAAAACAAAGAAGGAGCTCTAACATAGTTTTATAGGTCTCCTTTTGAGGCCTTCGAAGTGCTTGCTAGTAGACTTACGGGCTGATCTGCATCATCTCGAGGGGACCGGCCTGGGCTTCTCCTTGATTGCGATACTGCACGCTACCGGTTGGGACGCCCAGGGTCGAGCTGCTCGGCGCCGAGACATATCCCGGCGCCGTCGGCATGTTACCGGAACCGCCGTTGCCCACGGTCCCGAGGATGTTGGTGAGACCATGCGAGCCCACCGGAGCGCCGGCCGGAATTCCACCCGTGCCGTTGGTGGTGGGATAGTCGCCGACTTCGGTGTAGTAGGGAGCTTTAGCGCCCTTAGCCACAATTTGTGAGGAATCCGCCCAGGGCACGATCTTTCCAGCTTTCATCGGTTTCGTGAAGCTGATAGCGCCAATGACTTCGACCGAGACCTTCGCGCCGGGGCGAAGCGCCGCTCCCGCTGCCTGGCTGACCGTGAAGACTCGAAGGCTAGAGTCTTTCTCTTGCACGATGGTTAGCAACTGGCCATCGAACGACTTGACCCGTCCCGACATCGTTGGATGCGCCATCGCCGAAAGGGAAAGGAGGCTGAGGACGGCGAGTAGCAGCAAGGTCTTGACGGTTCTCATAAGTCCAAATTAACAGAGTCGACCTCCCTCTGAGAATCTGTTTACAGTTTATTAACAGATGTCTCCGCAAAAGCAAAACGCCGCCCGACTGCGGGAGTCGCGCGGCGTTCCTTTGAGTTCGAAAGAATTTACTTTTGAGAGGCTTCGAAGGCTTTGGTGGCGCCGAATCCACCGGCGATTCCACCGGCCACGATGAGGCCCACGGCTACACCGACTCCGCCGAAGCCGTCGAGAAGGGCGGCGATTCCGCCTCCGGCCAGGGCGCCGAGCACCGTTCCGCTGGCAGCCACACTGACCGCGTTCGGTTGGGAGGGAACGTAGGCATCGCCAGGAGCCAAAAAGGTGTAGTCGGTGGATGCTTCAGCCTTGGAACGAGCGGGAGCCGAATAGTTAGCGATCGCGGGACGATTCTGAGTGGATATAAGCATTTTCAGTAACCTCTATATTTGTTGGCACCCCGGAGGGCACGTAGTACTCAGAGTTTAAGAAATATATCAGCAATGAACTTAACGAGATTGTAAACACTCCGCCAGCTCTCTTGTAGAGAGGATTCCTTGCCCGGGAAGGAAAGGCAGGGCTGCTATGCTCGAGTACGACGTGCCCTCGGGGTATGATTTTGACCTTCTCGTGGTGGGGGGAGGATCCGGTGGTGTCGCCACCGCGCGGCGGGCCGCTGAATACGGGGCGCGCGTGGCGGTGTGCGAGGACCATCAATGGGGTGGCACCTGCGTGCATCGCGGGTGCGTGCCTAAGAAACTTATGGTTTATTCCTCCCAGTTCGGCGAGGCCCGCAAACTGATGCCCGCTTACGGCTGGGAGGCACCTTCCGGCGGCCTCGACTGGCCCAAGCTCAAGGCGAATTTGCACAAAGAGCTGGAGCGACTCCACGAATTCTATCAACGAATCCTTGCCGAAAGTCAAGTGGAGAAGCTGCAGGGAACCGGCGTGCTGACCGGACCTCACACGGTGGAGGTCGGCGGAAAGCCTTACACCGCCGAGCGCATTTTGCTGGCCATGGGCGGCAGGCCCTGGAGGCCGGAAAAGCTCGAAGGGGCCGAACTGGGCCTGGTCTCCGACGACATGTTCTGGATGGAGAGCCTACCTGAAGACATTCTGGTCGTCGGCAGCGGCTACATCGGGGTGGAGTTCGCCGGGATTCTCAATGGATTCGGCGTGACCGTGCACCACAGCTTCGGCTCCGAGCATCTCTTGCCCGAGTTCGACAAAGATATTCGTACCACCGTCGAAGCCGAGATGGAAAAGCGCGGCGTTACCTTTCATCGCAAGGCCCGTCCCAAAAAGCTACAGGCGCTCGACAACGGCCGCAAGCTCGTCATCTTCGACAGCGGCGACACGCTGGAGGTCGAGGCGGTCCTTCTGGCCACCGGACGCACTCCACGCACCGACGGGATCAGACTCGAAAAGATTGGGGTCAAGCTGGGCAAGTCCAACGAAGTTTTGACCAATGCCCGCTTTCAGACCTCCGTGCCCAGCATCTACGCCATCGGTGACTGCACTAAGCGCTTCGAGTTGACCCCGGTGGCTATCGCTGAGGGGCGCTCTCTAGCCGAGCACCTCTACAACGACAAGCCGCTCGACTTTCATTACGACCGCCTGGCCACGGCTGTTTTTTCCTCTCCTCCGGCCGCCACGGTGGGCTGGACCGAGGACAAGTTGCGCGAGGCGGGGGCGCGTTTCGATGTCTATCGGGCCAAGTTCCGACCAATGAAATACAGTTTACCCGGCGGCGACGCCCAGGCCATGCTCAAGCTTTTGGTCTGCCCCGAGAGCGACCGGGTTTTGGGCTGCCATCTGGTGGGAGAGGAAGCACCGGAGCTGATCCAGCTAGCCGCGGTTTGCCTCAAAGCCAAAGCCACCAAGACAATTTTTGATTCCACAATTGCCGTGCATCCCACCTTCGCCGAGGAACTGGTGCTCCTACGCAAGCCCAGCGAGTCGGTGGAGGGGCCGAACTTAGCACCGGATCCAGACTATTCCGAGCCGATCAACCGGCTCGGAGAAAGCCAAGAGTAGCCATGATCAATCCTGATAACCTCCTCTTCGTGGAAGAGGTGTACAACCAATGGACCCAAGACCCCAATTCGGTCAGCACCGAGTGGAGGGAGTACTTCGCCGCTCAAGAGATGAGCGGCAACGGAGTCTACCGTAGCACTCCCAGTTTCCGTCCCGCCTCACTTTTCGCCGCCGGGGGCGGAAGCCATGCCGGATCCAGCGGTCGTGAGGCTGATATCTTCAAGCAGGAGCGAGTCGATCAGTTGATTCGAGCCTACCGGGTTCGCGGACATCGCATTGCAAACCTCGATCCTCTAGGACAAAGGATCGAGTCCTTCTCTGAGCTCGAGCTAGGCCATTACGGCTTGCAAGAATCGGACCGAGACCTTGTTTTCGCGGCCCGCAGCCTGGGTCACGACAAGCTGACTCTGCGCGAGATCGAAGGTTTGCTTCGCACCACCTACTGCTCTTCCATCGGCGTCCAATACATGCACATCGACGATCCCGAGCCCAAACACTGGCTTCAGGAGAAGATGGAGAAGAGCCGCAATCGGATCGACCTTCCTCGCGAACGCCAGGTGCGGATTTTGACCCGTCTGACCGACGCGGAGATCTTTGAGGAGTTTCTGGCCAAGAAGTTCGTCGGAGCCAAGCGTTTCGGCCTAGAGGGTGCCGAGTCGCTCATTCCTCTTCTCGATCTGGCCTTCGAACAGGCCGCGAGTCACGGAGTCAACGACATCGTGCTGGGAATGGCCCACCGTGGACGCCTCAACGTGATGGCCAACATCATGGGGAAGAGCCCTTCGCTGGTCTTCCGAGAATTTGACGACAAGGATCCGCAGCGCTCCTTTGGTCGTGGCGACGTGAAGTACCACCTGGGTCTGTCCTCCACCTGGACAACACATCAGGGACGCAATATCGACCTGACCCTGTGCTTTAATCCCTCCCATCTCGAGTTCGTCGGACCGGTGGTTCTGGGACGTATCCGTAGCCGCCAGGATCGTTTGACCGACAACTTCACCCGCTGCATGGGCGTGGTGATCCACGGTGACGCCGCCTTCGCAGGTCAAGGCGTGGTGCAGGAAATGCTCAACATGAGCGAGATCCCCGGTTTTCGTACCGGAGGGACGCTCCACATCATTCTCAACAACCAGATCGGGTTCACCACCGGGATCGGGCAGGCCCGCTCCTCCCACTACTGCACCGACGTGGCCAAGATGCTTCAGATCCCCATCTTCCACGTCAACGGCGAGGACCCCGAGGCGGTCGCTCAGGCCACCTGGCTCGCTATGGAGTTTCGTCACGCCTTCAAAAAAGATGTTGTGATCGACATGTACTGCTATCGACGCCGAGGGCATAACGAAGGCGACGATCCGTCCGTCACTCAGCCCAAGATGTATCGCAGGATCGAGGCCATGAAGACGGTCCGCGAGAGCTACCTGGAGAACCTGGTTCGCTTGGGAGAGGTTACCAAGGAAGAGGCCGAGGCTATTGCCGTGGAACGGCGCGACTATCTCGAGAACGAGCTGTCCCGAGCCCGCGACCCTCGCTTCGACTATGAGGCGCAACGGGAGCAAGAGGATCGAAGAGGGCGTTGGGCGGCCTATCGGGGAGGCAAGGACCGCAACGTTCCCGATGTTACCACCGCCGTCGACGAAGCCAAGTTGCAGGACTACCTGACCAAGCTCGGCTCCATTCCCGAGGGCTTCAATTGCCATCCCAAGCTCAAGCGCTTGGTACTGGAAAAGAGGAAAGGTGCCGCTAAGGGTGAGACGCCGCTTGATTGGGGTACAGCCGAGAACCTTGCCTATGCGACCTTGTTAGCTGAGGGAACGCCGATCCGCTTGACCGGACAAGATGTCAGTCGTGGAACTTTTTCCCATCGCCACGCCGTTCTGTGGGATTACGAAACGGACAAGCCGTTCATTCCGCTCAACTCGCTCAGCGAGAAGCAGGCTCGATTCCAGGTCTGGAATTCGCCCTTGACCGAAACAGCCATGCTGGGCTACGAGTTTGGATTCTGTCTCGACTCGCCGGACAACCTGGTACTGTGGGAAGCTCAGTTCGGCGATTTTGCCAACGTCGGCCAGGTCATCTTTGACCAATTCATCTCAAGCTCCGAGGACAAGTGGGATAAGCTCAACCACCTGGTGATGCTGCTTCCTCACGGCTTTGAGGGCCAGGGGCCCGAGCATTCCAGCGCCCGACTGGAGCGGTTCCTGCAGCAAGCCGCCGAGGACAACATCTGCGTGGCTAACCTGACCACCCCGGCTCAGCTCTTTCACATTCTGCGCCGCCAGATCGTTCGCCCGATCCGAAAGCCGCTGGTCATCATGTCACCGAAGAGTCTGTTGCGCCATCCGGAGTGTGTCTCTCCCTTGTCGGAATTTCATAGCGGCGCCTTCCATCGTGTGTTGCCCGACAACGTGCTGGCCGACCCTAGGAAAGTCAAGCGGGTGCTGCTATGCAGCGGGAAGATCTACTACGACCTGGCAGCTTACCGCAAGGAGCGAAAGCGCGACGACGTGGCCATCGTACGACTCGAGCAGCTTTATCCGTTTCCGGAGAAGAGTGTTCGTACCGCTTTGTCCCAATATGGGCGCGGCACTCCCGTCATCTGGGTGCAGGAGGAGCCGGAGAATATGGGCGCTCAGAGCTACGTTAAGCTCCGTTTTGGCGAGAGCGTCTACGACAGATTCCCGTTTTTGGCCATCTCTCGGCCGGAATCGGCCTCGCCTGCCACCGGGTCGTCGGCCTCCCACCGCATCGAGCAGGACGGTATCATCGAGCAGGCCTTCAACCGGGCCGTTCCCGGACAACTTTAAAGTTTAGTCGAGAAAGGAAAGAGCTTTATCATGGAACTCAAAGTGCCCCCCGCTGGGGAGTCGATCTCCACCGTGATGATTTCGGAATGGCTGGTCGCTGAGGGCGACTCGGTCAGCGCGGATCAGATCCTGGTGGTTTTAGAGACCGATAAGATCAATGTGGAGGTCCCCTCGCCGGTCGACGGGACCCTGGTCAAGATCCTCAAGCAACCCGGCGAGGATGCCGAGATCGGAGATGTGATCGCCGAACTCGCCGCTGGGGCAGGTTCGGCCGACGGCCGGTCCAAGGAGGCTCCCGCCGACAAGGAAGCCAGTCCGACCAAGGACGAGTCGGCCGCCAAGGACCACTCGGCGGGTAAGAACGCTCCCGTCAAGGAGGAGCCCGTCGTCAGCCCCGCGGCCCGTCGCGTCTTAGAAGAGAAAGGGATCGACGCCGCTTCCGTTCAGGGAACCGGCAAGGGAGGGCGCGTCATGAAAGAGGACGCCATGGCGGCCGCTCAGAGCGCTCCCGTCGTGAAGCCGCCCGTTCCCAGCGCCTCGACACAGACCGGTGAGCGTGAGGAAGTCGTCAACATGAGCCCGCTGCGCCGTAAGATCGCGGAGCGCTTGGTCTCGGCCCAGCAGACCGCCGCCATCCTGACCACCTTCAATGAGGTGGACATGAGCGGTGTGATGGAGCTTCGCAACCGCTACGGCAAAGAGTTTCTCGACAAACACGGAGTGAAGCTCGGTTTCATGTCGTTTTTCGTCAAGGCAGCCGTGGAGGCTCTCAAGGCCTATCCCGAAGTCAACGCGGAGATTCGCGGGAATAGCATTGTCTACAAAAATCACTACGACATCGGAGTGGCGGTCGGAGGCGGGAAAGGCCTGGTCGTTCCCGTGTTGCGGGAAGCCGATAGGCTCTCTTTCGCCGAGGTTGAGATCGGCATCAAGGAACTGGCCAAGAAGGCTCAGGAGATGAAGCTTGCTCTGTCCGACCTTGAGGGGGGAACTTTCACCATCTCCAACGGCGGAATCTATGGTTCGATGCTGAGCACCCCGATCTTGAATCCCCCGCAGTCGGGGATTCTCGGCCTGCACAACATCGTGGAGCGCCCCGTGGCCGTCAACGGTAAGGTCGAGATCCGCCCTATCATGTATCTGGCGCTGTCTTACGACCACCGCATTATCGACGGACGTGGCGCGGTCTCGTTCCTGGTCTCGATGAAGAACGCCATCGAAGATCCCGCTCGACTTTTGCTGGAGATTTAAACTATGGCCGATCAGTTTGACGTTATCGTGATAGGTGGTGGGCCGGGAGGCTACGTTTGTGCCATCCGAGCCGCTCAACTCGGATTCAAGACAGCCTGCGTCGATGCTAATGAGATCTTCGGTGGGACCTGTCTTCGAGTAGGATGCATCCCTTCGAAGGCACTGCTGGAATCGAGCGAACAGTACCTCAACGCCAAGACCAACTTAAAGCAGCACGGTGTGTTGGTTCAGGGAGAGATCGGACTAGACCTGGGAGCCATGCTACGACGAAAATCGCGCGTGGTGGACACCTTCGGTCGCGGTATCGAGGGGCTGTTCAAAAAGAACAGTGTCGAGGGGATCAAGGGCAAGGGGACCATCACGGCTCCGGGCCGGGTCAAAGTTAGCGCCGCTGAAGGAGAGCGAGAGCTCGAGGCCAAGCACATCATCATCGCCACCGGAAGTGAGCCTAGCAGTCTGCCCGGAATCGTTATCGACGGCGATCGAATCGGCTCGTCCACGGAAGCTCTCTCTTATGAGGAGGTTCCAAAGCACCTCGTCGTCATCGGCGCGGGAGTGATCGGACTAGAATTAGGCTCGGTCTGGGCACGCCTAGGGGCCAAAGTGACGGTGCTCGAGTATCTCGACCGGATTTTGCCCGGACTTGATCTCGAGATCGCCAAAGCAGCTCAGAAAGCGCTGTCCAAGCTCGGCTTGAAGTTTCAACTAGGGGCCGGGGTTCAAAGTGTCGAGGTCAAGGGAGAGGAGTGCCACGTCACGGTGGCGGGAGCAGCCGAGCCGATCGTCTGTGACCGAGTCCTGATGGCGGTAGGTCGCCGGCCCAACACCGAGGGCTTGGGTCTCGACGAGCTCGGAGTGACTCGAGACAAGAGGGGATTCATCCAGGTAGACAAGCATTTCGCCACCAACGTGGCCGGAGTTTACGCCATCGGCGACGTGATCGGGGGGGCCATGCTCGCTCACAAGGCCGAGGAGGAGGGGGTGGCTTTGGCCGAGATGCTCAAAACCGGGGTCGGACATGTCGACTATGGAACGATTCCCGCCGTCGTCTACACCGATCCCGAAATCGGATCGGTTGGAAAGAGCGAGGAGCAACTCAAAACCGAGGGTATACCCTACAAAGTCGGAAAGTTTCCCTTCGCGGCCAACAGCCGGGCTAGAGCGGGCGGCCATGCCGATGGGATGGTCAAGATTTTGGCCCACCAGGAGACAGACCGAATTTTGGGAGTCCACATCTTGGGACCCCACGCCGGAGAGCTTCTGTCCGAGGCGGTGGTGGCCATGAGTTTCGGTGCCTCCTCGGAAGATCTCGCTCGAATCTGTCACTCTCATCCCACTCTTTCGGAAGCGACCAAGGAAGCGGCATTAGCCGTCGAGGGTCGCGCAATCCATACTTAATTAGTAGGGATTGCGCCCTGATATATCAACGTTTTGGGCGTGTCAAAGCGTTTACAAAATGAAGACTTCCAGGGCAGGAATTTGAAATACCCTGTCCAACGCACGAGCTTGTGAGATTTTTCACAATCTCTCCCATTGTCCCGTTAAGGGACTAAGAGACCCGGGCGTACTTCGCCCAGATGTAAGGAAATTAGGCCTCAGATGGCACCTGAAGAAAAACTTCAACAAACTTTGGTCCGGTTGGCTCTGCTGACCCCCATTGTGATTGTCGTCGCGATGACGATCTATTCGGAGTTGGCTTGGAAAGGCTACTGGTTTTTCACGCCAGCGTCTCAGCCGATCAACTTTCTGCACAATCTGCACGCGGGCGAGCGCGGTATCGACTGCGCTTACTGTCACCGCGGCGCGAATGACGGCGATTCCGCCGGCGTTCCGTCCGTGACGGATTGCTGGCAGTGCCACCAGGGCTTGGTCGGAGAGACCCCCAACGGTAGCAAGGGCGCGGTGATCGATCGCCCCGAAGTGAAGAAGCTGAAGGGATATGTCGATAATCGTCGGGATATCAAGTGGTTTAAATACTACGATATGCCGGAGCACGTGAAATTCTCGCACAAGGCTCATATCAACAAGGGCTTTGACTGCGCGGAGTGTCACAACGACGTGACCAAGATGGGCGAGATCAAGATGAAGCAGAAGCCGACCATGGGCTGGTGTGTGTCTTGTCATCGCGCCAACGAAGGTCCGACGGATTGTACGACCTGTCATCGTTAGGCTGGTCAGATTAGAGGATGGGTATGAACGTCAATAGACGAGATTTTCTAAAAATCGGAATGCTCACCGGCGTCGCGGCCACCTTCACGGCCTGTGGTCGTCCTGTGGAGCACGGGGTGGTTTCCCAATATCAAATGCCCGAATACGCGCTGCCTGGCCAGTCGCTGTTCTGGGCCTCGACCTGCGCTGAGCTGCGCTCCGACTGCGCAGTCTCGGTAAAGACGGTGGAGAACCGGGCCATCAACGTGATCGGCCTGCCGGGTCACTTTTTTACCAAGGGCTACGCTAACAAGGAAGCGATCTCCGGGCTTCAAGTAGTCTATCACCCGGATCGGGTCAAGGCGTCCAAGGGCGGAGCCAAAGCCGGAGCGGACGGCAGACCGAGTGAGTCTCTGGCGGTGACCGCGGCTAAACTCGCCAAATCCGACACGCTTTTTATCGTCGACCGGGTTTACGGAAGCGCCGGACACGCTCTGGTTCAATCGGCCGCCAAGCTCGGAGCGAAGATCTGGGTCGCGGACAAGGACCAGTCGGTGCGTGAACGCCGGATCTTAAAGGCCGTCACCGGCCGGGCCGAACTCCCCCTCTATCCCCTGGAAAAGTACGACTTCGTCCTTTCCGTGGGTAGCAACTTTATCCACGAGAACTATTCTCCGACCCGGGTGGAGTGGTCCTTTGGTCGTTTTCGCAAGACGCCGGGTCGTCTGCGGGGCCGAATGGTGGCCGCTTCCACTCGTATGAACCCCACGGACGGCAACGCTGATACCTGGTTGGTTCTGGCCCCCGGTAGCGAGGCGACTTTCTTGGCCGCTATCGGAACCGAAGTGTCCAAGAGGGGTAAGGGTGGGTGGCCGGCCTGGGCCAACACGGAGTTGAAGGCGGCCGCGGAGAAGACCGGCGTCGCCGAGCATGACATCACTCGGCTGGCCGAGCGTCTGCTCGATGCCAACTCTCCCATGGTCGTGGGAGGTTTCCAGGGCGCTGATGGTGACGCCACCGTCTTTCTGGCTCATACCTTGACCAAAATGCTTAAGGGCGATGTGGAGACTTTCGAGCCCGACCTTTTGGTCGGATCGGGAAGTGTTCCCTCGGGGCTTTTCTTGACCGACGCCGAGGCGGCTAGCGCGTTGTCCTCGGCTAAGTCCGTGGTCGTTCAAGGCGTGGACGTGGTCTACCGCTTCCCCTGGTTGGCCGAGTCTTTCGGAAAAGTTCGTAAGAAGATTGTCCTGGCCACGTTGCCTAACGACACCACTGAGAAAGCCGACATCCTGGTTCCGCTTCGCTCCTGGTTGGAAGACTGGGGGGACCTGCGGGTGAGGTCGTCCGAGGGTGAGTGGTACGGCATTACTCAGCCCGCGATTCGCAGTCAGGTTGCCGAGGCTAACTCCTTGCTCGGTTTCTTTCTGGAATTCGCTAAGCAAGTCGGCGCCTCCGGATTCGATGAGGTTAGCCCTCGAAAGGTTCTCCAAGGCTCACGAAATCAGGAAGACTGGGAGGGTCTGCTGGTCCGTGGTGGTGTCTGGAAAGAGGTCCCCGAGGATGTCTATCCCAATCGCGCCGCCTATCCACCGGTCGCTCTTCCCGGTAAGGGAGCGGCTCCGACGGGCTACTCGCCTTTTGCTGGCTTGGAGCCTCTGTCGGTTTCGAAGTTCGCGCCACCTCTGCCGGCAGGTGACGTTTTCATCACCTTGCCGACGCATCTGGCGGATGGTGAGCTGGCTTCCCGACCCTGGATGCAAGAGCTTCCGGACACCATGACCACAGTGGTCTGGGATTCCTGGATCGAGGTCAACGCCGACTGGGCTAAGGCGAACAACATCTCTCGCCACGACAAGGTGGAGATTTCGACGCCGAAGGGCAAGTTTGAAGGTTCGGCCTATCCCAGTCCCTGGATCCATCGGAATGCCTTCGGTGTTCCCACCGGTCGCGGTCAAAGCCGCCCTACTTTCGACGGCTTCGTTCAAGCCGGGTGGCTGTCCGCGGGTTCCAATCCTAAGGCTTTGCTCGAGGGAGCCGCGGGGGAGAACGGCTACTTCGAAGAGGTGTCCGGCGGTGCCAAAGTGACCAAGCTCGAGGGCTCCAAGCTCCTCGCCACCTTCGACCAACGCGTGTACAATCTGCCACGCCACATTCTTCCGGAGTAGACAAGAGGAGTTATCATGAGTGCTTCCCACGAATCAGCGACTCACAGACAGTGGGGGATGACGATCGACGTCGACCGTTGCACGGGCTGCAAATCCTGTGTGATCGCTTGTCACGCTGAGAATAACGTCGCGGTGGTAGGGGCCGTGGAGTCGGCTATGGGGCGTATCGTCCACTGGCTGCGAATCGAGCCCATCCATCACGGGACTTATCCCCACGTTCACATGGACTTTATCCCGATGCTCTGTCAACAGTGCGGTACGGCTCCTTGTGAATCGGTTTGCCCCGTATTCGCCTCGGTCCACACCCACGACGGTCTCAATGCCCAGATCTATAACCGCTGTATCGGGACCCGTGTGTGCGCCAACAACTGTCCGTACCACGTGCGTATGTTCAACTTCCGCCCGCCTCAGTGGCCGGAGCCGATGAATAAGATGCTCAACCCGGATGTCACGGCGAGAAGTGAGGGCGTGATGGAAAAGTGCACTTTCTGTGTGCAACGTATCCGTCGCGGAGAGCTCGACGCCAAGATCGAGAAGCGTGCGGACGCCGAGAGGGCTCTCACCCCGACCTACGACGGGGAGATCCGTCCTGCCTGTGTGCAGGCCTGTGCTTCTGAAGCGTTGGTTTTCGGAATGCTTTCGGACCCCGACAGTACGGTTTCGAAGTCTTTGGCGAGAAATAGGCATCGCTCAGTTCTCGTCCACAATGAACACGACACCCGGCCAAACGTCGTCTACCTTCGTCCTGACCGTAACCCCGACGTGTTGGAACCGGCGAATCTGCCGGTCGGTCAACAGCAGCACCACGCTACCGAGGCTCACGCCACGCCCGAGGCGAGCCCCTCGCCTGCAGCCACTCAATCTCCGACGGCTACGCAAAGTCCGGCGGGCAGTCCCACATCGGTGGGTAGCCCCTCGATCGATCCAACGCCGTCTTACCCCACCGCAACTCCCAGAGTTACCGCCTCTCCGTCCGCCGCCGTCTCGGTCAGTCCGAGTCCGGTGGCGACACCGTAGCGGGGGTTCAAGCAGTTTAGCACGATGTCCAACGAGAAACGGAAAGCTATATGTCGCACCAGAATCTAAACTTTCGCGCCGCGGAGATCTCGATTCCCGAGATCTTTGACGCGTGCTTCGAGCCGATAGGCAAATCGGGCTGGAGAAGCAACATCGTCATCTTTTTGTCGCTGTGCGCTATCGCGGCCGCCGGTGTAGCCTTCGCTGGCCAGATGTACTACGGTCTAGGTCAGACCGGCTTACACATTCCGGTTTACTGGGGTGTGTATATTATTACCTTCGTGTTTTGGATCGGAGTGGCTCACGCCGGAGCACTGATCTCCGCTCTCCTGCGCCTGTGTGGCGCCGAGTGGAAATCGGCGGTGACCCGTGTGGCCGAGGTTATCACCCTCTTCACTCTGCCGGCTGCCGGATCGTTCCCTCTCATTCATATGGGGCGAACCGAGCTCTTCTACTACATGCTCCCGATTCCTAATAACAGACTTTTGTGGCCTAACTTCAAGAGTATGTTGATGTGGGACGTGTTCGCGGTCTCGACTTACCTGACTGGTTCAGTTCTCTTTCTATACGTGACGATGGTGCCGGACCTCGGAATCGCTCGTCCCCGAATGAAAGGTCCGATCAAGACGATCTACACCTTGCTCGCTTGGGGCTGGCGTGGAACGGCGGAAGAGTGGAAGCGCGTGATGGAAGCCGCCTCGCTCTACTCGGTCATCATCCTCCCGGTCGTTATTTCGGTGCACACCATCGTTTCCTGGGACTTCGCGATGCAGGTTGTTCCTGGATGGCACTCCGAGGTGTTTGGTCCGCTCTTCTTCGTGGGAGCTCTCCACTCGGGAACCGCCGCGGTGTTCACGATGCTGGGCTTGCTGCTCTGGACCTACCCGTCCTTTCGTAAGCTTATCACGCCGGTTCACTATGACATGCTGGGCCGCGTCTGGCTGGTGCTGATGCTGGCCTGGGCCTACCTTTTCTTTAACGACTTTATGCCAGCGTACTACGCTCACGAACCTGACAAGATGGACTACCTGTACTACAACGCTTTCGGTCCTTACGCCGCGGCTTGCTGGTTCTTGGTTATCGGAAACTTCGCCTTGCCTCTGTTCTGCCTGGCTTTCCAGGAGTTCCGACGCAGCGTGCTGCCGATGTTCGTTCTCTCCATCATCGTCAACATC
Organism: Selenomonadaceae bacterium; assembly: GCA_037189585.1. Taxonomy (GTDB): domain Bacteria; phylum Vulcanimicrobiota; class Xenobia; order Xenobiales; family JADMJV01; genus JAEXNA01. The sequence goes on along the minus strand of JBBCJA010000027.1, from coordinate 99,627 downwards.
GCGATGTACATCGAGCGTGTTTTCATCGTGATTCCGGGTCTTGAGGTCTACAACGGTTTAACTTTCAATACTATCCCGTACACCGCTTCGGTCACGGAAATTACCATCATTATCGGCACCTTTGGATGGGTGATCGGTGGATTGACCTTCTTCTGTCGAATCTTCCCGATTCTCCCGTACTGGGAGCTGGCGGAAACCAAGGCTCGACAGGTCGACGTCGACCTCGCCGGTGTCAAGGTCGCTTACTTCCACATGGGTGAATAAGGAACATCATGAAAGTCTGTGCTGAATACGAAGACCAGTTGACCGCCTTCAAGGCTCACCGTACCTTGCTCGACAATGGCGCGAATCCGGAGGAGATTGAACTCCGCTCGCCCTACCCGCTGTCCGAGCACGCGGTGCCGCCTTGTCGGTCCAAACCAATGGTCGCCCGAAATATCGTCCGTCTGATGTGGCTATGCGGAATCATCGGTGGATTCTCGTTCTTGACCTTCACTCAGCTCGAGTGGGGACTCACGGCCAAAACCAGCGGCCAGCCGCTGGTCGCGGTCCCAATCAACGCCATCCCGATGTATGAGTGCGGTATGATCACCGCGATTCTCGTCAATACCTTGATGTTCTTCATCGAGACTCGGCGCTACCGTCAACTGGTTCCGCCGCTGGAGGAGGATCTCCCGGTTGCTAACGGCTACATCGCTTTGGTCGTCAGTGGTGAGGCGGCCAAGAAAGCTAAGGATTGGTTGAGTGAGTCCGGCGCGCGATCGGTCGTGAGCTACGCTCTTCCTCTCTTCTTCTTGGGAACCATGATGAGCGGGTGTGCCACGAACAACATGCGTTATCAGGCTGCTCTTAAGCCGCTGGAAGTCGCCGCGGATCTTCCTCCGGAGCGCTCCATTCGGATGCCCAGTAAGGCGGAGGCTGAAGTTGCTCCGCCTCAACCTTTCGGATGGCTGTATCGTGGAGACCAGCAGGCTTATGACCGGGCCAAAGAGCAGCTGGATAATCGCAAAAAAGAGATCGATCAAGCTGTTAAAGACGGTAAGATGAGCCGCCCCGAAGGTAATCGCGAGCAACGTAGGTTCCAGTCGGAGTTCGACGCGACCGCCGACGACATCAAGCCCGAGCTTTGGGCTCTCAAAGAAAAGGCTGGTGTTCCCGCTGAACTCGCCAATCTCAAGAGTCCCGTCGCCGACGACGCGGCTTCGCGCGAACGCGGCAAAAAGCTTTATACCATCAACTGCCAACAGTGCCACGGTGAGAAGGGTGATGGAAAGGGATTGGTCGCTGAGCCACTGGGTGTCAAACCCGCCGCCGTCGGTGACTCCTCCTATGCTGGCAGATCGGACGGCTATCTTTACCACTACATCATGATTGGAAAGAACCAGATGCCGACGTTCGGCTACCGCCTGAACACCCGGGAAGTCTTCGACATCATTAACCACCTGCGGGAACTCCAGGGTAAGCCCGTCGGTAGCTAATCTAGCGACTCCTCACAGCGTTTGTGCAAAAGCCATCCATTTCGGGTGGCTTTTTGCATGGGGTGGGAGCCCGTTGGGGACGACGCGCCGCGTGGGTTCGGAGTGCGTGCACTGCGCGTGATTGGGGGCGCGTCGCGTGCGGTTGGAGAGGGGACGTCGCACCTAGTTGGAGAGGACGCGCTAGAAGCGCCAGGCGGGCAGCCAGTTGACCTCGGTCCGCTTCCAACCTTTTTGGCGCAGACGCGTCTCCAAGTCGGGCATGTGGGCGGCTCCGTAGAAAAGGGCGAGTTTCTTCTTACCGCCTTTTAGCGCGATATCGACGGCCTTGAGAGCCGCCTTGTTGCGCTCGGCCAGGATGGCGGTATCTTCCATCCCGGCCATGACCCCATCCGACGAGGTGAGTGCGGAGGCCAAAAGTTTCTTCAGGGTCTTGCGGTCTCGCGCGTTAGCTTGACCCGACATAATCGCCACGAAATCGAGTTGAGCCAGCTCCGCTTCACTAACGCCGAGGTTCGTGATACCGCCGGAACTGGCCATAGCTTTTTGGAAATAGGACAAGAGACTTTCCTGGCGACCGTCCATGGCTCGAGATAGACCCTCCCGACTAAGATCGGCGTGGACAAAGTTGGCAGCGGAGTAATCTATCTGCTCAAGTTGAGTGGTGAGCCCCAGTGAGCGCGCTAAAGTCGACTGGATACCGGAGAGACCTCCTCCCTCACTCCCCAGATTGGAGGGCAAAGGCTGCCCGGCCATCTCCTCGGGTAGAACGAGCTCATAGAGAACGGCTTGGTACCCTCGAAACTTAGTGTTGAGCTGCTGGTAGTAGCTGGCATCGGCCAGATGAACGGCCGATACCAGGTCTAGCCTCTGGGCATTGGGACCTGTCATGGTCACGATCGCGGTCTCGAGGACCGACGGAGTGCCCTTCTGAAGGCGAACATAGTCGGAAACCCCGGGGCGGGCCGGTTCAGCGACGGCGGGAAGAAGAAATAAGTAAAGGAGCAAGTATGAGAGGAGGAGGCGACTTCGCATAGGCTATTATAACCCACAAATAAAAAAAGAGTCCCTCATGGGACTCTTCTTTCGGGCTATAAAAGCCTAGTACTGAGCGGCGGGATTGTGGGCGCGCTGTTTGAACGCCTTGATCCCAACCTGAACGCCGTTTCCGGTTCTGGTCACGCTGTACTCGGGGTAGTTGATCACGTCGATATAGACGCGAACGACGCCACCGCCGATGTTTCTAACTCGAACCTGTCCCACCAGACCGAAGTCCACCGGTAGAACCGATTTCGGCTCCAAGCCGCCGGCGATGTGAGCCGGGTGGAGATCCACGGCGATCGATCGATAGTCGGCGCTACCCTGGGGCAGATGCTTCACGCTGTAGTTGAAACTACCGGTAATGTTGACTTTCACCCAGTCTGGACCTTCGGACACGGTGACGTTGTGGACCGGGCCTGCCAAGGCCACACTGGCAAGGCATACCAGCATCAACATCGTTAGCCCCAGACCACGGAGCTTTAAACGAAAACTCTTCATAATTCCCTCCTAAAACAAACCCGTTCTGCGGAATGTGCGAAGCCATTTGTGTTTTTGAACCAAAACCCTTCCCGTCAACGGCAACCCAGGGAGGCACCGTCGTGGGAGCGAAGCTTTTGTCATGTCCAGGGAGAACGAGGTCTTGAAGACCCTCTTGGAAGTGGGGCGGCTGATCTCGTCCAACTATCCCATGCCGAAAGTCATCAAACGGATCAGTTCCAAGCTGAGAAAGCTACTCGAAACCGATGACTGTTCCATCATGATTCTTGACGAGAATTCTCGTGAACTCGCTTTCGCTGAGTCTTCCGGGTTGACTCACTGGGAATATCATAACATCCGCTTCACCCTGGGTGAGGGAATTGCCGGTTGGGTCGCTAAACATAAGAAGCCGGTTCTGATCGCCGATGTCCGCAAGGACCCGCGTTTTAAAGTGGTTGAGGACCAGAAGCGCACGATGGTCAGCATGATTTCGGCGCCGCTGATGGTCAAACGTCGTGTGATCGGCGTCATCTGTTTGACGACCCGTGACGAAAACCATGTCTTCACTCATCCGGAGTTGGAATTGGTCGTCCTGCTCTCGGCTCACATCTCCCTGGCTCTAGAGAACAATCGCCTCTATGAGATTTCGGTCATGGATGGATTGACCAACATTTATAATCGCCGCTACCTTGAACAGCGCATGTCCGAGGAGGTCGCCTACTCTCGGCGCTACGGTAAGCCCTTGACGGTCTGTTTATTGGATATTGATTTCTTCAAACGGCTCAATGACGAACATGGACACCTCGCGGGCGACTTCGTGCTCAAGCGTGTCTCCGCCATGCTGGGGCAAGCTCTGCGCGAATATGATGTGGTGGCGCGATATGGTGGGGAAGAGTTCGCGGTCATTCTTCCCACCACGCCCAAGCAGAAAGGGGCCAGTATCGCCGAAAGACTTCGAGCGATCGTGGCCGAGAGCGAATTTGTCTACAAGGACAAAGTTATTCGTGCTTCTATCTCTTGCGGTGTCTCCTGTTTTCCGGAGGACGGAGAGACCTCGGAAGCCCTCATCGCCTCGGCGGACAAGGCTCTCTACGCGGCCAAGGAGCGAGGCCGCAACCAGGTTTTTTTAGCTTAGGACCTAAGGAGCGGTTGCCGCCACGCGCCAGGGAGCGCTTGAGGTGGCTTGAAGAAGGCTCAATCTTGATCATGCCGCTTATCGGGGGACGTTTCCCGAGAAGAGTCCTGCGGGCTCTTCTGGCTTTGCTATGGCTGATTGGGGGCGCCTGGGCTCAAGGGGGAGAGGGCCCGAAGAAGCCGACCGAGCCTGTCTTTATTCAGGCTGAGAGCGTGGAGAAGCGGGGGGGGCTGACCATTGCGACCGGCAATGTCACGGTCGAGGTTCAAGGGATGAGGCTCGACTGTCAACGCCTGGTCTACGATCCGGTCAAAGGGGTGATCACGGCTGAGCGAGAGTGTGTGTTCACCTGGGAAGACAATTTCGCCGCCGCAGAGACGTTGACCCTCGACGTCAAGACGAACCATGCGGTGATGCGGCACGTGGCCGGAAAGAGTGAGGGGATCGCCCTGGGAGATAAGAGTTTCGAGGGGAGCATGTACTTTTGGGCCGACGCGATGACCTACACCCCGGAAAAGATCACTTTACAGAAGGCCGTTCTCACGACCTGTGACCTCGAGCCGAACGACCTGCACTACCACATCAACTCCGAACAGGTCGACCTCTATCCCAAAGACAAGGCGGTGGCCAGCAACACCAGTTTTACCATCGCCGGAAATAGACTCTACACTCTTCCCACCCTGGTCTTTCCCCTCACCGAACGGCAGTCGAAACGGCAGGGCTACTTTCCCTCGGTCGGATACAACAATATCGACGGGGCTTTTATCCGCAACGGCTTTAATTACGCTTTCAACGAGGGAAATTACGGAACGGCCAACTTGGACCTGTACCAGCGGTCGGGAATCGGATACGGAGTGGAGCATTTCTTCGACCTCGGCGAGCGCGGCAACGGGAACATCTACTTCTATAATCAGAACGGTCAGCAGTCGTCCCGCAATCGCTTTGAGTTCCGCGCCAACGGAAACTTCAACATCGACAAGCAGACCCGACTTGGGGTTTCCTACAATTCCAATCAGTTTGAACTCCCTGGACAGATCAGTCCACTCAACGTAGCCAGCGCGATCAACCTCTCCCGCTACTCCGAGCGTTCCGCGTTGCAAATGGGAGTGAACTTCGCGCGCAGTGGTGAGAATCAAAACCGCAGCTACAGATTCTATCACGACCTCGAACTTTCCGATCAATGGTCGGTATTGACTCGAGCCGACTTTTCAAGCTCCTCGACAGAGTTTACTCAGACCAACCGCTATCACTATCTGGGCAGCTTGCGCCATCGGGGAGACATGTTCGAGGGAGACCTCTCCTACGAGCGAAGTGGCGGGCAGGATACCTATTACCTCAACCGTCAGCCGGAGCTTTCTCTTCGAACCTATCCTCTCTCGCTGGGGTTTCTTCCCCTGACGGCCTCGGCCAGCTTCGGAGTGCTCGAGGAAGCGCCATCGCTTTTTCGGACCGAGAGATATCGATTCGACCTTCGAATTCCGGACCAAATTGTCGAGACACCGATGGGTAACTTCCACGCTGGAGCCGGCCTACGGCAGAGTCTCTATGGAAGTGGTCAGCAGCAGTACGTCCTGGGAACGAGGTTAGGTTGGACTCAGGATTTCGCCGACCACATGCTGTTGCGGCTGGACTACAACTGGCAAGACAGCCAGGGATACACCCCGTTCCAGCACGATTTAGCCTTCGGTTACCAGACGCTCTCCGGCGGCATCGAGCTTTACAATGACGATAACTTTCGCCTGGCAACCACAGGCGCTTACGATCTCAACTATAGCGCGGCTTACGATATTATTACCAGACTTGATGTCAATCCGGTGAAGGGATGGGAACTGACCGCCGCTGCCAACCTCGACCCCAACACCGGAACGTGGCGCTCGGTCGACTCTGGGATCACAGCCCAGCTCACTCCTGGTGTCTCACTCACTCACTGGAGTATCTACGATCTTCCGAACGGGCGGCTGACCTACCAAAACTTCTCGGTGAACTATGAAGATCATGACTGGATAGGAAGCTTGACCTACCGTGGGGTTCAAAATGAGATCTTTTTTCAGATGTCGCTCAAGGCGTTCCCTCTGAGGGCCACCAAAGTCGGCCCAGACTCGGGATTGCCGATCCTTCCGGTGAATCTGTCCAACGCCTTCACCCGCTAAAATATGACTCTACTGGGCTGTGATCTCGAAGCGGGCGATGTCGAAATTCGCATAGGGGTAGTCTCCACCAAGGTCGCTGTGGGTGACGGTGTCTCCCACGGGATCGAAGGGATAGCTTTGGGGAATGGGGGCGGTGGCTCCCTCTCCTCTTCGCACTCTGACCGTCTGCAGAGAGTTGGAGTCGATGTTGGGACCCTGGCCCATGGTATCGAGAAGGCGACCGAGGAATGCTCCGCTGGAATTGTCGGTGGTTAGAGCGTGGGCGGTGAAAACCTGGCCCGGAATGAACTGGTTGAGAAAACTGGTCGACTGGCCGATGTCGAGCACGACCTGGATCGACTTTCCGTCCGGCGTGACCTGAGCCTGTCCACTGAGCGGACCGACTTGAACAAAGGTGAATCCAGGGTTGGGAACCTCGGCCAGTCGATGGTACCAGTCGAAGTTTTGACCATCGAAGCGGATGAAGTCGGTGAAGGTGTCGATGTCGGTCGCTTCGATAGGGGTGCCCTGCGCGTTGAGAAGAATCACATAGAGCCCACGCCCCGAACGGTCCACCGTTCCGTTGGGATTGACGGCCATGGTAAAGGTCAACAGGCGCCGGTCCGAATTACCGCCCCCTCCGCCGTTAGCGAGATCGTCGTCGGATAGGTTAGAGCCTTCGTCGCCGGAACTCGCGCAGGCCGACAACAGCAGAGCGGTGATGAAAAGTGCCAGGAGAGCACGTATCTTGTGCATTTCGGCCGCTTCGCAGACGAGACCAACATCCCTGGTCTCTCGAGTCGGGAAGGAAGGCCCTCGAGAGAATCAAAGTGAGAAAGCTTGTAAGGGGTGACCAGATGACTTGGCTCGATTTCGGTGTGCTTATCCTTTTCGGTGGATTACTGTCGCTTGCGTATCAGCGCGGCGTCGTTTTGGAGATCACGGAGTTTTTCGCCATCATTTTTGGGGGCTTCATGGGATTTCGCCTTTTTCGAGGTATGGCCGAGTGGATGCACTCGTTCCTGTTCAAGGGATGGAGCCTGGAGTTTTTGCAGAAAGCTTGTTTTTTTACGATTTTCATCGGATTCTTTCTGGCCGTCTATAGCGGGGGGTTAACACTGGAACGGCGGATGAAAGAGGAGCACTATATCGACAAGTTGACAGACAAAAGGGCTGGTCTTGTTGTCGGCTTCTTCAAGGGAAGTTGGATGATCTGCTTACTCTTGGGGCTTTTCTTCTACCTTGAGATGGTGCCGCTCAGAAACGCTCCGACGCTCAAGCGTGGACCAATCGTGGCGGCCTTTCTCGGACTCCGGACACTTGCCGCGCCCACGGTCTACATCATGGCGCCTTCGGACCTCGCGAAGGAATATCTGAAGGTGGGCTTGGGGCCATCCAGAGGCAAATAAGGATAGCTCTTCTAGCCCTGCTGGCTCTGATTTGGTCTACCCAGAGTCTCGTCGCGGCGCCTGGCGACGCCGGTTTCTCGGGATATCTCGCGGCTGAGCGCTCGGTGCAGCGACACGACCGTGCTCTAGCCGGCCTGGTCTCGGCATTAGAGGAGTGGCTCAGTGGCAGGCTCGGCGCGGAGCCGACCCGCAAGGCGGTAAAAGCTCTTCGGGGGGAGCTCCAGTCCAAATTGGACCTTCCTGCTCCGGTGGCGTCGGCTGTGCGGACGAGTGAGGACCGAATGCTGATCTCGGTCGAACGATTTCTTGGCCAGACGAGTCCTGACGCCGAGGGGCAGCGCTCTTTGTTTGAGGCGCTCAACGGCGCCACCAGGGACCGCGCGGATGCCCTTTTGCGATGGCGAATCTCTCGTAACGCCGAGCTAGCGAAGTCAAACAAGTCCGGGACAAAAGGACACTACTTGACCTGGGAATCCCGCTGGTTGGAGATTTGGAGAAGTGAGGTCGACGTCACCTTTCGATTGCAGAAGGCCTTTCTCCAATCCCAGGTAGATCAAGGAGCGTCCGGTCAAAGCTATGTGGGCGAGCTTCTGGCCCTGCAGTCCAAGGCGGAGAAGGTGACCGCGCCAGCGGGATTGGAGTCCCTATCCAATCTTGCCAAGAAGCGTTTGACTCTCTTGGCCAGGGCGGCCGAGCAGCTCGAGCGCGTCGGAGCGGGGAGCCGTGGCGCTCTCACGCGTCTACGCAAGCTCAATAAAGAACAGATCGAAATGACCCGCCAGATGCAAGACCAGAGGCTGGAGGTTCTGGGCCGTTTCGTCGGACGGTCTTGACGGGGAGGGTTTTGGACCGGGTCGTGAAAAGCGGCCTGCTCATGACAGCCACCCAATACCAAACTCAAAGTAATTTGTGTGTCGTGGACCATCCTCTAGTGGTTCACAAATTGACCCATCTCCGATGTAAAACGACGGGAAGTACGGAGTTTCGAGCCTTAGTCGAGGAGATCGCGGCGCTGATGGCCTACGAGGCCACCCGAGAACTGCCTCTGGTGGAAGAGACCGTCGAGACACCGCTGGAGACGATGACGGGACGCTACATTAGCGGGAAGAAGCTGGCTATCGTTCCCATTCTACGCGCGGGATTAGGTATGCTCGAGGGGATCTTGAGACTGGTTCCCAACGCCAAGGTCGGCCATATGGGGATCTACCGTAACGAGAAAACTCTCGAGCCGGTCGAGTACTTCTGCAAGATGCCCGACGATCTGCAAGAACGCGATATTTTATTGCTGGATCCGATGTTGGCCACCGGCGGCTCGGTCATCGCCGCTATCGAGGCTTTACAGCGTCGCGGGGCCAGACCAGAACAGATCAAGTTCCTCTGCCTGCTGGCTTCTCCCGTCGGAGTGGACCGGCTCACTCAGGCTTTTCCTCAGGTGACGATCTACACCGCGTCGGTGGATGCTCGCTTGGATGAGCGTGGCTATATCAGACCCGGCCTGGGCGATGCCGGGGACCGAATTTTTGGGACTCACTGATGTCGAGCGCGCGTACCCTATTGGTCGTGGCCCTACTATGCCTGACCTGTTGGGCCAAACCCACCGATTTTTGGAAGGTGGAGTCAGAACGCAGCGGCGAGACCTCGGTCACGACTTTCTCCGCCAAGAAAGACCCGGCCAGGGGTCAGGGAGTGCTCTTGTGGGGAAGCTGGCCGTCCGCCCATCCGCCGGGCGAGGAGCCATTGGACCCGTCCGTGGTTTTAGCGGGACTCTACAAAGACCTTAAGGAGTTTCACCTGCTCGGTCGCAAAGATGTGGACTGGGGCGACCGTAAGGCACAGTTGGTGGCTTTTCGAGCTGTCGCCGACAAGCGCCCGGTGGTGGCTAGAGCCCTCATCTCGGAAATTCCCGAAGGTGTCCAGGTTCTACTTTTGGTGACCAACCAGGAGGCTCAGAAGGACTTCATCAAGGAGTTCGACCGGCTACAGAAAGAGTGGGACTTCTCAAGGCCTGGCGTCGCGAATGTGATATACTCGCCTGGTGAAGCCAGTCCGCGGTAGCTCAGAACGCTCGATCGACAGACCGTCTCGTAGGCGGGGGCTTTCCTTGCTCGAGGTGCTGGTCTCGATGGCGCTCTTGGTGTTGGTGCTGGTCAGTTTCGCCGTCATCTATCCGAGCGGATTTCGCCTTCACCGCAAGAGCCGGATGTCGACCGACGCGGCGCAGGCCGCGCGCTCGGTTCTCAACGAACTCAAAAGTCTTCCTTTGACCGATGAGGAAGGTGGGCTCTCCCTTGCCTATTTGGCCGCTAGCGGCTTCGCTACGTCCGACCCACTCCTGTCGGAATTTCCGCGCTCACCGCTACCGACCGGCTACAGAATTGACGAAGACAAGGGGGTCGAAGTGACCCTCTACGATCTTGCCGGGGGCTCGGACCCTTCCGTCTACGCCAGTATCAAAGTCACTCTTGTCTATGAGGATCCGTATCGACAAAAAGAGGGCCCGATCCGCATGACGCTGGCGGCGGGTAAAAGCTGGAACCGATGACAGGCTCCGGACCTCGGCGGAATCGGCGTGGCCTGACCTTGATCGAGGGTATCGTGGCGGGTGCCCTAGCCGTCATTTTAGGCCTGATACTTCTACACTTTATTCGCGCCAGCCTGGCGGCCCACCGGAAAGGCCAGCTCAGTCGCACCGCTCAAGCGGGCACTCGAGAGCTTATCGCCTTCCTGGTCAGCGAACTTCGATCGTCCTCTGTTCCGCCGCTGACACCCGCGGTTTCCAGTCCGGTCTACTGGCCCGGCGTGTGGGGGCCCGACTTCGAAGGCGCTAGCCTCGGACCTTACTATCCCCGAGAGGTCACGGCTGATGACCCCCAGAGAGACGAATCGCATCATCGCCTACTTTACGTGCGGACGGCCGAGGGAAATTCTTCCGCGGTCGACCCTTTAACCGGTTACGCCCTGACCGAACTCCTGGTCACCGAAACCATACCAGGCGCCGTGGAGCGCCGTGTCCACAGAATGTCTGGAAATGGGTTCCTCAAGACGACATCGGTGACAGGCGCGGATTCGCTGACACGATCCGGCTGGGTTCTTGACAGCGCGGCCTTTCTAGCCGCCCCGGCTCCGACCCAACCGGACCTTGTCTTCGACGCCGGACCAGACTCTCGCGTGAGCTTTCGAGTTTCCCACCCTCGGTATGAACCGCCCTCTGATCCTGGTCGAACTCGAAATCCGGAGCTTTACGATCCCGGCACCTTCAGGTTAGAGGTCGTGGTAGCCTATGGTCCCAGGCGGCCGAAAGCTTTCGAAACAACCTGGCCCCAGGATGAAGACTGGGACGTACGTCGAACTGAGATCACGGAGATCCGTATTCCATCAGTGAGGTCCAGCCGATGAGAAGAGGTAGTCAACGCCAGAGAGGGATGACCCTGGTCCTCGCCCTTTTCGTCACCTTTTTGTTAGCCACGCTCAGTTTGGCCTTCGTCACCTTGATGATGGAAGACTCTCGGGGAAGTCGCGCCTCATCCTGGCAGGTGATGGCCTCGGAGGGCGCCGAGTGGGGCGTCCATACGGCCCTTTCCTACATGGGGCGAGGCGGCAACTGGCAGCCGGCTTTCGACGCTGACAGATTGGCCTTTTTTGATCTCCTCAACGCGGCCCAGCCTAACGGACCAGCTCATCTGATCGCCTCCGCTGGAGGAAGCGACCAGATCCATGTCCGGCTAGAGGCCGGAACTGGTGAGGATTCCGCCTTGCGCCGTCTCCGGTTGATCGACCCTTCCTTACCTATGGGCGCCGTTTTGCGCCTGGGTGAAGAGTTGGTGGCTAAAGTCGATGTGGAAGTCAGACCCATTCAGGTTCCGCTGTCCTCCTTCGGACCAGGGCAGGCGGCTCAGTATCAACTGGTCAGCCGTGCCGAGCTTTATCGCCTCGAAGACGCGGCGGCGACCAATCCAGTCCCGGTCGCCGTTTCGGTGCTGGAGGCTCAGGTCCGACCAGAGGTCGAGACGACCGCTCTTTTCCAGGTTCAAAACATGAGGTCGTGGGACGTTCAGGGAGGAGGGCTGGGAAATCCGAATCTGGCGGACAAGATACTCATCCCCGAGGAGTTCTCTAGTGCCGGTTCAGTCCGTGTGACCGGGGTCGACCCCAAAGACCCTTCCGCTCCCTGGCAAGCCCAGGCCGGCAACGTGAGATTCCAGGACCCCACCTCGGACAAGATGATCTTTCGTGGGCAGCTTTCGGTCGGCCAACTCAACAATATCGACGGCGGGGGAAACCCCGTGACCTCCGCGGACCCGAAGAACTTTCCCGGGGGAGTGGTTTTTGGCTCGGACTACACTCCGCTTCCTGACCCGAAACGATACCTCAACTACGACAGAGACGGCGATGGCCGGATCGGAGAGGGGACGGCTCCCAATCCCAGCGACCTGGCCAGTTCCAGTCAGGATTGGGGTCTTCTGGCCGCCGCCGCGGTCGAATCCGGAGGAGAGAGTCCCCATGGCGAGCCGGTTCGCGGGTACTACAGGGTCGACAAAGGGTTGGTCTCGCAGGCTCACGACCTGTTTCCACGCGCCCCCGATCCGACCAGTTCGGTTGCTTTAGGCAGCCAAGACTATCGCCCACCTGTACCGGAAGTCCAGGTGACTCTTAAGGACGGTGGATACTTAGAGGTGAATGTCTGGTCGGCCAACGCCGGTGACGCTGGCTCAACTTCTAATGTCGGTAATCTCAACGGCGCGGCTTCCAGCAGTATGGGCGCGCTTCGAGGGCCTCTCGGACAAACGTTCCACGCGAGTCAACTCAAGAACGGTATCCTTTACGTGGAGGGTGGGCAGGTCGTGGTCAGGTCGGAGATGAGCGGAGGCAACACCGCGGAGTTCGAAGGGCGCCTTCAGATCGTCGCGGCCGAGGACGGAACCCGGCGCGGTCAAGCTACCGGCACGGAGACAGTGTACGGCAACCCTCGAAGCTCCATCTACCATAAGGCGGCCAGTGAGTTCTTCGAGTGGCAGAAGACGCGACTGAGTCTTGCTCCCTCCGACCCCGATTACGCCGACCCCGCGAGTTTTAAAGCTCCTCCTTACACCGCCGAGCAACTCGTTCAAGGGGCCGCGAGTGGACACGTGAGTGCCGATGTGTCGGCCCTCTCCACGGTCCCTCCGGCCGACCTTTTCTGGCCTCCACCCCCCTCCTCCGTCGAGCGTGAGGGGAATCTGGTGGTGGCTAGTAACATTTTGAAGAAGGAAGGCTCCAACTCGGTTCTAGGCTTGACCGCTGAGAACTACCTGTTCCTCGGCGACCGGTCCCTGGGCCAGAAGTCGACCCAGAACGAACTGCGAGTCGATGGTGTTTTGACATCGTTTCATCATAGCTTGCAGCTCGACTGGGACAATACCGCGAACAATCGTAGCAGGACCGGAGAGGGAGTGGGCGCTTTCACCACCATCTCTTCTCCCGGCTTCAACGGAAAGATCTCTCTCAAAGGTTCGATGTTGGCGCCCTTTTCTAACGTGGAGGGCGATCTTCAAGGTCGTGGCTATCCTCGCCAGGAATTTCTCCATGACGACGACCTTTTACGCTGGGCTCCGCCCTTTCAGCCACGTACCTTGCTGTCGGAATACTCTAACAGCCAGATCACGATATCCTGGAACATCATCAGCTTCACCGACCGAAGCAGTCTTGGCGTTAGGGTCGATTAGCGCTCGTTGCTTTTTCGAAGGGCCAGCTGGTGGACCAGGGAGTCCCATAAAGTGGGGGCGTGGAAGGTGAAGCCGCTTTCGAGGAGCCGCTCGGGCAAGACGGCGAGGCCTTTGAACAGAAGGTCCGCTTGCGACCCGAAGAGCATCCGTACCGGTTTTTCTGGAACCTTCAGTAGTAGTGGCCTGCGCACCGCCGCGGCCAGGGCCTGAGCGGTCACTTTCTGGGAGACCGGATAAGGGGCTGTTCCGTTGAACGCACCGCTCAGGTCCTGCCGATGGATCAGGTGATAGATGGCGGCGACCAAGTCGTCGCGATCGATGAAGCTTTGCATCTGCTCACCGTTGCCTAGAACGGCTCCCAATCCAAGTCCGAACACCGGAAACTGCAATCCGAAGATCCCGCCGCCCGAACTGACGACCAGACCCACGCGCAGATGGCAGACGCGAATTCCGGCTTCCTCCGCGATGCCGGTCGCGGCTTCCCAATCCTGACAGATCTGTCCCAACAGATCGCGCCCGGGAACGCCCCATTCGCCCACGGGGCCAGGCTGTTCGGTGTCGTAGAGCCCGGTCGCCGAAGCGCAGATGAGGGTTCGTGGTGGTGACTTGAGACTAGCCAGGGCGCGACAGAGCCGCTTTGTCCCCTCCACTCGACTGTAGTACAGTTCGTCGCGCACCGATGAAGTCCAGAGTTGCGCGATGGATTCTCCCGCCAGGTGGACCACGGCGTCCAGGCCTTCAAGCGCCTCGAGATCCGGCTCGGGCCACCACAGCGCGCCTTGTTTAGGAGGCGAATATCCCCGCACCAGGGAGACGGGATGATGACCGGCCACGGCCAAAAGTGAGGAGAGGGCTGAGCCGACCAGTCCTCGGCTTCCGGTGATGCCTATCTTGAGTGCTTTGCCGCCACGAACCGAGGCTGGGCCGGGATAGGCGTTGATTCGGGCCAGGTCTCGAGCGACCTGGCGGTGCCGATAGGTGAACACGGGCTCAAGTTTCTTGGTCAACAGACGACTTAGGGGAAGACCTAGAGGGAGTTGAAATTCGATCTCGTCACTCATCTGGCATCCGTGACCGTCCGGAGTGAAGCGGTGAACATGGCGCCAGGCCCGCAACGGGCCTTTGGTCATGCGGTCGACAAACTGGCGCCCGGGCACAAAGTCTTCGTGGAGGGCTGACCACGGACGGTTCAGCCTTTTAGGACCAACCCTTAGGTGTCGTTCCAGTCCAGGATAGATCGCTTCGTCAGGGCTTTCCAGACGCGCGGGGGCCCATGGGGGATTGAGGCGGGAGAAGGCGCCGGGACGCATATGGTATTCGTAGAGCATCTCCGCGGGAGCGGAGAAATAAGACTCTTTGACATAGCGGGGCATAAAGACGTTTTACCCCACCGAGTCGATGGCTAACCCGCGATGTTCCAACCAGATCCTTAGCGCGGCCGGCCTCGTGCCACCGTCTTACCGCCGCGGCTGGCCGGTGGTCGTCCACAGACGAGAACCAGAGGGAAAAGAAGAAGGAGGGGAGAGAGAAGATATCCTAGCGTCAAGGCCAATCCCGCCAAAAGGCAGAGTCCTATGGCTGTGAGGAGACGCAGAAACATTCCTTGGACTCGCTCGATCCCGGCCACCAGGTTGACTCTAGACCAGAGACGGGTCGTACCCAGACAATGGGGACAGATAGGAGCCGATTTAGCCACCGGATTGGCGCAGTGCCGACAGGGGAGGGGGTGCTCCCAAGCTGACGGGCTTGTCTCGATATCTAACGCGGGCATCCTTTTTTGAACTTCGGGTCCTCCCCCTTGAATCCCCCTTAAACCGTTTCGCCTCCGCTGGAGGGCAGCCAGGGAGGCGCGAGAACAGTCTAGTTATGCCCGCTCATTTGTACGAGTATGACGTGATGGTCGTGGGGCCGGAGATCGCCGAGATCAGGAAGGCCTTGACCGAACGCGGTCGCCGCGGCTTCACCATTTCTCACACTCGTGTCGATGACCGTGGTGTCTATACGTTCATTCTGGCCAAGGACACCGGCATGCATGCCGAGGACGACAACATGGAGTGGGTGGACGACGGATTCGTCAATGACGAAACCTCCTGGACTTAGGGGAGGACACTAGCAGGCTTTTTGCTCCAAGGTCGGGTAGCCCTGACCGCTATGTTGTGCTCATCCCGACCTTTTTTTCTCGCCGCGACTCTGGCTCTAGGATTGAGCCTTCCCTGCCTATCCTGGACACCGACCCACCGCGTCACCACTCCTAGAGGCCAGATCGTTCTTCGACCCCTCGGCTCACAGAGCGCGCTGTTCGCTTACCTTCCAAAGGATGCCGCTCCGGCCGTCGAGGTTCCGAATTCTCCCATGTGGGATTCGGAAGTGGCCGCCGGTTTCTCTTCCGTTCCCGAAATCAGAGAGCTGAAAGTGGGAGATTCTCTGCAGGTCGGAGAGACACCACTCAGGGTTTATCTCGACCCGGTCAGTCGCGAGCCTGCTCTCGAGATCGCAAAGAGCTATCGCCTCGACTTTTCGGGAGGAGGGAAGACACCTCGAAGCTTTCGCCTGAGAGCTCCGGAGGTTGACCACCTGTACGGATTGGGAGAGCATCTTCCGCCCGAGCTGCTGGGACAAGCTGATGGAGACCTTTTAGGGCAGGTTCGCTATAGCGGCGCTCAGCGCGATTCGGAAACGACGGATCCCAAGGGGGTCTACGGCAACGCCATGGTGCCTTTGGCCGGAGGCAATGTCAGCAACGCCCTCTTTCCCGTCTTGCACCTGATCGATGACTCCGGTCCCGACGCCTTGCTCTTTGTGGATAATCCCGCTATGTCGCGCTGGGATTTTCGCTCGGCGCCCTGGCGAGTGGAGCTTGCCCATGGCGAGATATCCGGAGCCATCGCCTGGGGTCGTGAGAGCCTGGAATTGCGGCAAGAGTACATGACGTGGACCGGGCGACCGCCGGTTCCTCCTCGTAAGGCTTTCGGGCTCTGGGTCTCCGAGTACGGATTCGATAACTGGGAAGAGATGGATACGAAGGCGGAGGGGCTGCGCCGGGCGGGCTTCCCGCTCGATGGATTCGTGATGGACCTGCAGTGGTTTGGTGGGATCACAGAAGGGTCCCCGAATTCCCGCATGGGAGCCTTGACCTTTGACACCACCGCTTTTCCCAATCCGGCCGCCAAGCTGGCGGAGTTGGCTCGGGCGGGTCTGGGCATCGTGGTGATCGAGGAGGCCTACATCTCCGGAGGGCTTCCCGAGTACGCCGACCTGGCTGAAAAGGGCCACCTGGTTAGGTCCTCTAGTAAGCCGAATCATCCCTTGACGATTGACGAGAGCCCCTGGTGGGGAGTCGGCTCGATGCTGGACTACCTCAATCCCGAGGCGGCCGATGCCTGGCACCAGAGTAAAAGAGAGCCCTTGCGACGGATGGGAGTGATGGGTCACTGGACCGACCTGGGCGAGCCGGAGATGTTCCGCCACATCGTCTCCGGTAAAGGCAAGAAGACCGTTTACGAGACACCGCTCTATTTCGGCGGCCTGCCTCAGTTGGTAGCCAACAACCTGTTCGCTCTGCGTTGGGCCGAAAGTATCTTTCGGGGCTATGGAACCGACGGCCATACTCAGGGCCAGCGACCCTGGATCCTGGGCCGAACTGGAACTTCAGGCATTCAAAGGTTTGGAGCGGCCCTCTGGTCTGGAGACATCGGGGCCAACTGGGAGAGTTTGCGAAGCCACTACCGTGCTCAGGGGCACCTGGCGATGTCGGGCCTCGACTACTTCGGTTCCGATGTGGGCGGGTTCTATCGCAAGGCCTTCCAGGACGCGCCTGGAGGTTACGATGAACTGTACACCCGTTGGTTCGCGGCCGCTTGTCTGACGGACGTGCCGTTGCGACCTCACACTCAGAACTTGGAAAATAAGTATGAGACCGCCCCTAACCTGGTGGGACACCGGGAGTCGAATCTGGCCAATCTGCGCCAGCGCTACCGCCTGATCCCGTATCTCTACTCGGCGGCTCACAAGGCTTGGAGCGAAGGGACCCCTTTCGTCGCTCCACCGGTGGCCTATCAGCAGGGGGATGAGGTGCTGGACCGGTCCGGAACCCACAAGTGGATCGGAGAGGACCTGTTAGCTCGCCTGGTTTTGGAACCCAACTTGTCGAACGTGTCGGTCCGGCTTCCCGCTGGTCGTTGGTACGACTTTGAATCCGGAGAATTGGTATCGGACAAGGGGTCGGAGACGCTCAACGTGCCAGCGCGGCTGGGCGAGGTCCGGCGAACGCCCTTGTTCGCTCGGGGAGGAAGCGTCATCCCACTGGGTTCGGCGTCGACCTCCGAACCGACTTCAGACCTGGAGTTGGCGGTTTTTCCAGGGGCGGTCTGGAAGGGAAGTCTGGTCGAGGACGACGGCTGGTCGGAAAGCTATCGCGGCGGCCAACTGGCCGAGACTTCTTTATCTCAGACGGCCTGGCAGGGCCGCTACGGCCAACTGACGATCGGCCCACGAAGGGGTGCTTTCGCCTCGGAACTCTCTCCAACCCGCGATCTCACCATCCGCCTGGCATCCTCCGCCAAGAACGTGCGGGCTTTGGTGGACGGAAAAGAGATTCCACTGGAGCCCGATGGCGCGTTCTGGCTCCTTCGCCTTCCCGGACGACCGGCGGATGCCGCCACTGTCGTGAGCTTTCGTTAGGCATGTCTGGTGAAAGCCTGGTTCAGGACCGCGGTCAGAGCTTACGCGCCGTCCTCCTCGAATACTTCGACATAAGGAAGACGACCACGATCCCACACTTCAGGCTTTGGAACAGCTCTCGCTTGCCACCACACTCGTTGAGGCGAGCGATTCGAACCAGTCGAGCATCTGCTCCCAAAGCGGGAAGGCCTCTTTGCGAAAATAGCCCATATGCCCGATCGTTCGAAGCCCGATCTCACCAGGGACAAGATCGATCCCGCGCCAATCGGCGTTGACATAGCCTTGCATAAAGGCGTTCCTCGAGCTTGGCGTCGCCCAGAGATCATCGATCGCATTGGCTGCGATCATCGGTACCCGAACGCGTTGAAAGGCCTGTTTTATCATTCCCTGCTGTTGAGGATCATCAAAGAAATAGTGAGGAAACCGGCACCAGTGACGCCACTGGATAAAGACATCGCTCGGAAGATTCTCTCCCATACCAAGCTGCTTCCAGGCCAGGCAGCCTTTCCAGCGAATCAATAGCGGGCCGACCACATTCCACAAAAACCAGACTTTGATCTGCTCATGCCACGGCATCCAGCCCCGCCAACCGGCCCCCGTGGCGAACGTGTAACAAGCCTGAATCTCCTCGGCATTTGGAAGCAGCCCGAAGGCGTGACCTCCGAACGAGTGACCGACAAGGAAGCGGGGTCCGTCTTCCTGGGCCGCGCGGTCCACCAGAGCGGCTAGGTCGAGACGAGCCCAATCCAGATAGTTCATTCGAAATCCACGCAGCGTGGGTGGGGCCGACTGTCCAATCCCTCGGAAGTCCACCGTCCATGTTTGATAACCTCGCTCCGCGGCGAACAAGGCGAAACGCCGGTAGAAAGCTTGAGGCACTCCGGTCGCACCGCCCACGATCAGTTGAGCTCGTGGAGTGCCGTCCGGCCTTGTGACCGTAGCCGATAGAGGGTGGCCATCGGAAGCTGTGAGTGAGAGAATCTCGCGTTGCTCCATAAATCCGACGGTAACGCGCCTGTCTTAGAAAGTCAACTTGTAAACCTTTTCCTAAGGCTCTGGCACCAGCGCCCTAAACGCATCAGCGGCAATGATTCCATACGTTTTCGTTTGGCCTCGAATAAGCCTGGACGGTCACATCCATCCAAACGCCTTGATGGCCGGCGACCCTCGCCCCTAGCCCGAAGCGGAGGAGGCAACCGTCACTTCCGCGGTTGGCTTCTCTCTGGGAGTATCCGATGGAATCAGTGGCTTGGCCTGGAAGATGATGCGGACCCCCCAATGCCAGGTAAAGTAAGCCCACATCCAGCGGAAGAAGACGACCAGTCGATCCTGGAACTCCACCAGGTAGATGACGTGGATGAAGAGCCAGGCGTACCAGGCCATGAAGCCCTTGAGCTTCAAGGACCCTGATTCGGCCACCGCGGCCGAGCGTCCGATAGTGGCCATCTTTCCCTTGTCGAAGTAGCGAAAAGTCTGAGACTCTTTTCCGTCCAGACGGGCCAGGATGTTCTTGGCCGCGAGGTCTCCTTGCTGCATAGCCACCTGGGCTACTCCGGGTAGTCCCTTGGGATATCTGTCGTCGTGGGCGAAGTAGGCCATGTCGCCGCAGGCGTAAACCGACTCGTCACCAGGAACGGTGAGGTCGGGATTGACCACGATTCCGTTGCGGGGGGTTACTTCAGAAACCAGAGCTTTGGCCAGGGGATGCCCTTCCACGCCAGCCGCCCAGATCACATTGGCCGAACCGAAGACCGTTTCGCCGGCGGTCACCCCAAGCTCTGTGATGTCCGTCACCCGTTCGTTGAGGTAGACCTCCACCCCGACTTTTTCCAGCCGCTTCCTGGTATAGTCGGCGAGCTTCGAATCGTAGCCGTTGAGAAGAGTTGGGCCGCCTTCCAATAAAATGACGCGAGCCTTGGCCGGGTCAAATCCTCGAAAGTCCTTGGAGATAACCTGGCTTCGAAGCTCGGCGAACGAGCCGGCGAGCTCCACCCCGGTGGGTCCTCCACCGATAATCACGACTGAGGTCAGCCGGCAGATCTCCTCGGGATCGGTGGACAGTTCGGCCCGCTCGAAGTTCTCCAGAAAGCGGTTCCGTATCCCCGCCGCGTCGTCGAGGGTTTTCAATCCTGGTGCGATCTCGGCCCAGTGGTCGTTACCGAAGTAGCTTGTGCGCCCTCCGGCGCAAAGAATCAAGTAGTCGTAAGGGAACTCCATCCCGATCTCGTCGCACCGAGCCACCTTCTTCTCGCGATCCACTCCGGTCAGCGAGCCCTTGACCACTCGAAGGTTCTGATACTTACTAAAGTTGCCCCGGATGACCGAGGAGATCTCGCTGGGATTGAGGCCGGTCGTGGCCACCTGATAAAGAAGGGGTTGAAAGAGATGGTAGTTGTTACGGTCGATCAAGGTGACGCTTAAGCCGGCTCGGCCCAACCGATACGCCGCGCGAAGCCCGGCGAACCCGGCACCCACGATCACCACGCGGGTATCCTTTTTATTTTTACCCCGGGGGGACGTAGTACTCATGCTCAAAGCTTACAGCTAGCTCGCGGAATCGTCTAGCTGTAAACCATGGATCAGTCGCCCAAACAGATGCCCAGAGCTCTGGCCGTGGCGATGGTGTCGCAATCCAATGGCACCGTCTTGAGGTGCCCGACGACCTGATCGAGCGGAACGTGACGAACCTCGGGCGGGTCCAGGACCACCATCACCCCCGAGACCCCCTCGTTGAGTGTTCGCACCGCGGCCGAACCGAAACGCAGACTTAGCATTCGGTCATAAGCCGTGGGGGAGCCGCCACGTTGGAGATGTCCCAGGACCGTGCAGCGTGTTTCGATCCCGGTCCTTTCGGCGATCAAGTCGGCCACCGTCTGTCCCGCTCCGCCCAGACGCTCGGCCTGGCCCACGGATTTCCCGATGATACTGTGAGTTCCGCCGATCGGCTTGGCCCCTTCGGCCACCGCGATGATGGCAAAACCCCGTCCGCTCTCATAGCGCCGCATGACCTTGGCTACGACTTTATCCAGATCGTAGGGGATCTCCGGTAACAAGATGATGTCGGCCGTTCCGGCGACGCCGGCATGCAGGGCGATCCATCCGGCATATCGCCCCATCACTTCCAAAATCATGGTGCGGCCATGGCTTGCCGCGGTCGAATGAAGACGATCGATCCCATCGGTGGCGTAACTGACGGCGGTATCGAATCCGAAGGTCTCGACCGTGTGGGTGAGGTCGTTGTCGATCGTCTTAGGGACTCCGACCACGGGAAATCCGAGCTCGGCGATCCTGTGTGCGATCTTCATGGAACCATCTCCACCAACCGCGACCAGAGCGTCGATCCCCTGCGCCTTCATTCCTTTGATAAGCTCCGGAGTGCGATCGACGAGTTCGACTTCACCGGCTGCGTTGGTTATGGGATACTCGAGCGGATTTCCACGATTGGTCGTGCCGAGGATGGTTCCGCCCAGGTGAGTGATACCCCTGACCGAATCCGCATGGAGAGGAACCAGACCGGGACGATTCTCGTTGTAGAGTTCCGGTTGAAGAATACCGTTGAAGCCGTCTCGAATGCCTACCACTTCCCAGCCGAGATTGAGGGCGGACAGGGTCGCGGCACGAATAACGGGGTTGAGTCCCGGGGCGTCTCCGCCGCCGGTGTTGATGGCGATCTTTTGAATACTCACGGCGTCGCCCTTCTCGCCCCAAGCCCCCAGACCTTGCTACCGATCGAGAAGCGGGGAGACCAGACTCTCGAGTTTGGCGAGATTAGAAAACCCTACCGAGCGATGGACCAATTTTCCACTGCGGTCAAAGATCATCAAAGTCGGCACCGCTTCCAAAGGACCCGCCTGATCTTGCAAAAGTTTGACCGCGTTCAAGCCGCGACCACTCCGCGCGAAGATCGCCGGGAAGCAGACCTTGTTGGAATCCAAAAATTTCTCGTGTTGGTCCGGGGAGCGATCCAAAGAGAAAGATAAAACTTGAAGTTTATCGTTGAAATGAGAACTCTGCAACTGTGACAGCAACGGCATCTGCCGGCGGCAGGAGGGACACCAACTGGCCCACACGCTGATGACCACGACCTTGCCCTCGAGACTTCCGCTGTGAAAGTCCGTACCTTCCACCGTTGGAGCGCTCCAGGTTGGCCAGCCTGTTTGGGCCGTGGCCGAACTTTGCAAAAGCAGGAGGAGACCCAGATAAAGCATGGCGCCGATCGTTTTTCTCAAGGTTGTTCCTCCAATCTTCGCAGGTTGTTGCTCCGAGCTACTTGGTCTTGCCGGCTTATTCCTCTCGTTGCCAGGGGCAGGCGATTGTGTTAAAGAACAACAGATGATGCGCCTACGTTTCTCTGTCTTGAGTGGAATCTTTCTGGCCTGTCTTTCCGCCGGTCCGGCCGTCGCGCAACAGGGCGCCTCCGGCGACCACCTCTCCTACTACACCTACTACAAGTCCGAGTCGGGAGAGACTATCGCTGGCGTGGCCGCGAAATTTGGCTTGGCAGAGTCGAGTCTTATTCGCATGAATCCTTATCTCACGCAATACGGAGAGGGCTTGCCCCCAGGCACTTTGGTCTGCGTGCCCCGGGAGAAATCTCAGCCCGAACCGGTAAAAAGCGCCAAGTCTCCACCTAAGGCTAAGGTTGAGGTCAAAGAGGTCGCCGTGGCTGACGCTAAGCCCGTGAAGACCAAGAAGAAGACGCAAGTCAAGGAAAAGCCCAAAGAGGAGACGGAATGGCCCGACGAGGACGAGTGGAACAAACTCGCCGAGCTTGCCACCAAAGGAGCGCCACCTCCACCTGAGCGCTCGGCCATGGTGATCGAGGCCCCTCCTTCAAGATTGATTCGCTCCAACGGTGAGGTCGTGCTGATTCCGGCCGCCAAACCCAAGGTTCTGCCTAAGCCGAAGAAAGTCGAGGACACGTCGCGTGGACAATTGACCTCGCGCAAAGGGAAAGCGATCCACAACGTGATCATGACCGGCCGCTCTTTCATGGGTGTGCCCTACGTGTGGGGAGGGGAGGACCCGAGCGGCTTCGATTGTAGCGGATTCATCCAGTACGTCTACGCCAAACATGGGATCAACCTGCCTCGAACCGCCGATATCCAATTCGACGTCGGCAAGGTGGTGAAGTTCGGACAGGAGAAACCCGGGGATCTGGTCTTCTTTGAAACCTACTGCCCCGGGCCGTCTCACGTGGGTATCTACCTGGGTCGAGACTACTTTCTCCACGCCTCATCCTCACGCGGCGTGACGGTCGACAGGCTCTCTAGCGACTTCTTCGGCCCGCGCTACCTCGGCGCCAAGCGTAACTTCTAACGGCCTACTCGACGCTGGGGCTCCAATCGTTGCAGGAACAGATCAGGTTTCGATCTCCCTTGGCATTGTCCACTCGCGCCACGTGGGGCCAGAACTTGTGATCCTTCAAGACGGCTACGGGATAAGCGGCGAGCTCTCGACCGTAAGGGTGGCTCCAGTTGTCCGAGGTCACCTCGGGAGCGGTGTGGGGAGCGTTCTTGAGCGGGTTGTCCGCCTTGTCCCAGGTCTCCGCTTCGATCTGAGCGCATTCCGAGGCGATCCCCCGCATAGCGCTGACGAAACGGTCCAACTCGACCTTGCCTTCGCTTTCCGTCGGTTCCACCATCAGCGTTCCGGCTACCGGCCAGCTCATGGTCGGGGCGTGGAAAGAGTAGTCGATCAAGCGCTTGGCCACATCCTCGACCTCCACTCCGGCACGCGCCTTCATAGGACGAAGGTCCAAAATGCACTCATGAGCCACCCGATGGTTCTTACCCGTGTAGAGAATGGGATACGTCTCATGAAGCTGGTGGGCCACGTAGTTGGCGTTCAAGATGGCCACCGCCGTCGCTTTACGCAGCCCCTCCGAGCCCATCATCCGGAGATAGGCCCAGACGATCGGGATAATGCTGGCACTTCCCCAAGGGGCTGCCGAAATCGGAGCGATGGCTTTTTCTCCACCAGTCTGACGCAAGGTGTGCCCAGGTAAGAATGGGGCCAAGTGTTCGGCCACGCCGATAGGTCCCATCCCCGGACCGCCTCCGCCGTGGGGGATGCAGAAGGTCTTGTGCAGGTTCAGATGGCAAACGTCGGCACCGAGTCTACCCGGACGGCACCAGCCGACCATGGCGTTGAAGTTGGCCCCGTCGAGGTAAACCTGACCCCCGTGCTTATGCACGATGGCGATCACGTCGAGCAGAGTCTCTTCGAAGACCCCGTGGGTGGAGGGGTAGGTGATCATCAGCGCCGCCAGTTCGGAGGCGTGCTTTTCCGACTGCTCGGCCAGGTGAGCGACGTCGATGTTACCGGAGGGGTCGCACTTGACCGGCACCGTCTCCAGTCCGGCCAGGACCGCCGAGGCGGGGTTGGTTCCGTGAGCTGAGACCGGAATGAGAACTTTGGTCCGCCCGTGGTCTCCGCGGGAGTGATGGTAGGCCCGAATGGTCAAAAGCCCAGCGTACTCTCCCTGGGAGCCAGCGTTGGGCTGCAGTGAGATCTTGTGAAAACCAGTCACCTCGGCCAGCATCTCCTCGCAGGTGGAGAGTAGCTCCTGATAACCTTTGGTCTGCTCGGGTGGAGCCGCGGGATGAATATCGGCGAAGCCCGGCCAGGTGATGGGAATCATCTCGGTGGTGGCGTTGAGCTTCATGGTGCAAGAGCCCAACGGGATCATCGAATGGGCCAGCGACAGGTCTCGGTTCTCTAGCTTCTTGAGGTAACGCAGCATCTCGTGCTCGGAGCGATACTTGTGGAAGTTCTCGTGGGTCATGAAAGGCTCGGTGCGGCGTAGCGCGGCGGGAACGCCGAGGTCCGACTGCTCGGCTTGACCTGTCGCGGCTCCGAAGAATGAGCTCAGATTCTCCAACTCCTCCTCGGAAGTCCGCTCGTCCAGGGCGATGGTCACGCGATGGGCGAGTTGGTCACATGTGTAGGTTCGGACCCCATAGCGGTGCTCGCGACACTTGTTGAGAAAGTCGGAGTAGCTGTCGGCTGAGGCGAAGTCGACACTGACGGTATCGAGGAAGGCGCGGTGAGCCAGTTTGTGGCCAGCGCGAAGAGCGGACTGGGCCAAACGAACTGCCTTGGCCGCGATCCCGTCGACGATCTCAGTCAGCCCCTCGGGGCCGTGGTAGACCGCGTACATACTGGCCACCACTGCGGGGAGGGCTTGGGCTGTGCAGATGTTACTGGTCGCCTTGTCTCGACGAATGTGCTGTTCGCGAGTCTGTAAAGCTAGTCGGAAGGCGGGGTTGCCCAGACGGTCGGTGCTGACCCCCACGATGCGACCGGGTAGAGTCCGTTTAAAGCTGTCGCCGGTAGCCATGTAAGCCGCGTGAGGTCCACCGAAGCCTATAGGGAATCCGAAACGCTGAGTCGAGCCGACACAGATATCAGCCCCCAGAGCGGCCGGGCTCTTTAGCGCTACCAGCGATAAGAGATCGGCCACCATGATGACGAATTTCCCGGCCTCCTTTGCACGTGTGGTCAGGGTACTCCAGTCGAGAACTTCACCATCAGTCCCGGGATAGGCCAGCATGACCGCGAAGACTTCAGTCGGAAACTCTTTGACCGCGTCGAGTTGCCGAACTTCCACCTCGATCCCCAGGGGGTCGGCTCGACCAACCACCACGGCGATGGTCTGAGGATGTAGCGCGGCGTCAACCAAGATTGTGGGTTTGGTGAACTTCCCTTTGGCCGCGCGTAACGCCATCGTCATGGCCTCAGCCGCCGCGGTCCCTTCGTCGAGCAGGCTGGCGTTGGCCACCGGAAGTCCGGTAAGGTCACAGGCCATGGTCTGAAAGTTCAACAGCGCTTCCAACCGGCCCTGACTGATCTCGGCCTGATAGGGAGTGTACTGGGTGTACCAGCCCGGGTTCTCCAAGACGTTGCGCAGAATAACCGGCGGTGTAATCGGCGATTGATATCCCAATCCGATGAAGCTCCGCCAGGTCTCGTTGGCCGCCGCCATTCGGGCAAGCTCTTCCAAGCACTGACTTTCCGTTAAGGCTGGTGGGAGTGTAGCTTCTTCGGAATCGAGCAATGCCGGTGGCACCACCGCACCCATCAACTCTTCCAGACTGGAGTAGCCCAAGGTCTTTAACATCTCCGCGATCTCTGGCTCACGAGGCCCCAAATGGCGCCCCACGAAAGGAGAGAGTTCTGCGGACTTGGTCGCTCCAGGGCGGACTGGCGTCGCGTTGGTCATTCGATTACTACCTGATCTGTACAATTTCTTGTCCCCGAGGGGGACGGATGACCGGGCTTTCGCTTTCCCCGGGTGGGGATCCCTGGGAAACATTTGATCTAAGTTTAACGCCTCATGGCGAACCTGCCTTTCCCCGTCGGGATTCTCCGATGCGGCGAAACGAATTGGTGAAAGGCGTCAATTCGCTACAGGTCAACAATAGTGCGAAAAAAGGCGCCGGTCTCGAGGAGCCTTGTGTAACTGGTCGTCTTTCCGTTCTCGATCAACTTCAGCTCGTTTCCTGAGACCTCAAAAGTGCGCTCCAAACTCTTTTGGGAAAGAATCTTGGTCTGCTTCAAGCGACCGTCGATTTCAGTGCATTGAGAAACTTCGTAAAAGATGTCCTGTCGGTTCGTCTTGAACACGATGTTCAACCCGGAGTAAGTGAAAACTTCGGCGCGCTTCCAGTTTTCTTGGGTCTGACCCGCCTCCAGCCAGGCACCCGTCAGCTCGGTGCTGAGAGCCGTCGGCACAGGGGAAAGAAGAGTCTCCGACCCGTCACTGAAGAGGCCCAAGTCGCCTCCCTCCAAAAAGCGGTGAGAGCTAGCTATTTGAGGCCCTGGTGTGCCGTTGAGAGTCTTCGACCAGACCTTGAGGATCCCGGACTCCTGGCTGAGGTCCCAGGTACCGACTTGGCAAGAGAGTGGCGCCTTTTCATTTTCGGACTGGCTGTCCTCACTGAGCGCTACAAACCCCCCACCTGGAAGAAACTCATAGACCACCGCCCTCTTCATTTCGGTACGCCGGCCTTCTCCCACCGGCTCGTGGCCTTTGTACGCGACGCTTGCCGTCATTTTCCAGGCCCCCAGAAGCTTCGCCTCTGGAGAGACAGGCCCCGAACAGCCGGGAAGAGGGGCCAGGACTAAGCACAGGCACAAAATCGGTAGAATTCTGGAACACGTGATAGCGCGACGACTTAACTTGAAAATTCTCATGGGCCCTAGCCTCTTCGGTCTCAAGATTAGAATCCTTTTTCGAGTTCCTTGAGCTTTGAGTTGGCTCTTTTAGAGGCATCGCGGAGCTGAGCCCGGGGACCTCGTTGGCTCTGGGCACGTCGCGGACTCTGGGGAATCAGTTTCTCGTCCCATACCTCTTGCAAAGACACCGTAGTCGTTGGTTTTCAGCTTAACGTCTCTTTGACGCCAGGGCGTTAGTGTGTTCTCAAGACCTTCCAGGAGAACCGACAGTGAACATTCAGCCCGCATTCGCCCCTTCATCCACCAATCGCGCCCAGGTTCGTACCCCAAAGGCTCCCGAGTCGGAAGCCGGTATTGAACCCAAGGACACCGTGGAGCTTAACGATGGTCGAATCTCGGACGGATTCTTCGCCGGCTTCAACCCGTCCGAAAGGCGAGCGCTTGTCGAGGGGGCCGTGATCTACGGAGGAGCTGGAGCATTAGCTGGAGCCACTCCGGGATTCGGTGCCATTGCGATGCCCCTGCTGATGAATGATGGTAGTGGTTCGGCCACTTTGATCACCGGAGCCCTGGCACTTGCCAACCTGACCGCGACCCTAGCTGTCGTTGAAGGCGCGCCTTTGGGGACGCTGCTCCTTCCCGCTCTTGCCTCGGGGCTCTACTGTGGCTACAAGGGAGTGCTGGACACCGCCTCGGAACTCTCTTACTATCGCTAGGGCCTTGAATCAGACGGCTTCGATGACGAGAGCCAAAAGAAATAGCTTACTCATCTAGCGTTGAACCCGACTCCTCTCCGCATTTCGCGATCTTCCTCTTCGGGAAAGGCATTTCCCCTCGACATTTCGAATCTTTGAAAGGAGGAAGGCTCAACGATTAAGAAGCCATAGTGCTATATGAGTAGCACTTCATGTCCTCGAACCGCTAGGATCCGTTTACTCTCCGTCCTAACCTTTCTCTTGTTCCTAGTCACAGGATGTGGCTCGAGTTTCGAAGAGACGATCACGCCCTCAGGCAACGGTCAAAACCCGGGAGCGACAGCCAACCTGAAATTCAATTTCGTGTTGGCCAGAGCCGTCCCCGCCTCCGTGACCTCCTTCCGTTTCACGGGGCGCGATTCCAGCCAACAGGTGACCTACGGTCCTCAGACCTTCGCCAAGTCTTCCTCCGTCGTTTTCAGCGTGCCCGTCTCGACCGTGGTTATTCGGGGAGAACTGCTTGTGGGGTCGACCGTCATAGGGCGGTTCGAGCTTTCCACCGAGAACCTTCAGCCCGGTGAAACCCGAGAATTCAACGATCCTAATTTCACCGATGTCGACCCGACCCCGTCTCCCACTCCAGGTCCGAGCACGAATGAGCTGACCGCGCAAGGTCTGGAGACGCTGGCCGTGGGGCGGCTCTCCGACTATGTGGCGGCCCGCGACCTCTTCGCCCAGGCCGTGGAGTCGATCCGGCCCGGCACGCCTCCCGGAGACTCCGACACCGCCTATTTCTTTCGCGCCCTGACCCGGGTCGCGGCTCTAGTGGCCGAGCTCCCCTCCGATGGGCAGAGCGACGGCTTCAACGACGTGGGAGACTTCCTCGACGCTCTGGGTTATGCCACCAGCCCTCGTACCTCATATCTCGACCTCCAGGCACCCTCCACGTTCGGGGGAGCGACCCGAGGAGAGGATGCCCGCCTTTTTCTGCTCGGCAGGGTTCGCGCCGAGCTAGAGGGAGCCATCGAAGACCTCAACAAAGTCTCCCAGTCGTTCAATACCGTGTGGAACCAACCCCGGGTGGGGGGGGGAACCTCGCTTCAGGTAGAGAGCGACTACGGTGACGTTCTGGCTTTTCGGGGTTCCTTTCGAGGCACCCTGGCAACCCTATTGGTGGCTGGAAGCTACGATTTCGGCGGGGACGTTGCCAGTCAACTTAACGACGTCGCTCGAACGATTCAGTCCATCTTAGCCGCCAACGCCAATGCGCTCCAACCCACCGGCACAACCCTCCTTCCGACCGCTCAATCCCAATTCGGGCTAGGACTTGACGACCTGGTCGCCGCTGTCGAATGGATCAGAAACGAATCCGATCCCCAGAACGACGACCTGATCAATATCGCCGAGACGCTTGAGATGGACGTGGACAGCTTCCTGGCTCAGGCCGAGGAGTGGTCGCAAGCCTTGACCAATCCCACCACGGTGACGAGTTCCGGGGGGCTTTCCAGCGCAACCCTGGATCTTCCGCACTACTTCTCCAACGGTTTTGCCCTCCGTCCGGCTCTGCCGCCATTCACGGACAACAAGGCCTCCGGGCTGTTTCCGGGAGCGCCCTTCGGAGACGTCTACCACGGTTACACGCCAGGCGACCCCAGCGATCCCAATCGAGACTCCAACAGCAACGGCATCCCAGACATCCTGGAGCCGTAGCCTGTCCGTCCGCGCGACTGTCATCGGAATTGTCACCGGACTCCTGAGCCTGCTCATGGTGGCCGGCCCGCTCTCCTCGCGGGAGCTGGCCGGCCACCATGAGTTTTTAGCCGTCGGTCTGTGCCATTGGGAGCCGCGTCGTCATCTCGGGCCTTACGAGCTCAAAGCCGATGAGCTGGCCCTCGCTCGAAAGCCTGTCCTGGGGGTGTTGGCCATGCGCGGTCGCAACGAGATCGTGTTGAAAAATGTTCGGGGTAAAGCCTCCGGCTCAGAAGTTCTTACCCCTCTGCTGCGGGCCTACCGAGCTTCCGATCTGGAAGCCCGAGTCGAGGGTCTCCAGATGGTGTTCCCGCGTACCCGGATCTCCTTGAAGGCCAGGACCGGCCGACTTCGCGGCTCCTTGTTGACACTGCGCGACGGGGAGATCGCCCTTGTCAATTCAACCAAGTCCTTTTCCCTAGCTCACTACCACGAGGACTCAGGCCTCCTGGAATTGGAGGGCGGAGACCGGATGACGTTGCATCGCTGAGTCATCGTGGATCTGTTGAAAGCCGAGAATCTTAGCGCGACCAGGGGAGGCAAGGAGCTCTTTTTCGATCTCGACTTGCGAGTGGGCCAGGGGGAGTTCGTCACCTTGAATGGGCGAAACGGCGCGGGAAAGACGACCCTGTTCTCGATTCTGGCCGGAGTCGCCGAGGCCCAGTCAGGAACGGTCACTTTTAAGGGCGACGACGTTACCAGGCTGCCCCTGCACCGTCGCGCCTCCCTGGGTTTGGGATATCTCCCCCAACACTCGACTCTCATCGCGCGCCTGAGTGTGGAAGAGAACTTGCGAGTCGCCAGGGAGAACAGAGGAATCGTGGAGTGCGACGACCTGAGCGCGTTGCTAGGTCAGTTTCGTCTCGAGCCACGGCGCGAACAGCGAGCGACGACATTGTCCGGAGGTGAAAGACGAAGGCTGGAGCTGGCTCGCTTGATGTTTTTGAAACCGAGCTTGCTTTTGCTTGACGAGCCGTTCGCCGGGCTCGATCAGTCGTCCATCGAATCGATCATCGAAATCCTTTCTGAACTTCGCGGCCAGGTTGGATTGCTGGTATGCGACCATCAAAGCGAGCATCTCAAGCGGCTAGCCGACCGGCAGCTGCTCCTGGAAGCCAGCGGCCTCTCCGAGCTGGGTGGGGGAGACTGAGCCCAGCGTGTCGACCCTCAATCGCTATCTGCTAAGAGAAACAGCTGTCCTTTTCGCGGCCGGATTCGGACTCTTTCTGACCGCCTTCTGCGCGGTCGACTCGGTCTCTAGCGTGGCCCGCCAGATAGCCTCCCTGGGCTTGGTCCAGTTCGGCTGGTACCTCGTCTTACGCGCCCTCACCTTTCAGACTCTCGTCGTCCCACTCTCCGTTCTTTTGGCGGCCCTATTGTGCTTAAACCGTATGATGGAACGAGGAGAGGTTCTTGGACTACTCACCTGTGGAATCAGCCAGCGTCGATTGGCCCACCCTATCTTGCTCTTCTCCGCGCTGAGCGCCCTCTCCAGCCTGGCCCTCTCCGAGGGTCTGGCCTCCTGGGCCGCCAGACGCGCGGCCCTCTTGACGGCCAGCGCCAGCCAGGGTCAAGGAGTTTTTTTCCGCGGCCAATTCCAGGGACCCGAGGCGCTACCCGACGGAAGAGAACGACTGTTGATGATCCACAGTCTGGACCTGGAGACCGCGACGATGCACGGAGTCGTGGCCCACTTTTTCTTCGAGGGCCGTCGAGTGGAGGAGCTCTACGCCGAGAGCGCGCGGTGGGACGGAATGAGTTGGCGACTTAGCTCCGTCCGGCGCACCGTCTACGGGTCTGATCAGGAGCCTTCGGTCGAGACCTCGCTCCACGAGCTCTCGACCGCCTCAGGAATCTTCGGGCCTCTGCCCGAAGCTTCCCAGTTGCTCCGACTCAAGGGAGACGTGGAGTCGATACGTAGCCTATGGCGGAAGTTGGCCTCCAACCAGGAGAAGTCCAGCGCGGCGGTCGCCTCACGCCGAGCCGACCTCCTGGAACTCCACCAGCGGTTGGCCTTGGCCTTCTCTTCCGTAGTCCTAGCCTTCATCGCGATCCCCATCGCGTTGACCGGGGACCGCCAACAGCTCGGCGGCTGCCTAGCGGTCACCGTGGGGATCGCTCTAGCCTACTATCTGTTCACCACGGTCGCCGGCGCCCTCGTCCTGGGGGGGACTCTCGCTCCCTGGCTAGGAGCTTGGTTGGCGAACCTGCTCTTCGGCGCCCTGGGCCTCCTGGTTTTCTCGAGGCGTCTTCCAAGGTGAAGCACCTTCGAGTTGTTGAAAGGGGCGTTCTCATTCCGATCAAGTTCAGTCTCTCGTGGCTGTAGAGGGCTGAAAGGCCAATGCCGCTCCGTTAATGCAGTACCGTTTCCCTGTGGGAGCGGGGCCGTCGTTGAAGACATGCCCGAGGTGGCCGCCACATCGCGCGCAGTGAACCTCGGCTCGCGGAATCAACAGCTTCACATCGGTCCTGCTCCCCACCGCCTCGGTCCTGGCCGGGCGGGTGAAGCTGGGCCATCCCGTCCCCGAGTCGAATTTGTCAGCCGAGAGGAAGAGAGGATTTCCGCAGCCGGCACAATCAAACTCGCCAGCTCTCTTTTCATGATTCAAAGCGCTGGTATTCGGACGCTCGGTCGCCTCGTGGCGCAGAACGCGATAGCTTTCCGGCGAGAGTTTCGCTTTCCACTCGGTGTCGGTCAAGCTGTAGTCGAACACCGTGGTCGAAGGCGGCGGCCGCCGAGTCCGATATCCCATCCACGCGAGCGCGCCCACGACGACGAGAGCCAAAAGCAGCAGCTTACTCATGCGAGTTTGAACCCCACTGGCTCCTGAGAGATTCTCTTCCCCCAGGAAGTAACTCGAGAAATTCCCGGGCAATGGGGGAGGTTGGGGAGTTTCTCCTGCGCAGTAAGTAGAGGGGTCGGGGAACTCGAAGCCCCCGCAGTTCTTGGACGAAAAGTCGTCCCGCCCGCAGGTCGGTTTCGGCCGCCAGTCGGGACAGAAAGGCAAGACCCAACCCAGCCATCACGGCGCCCTTGATCGCTTCCGTACTGCCTAAGATCAGATTCTCCTCAAGGACGATGCCGTGTTGAGACAGCACGGCCTCCAGAACGGCGCGGGTCCCCGACCCTGGCTCACGGAGGATGAGCGGAGTGTCTTTGAGTTCAAGGGGGGACATCGAGCCCCGCGGTGGAGTCGAAGTGAGCAGAACCAGTTCGTCCCAGCCGAAGACCTCCGAATCGATCCCCTCGTCCGGCCGAAGCCCCTCGGTGAATCCAAGCGCGATCTCCCCCTGGCGAAGCCAGGCCTGGACCTGCGCTGTATTGCCGACTCTGAGGTCCAAGCTCACACCCGGATGGCGTCGATGGAAGCTGCTTAGAAGAGGCGGAAAGAGGTAGTTCGCCACCGTCGTGCTGGCTCCGACCCCAAGACGGCCCCGTCGTGAGCCTCGTACCTCCTCGATAGCCTGCTCGGCTTCAGCCTCCAGGGCAAACAAGCGTTCAGAGTAGCTTAATAAGACTAAGCCGGCCTCAGTCAGGACCATCCCTTTCCCACTTCTGGAAAAGAGGCGCACCGACAGCTCTCGCTCCAAACTAGACAGCTGCTTCGAGACAGCCGGTTGGCTCAGGTGCAGCTCCTCGGCGGCGCGACTGACCGAACCGCGCCTGGCGATGAGGTGGAAGACCGAAAGGTGAGAAAGATTCACACATTGATATAACCACGGATTATGTCAAATATGCAAAACATTCATTGGACGAATAGTGGTGTCTCGTTTAGCCTGGCGGCATGAAATATGCGTTGCTCGGAATACTCGCCTTGAGTGTCATTGGTTTGGGGCTATCCCCAGCCTCAGCTCTCGCCCTGGGACTTGTTCTTGGCCTGACTGGAGCCAATCCTAACCCGAGCCTGATTTTGAAACTGGGCAGGTCTCTGTTGCAGTTTTCGGTGGTGGCCCTGGGTTTCGGAATGAATCTCAAGGCGTTGCTGGGCGCCGGCCTCGATGGGTTGCTCCTATCCACCACCACGATCCTGATGACTTTACTGTTAGGACACCTGTTGGCGAGATGGCTCAAGATAACCCGTGAGGCGGGCGCTCTCATCAGCGCGGGGACCGCCATCTGTGGAGGCAGTGCCATCGCGGCGGTGGCCGCGGTGATCACCGCGGGAGAAGCCGAGGTCACCGTGGCTTTAGGAACGGTGTTTCTTCTCAACGCGGCCGGACTCTATATTTTCCCTCCGCTCGGGCACGCTCTAGGACTATCCTCTGAGCAGTTCGGAACATGGGCGGGCGTTGCCATCCACGATGTTTCCAGCGTTGTTGGAGCCGCTGGTTCCTTCGATCGCGAGGCCCTGCTGGTGGCCACGGCGGTCAAGTTGTCGAGAGCCCTTTGGATCATACCCGTGGCCTTGGCCTTCGCGAATTTCTGGCCTAAAACGTCTGAAAAGCCAGGGAAATTCGCTATTCCATGGTTCATCGGAGCCTTTGTCCTGGCCTCGGCCTGCCGGACCTTTGTTCCAGGCCTTGAGAGCTATTCCGACGATGCCTACCAACTGGCCAAAATCGGGATGAGTGTGACGCTTTTTCTCATCGGCGCGGGACTGTCGCTACCCAATCTTCGAAGCGTCGGTGCCCGGCCGCTGCTGTACGGACTGCTCCTCTGGCTCGTCATCTCCGTGACCTCGCTCGCCGCCATTCGCTTGACGCTCTGAACTCTCAAAACTGGAGATTCTACCTGTGATCCGGATAAGTCAGACGGGCGGGAGGTCTAGTAGCTATTGAGACCCAGATGATTCGTCGTGGGTTGAAAGGTCGCAGTTCGGCTTGGCATTTCCAGGATATGGGACTACAACAGTGACATGATTATCAATCTTCGTGAAAGCAAAGCCCGACTTTCTGAGTTGGTCGAATTGGCCTCGCACGGCGAGGAGATTTTGATCACCGTGCTCGGTAAACCGAAGGCTCGTCTGACCAGGATTGATGGGCATGATAGGCCGGACATGCGGCAGTGGCACGAAGAGCTTCTTCGCCTGCAAACGCTTTACAGTACCGGGGCTCATGGCGCTTCAGTGGAGAGCTTGCTCGACATTGATCGCCAAGAGCGAGAGCTGTGAGGTATTGGGATACTTCGGCGCTACTGAAACTGTACGTCAGGGAACCAGATAGCCCCCTTTATCTGGACGCGCTTGCCCGATTTCTGGACGCGCTTGCCCGATTTGGTCAGCCACCGATCACCGCGGAATTAACCCGAGTCGAGCTATTCTCCGCGCTTCGACGCAGAGAACAAACCGGCGGTCTTGTTGCCGGCGCGGCCGACAGCCTGTTCCAGCAGTTTTGTTCCGATATTGGGGCGGGGCGGGTTCGCGTGGTTCCTCAAGGTGCGGATGTCAGCACCAGAGCGGTGGCCTTGATCCGACTAGCCTATCAGGCCCAACCGCCCCTGATGGCCCGAAGCCTCGACGTTCTTTACGCGGCCAGTGCGAACCTGACTCGTTGTCGTACTCTGGTAGACAGTGACGTTCGACAAAGGGCTCTGGCCCAATTGGCCGGTCTGAAACTCTTTCCGTGAAGGGCGCCGGTGGCGCCCGGCACGGAAAACGGGGATAGAACCTCCGTTCGGCAGGAGCCTTGGGACTTCGCGCGATAACCCCCGTGGGTTTACCCGCGATTGGAGATTGTGATAAAATTCACAAGCTATGTTAGTAGAGTACGCAAACATCGGCATTATGTTCGCGGTGGCGGCGGTGATCGCGCTGGCCATTCTGGGCATCTCGTTCGTGGTCGGTCCACGAAATCCGAACCCCCAAAAAGATCAGCCTTACGAGTGCGGTATTGAAGATATCGCTCCGATGCCGACTCGGGTTTCTATTCGCTTCTTGCAAGTCGCGATGCTCTTTTTGATCTTTGACGTCGAAGCGGTCGCTTTCTATCCATTGGCCACGATTCTCAAGCCGGTGGCCCAGGCCTCGACGGCTGACGGTCTCTTTCTGTTGGCTGAGGTGGGAACGTTCTTCGCCCTTCTGGTTGTTGGCTATCTCTACGTATGGAAGAAAGGGGCGTTCCAATGGAATTCCTAGAAAAGCCCGACGGGGAAGAGATCGCCTCTCAACAGAGGATCGTCTATGCTTCCGACGCTCTGTTTCCGGCCCAGGGAAAGACCACAAGCTTCGGCGTGATCACCACGAAACTGGCCAACTTCGGTCCGCTCAAGTGGGCGGCCAAGGAAGCGCGCAAGAATTCCGTCTGGCCGGCCCTCTTCGGTTTGGCCTGTTGTGCCATCGAGATGATGGCGACCTCCGGCTCGCGCTTTGATATCTCCCGCTTCGGCGCCGAGGTATTTCGTGCCTCGCCTCGCCAAAGCGACCTGATGATCGTGGCCGGCCGCGTGTCCATCAAGATGGCCCCGGTACTTCGCCAGATCTACGACCAGATGCCCGACCCCAAATGGGTCATCTCCATGGGCGCATGCGCTTCTTGTGGCGGCGTCTTCAACAACTACGCCATCGTGCAAGGGGTAGACAAGATCGTACCGGTCGACGTTTACGTCGCGGGCTGCCCTCCTACCCCGGAAGCGCTGATGACCGCTTTCACCATGCTTCAGGATAAAATCGACAAGGGGATCCCACCGGGCGTCGACCCACGCGTGGCGGTGGCCGAGAACCCCAACCTGGTTCAACTGAAAATGGCATCCGTAGATCCCTATCCAGCCGGACAGAAAGCTTAGAATGAGCACTTTGAGCAAACCGATCTCGGAAACCGTTCGAGGTCTCGCCCAAAGCCTCTCCGAGGTGGCCGGGCCGAACTACCTGGGTAGCAGGGAAGACCGTGACGAGATGACCTTCTGGGTCATGCCGGCCGCCTGGCGGGCCAGCGCCGCTCACCTTCAAGCCAGAGGCTTTGTGGAGCTCTCCGACTTGACCGCGGTGGACTATCTCGACCGCGATCCGCGCTTTGACGTGATGGCGATCTTCAGTTCCCCGGAACTTAAAGAGTTCGTGCGCCTCAAGGCCGTGGTGGGGGAGAACCAGCCTCTCGACAGTCTGACCCCGCTCTGGTCGGGCTCCTCCTGGTTCGAACGGGAGATTTACGATCTCTTCGGCATCAGTTTCAATGACCATCCCGACCTGCGCCGTATTCTGCTGCCCGAGGACTATCACGGCTACCCCTTGCGTAAAGACTTTCCAGTCACCGGACCGGCGAGCTCCCTGTTCCGATAAAGAGACTTCATCCTATGTCCACCCAAACCCAACCCGAAATTCCACCCAGCGCGGCGAGCTTTGAAACCGAGGACGGTAGCGGCGTCACCATCATGAACATGGGTCCGCAGCACCCCTCCACTCACGGGGTGTTGCGACTGATCCTGACCATCGACGGTGAAAAGATCGTCAAGGCCGATCCCGACATCGGCTATCTCCACACCGGTATCGAGAAGACGGCCGAGGTCAAGACCTACCAACAGGCTCTCACCGTCACCGATCGGATGGACTACCTGGCGCCTTTGAACAACAACCTGGGCTACTCGCTGGCCGTGGAGAAGCTGCTCGGGATCTCGGTTCCAGAGCGGGTCTCCCATATCCGCGTGTTGCTGGTGGAGCTGCAGCGCATCGCCAGCCACATGGTCTGGCTGGGAACATCCGGCCTCGATGCCGGAGCCATGAGCATGTTCTTGTACTGCTTTCAGGAGCGAGAGAACATCCTGGACCTGTTCGAGCAGGTTTCCGGTGTTCGTATGATGACCTCCTATATCCAACCGGGGGGCTTGATGGCCGACCTCAATCCCGGCTTCTTGGAGAAAACCTCGGAGGTTCTCGATCGGCTGGAATCCAAGATCGGAATGTACTATGGCCTGCTCGAGGCCAACCCTATCTGGATGGAGCGAACTAAAGGAATCGGGCTTCTCACGCTCGAGATGGCACGCGACTTCTGCATCACCGGACCGGTGGCTCGGGCCAGCGGGCTCGACTGGGACCTGCGCCGGGATCGACCCTACGCAGCTTACCCCGACTACGAATTCAAAGTTCCGACCCGCACCACGGGTGACTCTTACGATCGCTACATTGTCCGAATGGAAGAGATGGAGGAGTCGATCAAGCTTTGCCGCCAGGCCCTCAAGAAAATTCCGCCGCCCGGTATAGGAGTGCCGTACCGCACCGACGACCGTAAGATCGTGCCGCCTCCCAAGTACGAGATTCAATACTCGATGGAGTCGCTCATCCACCACATCAAGCTGTTCACCCAGGGCTTCTCGCCCGCGCCGGGCGATGTCTATCAGGCGGTGGAAGGGCCGCGGGGGGAAGTGGGATTCCACATGACGAGTGACGGCAGCAATAAACCGTATCGCATGCGCGTTCGCACCCCGTCGTTTACGAACGTCCAGCTTCTGCCCGAACTGGTTAAGGGGCTACTTCTCGCCGACGTGGTGGTAATTCTAGCCTCCATCGACTTCGTGCTCGGCGATTGTGACCGCTAGGAGTTTTTCAAAGCAATGAGTTCAAGCAATCACGAAACTGCCTTACCCGCACCGATTCCCGGGCTGAAGCTCCTCTCCAAGGAGTCCAAGCAGCGCATCCGCGAACTGATGGCCAAGTATCCCAAAGCGCGTTCGGCCATCTTGCCCGCCCTGCACGTAGTGCAAGAGCAACTGGGTTGGGTGCCGGAGGAAGCCCAGGAAGAGGTCGCCGAGATGTTCGGCATGGCTCCGGCCGAGGTGCGAAGCCTGGTCACCTTCTACTATATGTATCACCGCAAACCGGTGGGTAAGTACGTGCTGAAGGTTTGCCGCTCCATCTCCTGTTGGTTGCGCAATTCCGAGGGCGTGGAGCATAGCCTCTGCGAGCATCTCGGAGTGGAGCCGGGAGAGATGACCGAGGACGGCATGTTCACGGTGGTTCACGGAGAGTGCCTGGCCGCTTGCGTGGGCGCGCCGGTGCTTCAGGTCAACGACCGTTTCGTGGAAAACTGCGACCCCAAGAAGATGCCGGAACTTCTCGAGCGTTTGCGTCAAGGCGATCCTCGATATCCGGCGGCTCCAGAGTCCTGGCAACGTCCCGAGGAAAGAGAGGCTTAAACCATGGCGACGCGCGTGATTTTTGAAAAACGCGACATCGAGGGGATCAAAGGCCTCGATGTCTACCGTAAGAATGAGGGATATCAGGGGCTGGAAAAGGCCCTGGCGATGGCTCCCGGCGATCTGATCGAACTGGTCAAGCAGTCCGGCTTAAGGGGACGCGGCGGTGCCGGATTCCCCACAGGCTTGAAGTGGAGCTTCGTGCCCAACAACACGGGGAAGCCGAAATACCTTTGCGTCAACTGTGACGAGTCCGAGCCGGGAACGTGCAAAGACCGGGAGATGGTCGAGCAGCTACCTCATCAGTTGGTGGAAGGCATCATCATCGCCTGTCACGCGGTGGGCATCGAGAACGCTTACATCTACATCCGTGGAGAGATGCTGGAAGGCTATGAGGCTTTGGAGCAGGCCGTTCAGGAAGCCTACGCCGCCAATCTTTTGGGCGATGACGTAATGAGCAAGGGGATCCGCTGCCACGTCGTGGTTCACCGGGGCGCCGGAGCCTATATCTGTGGTGAGGAGTCGGCGCTGTTGTCCTCGCTGGAAGGCGAACGCGGCTTCCCTCGCCTCAAGCCTCCCTTTCCGGCGGTGGAAGGCCTGTACGCTTGCCCCACCGTGATCAACAACGTGGAGACCCTCTCCACCTTGCCCGCCATCTTGAGAAAGGGCGCCGAATGGTACAGCTCGCTGGGCACGGAGAAGAGCAAGGGGACCCGCGTGATCTGCCTGTCCGGGCACATCAACAAACCCGGAAACTACGAGATCGAGCTGGGCACCACCATGCGCGAGGTGATTTACGAGCTGGGCGGGGGCGTCTGGGGCGGTGAGCTCAAGGCGATCATCCCCGGTGGCGCCTCGGCTCCTATGCTGACCGAGCAGCATCTCGACGTTGCCTGTGATTTCGAAGCCATCGCCGCCGCCGGATCCATGGCAGGCTCCGGAGCCATCGTCATCATCAACGACAAAACTTGTATCGTGGAGGTCTGTCTCAACCTGGATCAGTTCTTCGAGGAAGAGTCTTGTGGGAAGTGCACCCCCTGTCGCGAGGGCACCAAGTGGCTGGTGGACATCCTGACCCGCATCGTCCGAGGTAACGGGCGACCCGAGGACATCCCCTTGTTGAAATCCGTTTGCGGAAACCTGAAAGGGAAGGCGTTCTGTCCCCTGGGCGATTCGGCCACCTCTTGTATCATGAGCGCCTTCATGTACTTCCCCGAGGAGTTCGAGTACTTTTGCCAACACGGCGTCTCGATGCTCCGGTCTGAGAAAGAGTTGGCAGGTAAGTAATGGCTGATAACCTTGTCCCCATCACCATCGACGGTCACCAACTGGAGGTGCCGCGCGGCACCCTGGTGGTGGAGGCCGCCCGCCAGATCGGAGTCGAGATTCCGGTCTACTGCTATCATCCCAAGATGAAACCGGTGGGCGCCTGCCGCGTCTGTATGGTGGAGGTCGAGAACCAGCGCGCTCCCGTGATGGCGGCTTGCACCACCGAGGTCATGCCCAACATGGTGGTGCACACGCGCAGTGACAAAGCCGTGGCCGCTCGGGAGGGGGTTCTGGAGTTTCTGCTCATCAACCACCCTCTGGACTGCCCCGTCTGCGACCGAGGCGGCGAGTGCGACCTGCAGGACTTCGTGCTTCGCTACGGCCCTTCCACCACCCGTTTCGTGGAGCAGAAGCGGCACTTCGAGAAATCCAAGCAGGTCGGCCGGAACGTCCTGCTCGATCGCGAGCGCTGCATCATGTGCCAGCGTTGCGTTCGTTTCTGTAGCGAGATCGCGATGGAGGAGGGGCTGGTCATCGTCGATCGCGGCAACCGCTCCGAGATCGGCACCTTCGCCGGACGCTCCTTCGACTCTCAGTATTCGGGTAACACCATCGAGCTCTGCCCGGTGGGAGCTCTGACCGCCAAGTCGTACCGATTCAACGCCCGCCCTTGGGAACAGCAGCATTTCGCTGGACTGTGCAATCACTGT
Organism: Selenomonadaceae bacterium; assembly: GCA_037189585.1. GTDB lineage: Bacteria > Vulcanimicrobiota > Xenobia > Xenobiales > JADMJV01 > JAEXNA01. The sequence goes on along the minus strand of JBBCJA010000027.1, from coordinate 58,912 downwards.
TCGGTCGGCTGCAACATCACGGTGGACGTTCGCTTTGACGAAGTGGTGCGCTTTCGCTCCCGCTGCAACGACGAGATCGACGACGGTTGGCTGTGTGATCAGGGTCGCTACGGCTTTGACCACATCCACGCCGACGACCGGCTCGAGACGCCCCTGATGCGCAACGGCTCCGGAGAGCTGGAGCCAGTGACTTGGGAGAAAGTCTTAACCGAGGTCGCGGCCAAGCTGAGCGACGAGAGCGCCATCAGCTCGATTCTGCTGGGTTCCCAGTTGTCACTAGAGGATGGTCACGCCTGGCTTCGCATCGCTCGCGGACTGGTGAAAAAGGGAAATCTAGCCCACGCCTCGGCCCACGAGGCCCTGACCGGTGGTGATTCCGAGGCGACCGCACGTATCGCCGGATGCGACGACGCCGAGGTGATCGTCTGTGTGGGCAGCCATCCACACGCCACTCACGCCGGGGCTGACCTTCGAATCAAGAAGGGCCTGCGCCGGGGAGCCAGGCTGGTCAGCTTGAACTCTAGCCCGCTGATGGAAGGGCTGGCCGACTTCATCGCGGTGGGCCAGCCCAGCGCTCTGTGGGAGAAGCTGTTGAGCTCCATCGATAGCATGCCCGAGGCGGAGGCCGGCGGACTTCGGATACCGGCTCCACGTCCTTGGGAAGCCGGAGGCTCATCATCGGCGGATTGGGACAAACTCGTCGAGGTCTTCCGCGATAAAACCAAGGTCCTGGTCATCGCGACCGGGGATCTGTCGGCTCAGGGACTGGAAAAGTTGCCCGAGGCGATCAAGGCACGCGGATGGGCCACCGCTCCGCATGGCCTCTTACACTTGCGAAGCGGCGCCAACGCTGTCGGCCTGGATCAGGTGGGCTTTCTGCCCGCTATGGGACCGGGCGGGGCCAAACTTGACGGGGTCAAAACCTACGGCCAATCCTGGGGCCAGTTCTCCAGCCGCTCCGGCCAGGGCTACCGGGAGACCGCTCAGGCGGGAAGCGGTGTGATCTTCGCGGTGGGCTGCGACCCGCTCTCCCTCGAGGGTGCTAAAAAGCCGAGCTTTCTAGTGGCCTGCGCGACGGCGCCAAACGCTACCACGGAGCAGGCCGACATCGTGCTGCCTATGTCGACCTGGGTCGAAAGCCACGGCGTGTTCGTTTCCACCGACGGGACCATCCAGCTTTCCCGACAGGCGGTGATGCCGGTCGGAAAATCCCAACCGGCTTGGGCCATCGCCTCTGCTATCTGGAAGTTCGCCAAGGGCGGAGAAGCGCCGTACAAGACGACCCGCCAGGTCTTCTCCGAGATCGGCGAGCTCAACCCCGCCTTCAGCGGGCTCTCCTACGCCAACTTTGAAAGCCAGGGTGAGATGCACTGGTCTTATCCTCAGCAGGCCGACCTCGGCATGCCGCGGCCCGACCTTTCCGCCATCCCGGTTCCGCAGGTGGACACACCGATGTGGATGCCGCTGGCCAACACCGGCTCCAAGGTGGAAGGGGCCTCGCGCATCTCGCGCGGCGATCGCCCCCCCTCCGTTCCGGGCCAAGACGACCCCAGGCGTATCGCCGCCATGCTGGGACTGGCCTACGACTATGACCGCCACACGGAAGAGCCCAAGGTGGAAGACCCCCCGAGCAAAGCCGGATACATCCCGCTGCGCGTGATGGCCACTTCCTCGGCTCAGCCGGCTGGACCGACGCCGGCCAAACGCCACCAAAAACTTGGAGTGGGCGCTCACGTCGCCGTTCTGGTTCCCGCGCCGCCGGCTCTGCCCGAACCCGTCGAACCTGAGGTCGCTCCGGTGGCCGAAGAGGCTAAAGTGGAGGAGCAAAAGCCGCCCGCGGTTCCTGATACACAGGAGAGCACGGCGGAGAAGAAAGAGGGTCAAGGAGACTCTAACGTCGCTACCGTCGATGTGGTCACCGAGCAAGATGCCTCTCAGTCGGACGAGGCTGACAAGGTCGAAAGCTCGCAGGCCAAAGTTGCCGACGGGACGGATTCGGAGGCCGGCGTGACCGAAAAGGGCGACGAGCCGGGGGACCAGGCTGAAGCGGACGCGAAAACGCTGGAGCCCGCGGCCGAAAGCGAGCCCGCCGCCGAGCCGTCGGTGACTGAGGCGCCCGTTGAAGCTGCCTCCGAGACCTCGAAAAAGAGCTCTGGCCAGAAGCCAAAAAAGTCTAGGGGCAAAGGTTCCAAGGAGAAGAAAAAGTAGCCATGACTGTTCTCGAAGTCGCCCTGGTGGCCGCTAGAGCCCTCACCACCGCCGTGGTGCTGCTGACCGCCTTCGCCTACATGACTTACACCGAGCGCCGCTTGGTGGCGGTGTTCCAATGGAGAATCGGGCCCAACCGGGCCGGTCCTTTCGGACTGCTTCAACCTTTGGCCGACGGACTCAAGCTGCTCTTTAAAGAACAGCTGATGCCCGCGGGCGCCCGTCCTTTCATCTATCTGGCCGCTCCCTGCATCTCTTTGATCGTCGCGCTGACCTCGTTCTCGGTCATCCCCGTACAGCTGGACCCGAGCGCCTTCGCCCAACAGCCGGGGTCTCCAAACCCTCCAGAGCGACATCTCTGGCAGATCGCCGACATCAACGTCGGGGTGCTCTTCCTGCTGGGCATCACCTCGCTCGCGGTCTACGGAATCGTGCTGGGCGGTTGGTCCTCCGGGAACAAATACTCCTTGATCGGCGCGGTTCGTTCCTCAGCCCAGATGGTGTCTTACGAACTGGCTTTGGGCGCGGCGCTTCTCTCTCCGCTGATGATGGTGGGAAGTCTCTCCTTTTCTCAGGTCGCGGTCTATCAGGAAGGCCAACTGTGGCTGGGGATCGCCCAGCCGATGGCCTTTCTTCTCTTTTGTATCGCGGCGGTGGCTGAAACCAACCGTGCCCCCTTCGACTTGCCGGAAGCCGAGCAAGAGCTGGGAGCGGGTTTTCACACTGAATACAGCGGGATGCGGTTCGCCCTCTTTTTTATGGCGGAGTACGTCGCCATGATCACGGTCAGCGCGGTGGCCACCACGGTTTTCTTAGGAGGACCGTGGCTCTTCCCGGGCGCCTCGCGGGCTCCCTTGATGGGATGGCTTCCGACCTACAGTGCGATCTACTTTCTGCTCAAAATCGCATTCTTTATGTTTGTCTTCATATGGCTGCGCGCCACCTTGCCGCGTTTTCGCTACGACCAGCTGATGCGGATCGGCTGGCAGGTCCTGTTGCCGCTGGCCTTGTTGAACCTGGCCATCACCGCCGTGGGCGTGGTGCTCGATTGGACCCACCTACAGTTTATGGGTGTCGTGCTGTCGGTTGTTCTCTTGCTATACGCTTTCGGAAAATTGAATCGACGTCGGGAGGTCGAAGCCCATGGATAGAGTTGTCGATGACCTGATTGCCCTGGGTAAGGGCATGTCCATCACCTTTAAGAATCTGTTGGAAAAGCCGGTCACCAAGCAGTACCCGGAAGAGAAACGCGTCGTGCCCAAACGGACTCGCGGACGACACGTGCTGCACCGTTATTCCGATGGCCAGGAGCGCTGCGTGGGCTGCCTGTTGTGTCAGGGAACCTGTCCGGCCGGCGCGATCTACATCGAAGCCGAAGAAAATTCGAAAGAATCTCCGACCTCCAAAGGCGAGCGATTCGCCAAAGTCTTCGACGTGGATCTTCTTCGCTGCATCTACTGCGGACATTGTGAAATGGCTTGTCCGACTAACGCCATCACGCTAGAGAACAATACGGCGCTGGCCGGCTACTCCCGAGACTCGCTCCTGATGCATAAGGAAGATCTGCTAGAGCCTATGGGCCAGTCCACCTTGGGCACCACTGAATACTGGGACCCCAAGCCTCCGGAGACGGTGGCCGACCGTGTTCCGGCGCAAACCGGCACCTTCGACGGATCAGCTACCTCGGCGGCGGCGGTAGGGCGAGGCGACCTGAAGTTGGGTCAAAAACCGCTCCCTCCGAAGCGTGGGGAAGAAGAGGCTCAAGATGCCTGACATTCTTTTAGTGCTGGCGGCCCTCATCACGGTCGGCTGCGCCGTCGGTGTCATCGCCAGTAAAGACGCGGTGCACAGCGCGCTTTTTTTGACCGTGCATCTGTTGGGTGTAGGCTCTCTCTTTTTGGCTCTAACCCACCAGTTTCTCGCGGTGGCTCAACTTCTGATTTACGCCGGAGCGGTGATGGTGGTGTTCATGTTCGCCGTCACCACTTTGTCGCCTAAGGAAGAGCCATTCAAAATCTTTGACAATCTTCCATCTCTAGCCGGTATCGCGGCGGGAGCGGGGGCTTTCGGAGCTCTGGTTTTCGCCATCTCTCGTAGCCAGCTTCACGACCACTTGGCTGCGCCCGATGCCCCCTTGGTGACGGTCAGAAGTTTCGCTCTCGACCTGTTCGGGCCGTTCTTGCTTCCCTTTGAAGGGACCGCGTTTTTGCTTTTGGTCGCTCTGATCGGTGCGGTGATTTTAGGGGGAAGGCGGCAACTCGGCGATGGCTAACAGCCCCGAATTCTTTCTCATCATTTCCGCCCTGGTCTTCTCTTTAGGCCTGGTCGGAATGGCTGTCCGGCGGAACCCTCTGGTCATGTTCATGTCGATCGAGCTTATGCTCAACGCATCGAATCTGGCTTTCGTGACCTTCTCTCGATTCACCACGAAATTCCAGGGATTCCATGGTGGGCCTTCCGATGGTCCTGTGTTCACCTTCGTGGTGATGACCATCGCGGCCGCCGAAGCCGTGGTCGGACTCGGCATTATCATCACTATTTTTCGGAATAAGCACACCGTGGACGTGGACAGTATGGCCACGCTTAAGGGTTAGAGGACTCGGATGACTGAAAACTTCGACCCCATGGTTCTGACTCTACTGCTCCCGATCTTGGGCGCGCTCGTCGTGGGTGTGGCCGGACGTCAATTGGGCAAAACAGGCTCGGCATTTGTCGCCTCGGCCGCCGTGGGATGCTCCTTTCTCATCGTCTTGTCGACGGTGATCAGAAAACTCACCGGTAACCCGGTTCCTGAGAACATCAAACTTTGGGATTGGGCGGCGCTGCCGACCACGCCGCCAACCACGATCTCTTTTGGGCTCTATGTCGACTCTTTGAGTTTGACCCTCATGAGCGTGATCACCGGCGTGGGATTTCTCATCCACTGGTTCTCCTCGGAGTATATGGAGCACGACCCAGACGTTCCACGCTTCTTCACACTTTTGAACATCTTCATCGCGGCCATGACCTTTCTGGTTTTAGCCGACAACTACGCCACCTTGATCATTGGTTGGGGAGGCGTGGGTTTCGCTTCCTTCGGTTTGATCGGATTTTGGCGAGAGAAACCGAGCGCGGCGGCGGCTTCCAAGAAAGCCTTCGTGATGAACGTGATCGGCGATATCGGACTGATGGTGGCGGTCTTCGCCCTGGTCAAGTATGCCGGAACCGTCGACTACACTACTCTTTTCAAAGAGGTCTTGCCGGGCCTGACTAATAACGGCCAAGCCACCGGCTGGCTGACGGTGGTAACCCTGGGTCTGATGGTGGGAGCTTACGCCAAGTCGGCCCAACTTCCACTGCACACCTGGCTGCCGGACGCGATGGAAGGTCCCACTCCCGTCTCGGCTTTGATTCACGCGGCTACCATGGTGACGGCGGGCGTCTACCTGCTGGTCCGAAGCTACATGTTCCTGGAGCTCGTCCCGGCGCTGGCTACCGCGATAGGCTACCTGGGTGTGGTGACGGCTCTCTTCGCGGCATGTTGCGCGATGGTGCAGACCGACCTCAAGCGAGTGTTGGCTTACTCCACCATGAGCCAGCTCGGATACATGTTCTTGGCGGTCGGCGTCGGAGCTTACGGCGCCGCCGTCTTCCACCTAGTCACCCACGCCTTCTTCAAAGCTCTGCTCTTCCTGACGGCGGGAATCGTGATTCACGCCGCCCACGGGGAGCAGGATATGAGGAAGCTGGGCGGTCTAGGCCGGCAGATGCCGGCCACGGCGGTGATGTTCGCCGTTGGTAGCTTGGCCCTTGCCGGCTTCCCGTTGACCGCGGGCTTCTTCTCCAAGGAAGCCATCCTTCACGCGGCCCATCACCACCCAGGGGGGACGCCGCTCTTTGTCATCGGCGCCCTTGTGGCCGTGATGACCGCCTTCTACACGGGACGCGCATTCTTCCTGACCTTTCTCGGACCCAGCAAGATCGAGCATCCCCACCTTCCGGGGGCGCCCACCACAGCCAGTTGCGCCGTTTTAATGTTGCTGTCGCTGGGAGCCGGATCGATCCATCCCGACTTCCAAGCCTTCCTCGACCCGAGCATGACAAATCATGCCTTCGCCATCGAACCAGGCGCCACCAGCGGCGCGGCCATTGGACTTTCGGTGGCGGTCGTTGTAGCTATAGCGATAGCCTTCGCGATGTTTGGCAAGGGCGATCGTGATCCCCTGGGCGGGGAGAGTCCTCCTCTGGTAGGAGTCCGTAATGGCGCGGGATTTGACCCTTTCTATGCTTTCTTCACCCGCGCGTTCTCGGCCCTTGGCGGTCTCACCGCCCGGGGTTCTGACCATTTTCTCCAGGAAACTCTACCAAGTTTCGTGGGTCGCTCCTTCGGGTCTTTGAGTTTGGTCCTGGGGCAGATTCACTCGGGACAAGTTCGGCACTATCTTCTGGTTATCACGGCCTGTGTCACGACGCTCTTAATCTTTAGTCTCGTCATGCGGGGAGGAGTCTAATGTCGGTTTTTAATCTCGACACGTTACTGCTGCTTCCGTTCGCCGCGGCACTCGCGATGGCGTTTATGAATGATCGGGGAGCTCGCACCTTCGGTGTGGTCTTCACCTTCGTTCAAACGGTTCTGGCCGGCTATCTCGCTAGCGGCAATATCCCCTTGGAGACGCTTGCGGTGAAGCGACTCTGGATTCCCCAGATGGGCCTGTCATGGAGCCTGGGTCTCGACGGCGCCAATCTCTGGCTGGTCGCTTTGACCCCTCTGTTGACCGGGCTCGCGCTTTTGACCGTCTCGGAGCGTACCGAGAGAATCGCCTTCTATTCGGCCAACCTGATGCTGCTCAACGCCATGCTCAGCGGTCTCTTCTTGGCTCAAAACCTAGGCCTTTTCTACGTCTTCTTTGAGGGAATGCTGATCCCCGGAGCTTTACTTGTAGCGGGATGGTCGGTCAAAAACGGACGGGAAACAGCGGTCCGATTTTTGCTCTTCACCCTGGTCGGCTCCCTACCCATGCTGCTGGGTGTCTTGGTCCTGGCCTTCGCCGGATGGGGAACCGATGGCACTCCCAACCTCGACTTCACGAATCTTGTCGGCCTACCCCGGGCGACGCAGCTTTTTCTGTTCATCCCCTTCGCCCTGGCCTTTCTGGTAAAAATGCCGGTCTTTCCGCTTCACGGCTGGCTCCCCCCGCTCTATCGCAACGCTCCAGCGTCCACGGTCGCGGTCGTCGCGGCGATGATGAGCAAAGCCGGAGCCTATGGACTACTCAAAGTCGGATTGACCGTCTTTCCACTAGCGATGGTGGAGTACCTCAATATCCTTGGCACATTGGCCGTGATTTCGCTTCTTTACGGCGCCTACGCCGCTCTCGGCTCCGACTCCCTAAGGGAAGTGTTGGCCTTCTCGAGCCTTAGCCACATGGCGATGATCGCGTTGGGCATCGTGACCCTGACCGAAGCCGGTACAGCCGGATCGGTCTTGCAGATGGCCGGCCATGCCCTTGCCACCGGCGGGCTGTTCCTGGCCGTGGCCCTGATGGAAAAGCGAGGAATGCCTGACGAGCTTCGCCGATTTGGCGGGATGGCAAACCTTACACCCAAGTTTACGGTCCTGGTACTATTTCTTGTCCTGGCCTCTCTAGGCCAACCGGGCTTAGGCTCGTTTCCCGGGGAGCTTTTGATCTTGACCGGTGTCTATGACGGCTATCCCGTCATCGCCGTGCTCGCCTGTCTGGGCATTATTCTGGCGGCGGCCTATATGCTTCGCTGGTATCAGACTATCTTCACGGGAGATTTGGGGACCTTCCGTCCACCCTCGGACCTTCGCGGTCGCGAGCTAGCCGTACTCTTGGTTCCTGTCGCGCTGAGCTTAGTCATGGGACTGGCGCCCTCCATTTTCTTACAGCCGATCCAAGCTTGGGTCGCGGGAGTCCTCTGATGAATCTGCTGGCCGAACTCGTATTTGTTCGCCCCGATCTTTCCTTGAGCGCGCTTTTGCCGCTGGCGGTCATGGGACTTTTGATGGTAGGGGCCCTGCTCTTGGAACTTAAACCTTCCACCGACAGCCGCCGTTCCGTCAGTATGCTGTTCGCGTCTCTCGGACTCTTCGGGTTAATCGCCTACCTGTTGCACCAACCGAACAGTCTCGCCACCCACTCCTTCAACGCGATGTTGGCCAGCGACCAGTTCTCCCGGGCGGCGGGCGTTCTGATCGCAACCTGCGCCCTGCTAGCGATCCTGGCTGGACAAGAGGAACTCGAGCGTTACGGAAATCGCCACAGCGGCGAGTTCGTGGCCCTGATTCTCGGGGCTTCGATCGGCATGGTCTTGATGAGCTCAGCTCTCAATGCTATCGTGCTGTTTCTGGGGCTGGAACTCTTTTCCATCGCTTTGTATCTTCTGTGCATCTTTTTCCCTGAACGTGAAGCTTCCCAAGAGTCCGGCATCAAATACTTCCTTCTGAGCTCGGCAGCCTCGGCGGTGCTGTTGTATGGGTTAGCCCTGCTCTACGGCGCCACCGGGACGACATGGCTTAGCGAAATGGCCGCTCAGCCCGAACGACTGACCAGTCCTCTAGCCATGGCTGGAGCCGTCATGGTACTCGGCGGCCTCCTCTTCAAATTGGCCGCGGTACCTTTTCAGTTCTGGGCACCGGATGTTTATCAGGGCGCCCCGACCACGGTGACCGCGTTTATGTCGGTGGCCACCAAGGTCGCCGCCGTGATAGCGTTGTGGCGCTTTTTTGTTGATGTTCCCGAGCTAGGCTCGCGGATCACCTTCGTCTTGATGGCTTGCTCGCTCTTGAGCATGCTACTCGGAAACCTGCTGGCGTTGGCCCAGAAAAATGTCAAGCGAATGCTGGCTCTCTCCGGCGTCGGTAACGCGGGGTATATCCTGATCGCGCCTTTGATCGGAATGGAGATGGAGGTCCCTCTACTCTTTTTTCTGGCCGCCTATCTGTTCGCTAATATGGGGGCTTTCTTGGCCTTGGCCAAGGTAGAGGAGATTCTGAACCGAGACGTGACCAGAGCCGACTTGCGGGGCTTGAGCCGCAGCCATCCGGCTCTGGCTTCCGTCTTCGGATTGTCTCTGCTCTCCCTCGCGGGTATCCCCCCCGCGGGCGGCTTCTTGGCCAAGTTTTACCTGTTCGGCAGCGCCATCGCCACACCGTTCGCCGTACTGCCGGCGATCGGGATCGTCTGCTCTTTGATCGGCGCGGCTTACTATTTGGGAACCGCGGTCACGCTCTTTGACGCCAAAGAGGCCACCGAGTTCGACGGCCTGGTCGTGACCGAGCCGGTGGAAGAAGAGCCTCCGACCTCGATGACCTCGGTGGCTTTGGCCATCTGCGCCGCCGGAATTCTAGTTCTCGGCCTTATGCCCGGACAGCTTATGAGTTGGCTTGCCGGAACCGCCTTTTAGACTCGTCTCGACCACTAGAAATCCCCTGAACTCGGAGTCTCCGGCCTTGGGCCAACGGACAAGAGCGGCCCAGGTCGTGCCCGAGTCCGGGGCGCGAGTTACTATCACCAGGTGCCACCCGGGTTCCGTCACAGCCAGTCGTTGGAGTTCCGTCCGTAGTCGAGATGATTTCCTTTTGGGGCCGAGAGTCGAGCCGAGATACTTCGCCAGTGACGCCGTGCCGCCTTGACGGGTCGCCAAAAGATAGTCCCCACGGACGGCCCAGGCTGGTCCGTCAGGATCAAAACCTTGAACCCGAGTTCCCTCGGCCCTCACGGCCGCTGTCGGAACCACCGAGCTAGGAAACCTCCTGGCGAGAGTTCGAGCGACCATCTGGGGCTCGAGCATGGAAAGACAGAAGTAGGAGCGACCCTCCCACTGGAGATAGGTCAAGCTGGGACCGAACGCCTTTCGGAGTTCCTCCAATGTCGCGAACTCCCAGCGAAGCCAGCTTTTTTCCAACCTTTCCCGAAAGGGGGACGAGAGGGCGACCAGCGAGGCGTCGACGGCTACCAGCCGCTCCACCGGCTCGGGGATTGGACCCAGCCGTTCCAGCAAAAAGCCCTGACCCAGGATGACAGAACCTAAGGCGGGCCAAGACCCTGTCAGCCGGCCGCTGACCAAACCGTCGCTTTGGGGCTGACGATAGAGCGTGGTCTGAAGGGAGGTTGCGTTGTCAGACCATTCCCCGGCGAGTAGCGGACCTCCGGTGAACAGCGGGTCGGGGGGAGGAGCTTGCCCCAAGGTTGTATCGGAGTCGATGGGCCTAGCCTTGCCCGAACTGCGGATGCTGACTATACCGGACGTTTTTGAGTCGCTTGGAAGTTCAAAGTTCAGACGCTCTTTCAGAGCAGTCGACAAGGCTCCCAGGTTCTCGGCTCCTAAAGCCCGCGTGTCCACCACGAGTTGCCAGCCGCTCCCTTTTCCGATGAGTGACTGGGTTATCTGTGCCCTTCCTAAATATCGCGGTCCAAAGCCCCGCATTTTGGAATGTCCGTAGGGAATAGTCAGAGCCATGAGAACGGAGATTCCCAGGAGCCGCCACGGAAGACCAGACTTGTTCGCGGAGGGCGTCATCCTTGCTCGATTTGGGGCCATCGGATCCGACTTCCTGCCGTGGCCGCGAATCTTTCCCCGGTGCTCGCGGTTGGAAGGAGCGGATCAGCGAAAACCGAACCACCTTTCAAGACTATGACAACGTACTGCGATAACTGCGGCGCTCAGGCTAAGCCTAACGCGAAATTTTGCGGCCAATGCGGCAACAGGTTGGCTGCTCCAGGTCCCGTCACCCCTTCGGTCGCGCCTCCGAGCCCGTCTCTGGGCACGGTGCGTCCTTCTGTCTCCCATCAGGCGCAGAACTTATCTGCTCCTCCACCCATGGAAAGCGTCCCCTCCTCGCCTCCGCCGCCACAGTATTGGGAATCTTACGACTATCCGTCAGTCGATCCGAGTCGTCCGCGTGACTGGATCGAAAAGAGCGAGCGTGGGCCGCAAGCCCCACCGCCTCCTTACAATCCTGTTCCGACTTTTCGCCCCTCGGACGCCTCGCGGCCCTTGCCTCCTCTGTCCTTTGGAGGCTCCCAGGCTCCCGCCGGCGCTCGGGAAAAGGCGCGAGACATCGCCCGCAGCTTCGCCATCTCGGCGGCCGGGATCGTGCTGGTGCCTCTGCCCTTTAGCGATCTGGTTTTCCTCATGCCGATCCAGACAGCGATGATCCTATCAATCGGGAAAGCCTACAACGTCAAAGACCCGCCAGAAAAAACCCTGGCTCATATATCGGCGGCCTGTGGAGCCTCGGTCTTCGGTCAGATCACGACTTTGTTTGTGGCTAACCTCATTCCGATTATCGGTAAACTCGTCTCCGCGCCGTTCGTTTACGGATGGACTTACGGATTGGGCGAAGTTGCTATCCGTTACTTCGAAGCTCAAGGAGAGCTTCAGGGTGACGAACTGAAAGACGTCTTTCGCAAAGTCTCCAAAGACGCGACTCGGGCTTTCCGTAAGAATGAGGTCAAGGACGTCGAGGCTAGCTTTTCTCATCTTAAAGACCACTTGCCTGACGAAGAGTACCAGAAGCTGCGCAAGCGGTTCTCTTAAGCTTCACCACGCATGAGCGGACTTCGCGGCAAACTTGATCTTTTGCGGCGGACCTCCGGCCTCGGTGGATCCCGTCCTGAAACGCAGTCGGTGTCGCGACGAGACCAGGATTGTGAGGCCCTCGTCCGTGTGCTAGGGGGCGGGTTGGTCGAAACTTCTCGTGGCCCGCTGCATGTGAGTAGCCACCGATTCAAGGTGGGCGACCAACATGGACGTCAGTGTCTATTCCGGGGGCGAGAGCTTGCCGCAGGCTGTCTGGCCCCACTGTATGGCGGCTTGGAAGATTTTTCCGTCGAGCGCGCTCTCTTTTTCGATACCGAAACCACCGGCCTCGCCGGCGGCTCGGGGACCTACGCTTTCCTTGTCGGAATAGGGTACTACCAGGGAGAGGAGTTCATCACCGAGCAGCTTCTGATGCGAGACCATGGGGACGAACCGGCCTTGCTGGAATTTCTGGCCCAACGCGTCGAGGGAAGATCCGGACTGATCTCTTTCAACGGGAAAACCTTTGACGCCGGGCTACTTTCCACGCGCTACGCCATGCACCGCCGGACCGATCCGATGGCCGGACTGTCCCATCTTGATCTGTTGCATGTTTGCCGTAGACTTTGGGGTCATACCCGACTGCCCGATTGCCGTCTGGAGACTTTGGAGAGCCGAGTTTTAGGTGCGCCAAGGGTCGATGACGTGCCGGGATGGATGATACCGGACCTCTTCTTTGGCTATCTTCGAGACCGCGACCCGGTACCGCTTAGGGGCGTTTTAGAACACAACCGGCGCGATGTTCTGGCCATGGTAGGTCTGTGTGGAGCGTTGAGCCACCTGCTGACGGCTGACTGCCTCGAGACCGCGCCTCCCGATCCTCACCTGAGATTAGGGTTGGCCCGCTTGTGGTCGGTCCTGGGCAGAACAGACCTCTCCGACCTTCTTTTTCGCAGCGCGCTGACCCATCGCCAGCTGTCGGAGGAGGCTCGCGAGGTCGGGATGACGCGGTGGGCCCGATGTCTAAAAAAACGGGACCGCGCCGAGCAAGCCGCTCTTTTGTGGCGGCGCATCCTGGCCCACAATCCCGGTCATCTTGAGGCCACGGTGGAGTTGGCCAAGTGGTTCGAACATCAGCGTAAAGACTACCGGACAGCCTTACTCTTAGTCGAAGGTAGCCTGCGCGACCGAACTCTCACAGCCAATCACCGGCGCGACTTAGAACATCGGGCGCGTCGATTGCGTGGGCGTATGGTACAAGGTCGCTCGGTGGTTTAACCGGGGGTCAACGTCCCAAAAGAACCGCTCTCGTCCGGGTCTTTGGTGCTACCCCGCCACTTGCCGCGCCGAGCCTTGGCCATTTGCAGAAGCACTCCACCCAGAACCCTTTTTCGCGCGGCTTTGAGTTGTCGACGTTTGTAGTTGATGTGAGAACTCTCGCCCTCGTGGGAAGCGACGTAGTTGTCCCAGTCCATAATCTGGATCTCGAAAGGAAATGTGAAGCGCAGCTGTTTAGGATAGTGGCGCTCGAGCTCGACACCCAGGTCCAGGTCGCCGGTCTGCCGGCGTAACTGGTTGAGCAGGGTTCCGGCTGGATGGGGGACCTTGACTAAGCGGCGACAGGTGAACTGAATGGAGGAGAACTGAGGGGAGGAGAAGGGATTGGCGGCCAGGCGCTCCTCCAACAGCTCGGCTTCTCCAGGCGGTCGGAAAGCCATCTGGCGAAAGAACTCAAGGTCCGTCTCCTCCTCGCTGTAGCCCGCGCTCTTTTCGGCCGTCATCGTCTCGTAGGCTTGTCGAAAGCTTTCGAGATCGACCAGGGTGTTGCGTGAACGGCCTGGTGTCAAAAGCGGTACGGAAACAAGATTCTGTTTGCGCAAATACTTCAGAGCCAGGATGGCGTCGACTTTGGTGGGTGTGATCAGCTTGATTCCGATCCTGTCATACACCTCGGAAGCGACGTTGTCCGGTTTGTGCAAAAGCTTGAGAATGAGACTCTCGCGACTCTTACGACGCTTGAAAAAACATGCTCGGAGAGGTACCGCGGAGGGACCCTGGCCCAGGCTCTGGGGGCTTTCGGAGTTAGGGAAGAGATGCTCCTCGAAGGGGCTTAGAATTTGTGATTGCACTTCCCGGAAATAAGGGGTGCGAGCGGCCAGGTTGGCGTGGCTGATGGTGTGCATAAGTCGGAGCGCCGAGCATGCCCAGGCTGCCAAGATTGGGTCGGGGTCGGAGGTCATCAGCAAAATGTCGTGCAGTCTCCGAGGATTGCGGATCTCCTCAGGGGGCGTCAGATCGGGCTCGTCCGCGGTCATCGAGGGGCAGAGGTAGCGCTCTAAGAATTCTAGAGACTCTCGATGGATCTGATGAGCCTCTTCTCGTTCCTTCTCGTCCTTCATGTCGTAGCCGTAAGCGGAGATGAACTGTTCGGCTTCTTCGTAAGACGTGACCGCGATGGTCTGCAGATCGACGGGGGAGAATCCCTCCAAAAACAGTCGGAGAGTGTCCCAGGAAAAGTCATGACGGAGATGTCCCGTGTCTTGTCTCATGCTATCGCGGTCCATTTCCTACCAACTCGCTGACCTCAAAAGATGTTTCGGAGTCGACAATCTCTCCCTCGATCAACTCGACCCGCTCGCCCGGACGAAAAATTCCAGCCTCACCCATCTTCGCGTACTCCTCGACGGTAAAACGACGAGGCTCCACATTCACGGTCATGCTCGGACCTTTCGACGAACGCCGGGGACAGGCCTTGCCCCTTTTCCAAGCGAAAATGCCAGAATATGATCCCGGAGAGGGAGTACCATAGGGCAGGCTGGTATCTGGTGCGAGAACTTCTCCTTTCGCGCGACAGCCAAGAGTTAGGATTTATACGTCTTTGCGACCACCCTCGATTCGAGGGTCTCTTCAGCGCGATTCTCGACTCGGTTCCTGAAGACGTGGGCCCCGATCCTCGATTCCTGGGGTTGGCCCAGGTGATCGACTTTTGCCCCTTGTTTCGCGAAGAACTCCATCCGGTGCGCTCCGCCGCCGCCGGTGTCATCGACGATTGGAACGCCCTCTGTCGTGAAGCTGAACTCGTGGCGGTTCAGTTGGAACTCAGATGTTCCGAGTGGGTCGCCAGGGCCTATATGCGAGAATATGAACTGGCGGAGCCTAAAAGCTTCGGCAGCCTCTCCCTGTTGACCGGGCTCCTGGCCCAACCCAAGTGCGAGGCCAACCGAATCTTGGAGCGAGAGAAAGAGTCTTTGGCCAACCTATTGCGCCGCTCGCTGACCGATACCAGGAACGGTGACGAACGGCATTGCTATGAACTCTTCGCCCTGGCGCAGAAGTCTGCCGGACGCGGAGCCATCCAGTCGAGACACCTTCTGGCTGTCATGGCCAAAGTGCCGGGGTCAGCCGCGCATCGCTGGTTGCAGGAGGCTGGTTTCAATCTCGAAGTCCTGAGCCAGCCGCTCCACCAGACTTTTCCCGAACCGCTACTTCCAGTCTATCCGGTTTTCAAGGAGTGCTATAATCTCGGACCACGCACGCCGGGGAGCCTGGCCAACGATTTCTGGACTTGGCGTGATGTCTATGAAGAGAAGGGCTGGTCCCTCTGGCGCCAGTGGAACAAGGGCGACTATCGAGAATCTTTCGATTGGCTGGATAGGCACATGGGGCGACTCTGGAGTTCACGCGAAGTCCCACAGGTGGGGTTTGATAATTCTGCCTTTGAGTTCTTGGATCTCGCCCTTTTTCTCAAGTCTCCGCGACCCAAGTCGAGGAGTCGCGAAAAGCTCTCCGATAGGATTCGAGCCGTCGAGCAAGGTTGGTGGGATTGGGTTCGTCGAGAGTCCGAAACTCTATCACGCTCCCCGGACGGGCGGACCTTTCAGCCCAATGGGCTCCTCAGCCCGACCTTAATGCTGGCCTGCTCAGAGCATGCCGACGGACAGAGCCTCCCGCTCTTTCGCTCGTTATTACAGTTCCCTGATGGTGCCGCTTTTCAGTTACTGGTTGAATCGGGGCTCGACGCCGCGAGACTTCGGAAAAGGCTGGAAGGGCTCTCACCCCCAGAAGAAGACGCCACAACCTTAGGCCATCGTCTACGGCGGCCCTAGCGGAAGCACAACGAACAGATGGTGGCTTGTCCATATCCATTGGGACTCAGCATCTGCTTCTTTCGTTCGCCCAGGACCTCGATAGCGCGGCCGGCCAACTTCTTTTGAAGCTGGGCTTACATTCCGAGCAATTGCGCGCCCTCGCTTGTGAACTCGGAGACGACAGATAAACTTACGACGAGCGTCGACGTTGGCGGTCGCGGGGGTGGGCTTTCTGATAGACCGCCTTCATCTTCTGCTTGGAGATGTTGGTGTAGATCTGGGTGGTCTGTAGAGACTCGTGTCCCAGTAGCTCCTTGATGGTCACCAGATCGGAGCCTTCCTCCAAGAGATGAGTGGCGAAGGAGTGGCGCAAGGTGTGGGGTGAGGCATGTTTATCTAGACCCGAGCGCTCCAAGATGTTGGCGAACAGAATCTCGACTCCGCGTTGGGACAGCCGCGCGCCGTAACGGTTGAGAAAGAGTGGACCGCCGGCTTGCGAGCGAGGGGTGGCGTGGAGGTACTCCTTCACCGCCTCGGCTGCGCTGTCGTTGAAGAAGACCACGCGCTCCTTATTCCCTTTACCGATCACCCGCATCGACATGGCGGAGAAATCGAGATCGTCGCGATCGAGACCGACAAGCTCCGACAGTCGGATTCCGGTGGCGTAAAACATCTCGAAGATAGCTCGGTCACGCAGAGCCAGGTGGGGGCGCTTGGCCTCGGCGACGCATTCGTCCACCGTGTCGAGGAGAACCCCGACCTCATCCTGAGTCAGGACTTTGGGCAGAAGCTTCCCTTCTTTGGCCGAGCGTATTCGAGCCATGGGAGAGGCGAGCAAAATTTTCTCCATCTCAAGATAGGTAAAATAGCCCTTCAGACAGGCGATCTTGCGGTTCAAACCGGACGCCGTGTAGCCTTTCTTCTGCCGAAGGAAGGCCAGGAACTCTCGAAGCGTGCGGGGGTCGATCTCGGGTAGGGTCATCCCCTCGGAAAAGAGTGGCTCGAGCCAGTTAAAAAAGACCTCCAGATCCCGCTCGTACTCTTCGATGGTGCGCCGTCCCAAGGACCGTTCGACGGAAAGATGGAGCAGATAGTCTTGCACGTAGTAGCCATGGGCTCGATGGAGATCGTTGGACATCACCTCGACATTTAATTTTCTTCACATCCCGGCCCTGCTCAAGAGGGGTTTTTCCGCGCTGACGCTAACCTTCGCCGCGTGATAGATGAATCTCGTTTGAAAGAAGTCGTCGCGCGCTACGCTGAGTTGACCGAGCGTTTTTGCGACCCCGAACTCCTCAAGGACGCCAAGGCTTACCGCGACGTCAGCAAGGAGCGCTCCGCCATTGAAATCCTGGCCGCCAAAGCCAAGGAGTATCTCGATGGGATGGAGGAGGCCGAGTCGAACCGGAGCGAGCTCAAAACCGAAACGGACCCCTCGATGGTCGCCCTCTACAAAGAAGAGTTGCTGCGCTTGGAAGCCCGTAAAGAAGAGTTGGAGGAAGAGATTCGACTCTTACTGTTACCGCGGGATCCCTACGCCGACAAGAACATCATTATGGAGATTCGTCCGGCCGCGGGCGGGGACGAAGCCGGAATCTTCGCGGGCGACCTCTTCCGCATGTACTCTAAGTACGCCGAATCGGTGGGCTGGACCATCGACATCCTGGATGCGCAGCCGACCGAGCTCAACGGCTACAAAGAGATGGTTTTCGAGGTGAGAGGTACCGAGGTGTATGGCTGGATGAAGTACGAGAGCGGCGTTCACCGCGTCCAGCGTGTACCAGCCACGGAAAGCCAGGGCCGCATCCACACCTCGACCGTCACCGTGGCCGTGCTGCCGGAAGTCGAGGAGGTCGATGAGATCGCGATCGACACGAAGGAGCTACGAATTGACACTTACCGCTCCTCGGGCGCCGGTGGTCAGCACGTCAACAAGACCGAATCGGCCATCCGCATCACCCACCTCCCGACCGGCTTGGTGGTGGCTTGCCAAGACGAGCGCTCGCAGATTCAAAACCGGGCTCGCGCGATGAAGATTCTGCAGGCCAAACTCGTCGACATGGAGCGACGCCGGATCGAGGAAGAGCACGCCGCCGACCGCAAGTCTCAAGTTGGAACGGGCGACCGTTCGGAAAAGATTCGAACCTACAACTACCCTCAGAGCCGGGTGACCGACCATCGCATCGGAATGTCGGTCAAGAACCTCTCTTCCGTGATGAACGGCGAGATCGCTCCCTTTCTGGAAGCCCTTCGCACCCACGAACAGCAGGAGTTACTAGCCGAAGAAGGCGGAGGCGGTACCAACTAGCGTGGGCCCTGAAGCTCGAGCCGAGGAGACCGTCGCCGGATGCCTGCGCATCGCGACCCGGGCGCTCAACGCCTCTCCCGTGGCCGACTCCAGCCGTCTGGACGCCGAGCTTCTTCTCGCTCACGTTCTGGGTTGGAGCAAAACTCAGATCCACACCCACATCACCGACAAGGTAGGGGAGAGGGCGCGGCAAGAGTTCTGGCAACTCGTGGCTCGACGCAAGGAAGGCGTTCCCATCGCCTACCTGGTAGGCTGGAAAGAGTTTTATGGCCGGCGCTTCTGGGTTCGACCCGGAGTCCTGGTTCCCAGGCCCGAGACAGAGCTCTTAGTTGAAGTCGCGCTGGGCATTCTCAAACAGAGCCCCGGCGCGAGCAAACTTCTCGATCTCTGTGCCGGTACCGGCTGCATCGCGGTGACATTGGCCTTGGAGACTTTGACCGGTCATGTCACGGCGGTCGACATCGACCCCGAGGCCATGGCCCAGACCGAGGAAAACATTCGCTTCTTCGGAGTGGAAAGCCGGGTCAGGACGGTGGAAAGCGATCTCTTTTCCGGTTTGGAAAATAGGCGCTTTGATCTCATCGTCAGTAACCCTCCCTACGTGGGCACCGACTACGGACCGCGACCGGACCCGGAAGTGGTCGCTCACGAACCCGGCCTAGCCCTTTTTTCCGGAAGCGAGGGGACGGACCATTTGAAGGCGATCGTGGAGAGGGCTCCGGCCCACCTGATCGAAGGGGGGTCCCTGGTCGTCGAATGCGCCTGTTTTCAGGCCGAAAAAGTTGAAGCGTGGATGGCCGACCTCGGCTACACACAGACTCGTTTATGGCACGACCTAAGCGGACTCCCCAGAGGGGTCTCGGGACGTTGGGAAGGACAGTTGAGTGAAGAACAGCGATCGTTCGAATTTAGATTGGGTCCGCCGCCTAGCGACGACCCTCAAGGAACATAATCTTTATACCTTGAGCCTGGAGACGGAAGACGTCTCCTTGACTCTCAAAGCCAAGGTAGCGCCTCCGGCACCACCGGCACCGGAAAAACTTGCTCCCGAGGCTCAAACTGACGAGGTGGAGGAGGCCGACGTGGCCTTGATCCGCTCCCAGGACGTCGGAATCTTTCGTTCCACCGTGAAGCTTGCCACGGGATCGGAGATCAGCAAGGGTCAGAAGCTCGGGGCGGTGGAGTCGGTCTCGCTACAGCACGACCTGGTCGCCGATCGCGCCGGAACGCTCCTGGAGATCCTGGCCGCCGACGGCGACCCCGTCGAATATGGACAACCGCTGCTGGTTCTGTCCGCTGGAGGTTAAGTATGTTTAAGAAAGTTCTTGTCGCCAACCGGGGCGAGATCGCCCTGCGGGTCATCCGGGCTTGTAAGGAGATGGGGATCGCCACCGTGGCCATCCACTCCGACGTCGATCGGGAGACCCTTCCCGTGCTCGCCGCTGACGAAAGGGTCTGCGTCGGTCCCGCGCCGGCCTCCAAATCCTACCTCAATATTCCTCAGATCTTGAGCGCCGCGGTTCTCACCGAAGCCGAGGCGATCCACCCTGGATACGGCTTTCTGGCTGAGCGGGCGGAATTCGTGGAGATCTGCGCCGAACACGGGGTCACCTTCATCGGGCCATCGGCCCACAGCATTCGTATGATGGGCGACAAAGCCGTGGCTCGTAAGACCATGATCGAAAACGGCGTCCCCGTGCTGCCCGGCACCGAGGATATCAGTGACCTCCAGGCCGCTCGCGACTTTGGCGAGCAGCACGGGTATCCCTTGATGATCAAGGCCGCCGCGGGTGGGGGAGGCAAGGGGATGCGCGTCGCTCACGATCCCTCCGAGCTCGAGAGACTTTTCGAGCAGGCTCGCTCCGAGGCCGAAGCCGCCTTCGGTGACGGGCGTATCTACATCGAGAAATTTTTGGCCCGCGCCCGCCACATCGAATTTCAGGTCTTCGCCGACCGTCACGGCAATGTGGTCCACCTGGGCGAGCGCGACTGCTCGGTGCAGCGCCGCAACCAGAAGTTGATCGAAGAGTGCCCTTCCATAGTCTTACCGGAGGAAAAACGCGCCGAAGGTGGGCACATCGCCGTCGAGGCGGCTCGAGCCTGCAATTACGAAGGGGCCGGAACGGTGGAGTTTCTCTACGACGAAAAGACCCAGCAGTTCTACTTTTTGGAAATGAACACCCGCATTCAGGTGGAGCATCCCGTGACCGAGGAAGTTTGGGGCGTCGACCTGGTCAAGGAACAGCTTCGAGTGGCCGCTGGAGAAAGGCTTTCCTGGAGTCAGGACAGCTTGAAGATGGCGGGTCACGCTATCGAGTGCCGCATCAACGCCGAAAAGCCCGACGAAGGTTTCACCCCCAGCGTGGGCACCATCAGTCGCCTCCACCTTCCTGGTGGACCCGGAGTTCGAATCGACTCGTACCTTACCTCTGGTTCGAAGGTCCAACCGTTCTACGATTCGCTCTTAGCCAAGGTGATCACCTACGGAGCCGATCGAGACGAGGCTTTGGCCCGAATGCGTCGTGTGCTCGACGAGATGATCGTCGAAGGCGTCTCCACCACGGCCGATTTTCACCGTCGCTTGTTGGATAACGCCTACTTTCTGCGGGGAGAGATCCACACGACTTTCGTGGAGACCGAGTTTCGCGCCAACACTCCCGTCGGAGTATCCTAGGCATGGCTTCTTCCGACGAGGGCGGCGTGGTCACAGCCCGCCGTCGCGCCAGGGTCTTGGCGCTTTCCGGGCTATATCAGATGGACCTCTTGGAAAAGTCATCCGAGGAGGTGATCAAAGAGGTTCGTGACGGTGTTTCCGATCAGCCGGAAAGCCTCTACTATCTGGAGAAGACCGACCATGGGCCGGCTCTCGACTTTTTCGAGCTTCTGATTCGTGGGGTAGCTCAAAACCAGCCGGAACTCGATAAGGAGATACAGCGACATCTGGAGAATTGGACCTTGGAGCGCGTTGGGCGAATCGAACGGGCCATTCTGCGGTTAGGTTGCTACGAACTGCTCCACCGCCAGGAGATCCCGGCCCGAGTCAGTCTTAACGAGATGGTGGAATTGAGTAAAAGTTTTTGCGACGTAAAGTCGAAAGACTTTGTCAACGGGGTGCTGGACGCCATCGCCCCTTAAAGGAGCGACGTGACCAAGAAGGAGAGAGCTGATAAACGACGCCGCGGCTGCCTGCGCTGGCTGGTGCTGCTATTCTTGCTAGCGGTCGGTGCCGTTTTCGCCGTTGTCATCGTCGGCTATTCCGTGATCCAGCACTTCTCCAAAGGGCTTCCGGACGTGGGACGCCTCAAGGGGTATGAACCCAGCCAGACGACACGAATCTTCGCCAGCAACGGGGAATTGATCGCGACTCTCTTCAAAGAGAATCGAACCTATTCCCGCATCGAGGACATAGCTCCGGCCATGACCGATGCTATCGTCGCCATCGAGGACTCGCGTTTTCGAAACCACGTGGGCGTCGATTTCCGCGGTGTCGCACGTGCCGCGGTTTACGACTTGCAGCACAAGGGAGCGCATCAGGGCGCCTCCACCATCACCATGCAGCTGGCGCGTAACCTGTTCCTCAATCCGACGCGTAGCTTTGAACGAAAGATTCGCGAGGTGCTTCTCTCTTTAGAGATCGAGAAGCGCTTCACCAAGGATGAGATCCTCGAGCTCTACCTCAATCAGATCTACTACGGTTCCGGAGCCTATGGGATCGCCGCGGCCTCGGACCTTTACTTTGGTAAAAAACCGAAGGACCTGACCATCTCCGAGGCTAGCTTGCTGGCCGGGTTACCCCAGGCCCCTTCGGAATTCTCTCCCTTCGTCGACGAAGGCGCCGCCAAAACCCGTCAGCTCCTCGTGCTCGCCCGTATGCGGGATACGGGCGCCATCACCCAGGCCGAATACAAAACCGCTGTCGATGAAATGAAGACGTTCAAGTTCGGCAAGCGTAAAGATGTTAGCTACGAACTCTTGAAGCTGCCGTACTTCACGACCTACGCGTTGCGACAGCTTTCCCAGAACTACTCCGAGGAGTTGCTCTATCGAGGGGGACTGACCATCAACACCACGGTTAATGTCAAGCTGCAGAAAAAGTGCGAGCAGATCTTGGCCGAGATGATCAAGACCGATGGTAAAAAGCTTGGCGCCGACACGGGGGCCATCGTCTTGATCGAGAATAAAACCGGTTACATTCGCGCCATGGTTGGCGGAACCGGGTGGAGCGACAAGAGCCAATTCAACCGCGCCTGGCAGGCGCAGCGCCAACCCGGATCGACCTTCAAACCAGTCCTCTACGCCGCGGCGGTGGAAAAGGGGTGGACTCCACAGTCGACCATCGACGACTCGCCACTCACCGTCAAGATCGGTAAGGACGAGATCTGGAAACCGAAGAACTCCGACCTGTCCTACATGGGCAAGATCACTCTTTCGGAAGCGCTCAAATATAGTCGCAACGTGGCCGCCGTGCGTCTCGGGCAGATCGTGGGGATCAAATCCGTGATCGAATTAGCCCACAAGATGGGAGTGACCGAGAAGTTAGCCCCTCACCCGTCGCTGGCACTAGGCTCGGTCGAAGTCAGTCCGCTAGAGATGGCGACCGTCTACACCGTTTTCCCCAACGAAGGGATCGGAGTCGACGTGGTGGCCATCAAGAAGGTGATCGACGCTCGTAACGAGGCGGTGGAAGAACACACCTTCGCCAACAAGCGCGATATCCTCAGCCCCAAAACCGCTCACGCCCTGGTCGAAATGATGAAGGGTGTGGTGGATGATGGAACGGCTAAGAACGCCATCCTGAAAGACCACGACGTGGCTGGTAAGACCGGAACGACGGACAGTTTCCGCGATGCCTGGTTCATCGGGTTCACTCCGGAATACACCGCCGCCGTTTGGGTGGGTAAAGACGACAATTCCCAGATGAAAAAGTCGTACGGTGGTGACCTACCGGCTCGTATCTGGAAACGAGTGATGATGGCCACTTTGGAAGGGCACGAACCGTCCCGCTTCTTCCTTAAGGACCCGTCGCTAAATCATCATGCCGCCGCTCAGGCTGATGCCTCCTCGACGCCCGTACCCGACACCAGTCAGCAACTCGTGCTGACCGTCTGTAAAGAGACACGAATGCGCGCGCAACCTGGCTGTCCCGCCATCACTAAGGTGATGGTCGACGATCCCAATGAGATCGACTGGTGCAGTCGCCACTCGGAAAAAGCCCCGAAGTTGACCGAGTGGGAGCAACGGGGCCAGCAACGGCCAAGCTCGGTGACGTCTTCTCAGAGTGCGACCTCTAGCCTGGGAAGCCGCCCCTATGACCCTGACTTTGATGACCGGCCGAATCTCGCCTCGAGGGCCCAGTCCACTCCCACCCCGAGCCAGGAGTCGTCGTTGCAGTATGACCACGGACAAGAACGAAACCCTTCAGGAATCGAGCCCGTCAGCGGTGCCCGCGAATCGGTCCGCTCGGTCGAACCTGTGACCGGAGGACGGCGCGGCGAGCGGGGACGGTCAATCTTCGAGAATCGCGGTGGTGGTGGAGTCGAGTCCGGCGATCTCTAGAGAACCGCGCTCTCTCTCCCTAGGCTTACTTTGCGGGGGACTTGGCCGCCGGATGGGAGGGCCCAAGGAGGGACTGATTCACCAAAGCGGACTCTCCTTACTCCAACTTCAGCTCGACCGGCTGGATCCATTCTTCGCCGAGGTCCTTCTGCTTACCGGTGAGACCGCTAAGAGATGGCCCGAGGGTGGCAACTCGCGTGTTCTCGTCGACCCCCGGCCTTTCGCTGGTCAAGGACCGATGGCCGGTCTGCTGGCCGGCCTGCGAGAATCTGCTACCGACTGGCTCGCTTTGATGCCCATCGACAACCCACTTTTTCCTCCTGAGGCCTTCGTCGAGGCTCTACTTCGAGTTGGGCTCCCGGACGGTTCCGGGTCACCTTTGGCGCTCGGATTCCTCGACCAAGGCGGCCATCCTCGATGGCTGCCCGGCCTTTACCACCGCGACCTTCATCCCACCCTGGAGGAAGCCCTTGGTTCGGGCCAACTCAGTCTGGGCCGCTGGGTCCAGAGCGTCAACCATGTCTTCCTTCCCTGGACCCACAACAAAGTCAGTTCCGAACGAGCCTTTACCAACATCAACACACCCGAGGAGGCGGCCACTCTGGGGTTCCACCGTGGCCCGCGGAGGCTGGCCACTAGGCCTGATTTGACTAAGTATCATGTTAGCGGAACATCTGATTGACCGGAACGACCAGCACTTCGCCCAGATTGAGGGGGAAGTTGGCGATGACTTTGTCTTCCGTGGTGATCTCCTCAGGTTTGGGGCTGTTGTAGGTCATCGGGGAGGGGACGCCTTTCCGCAGGGCCTCCCGCAGTTTTTCAGCCTCTTTGGAGATCAGAACGATCTCGATATTTTTGGCCTGCAGATGTCGCCGGATTACACCGTTAACCTGGTCAAGCGTCAAGGCATCCAGTTCTTTTCTCAATTTCTCCACATAGGGGCCGACGCCATAGAACTTACTGTCCATGGCGTAGCCCAGACGGCGTTCGGAAGAAGCGACCAGGAGCGGGGCGTTCTTGGACAAGAAGTTGCGGGTGGCTTCAAACTGTTCCTGGGTCAGGCCGTGCTCGACCAGCTTCTCCAGTTCGAACAGCGTGGCCCGGAGAGTGAAGACCGCTGTCTCGGGCTGGACGGGGCGAATCCAGATCTGGAAGATCTGTTCGCTCCTGGGATAGTAGGGGTCCGGTTGCATCAGGAACATCCCGTTCGGAAAATACTCGATGTAGGAGTAGTCGCCGTAGTTGAGACCGCGTGCCTCACGCAGGCGCTGGTAGAGGTAGCTGTTGGAGGAGCGGTGCTCTCCTAGAAACGATCGGACCAGATTCAGGGCTGTCCAATCGGGATGAGAACGGTTGACCTCGATGGGGAAGCCTAGCGACATGGCAACCGAGCGGGTATCTTTCTCCACGATGGTGACCCGACGACCATCCGGCCTGGCCGGGCGCGTTATCTCTATCGCCTTGACCTGGCTGGAACCCTTGGAAAGAGAGGAGGCCAATCGGTCCCGAAGCTTCTCGGGATACCCTTCCGGGTAGCCGCCCGCGACTCCTAAGGTGAAATTGGAAGCCGTGAACTGTTCCTGATAGAAGCCCTGAAGCTTGCCCTCGTCTAAAGCAGCCAGACCTGCCAGGCTGCCGCGATTGTGATGGCTGTAGGGATGACTCTTGGGATAGACCTCCAGATAGAGCGCCTCTTTCCCGAGCTCTTCGTCGTTGTTGGAGCGAAGGTCTTGGGTCAGGAAGTTCTTCGCCTTGTCGCGCAACCGGTCAAAGTCGGCTTTGGCGAACTTCGGTTCGGACATCATCTCCACAAAAAGCTCGGTGAAGGCGTCGAGGTGGTCGCGATGCACGGTGGCGATGAAGGTCACCACTTCTTTGTCCACGGTCGCGCCGACCTCCACCGCCCAGGGGTAGAAGAGACCCAAAAGCTCATCATAGGAGTGCTTTTGGGTAGAGCCCTCGTTGAGCATCGCGGCGACCAGGGCGGCGCTTCCCTCGGCCCCTTTGGGATCGTGGGCGGCCCCGGTCTTAAACTGCAAAGACAGGTTTACCAGGGGGCTTGAACCAGGCTGAGTCAAGAGCTCCTGAGCGACCAGCGGTGAGGTGAAACCGGCGGCAAGCAGGAGGGCCAATCCGGCCCGAGAGATGGAGGAGGAGATGCTCATTTCTTCGGCTCTTCTTTCTTCTGTTCCAGCGTGATGATGGTGCGACCCTTGGGGTTAAAGACACTCTTGGCGACTTTGCTCAGGTCCTCGGCGGAGACTTTGGCGATGGCCTCATAGTAACGATCGATAGACTTCAGGTCGGGATCTAAAGACAAGGAGAAGGCCACGGAGCTTGCGATCTGAGCCGGAGAGGTCAAGCCCTGGAGATAGGAGTAGCGCATCCGCGACTTTACCTCTTCGAGCTGCTTGGCCGAGATCTGTTGGCCGGCCAGAGATTCAAATGTCTTTCGTACCTCGTCGCGGACGTAAGCCACCTTTGTCGGATCGGTGACGCGGACCGCTATACCGGACAAGAACGGGTCCTTTTTCAGCCAGAAGAACGGCTGGAACTCGTCGACCACCTGCTCTTCCAAGACCAGCTTTTTGTAGAGCGGGCCGGTTTTCGAGAAGGCTAAAGATTCCCAAACCTGGAGCGCGGCGGTACCGGCAAGATCAGAGTAGGGTGGAGACTTATAGCCGATCATCACCCAGGGCAGAGTGGGGGAGTCCCAGCTGATGTGGCCTTCCCGCGGCGCGGTCTGAGGCGGCTCCGGCTTGATATCGGGAACGTAGTCGCCCCGCTTCCACTCGCCGAACTCTTGCTCCACCAGACCGAAGGCGGCCTCAGGTTTCACGTCGCCGACCAGCAGTACGGTGGCGTACTCGGGGCTGTAGAATCTGTCGTAGAACTGCCAGCTGTACTCGTACCCCTCGGGAAACTTCTCGATGTCGGCCAGAAAGCCCATCGTGGTGTGCTCGTAGGTATGGACGTCGAATGCCGTGTCTTGCAGCAACTCGAACATCTTCTCCGTGGGGTTGGCGCTGTTCTTGTTGTATTCACCCAAGACGGCGAGCGCCTCGGTACGGAACTCGGGCTCGGCGTACTTCAGGTTCTGGAAGCGGTCGGCTTCGTAGTCGAGGATCTTGGCCAGGTCTTCTTTCAGAAAGACCTTGTGATACACCGTCTGATCGTCCCAGGTCCAGGCGTTCGAATCGACGCCCGCGTTCTTGAGCATGGCGTCGGCGACGTCGTTGGGATAACGATCCGTTCCGCGGAACATCAGGTGTTCGAAAAAGTGAGCGAAGCCCGACTTCCCTTTCTCCACTTCATGGCGCGAGCCGACCGACATGACGATCTGCAACGCCACCACGTCCGGGGTGTCGGTGGGGATAACCACCGCGCGCAGGCCGTTGGGAAACACCTTCGACTCGGCGCCGGGAGGGAGCAAAGACTGCGCCGCCACCGCTCCGGAGAGCACCAGAGCCGCGCACGCAAGCTTGAGAAAACGTGAAATCAGCATCGCCCATGATACTCGGAGGGCTGATGTGATCCTCTCAATTCCCTGAGCTGTTAGAAGGCGAACACCGATCTTGGTAGAACAGGTAATGTTGGCTCATCGGACTTTGGAGGCGTTGTCGTGGAGTGTCGTGGAATCTCTTAAGGCCATAGGACCTCTCCAGCGGGGAAGGCCAACCTACCGTCGAGGCCTCCCTGGAGTGGCTCTGCTCATGGAGTTGCTGCTCGGCCTAGGACTTATGTCGGTAGCCATTCTGACTTTGTTCGTGTTGTTTCCCTCCTCCGAACGCTCCGTCAAGCTCTCCGACAATAGAACTCAGGCGCTCCACCTGGCCCGGAGACTCATGGAGCGGAAGTTGGCTCTGGGATACCCCGACCTTTCGATCGGTCTCGAAGAGACCACGGAGTCTGTCGAGACGACCTTGCGTCGCGGTGTCCGAACCAAACTAGACCTAAAGGCCCGAATCGAGGTCTCTCAGGAGGATTCGGCGGAAGTGAAGCATATCCGGGTCACGGTGTGGTGGAGAGATTCCAATCCTGGAGGCGAGAGCCAAGTCGTGCTCTCCAGCAGCAAGGGGAAATATTGGTGAGCCGGAGCGCGCAAGGGGGAGTCACGATCTCGGAGCTCGTCGTAGTGATGGGACTGCTCGGGGGACTGATGTCGCTCGTCGCGCTTTTCATGTGGCAGGGGCGAAACTACGCCTCGGACACGGAAGTCTACTCTCGAGTGCAGAGGTCAGCCACTCAAGCTCTTCGCAGAATCACCGACGACCTTTACGCGGGAACCTCGAATCTGTTTCAGAGCTACGGGGATTCCGCCGTCTTTTTGTCCAGTAGAAGCTTCGAAGTGGGAGATCCCTTGGTGGAATTTCACCCCACGACGGGCCGGGTCTTCTGGCGGAGCTGGGTCTCGTATTACCACGACCTGGCTAAGGAGACCGTCGTTCGAGCGGACCTCCCTCTGGTCACTCCCATCAGCGAGCCAGGGGAGACTCCCGCGCCCCAGGTCGGTCCCGAAACCTTTCGAACTCAAAGTTCCGTACGCCGCCTTCCGGTGGCTAAGAATGTCTCTTCCTTCCAGGTCGTGCGGCCTGGTCAGACCGTCATGGTCAGGATTACCTGCCGCGATGAAACTCCAGTACCACAGCCCGATCCCATAAGTAAACCTGTCGAGGTAACAGTCTATGGCGAAGTCTCCCTCATCAATTAAGGAAAAAAGAGCTTTCGTTCTTCCTACCGTCATCATGCTGACGGCGGTCCTGATTCTCCTTACCGGGGCCGTCTTGAATCTCGGGACTGGAGGGCTCCGAGCGGCCAGTCATGACCTCGGGGCCGAGCAAGCAAGCTACGCGGCCGAATGCGGGCTGGTACGCGCGGCCGACCTGCTTGCCAACGAGGGGAGGCTGACTGGTGACCTTGAAGGCCAACTCGAGGACAACGCGGCGACCTACACGGTCTTGAGCTACTCCAATTCTGGTCCGCTCGCGAGAGAGGTCCTCCCCGGAATCGTGATCCCGCCTGGGACGGTCTACCTCCATTCCCGCGGCGTCAGTAGCAATAAGGTACGACGGGAGGCCGGCGCGCTTTTTCGGGTGGGACTCGGCGCCTTTCAGGTTGGCGCTCTAGCCGAGAGCGTCATCGCCTTGAACGCTACTTTTGACGCCTACGACTCGAGTCGGGAATCCGCCGGATACTCCGGTCCGGGATACGACCCCGCCGCGAAAGTACCCAACCAAGGAATTCTCGCCAGCAACAACTCCACCGGTCCGGTCTTCACCATGACCGACAGCACGGTGGAAGGCTCTGTCTTCGTCGGACCCGGGGGACGGCCCGCGGACAGCATCGTCCGCAACGGTAGCACCGTCATCGCTAACGAGAGCACTCTCCAGTCGCCCATCATCCCGGACGATATTGTCGTACCCGAAGTGCCGCCCGGGGAAGGGGAGGAAGGGGAATTTACTCCGGAGGATCCGCTGATCACCAGAACGTTCAACAATCTTACCGTGCATCCGAGTCCGTCGGGCGCCGTTTCTTTCGGCAACTCCTGCTTTAGTATGAGCGTCCAACCCAATGGAAACTTTGTCGCCTACGAGAATCCCGGTCATCCGTACGCCGGAGGCAATCTCACCATCACCGGCAATATTCACGACATTAGAAACGGTCAGCAGCCGACCACCAATGCTGGCAGTAACCGTCTGGGCGGGCAAGGATTTCAGTTCGAGATCCAAGACGGAGTTTTTAGCATCAAAGGCAGTTGGCACAGTTTCTCCATCGACTCTAGCGGTCAAGTGACAGCCGATGGCGGTCCGGCCTCTCTGCAAGGTAACGCCAGCTCGGGCAACCTCACTACTCAGACCTACACCAACGCCCCCGACTGGTTAGTCCATCTGATGACCGGTGAGGGCGGGGGAGTCAACGCCGACACTCCACCGGAACTCGCGCCGGGAGAGTACGATACGGTGAAGGTCGACGGCGGAACCACCAACCTCGCCGACGGAGGGGTTTACGTGGTCAAGAACTTGCAAGTCAACAATCAAGGGACGCTCGCCCTTCCCAGCACTCGGGGAGACGTGGCGATCTACGTGACCGACAGCCTCTCGGTCGAAGGACAGGACGCCATCGCCAATCTCACCCGGAAGGCGCCCAACCTCAAGATTTTCTACACCGGTACAAACCCGGTCAGACTCGAGGGAGGTTCCAAGTCATATTTCACTCTGATGGCTCCCAACGCCGACATATCTCTACTCGGGCAAGAGGGAGCTCCCACGGCTTTCTATGGAGCTCTTGTCGGAAAGAGGGTCACCGTCGAGAACGCGGCCTTCCACTACGACACCTCGACGGAAGGGATCGGCACCGGCGCCGATAGCTCCGCCCTGACCCTGCTCAGCCGGCATCGCTAGCTGAGCTTCCTTATACCTCGGAAAGCGCTGAGATGGAGCCAAGGAAACAGACTACGGTGAAGACAAGGTTCAAAATGGAATGGCTCATCACTGAGGTCGATGGGTTGCTGGTTGTTCACAAACCCGCGGGGCTGTTGACCCACGCCACCGCGGATCGAAGTCGCGAGAATCTGGTGGATTTGCTTCGACAGGCCAGGCCGGATCTGAATCAACTGACCTTACAGCACCGCCTGGACCGTGAGACCTCGGGGGTCATCCTATTTACCACCAGTGTGGAGATGCGGGCTCCCGTGGCTCAGCAGTTCGAGAATCGGCAGGTCGAAAAGGAGTATCTCTGCTGGGTCCAAGGTAAGAGACTAGAGAGCTCCTGGAGTGTGGAGGCGTCGCTACAACAGCGCTCGGGTCGCGTCCGAGTCGGTCCGGGACAGGCGGCGCGCACGGATTTTCGACTTCTCAGAAGAGAAGGCTCCTATTGCCTTCTGCAAGCCCGCCCTCTGACCGGCCGCAAGCACCAGATTCGAGCCCACTTGGCGCACCGCGGGCTCCCCATCGTGGGGGACGAACTTTTCGGGGGAGAAGAGGCCTCTCGTCTGATGCTGCACGCTCATCGACTCACACTGACGCTCCCCGGGTCGGGGAAGAACGTCACCTTTGAAGCTCCAACCGACATCGCTTTTCATCCCGGCGGGCCAACTCCAACTGTTTGAGACAAGATAATTCTGCTATCTTAAAATCTATGCGCAACCGGGCAAAGCGATGGCGTGGCAGTGCGATGGGCGTGGTTCTCATGGTGGCGGCGATCGCCTTGTTGGCGGCCTTCACGGCCGCCGGTGTCTCCACGATGGGACTTCGGGTTTCCACTCGTCTTTCGAATTCCGCGGTAGCTCAGTCGCTCGCCGAGTCGGTCGTTTCCGAAGCCGCGGCTCGAATCCAACTTAATCTTGGATATCACGAGTCCATCGAGATCGGGTCGGAATTGGGATTCCCCGAAGGGTGTGTGGGAAGATTAACCTTCGAACGGAACTCGGGGGGGCCGTATTCCACCAATAACTTCCTCGACGATCGTAGCGACGGTTGGAATCGTACCTTGCCCAATCATACGGCTCATCTCCTCGGTCGAGGAGAGAGCGGCGGAGTGGTCCGGCATGTCGAGGTACTGCTCCATCTTCCGGAATTTCCGGTGGCTTTGGCTTGTGATGGACCGGTGCTGGTCACCAACTCTTTGATCACGGCCTTCGAGCCTGAAAATGATCGTCTGTGGGTTCCGGGATCAGGATTCGATGTGGATGAAGAGGAGACAAAGCCAGGCAATCTTATCACCAATTCGGAGTCGGGAGACGCCTGCGTTCTTGACCGCAGAACAAAAATTACCGGCGACCTGCAAGCTCGCGGAGGCATTCGGCTCAACGGAGCCACGGTGGAAGGGGAAGTGCGCTCGCCCTGGGGACAGGAAGCGCCGCTTCCCAACTTCGACCCGGAGAAATTTGATCCCAAGAAGAGCCCTAACACCTACTATGAGGATTTAACTGATATCCCACCTTCCTTAAGTTTGATAGGAACCACTCGGCGCCAGGGACCTATGCTCGTCACCTCTAGTCTGAACTTGGACAACGCCTTCCTTTTCGTCGAGGGAGACCTGACGGTCAATGGACCACTGCGGGGTGTCGGCGCTGTCGTTGTGACCGGCCAATGCCGCTTCCAAGGCGCGGTGAACGTGCGTAGCAACGAACAGATCGCGGTGATAAGCGGGGGTGGAATCGAGGTGGTGGGAGAGTCGTCCGAGCGCTCCATCTTCCAAGGGCTCCTTTATACTAAAGGCCCCTTCATCGCACGCAAGCTGACCATTCTAGGTGGGTTCATCGTCGACGATGGGGCTCCCACCCAGATCGCCGACTGCAGCATTTTTTATAGCGGAACCCACGTCTCCCCCCACATGAAGCGTGAAGTCTTCGCCGTCATCCCCAGATTCGCCGCGCCCGGGGAAGCGGTTCCTCCCGTTCTCTTCTCCGATCCCGAAACTTTTTTCCCGACCGGCAACTGGCCGCTGCCGGCGAAAACCCGAACCGTCCGTAACGTGCTGGACCAGAGCGATCCACAGTGGGCTCGTTCCCGTTGGAGCAAGACCGACCCGGCGGTTCTCAGCGTAGAGTGGGTCAATGACAGTCCTATCTATACCTATCGGTATTGGGGTCTGAATCCCGACGTCTATGATAACCTGGACGATGCCTCCAACCCTTTGGGTGCGGTTTACAACGAGGTGACGTTCGCGAGCGCCGAGGAGATGGCGGGTTGGATCTCCACCGAGAACACCCGCCCTCTCGTCGTTGGATATCTTGAGGACGGCTCTCCGCCCAACCGTGACGCCTACCGCGCCTACTTGCTACAAGTGGCCGAACATCTGGAAAAAGCCGTCGATGACCGGGGTGAATTCAATTTCAGGCTCGACCCCAACGAGTTTATCTCCGACGGAGAAAATGTCAGGGTTCTCCTTCATCGGGTTTTTTAGCCCAGTTGATTTAACACCGCGAGAGCCACGGCTACCGATGGATAGCGGGATTCCGGGTCCTTGGCCATCATACGGGTGACCAACGGATCTAGTTCTGCGGGCAATTCAGGTTTGATCGCGGATGGCGCGGGGGCGGGGGTGTTCAGGTGAGCCATGATGACCTGCATCATCTCCTCCCCCTCGAAAGGCAGGCGTCCCGTGCACAGTTCGAAGGTCAACACCCCGAGGGCGTACTGGTCCGTGGCCAGGTTCAGGGGCTGCCCCAGGATCTGCTCGGGAGCCATGTAGCCGGGGGTCCCCATGATGCTGCCGGTCGCGGTCAGCGTGGTTACATCATGGGAGCGCGCCAGTCCGAAATCCGCCAGTTTGATACGTCCGTCTTTGGTGATCATCACATTCTCGGGCTTGAGGTCGCGGTGGACGATCCCCTTGGAGTGGGCGAAGGATACCGCTTCGTAGATCGCTCGAAGATAGGGGAGAGCCTGAGAGAAGGCGAGTCCGCCGGGTGGTAGCGTGGAGCGAAGGTCCTGTCCGACGATGAGTTCCAAGGCGATATAGTGCCGCCCCTCCAGGACCCCGGCTTCCTGAACCTCCACGATTCCTGGATGAATCAGATTGGAGCTGATGGTCACCTCGCGACGGAAACGGCCCTCGAAGTCGGCGCCTTCAGCCACGTGGGGGTGAATGATCTTGAGGGCCAAAGGCTCGTTGACCTGGCCCTCTCGAACAGCGCGATAGACGATGGCCATGCCGCCGTGGCCGATCTTCTCCAGCACCCAATAGGGTCCCAGTTTGTGCCCCACCAGAGGGTCCCCCTCGCCGCCTAAGACGACGTTCTTGGTGACCCAGCTCTGGATATCGAACACCTTGGCTCGCGAGGCTCGGAACATGAAGTAAGCCTTCAACGCTCCACCAAGGCCGAGGACCCCCACGGCGACTTCAAGGGCGATCAGAACCCAGTTTCGCGAAATTTTCTCGAGGGCTATAGCAGGCTCACCTTCAGCAGGAAGCTCCGAAGGGAAGTTGTTATCGAAAGCATTCTTTACCCAGAAAGTGACAGTTTTGTCGTGATATCCAGGAGCCCGTAAAACGACCGCGAGAGTTCCGCTTGGGTACTTTGTGTGGTCAAAAAAGAGCGTCTGATTTGCCCGACCAATTGGCTTTTGCTCACTCCTTCTTTCGTCAGGAGTCGGAGAATCATCCACC
The DNA here is from genome assembly GCA_037189585.1 of Selenomonadaceae bacterium. Lineage (GTDB taxonomy): Bacteria > Vulcanimicrobiota > Xenobia > Xenobiales > JADMJV01 > JAEXNA01. Next base: position 25,114 of record JBBCJA010000027.1, on the reverse strand, counting down.
TCGACGATCGGCTGGTCCAGTCTCGTATTGCTAGGCGACGCTGTGTGGTAGACCTCGGCATCCTCGGGGATAACACGGAAGCGAACTTGTCTTCGATTTTCCTCTGGAATATCTCCCAGGACCGCGCCGCTGAAGCCCATCCAGAAAAGAGCGAACAGAAATAGCGCTCTCACCGCAGCACCGACGAGAAGCGGCGCACCATCCGAAAAGAGGGCTCACGCCGCCCCGAACTCCAGCGTATCGTGACGGTCGCTTGGACCAACCGATTCGGAGGATCCACGCTGGCGATGACCACCTCAGGGCGCAGGACGGTGGAATCCGCGAGAGCCCGGTCCTCCAACTTTCCCGCGAGAAAGCCGGGACTCTGCGCCGTGAGTGTTCCCACGCCGCCCTTTAGCACGGCGAAGGGAACCGAACCGAGTTCGGCCATGATCTCTTCAGCGTAGTTGGTAGCGCTCAACTGTTGTTCAGCCTGCCTGACCAAAAATCCGCTCGAGGGGAGTAGCCCGAGAAGAAACAAGATGATCAGCCCAACCAGGCTGACGGCCAGGATCGTCTCGACCAGGGACAGACCCGATGGAGCGCGGCGCGGCATCATTGCTGGTTCTCCACCCGAAAGACGACCTTCTGAGTCACACTGTCAACTCCTTGGGTCTCCTCTTCAAGACCCTCTTCCACTAGAGTCAACTCGACTGTCACGGGCTGGATGAAGACCCCCTCGAGTCCAGGATGGGAGACCTTGAAGTCCTTCACCCCCCGGGCCAGGATTCGCTCCTCGGCATCGACGGAGACAATCTCGGCAAGCCTTTCGGGGCTGAGCCGTTTAGCTTTGATGACGGTACGTTCAAGGTCGGTAGGGTTGGGCGGCCCAGGGGGCCAACGTCGCTTGCGTAGAGTATGGTCGCTTTGACGCCACCAGGTGATGTCGTAGACCTCGCTCCAACGCAAAGCCGCGTCAGCCGTCTGAATCCCGTCCACAGGGTTGAACGCTAGCGCGACTGTGCCGGGACCCGAAGCCCAGGAGAAGCCCCTCGGTGAGGTGGTGGTCGCGCCCGAGGTGATATCCCGCAGGGCCACCACGGCGGTCTGCTGCAGGTGTGAGCGAATTCGCAGGCGACCGGCGGCCCGAGCCGCCGGAATGAGGTATCCGAAAGCCAGGCCCAGCGCCAGCAGCAAAAGAGTGGCCGCCACCAGAATCTCCGTCAAGGTAAAGGCGCGATTCCGGCTCATATCTGCTGGACCACTTGCAGGGTCGGAGCAAGGGTGGCGATGGCTATGAACCCCACCAGGACACCGATAAACAGAAGAATAAAAGGTTCCACGAGCTTCTGCATGGCTTCTAGAGCGTGCTCGGTAGCTTCGCTGGTTGTCTTCTCCACGTTGCGCAGGGCTTCGGCGATCAATCCCACTTCCTCGCCTCCGGCTAAGATGGTCAAGCTCATAGGAGAGAAGAAACCAGTGTCTCGCAAAGCTTCCGCCAGGCTATGCCCATTCTGTAACTCGGTCACAGCCCGAGTCAGTTGATTCCGCAGAGCGAGCGACCAGGTGACCTCTCGACTGAGGGTCATTGCTCGCAAGATCGGTACCCCCGCGGAGTAACAAGTTGCCACGGCTTGCGCCACCTGCGCCGCCAGAGCATTCTTGAGCACCGTTCCGACGCCTGGGATGGAGAAAATAAACTGCTCGAGCTCGACTCTTCTATTCGTCTCCGATGCCGCTTTCTTGAGCATTCCAAAGACGCCCCCCACCAACGCGGCCAGCACAAGATAAAAAACCGGGGAGAGCAGCATGGAGCTGAACCCGAGGTAGAGCCGCGTCGCCAGCGGCAGGTCGGTCTTGAGCTCACGCAACAAGTCCAGGAGGTCGGAGAAGACAAAGACCGGAGCGAAGACTAGCAGAATCGTGCACAATCCAAGAACGAAGGCGGGATAGACCATGGCTGAAATGAGCTTGCGCCGGAGTCCGTCCTTTTTTTCGGACAGGTCGGCCAATCTCATCAGCACGGAATGCAAGCTTCCGCTATCGATTCCGATCTTGATCAAACCGACCTCCAGAGCGGAAAAAGCCTGCTCGGCTTCGAGCGCCCTGGGCAACGGATGTCCGCTGTTAAGCCGTGCCGCGATCCGGTCCAGCGAGGCCTTAACTTCAGGCTGTTCAGCTTGCTCTCCCATACTGACCATTCCCGTGACCACGTGCACGCCACTGTTAAGCTGCACAGCCAAGCCGCGAAAGAGCAGAGCTTTCTGCCGTGTGGTCCAGATCACCGGAGAGAAATTGCACGCGCTGCAACGCTCACCTTTTCAAACAATGGCTAGAATCCTGTTCAACAATTTGAATCTCTGGCCAGGAACGTCACCATCTTTGATCGTATTTCTTGAGAGTGATCCTGAGTAATCCTTTGACCCATCTTGTCAATTCCGTCACCGACTCCGCTATGTGCCAGGTGACACGAACCATAACCCCCCGCCACTACAATCCTATCCTCTACACGGGCTTTGAGACCGGACGCCGTTGGCGCCAATGCGTCAGCGACTGGACCAACTTAGGACTCGACCTGCAGATCACGGCGCTCCGCTGCCTGGGCGCACTGGGGAACCCCTTCGCCGCACGCGGCGCTTCCTGGCTGGGAGCGCTCTCGGTGATGAACGAGCGCTGGTCGCGTGAATACGGTAAGCCTAGCTTTGATATCACCAGTGTGATGACCGCGGGGGGTGAGGTGGCTGTCAAAGAGCGGGTCAGCCACCGCCTTCCCTTCGGATCTCTTGTGCGTTTTCAACGAGAAACTCAACGCCGAGACCCCAAGCTTTTGATCGTCGCTCCGATGTCGGGCCACTACGCCACTCTGTTACGCGACACCGTCGCCACGCTGCTGGCCGATCACGATGTCTACATCACCGACTGGCACAACGCTCGTGAGGTTCCGACCAGCTATGGGACCTTCGGCTTCGAGGACTACGTCAGCTACATCATGGAGTTTCTCGAATACCTCGGGCCCGAGACTCACCTTCTGGCCGTCTGCCAACCCACCGTCGCGACCCTGGTGGCCACGGCATGTTTGGAAGCCCAGGACCACCCTTGCCGTCCAGCCAGTCTGACTTTGATGGGCGGCCCCATCGATACCGCGGCGGCTCCCACCGAGGTGACCAAGTTCGCCGATAACCATCCTTTGGAGTGGTTCGAGAGGAAACTCATCGCCAAGGTTCCTCACGGGTATCCCGGCGCGGGGCGTCTGGTCTATCCCGGCTTTCTTCAGTTGGGCGGCTTCATCGCCATGAACCCGGAAAAGCACCTGAAGTCCCACGTTGATCTCTTCCGTAACCTGGTGAAAGCAGAGCATGCCTTGTCGGAGAAGACCATCAAGTTTTACGACGAGTACCTGGCGGTTTGCGACCTTCCGGCCCGCTTCTACCTCGAGACCATCGATCGAGTCTTTTTGCGTCGCGACCTGGCCAACGGCACCATGCTCTTCAAAGGTAAGCCGGTGGACCCCAAGGCCATCACTCGCGTGCCGATCTTCACGGTGGAAGGGGAGAATGACGACATCTCGGCGCCCGGCCAGACTATCGCCGCCCACCGCATATGCTCGGGTCTACCCCGTGAACTTCACTTCAACTACACCCAGGCCGGCGCCGGGCACTATGGGGTATTTAGTGGCAGCAAGTGGAGGACCCAGATCGCTCCTCGAATCACCTCGTTCATCCGTAGCTTCACCCCAACCCCGGTCGATACTCCGAGTGTCCAGATCGATGTGCCCCGCTGGCGGGGAGAGTGTTTCTAGCCGACATAGACGTTGTGACGCTCTCGAGAGCAGAACCCGATGGTGGGAATGCTCAATCTTTGGGTTAGTTCCACAGCGAGATGAGTGGGGGCTCCCACCGAGGCCATCCAGGCCGCGCCGGCATGCGCGGCCTTGACGGCAAGCTCGAAAGAGAGGCGGCTGGAGAAGAGGATACCTGCGCCCTCCGGAAAGACAAACCTTTGGGCGAGCTTGCCGTTTAGAAAAAGCTTTCCTATCGCTTTGTCACACGCGTTATGACGGCCCACATCCTCAGCCGAGGAGAGGAGCTTGCCTTCAGGACTGACCAGCACGACGGCATGACTGGCCCCGGTGGCGGAGAAGACCGGGGCCTCATGTTGGAGTAACTCGAGCGCCCGGTGGATTAGCTCCGGTGGGGGGAGAAACGTCCCGACATTCGCCGGACGCTTGGCCGACGCCCAGTCCAGCAACACTTTGGGGTTGGAGAGCTCATCAAGCGAGCACAACCCGCAAGCCGACTGGGGGAGGCTCGCCGAGGGGCGGTGAGCCAGCCGACCTCGACCTTCCGCGTGAGACAAGCGCAAGACGGCTCGAAGGCGATTGAGCTCGTTGGGTTCACCCGAGGTGCAGAAGGTAAGCACTTCCAGCTCTCCGGGAGCTTGAAGCAGTCCTTCGGAAAAGAGAAGGCCGGCGGCAAGCTCGTTGTCCTCTCCCGGGGTTCGCATGGTGGCCGAAAGCCTCTCCACAGGACCGTCGGTCCCTTGCCACAAAACGGTGAGAGGCTCCTCCACCACCACCAGGTCGCGCTCGCGTCGTAGGCTGTCGAGGACGACTTTGCCGACTTTCAGGCGAACTGCTTTACGCTTTTTAAACACCTTCGACTAAGCGCTCTCAGGGCGGGATACCAGTCGAACCGCGACTTTCTTCGAGGCCGGACAACCGCTCTCAAGGTCGCGGTGGGAGGCCGGAATCAAAGGATTCGCCTCGGGAAAGTAAGCCGCGCAACAGTCGTCGGGGACGGGATAGGAGACCAGGGTGAAGGCTTCCACCTTGCGCTCTACACCGTCGTAAGTCGAGATCAGGTCCACCGACTGTCCACCCTGCAGACCTAAACGCTTGAGATCGTTGGGAGAGACAAAGACCACCCTCCGGCTATCCTTGATCCCTCGATATCGGTCGGCGTACCCGTAAACCACCGTATTGAACTGATCGTGGCTTCGGATCGTCATCATAAAGAGCTCGTCCGGCTGTTTCTCTTCCTTGGGGACGTTGCACAGAGTGAACAACGCCTTGCCCGAGGGAGTGGGGAAACGCCCTTCCCGCGGTCCGTTGGGAAGATAGAAACCGTGCTCGCGAATGCGCTCGTTGTAGCGCTCGAAACCTGGCACGACCTTCTCGATGGCGGTTCGAATGCGGTCGTAGTCGTCACGATAGGACTTCCAATCCGGCGCGTTGGGAAAATCCATGGCCTCGGCCATGCCGGTCACGATGGCGACCTCCGAGAGCAGCCATTGAGAAGCTGGTTGGAGAAAACCGCGAGAGCGCTGCACTTTTCCCATCGAATTCTCGCAGCTGACGAACTGTGGTCCTCCGGACTGCTCGTCGATCTCTGTGCGGCCTAAACAGGGGAGAATTAGCGCCTCAGCTCCGGTGACCAGATGGGTCCGGTTGAGCTTGGTCGTGACTCCGACGGTCAATCGACATTTCTGCAGGCCTTGCGCCACTCGGGCGGTGTCGGGGGAGGCGGAGAGAAAATTTCCTCCCATCATGATCAGAACGTCCAGCTCTCCGGCATGCATGGCCTCGATGGTCTCCACCACGTCGTATCCGTGCTCGCTGGGCGGTGTGAAACCGAACTCTTGTGCTAAACGTTCTAGAAATTCCGCTGAGGGTTTGTGGGTGATACCCACGGTCCGGTCTCCCTGCACGTTGCTGTGGCCTCGCACAGGGCAAGCTCCGGCGCCGGGCTTTCCGATAGCGCCGCGCATCAATAGAAGATTGACGATCCCGCCAATGGTTGGAACCGAATGCTGGTGCTGCGTAATCCCCATGGCCCAGCAGATAATGATGCGATCCGTCTGAGCCATCCAGGCGGCCAGGTCCCGCATCTCTTCTTGTGATACCCCCGCGGCCTGTTCCAGCTCCGGCCATTCTTGCCGGCGAAGGTCCTCGAAAACCTCTTGTGAGTTCAAGGTTCGTTCCCTCACGAACTCTTCGTCGATGGTGGCTCGCCCTTCATCGTGCCACTCCAACAAAGTCTTGGCCACGCCTTTCAGGAGAGCCAGATCTCCACCGATGCGCACGGGCAGGTGCATGTCGGCCAGCGGGGTTCCCGAGCCTAAAGCCGTGGGCAAGGCCTCTATGGGGTTCATAAAGTGCTGAGGGTTCTTAAAGCGAGACAGTCCCGTTTCGGCCAGAGGATTGATGGAGACGATACGCGCCCCGTTTTTCTTGGCCCCCTCCAGAGCGGTCAGCATCCGAGGGTGATTGGTACCCGGATTCTGTCCGATGACCAGGACCAGATCGGTGCGGGAGAAGTCTTCCAAGGTCACCGTTCCCTTCCCGATCCCGATGGTCTGGGTGAGGGAGGTACCGCTGGATTCGTGGCACATGTTGGAACAGTCAGGCATGTTGTTGGTGCCGACCATTCGGGTCAAGGTTTGGTAGAGAAAGGCGGCTTCGTTACTGCACCGACCGGAGGTGTAAAAGGCCGCTCTGTGCGGGCTCTCGAGAGACTTGATGTGCTTGGCGATCAAGGCGAACGCGTCCGACCAGGCGATCGGCTTGTAGTGAAGCTCTCCCGATGCCAGATGCATGGGACAGGCGATTCGCCCAAGGTTGTTCAGACGAAAATCCGACAGCCGCGAGAGAGCCTCCACGGAGTTTTCGGCGAAGAAGGAGGGCTCCACCAATTTCGTGGTGGTCTCGTCGGCCAGCGCCTTGGCGCCGTTTTCACAGAACTCGAAAAGACTGCGATGTTCGGGATCCGGCCAGGCGCAACTGGGGCAATCCACCCCTCCGTCCTGATTGAGATGCAGCATTCCACGCGCGCCCCGGACCAACCCGGGCTCGCGTGCCATGAAGGCGAAGGCGTTGGCTACCGCGGTCACTCCCGCCGCCACTTTCTGCGGCTTGGAGCTCTTCGGCGGGCGGTGCCCCTCACCGGTGACGAGCTCGCTCGGGGACTCGTAAAGAACGTCTCTCTTCATACCGTTGGAGTTCCGCGCTACCGCGAGGCGAGCCTTCCGAAAAAAACGGCACGCTAGCTCCCCCAATGACGAAGGCCCGTTATCCGGGCCCTCGTCGTGAGAAGGTAGCGCTACGAACGCTTAAGGTCCAATCACCGTTCCGGCGGAACCTCCAGGGGAGCCGCCCGTGCCGCCGGTAGAAGACCCGTTGGCGATACCGGTAAGGGAGTATCTCACGTCGCCTCCGTTCCCACCAACGCCATCGACTTCGGTAGCATCGCCTCCCGCCCCACCAGTAACCGTGCCTTGGTTGCGGTTAGAGAAGGTGACATCGCCGCCGTTTCCACCTTGCAAGCCTCCCTGGCCTCCCGCGCCGCCGGTCGCCGAGGCTCCGGTGTTGTTGTATCCGTCCTGGCCGGAAAACTCGACTTTGCCTCCGTCGCCGCCCACAGTGTCACCCACACCTCCCGCGCCACCCGTGGCTGCGCCAGAATTGTTGATGTAGGTATTGCCAGCGAAGGCGACATCCCCCCCGTCACCACCTTGGAAACCTCCCACACCACCTGCGCCACCGGTGGCGACTCCACCGTTGGTATTGGTGGCGTATTGGCTGGAGAACTCGACACGGCCTCCGGATCCGCCATAAGTGCCGCCCGCACCTCCAACTCCAGCGGTGGCAGTACTCTCGTTTTGGCTATTGAAGCCAGCAAAGGTGATGTTGCCCCCGCTTCCGCCCTGCACGTCCCCATCCCCTCCGGCACCGCCTAAAGCGATGCCGGCGCTGGAGGCATACTGACCGGAGAAGATCACGTCTCCTCCGTTTCCTCCCGTGCCGCCGAATCCGGTCGCATCACCTCCGCGGCCACCCTTGGCCGCACCTCCTGTGGTGATGTAGAGACCCCTTCCAAAGAGCTCGACGCCGCCCCCGTTTCCGCCGTTTCCTGACTGAGTTTGGATGGTCAGGGAGGCAAAAACGTTGCCGCGGGAGTCCACGACCGTGACCTGGCCAGGTGATCCTCCGTTACCTCCACGGCCTCCAGTAAAGGTCGTGGTGATCTCGGAAAATTCTTCAGTGATCCTAATATTGCCGCCGTTACCGCCGTTGCCACCGCGAGAGAGGAGGGTACCGCTACCGGTGAGCTGTCCTAACGAGATCAAAGAGATGCCGCCGTTCGCACCATTGGCCCCAGCTTCTCCGGTCAAGTCCGAGGTCAAGTCACCAGCGATCATTTGAGCCGCGATTTTGGCTTGTGGTAATACGTCGGCTTGCGGTCCGACCTGGGCGTCCGTTCCGTCGTTGCCGTCAGCTCCGGTGAAGCTCAAAGTTCCGTCTAGGAGCACATCTCCTTGGACCCTTATCGCCAAGGTGGTGTTGCCGCTGACATTGAGAACCGCGCCGGTCTCTAAAGTGAAAGTCTCGAGCTCAAACTCTTTCGTCTCGCTGTTCCAACCGGGCGGGTTAGAGCTTCCTCCGATGGGAGGCGAGACTACACCGGTGTCGGTGTTGAACTGATAGCTCTGGTTAGCTGGCAGACGCAGATCGGCGTCGGGTTCTGGGGTCGGATTCGGGTCGGGACTGAAATTCACGGTGAGGTTGTTGACGACGTAAGTCTCGGACTCTGTCAGCTGCACGGTGACTGTGGCGTTACCTAGCACTTGACCGTTAGCACCTAGAAACTCGAAAAGAAAGGTCGTGGTTTCAATAGGCACCAAAGTCCACTGGACAGTCGCGGCCTTGGCTTTATTTTCGGGGCCGTAGATCCGCTCTCCCGAAGCGTCAAAACCGCTCCCACGAATCGTGGTGATATAGCTGGGAATGGCAGTTTGAGCAAGGACACTCCTGAGCTCTACCGTGGTCGTGCGAGCGGAAGTCGGCGTTGAAGTAAAGACGTAGGATTCGTTATCGGAGCTCCCGCACCCACAAACACCTAAAATACAGACAAAAAGAAAGAAAAGGTATCGATTCATAACCCCTCACCCAACAAAAATAGTAACGAACCGGCGAGTTTACCGCTCGAGTCAGAAACCCTCGAAATCAGTCAGAATCGATCAGAGCGATTGACCGTGGTTTAAGTCTTACGGCGCAACGCTTCAGCCACGGCTTCTTGAGCGTTCACCGCACCGTGTCCGGTGGCAACTGGGTCGCCGGGGACCGAGCGAGCAGTGCCGAAGAGAATTTCTTTGACCTGGTCGGGAGTGAGCGTCGGGTTCGCTTCGTACATTGCGGCAACCACACCGGAGATGATGGGGGCAGCTTCGGAAGTTCCGTTCTGAGCTATGTAGGCCACGTGCCCATCGATCTCACCCACGGTTCCCTTCACTTCGTAGCAGCGCAGCACTTGCTGTCGAAGCTCGGCTTCCGGCAGGCCCATGACTGATTCCGGCAACCACCCACGCTTGACTTGGGCCGCGGCAAGCTTTTGCACCGTCTCGACCGGACCTCTAAGGGCGGCTAGAGCGAACTTGGTATTTTTCACGTTAAGTTGCTCAAAGCTAGAATTGGGGGCATTCGTGCTCAAAATGTTGACACCGGGAGCGAGAATGTCCGGCTTATTTTCTCCGCTGGCCGATTTTCCACGGCTGGAGAAATGAGCCACCGTGTCGTCGGACAGATCCTCAGGCGTTCCGTTGGTGTCGAGAGCGCCAACGGCGATGACGGTGGGATTTCCGGCCGGCGTCATAATCGGCATCTGATCAGCAAAATTTCCGGCTCCCGCGACTACTGTAATTCCGGCCTCGTGAGCTTTCCGCAACGCGTCTCCGATGGGGTCGTACAGCCCATTGGGCTGGCGGGTTTCCGGGTCCAGGGTCTCCACCATCGGCAAGATGAAAGAACAGTTGACCACCCGGATGTTGTGCTTGTCTCTATTCTCGACGGCCCAATTCAAACCGGCCGTGACCGAGGCGGAGCTCTTCTCCCATCCCGACTTTTGATCCAAGTCGACCTTCATGGCGAACATCTTGGCATCGGGAGCCACGCCCTTGATCTCACCGTTGGACGCGTTCCCGTTTCCGCCCACAATCCCCAGCACCAGAGTTCCGTGGCCCACGGGGTCGGAATCGAAGCGGTCTTCGGGAGAAAAGGCGACTTCGTCCACTCGCCCCTTGAGGTCCGGGTGATTGATGTCAAAACCCTGATCCATCACCACCACACCAACACCCTTACCGGTGGTAGGCAACTTCCCGATATAGTCAGTAGGGCTCTCCCAGAAACGAGGACTGGCGGTGGGTACGTTCATGCATCGACTTTACCGTCGTCTCTTGAAAACGAGCTGAAAAGCCAGCCTCCGCCCCGTCACAGCCGTGCCTATATTGGCACATTCGATTCTGAACCGGGGCTGTTCGACCATCGAAAGCGAGCCAGGAAGGGACTGTCGAGTTGGTCGGCGTTCAAAGTTCGGAGAGTGCCGCCGTGTCTCAACACTTCCAGAGCGAGTTCCTCCAGGTTTGAATCTTCCAAAGACGCTTCGTTGACGTACATCTGGTGAACCCTACCATCGCGCGCGGCTTTTAGGGCCGGGCCAAGATCGATGGTCCACCAGTCTTGACCCAGCTCCCTGATTTCATCCACCGCCAAGCGGTTCTCGGTCTGTTCCACCTCGGCAAGTGCCGAGAGAGCTCGATGTTCGAAGTGCTCGGTCGGCTGGGTCTCGAAGTTACCGGTCAGCTCGGCGGATAGAATCGGCAACTCGGGGTTGAGCCGTCTAAAAAGCGCAAGCTGCTCACGTACCCCGGCCAATAGCACGGTCTCGTGTTCACTCAAAATGTCCGCCAAGGCCTCTCCGATGGCGCGATAGTATCTCTTGGTAAACTCCAACTCCACGCTCTCCTTGGGGCCCTCGCCGTGGTAGGACATACCGCGGCCAGAACGATGCTGAGTCGAGTCTCTGGGGTCGAGCCCCGAGGCTTTCTCGAATTTCATCACCTCATCTCGATCCTTGGGAAAACTCTCTGGCAGAGCCATGGGGGCGAGATGCCGCGCGGTTCCCTTCAGCATCCTCAATCCTCCCTCGGAAATAGCGAGAACCGTACGGGGCCGGCTAAAGCCGAACAGCCGCATGAGTGGTGTCAATGAGTAGCGAGCTCCCAGAGTGACGCTCTCCTCGGGTCGAAAGTCCAGGGCTAGAACCTTCATCGCCTGGGGATTGCTAAGCGAGGCCAAGACGGCTATGCCCGCGTTGGCGGGGCTCAAGAAGTGATGATGCTTTTCCAGATCTTCCAGAGCGTCAAGCATGACCTTGGCTTTCGCACCTGGATACTTTTGACTCTCGAGGGCCGAGCGAACGTGGTTCAAGACGTTCTTCAGCTGAAGTTTCTTGGCCCGAAGATCGACACCCGAGGGGTCGAGAGGAAAGTACACAGAGAGTAGCGGCTCCTGAGTTTCGAGTTCGGCTAGTTCCATAAACTCTTGAGGACTTAGTGTGCTGGGCATTTCATGTCTCCTTTGTCTTGAAAATCATAGGTCTCCGTTCGATCAGGGAAGCTGCGTGAGACGGTCGCGAGCGGGTGAAAAACGATGTTGCCACGCAAAGACCGCCATAGCTCAGGTGGCTCACTCTCGACGCGAAGAAGAATAAGATAAGTGGGATTGTGGATTGTATGAAACATGGGGTCTCCTTCGACTCTAACCATAGCCCGGGAAGGTAGTCTCGTTTGAGACCAGTTGGGTTCGGGTTCTAACCCACCACGGTATGCATCCAAAGGGAGAGCGAGAAGTCGGTTTTCCGGGACATACCTGTTCCCGCATAGGCGGACCAGGGGCATGGCCCTTGGACTATCGAACCTCTGAGCATGTCAGACCCGCCCGCGGAGATAGGCCAGCTTCTTGCCCAACTGGGGGAAGCCGGCGATTGGCATAGTCAAGGAACTTTTACCTGGGACTGGGAGCGGGCCAGAAAACTTCTTCAGCTCCGACAGCTTCCCAAAAACTCTGAATACATTCTCCGATTCGTCGCCACGGCGGTGGCATCGGGAGCACGAGAGTTTAGTGTCGAAGAGCTAGGCTATGCCGGCTATCGGCTCAGTTGGGATAGCCCGCCTCCCGGCTTAGAACTGTTTGGAGCCCAAGCGGAATCGAGCGTGCTTTCCGATTTGGCCGTAGGAATAGGCGCTGCCAGCCAGATCTATACGGAGGTGGAGGTTCTTCTCCAAGACTTCGTGCTCACTTTAAGCGCGAAGGGTTTAGAGATTCGACCTCATTCCGAGAAAGAAGGTCGAACTGTCGTCAATCTGGTCAGTCGAGGTTGGCGCGGTTGGTTGCGTCGATTCGGTAGAGGCTGCGAAGTTAGCCTACTTTCTGAACGGTGCGCGTACTCTGACCTATCTTGGCTTCTCCCAAGCTCGGCCGTACCAGTAAGATTCCCTTGCGATGACCAGGCAGCGATCCTGTTTGGTGATGTCCCATCTTGGCCGGGAAACGTTCTGGCTCACTATGAAGAGCATGACCCCAAGTTGGGCCGGGGAATTTTTATTCCCGAGCACCGCTGTCGACTCAGCACGTTGATTCACTTGGGCGTGACCTATCCACTGGATAAGAGCTTTCTACCCGGCCCGGGCCGACTGCTGTGGTGGCACGACTCATTGCGCCTCGACCTCTCCCGTTCTCACCTTGTGAAGGGCTCCGACTTTTTCAACTGGCGTGAACAGGTGCGAGAGCATGTCGTCCTGGCTTTAGAAGATAGCCTGTCATCCGATTCCACGAATCCAATACTTCTAGCCTATCGTCATTGGTATAACTTTCGCCGAACTTCGCAAAGACAATCTGACACTGAATTGGAGCGTTTGCAGAAATACCTCACGCTTGCCCGCCAGTGGCAAGAGTCTCTCCAGCAGGGACGCTATAAGGAAGCTCTCGAAATCGCCGAAGGAGCCGCTAAGCTAAATTAAGCCAGCGTCCATCTCGTGGGGCTCAGTCATTACTTCCTAAAAGACTACGAACGAGCCCGAGAATGCCTGCAGGCGGCGGTCGAGTTGCTCCCCGATCAAGTCGACGTCCTCGCCAACTACGCCGAAACGCTTCGCCAGTGCGGAGACACGAACGGCGCGCTATCGAGCTGCGAAAGAGTCTTGGCTCGAGATCCTCTCAACGGCCTAGCTTTGACCCTGAAAGTACAGATCTTGGCGGACGCGCGACCCGATTTGGCATGGACGACAGCCGAAGACCTTCTTCAACTTGAATCTCTTCCTTTATCAGCTTGGGAAACGCTGGAAAGACTCTGCAGCCTGCGAGGAGACACAAAAGGCGCCCGCCATGCCCTACAGCAGTTTCTGACTCGTGCCAATCCGGATAACTTTTGGGAAAGCGATCTCGAGGGTCGACTTCAGTCGGCGAGAGAACGATTGGCCCAGATGGAACAACATCTGGAGTGACGCCTCACTTAGTGGCCCACTTTAGGGATTCTGACGTTCGTAGCTTTTGTAGAAGTCTCTCAGGTGCTGCATCGTGCAACGAACTCATATGACCTACTCAAGGCCTTGTGGGCCGTTGGCATCAATTTCGTCGAAGTCGCTTTTTATCTCCGCGTCATCCTCAAGAGCTATCCGTCGGACCTCTAACGCCGCTTCGCCACGACCAGCGGCCTGACAAGCCGCGTAAAGATTCAGGAGGTCGCGGCGGGTGCTCTCTTGCGCGAATTTCGCCACCCGCTCGTCGGCCTCATCCTTGGAATACTCGAGCAGGCTTTGCCGCACGCGCAGGCTATGTTTGGCGTTTTCCGCCGGATTCTTGAGCAGGCGACCGGCCTTCGCCATGTGGCCGGTCTTGACCAGAAAGTCGAAATAGGCGCTCTCGATATTTTTCGGTAGGGGAGAGGTGGGCTCCCAGGCGGCAAGCTCTTCCGTGTAACCCAAAGTCTTGCTGAGGTGAAACCAGTCAGCTTGCGAATTTCGTTGAAACGCCTCCGCGCGAAGTGTTTCCAGTTTGGCCCGCGCGCCGGGACTTTGCTCCACCAGTCGAGTCAGATCATCAAGAAGGTAGGAATAGCGAACGGCGCTCCATTCCGCTCTGTCCATGTCGCGCCACAAAGCAAGGAAGAGCTCCTCAGCCTCTAGCGCCTTGCCGGATTGCATCAAGGAGCGGGCCAGTTCGTAACGGCTCTCGATATCGCCAGTCTCGGCGGCCTCCGCGCGCAAGCGGTCTAGCCTGGTCTTGCCCTGACCGACACCGCTCAGCCATGCTATGATTTCCGGAGCGGTCTTATAACCCACGACTCGGTCCAGTTCACCTTCCGGTCCGAAGACGATGACTGTCGGCATGGCTTTGATTTCAAGTTTTTTGGCTAGTTCACTCTGCTCGTCAACATCGATCTGGATGGCGAGAACATGCTTGTCGAAGTAATCGATCAACTCCGGAGCGACCCATGTTGTCTCGTCCATCTTGTGGCACGGCGGACACCAACTCGCGGTCGCGTCGACCACCAGCCAGCAGCCCTGTTCTTTAGCCCGGTCGCCCGCCTTGGCGAAGTCCATTCGCTCGAAGACAGCGGGGGCTTCCCGGCCTAGAGTCGGCAAGGCAAGAATGAGCCATAAGAACAACAAGTTACGAATCACACCGGCACCTCGGATGGCATGAATTCACGATAGGGCTGGAAAACCTGCTAAAGGATGATCTGACTCATCACGCGATTCGTCTAGCGAGGGATGAAGCCGTTCGGAGTCAACGTCAGGGTTCGAAGGTCGACTCCTAGGGAGGTCTTCACATAGTCCACGGCATCCTGGCTGGCCTGCTGCTTCTCCCCCATGTTCTTTGTGGAGATCGCATGCTCGTAGCGTTCCAGGATCAGCATGGTTCCTAATGCGATCGTCTCTCCCAGTTGTTGCTTTTGTTGGTCAGAAAGTCGACCCACCCACGCTTGAGAGTGAAGAGCTTGTCGCATCTTGTCCCGAACGGGCCTAAAGGTAGCAGCATCACCATAAAACGGAGTCTGCGTACCGATCTGCCAACTTATCACCAACTGAGCGGCCATCACGTCGGCCAAATTCCGGTCGGAATAGTCCACGTCTTTGAGAAGTTTTGTGAATTTTCGCTGCAACTGGCCACTCTCGAGCGCCTGTCGAAACTCTTTTTCACTAACACCCTGAACCAAGGCGCCCGATAGGGTTGCGACCATATCGTCGATGACGCGCGCCGACACCTCGGGTGAGGAGCCGAAGGTCAAAACAGGAGAGACGACTGCTGGAGGCCTCGAGGGTCCGCTGGTTGGCACGGGCTTGGGAGCAGTGCGCTGAGGCGACGAGGTTTTGCTCGTTTGACGGGGCGGCGCTTGCCGGTTGGTCCGTTGTCGACTTATCCGCTGTTGCTGCCTCATCGTGCTGCGAATTCCAGCGCTGTGAATGTCGTTGGACAGAGTGCTGACCACGTTGTTGCCGTAATGCACGGCCATGTCCAGGTAGAAGTCTTGGGCCGACGCGGGAAACTGTAGCGCCACGAGGGCGCCGACGGCGAGAATCGCTCGCTGAATCTTCATCTTCAATCCTCCAAGATCCAGCCAACCCCAGTGCTTATGGCATACCAGTCTGACCTTCCGGTCTCCTTTTTTCAACTGAGATAGAATTTAGAAAGGGGGGAACTGGCTTTCTGCCCCTACGGTTTCTTGGTCAGTCGTCCACCCGAGGTTTGTCAGCCCACACTCGCAGCTTGAGCGTGTCTATCTGAAGCTTTCTCAACACTTCGCCGGCCCGAGTCGTCTCAGCCGATTCCAGCATAGCGATCAGAACATCGACGGTGTTGATGGTCTTTTGGTCGAACCTTGGCGGCCTATCACACGCCTTCGCGAGAGCCAGGAAGAGTTCCATGTGGTCGTGTCCGCAATCGGATAGCCGCGACAACGCGGCGGCGAGCTTGTCCACATCGATCCCTTGTTCAAGCAAGGCGTGATAAGCACCACAACGCCTGTCGCGCAGGAAGGCTCGTAAGAGTGATAGCGATCCGGTCTGCCTCACCCATTCCAGGTGCCCGGCCAAAGACATCGATAGGCTAACCTCAGGTAGAACCGCATCCCTCCAACACTCCACGACAGACATCATGGCTCTTTCAAGCTTTTCGTGGTCTGGGATTTCCAGAAGTGTGTTTCTCACCAGCCAGGCGAGTCTGACAGACCGGAACAGATCTCCCTCATCGTCGAGAATGGAAGCCAAGAGCTCCTCATCGAGGAGAGCCTGAATTTCCTCCGCCGGACACCGGCATACGGCGAGGGTCAGGCACCATCCCGCGAGCAGATACTCTTCCATGGGAGAAAGTTCGCTCGAAGGATTTTCCGTTGTCGGGATAAGCCAGGTACAATTCTCCAGCTCCATCTCCTCGGGCTCGAGCGTGGAGAGGAGGCTTTTGACAGATTCGACCTCGGGGTTGTGACCTCTCAGAAAGGAGCAGCCTTCCGTTGGTGAATCCGACAGCATCGCCAGCAGCAGATCACCGGTTCCCAAGAGTCGGGGGCCCGCTTCAAGGGCCGCGCACGCGAACAAAGAGCCCAGGTGCGGCTCGTTCTTTCCCGTCGACATCTCGGGTGAAGTCCATCCCGCCGTGTCCACTCCGTGGTCTTGAAGGATTCGAGCGGCCTGGCTGTTGGGGAAACGTGAAAGTTCCCATAACAAGGCCAGACTCCCACCTTTCAGCGTCCGGTCAAAATCTCGCAGGAGCGCCGCGGCGACGAACTTGGAGCAGCGAAACTCCCTTTGAAGCCCCCAATACCGGGACTCTAGAAGCGAGGTGCCAACGGCTTCGAAAATGCCCGTCGTGGCATCCATCAACCCCTGGTGACCGAGTTTATGAAGCTCCAAATATCCACGGGTGAAGTAGGCCAGCGACTGAACCCGAAAGTCCCAATCATCTCTCGAGGTTATGATCGGATCTCGACAGAGGTCACGGAAGAGCCCTGATGACGTCAATCCTTCGTAGCCGGGAACACACTCATCTTCGAGCTTTCGAATCAACCGGAGGAGCTCACGACCCTCTCGCTCGTACCGCTCTCTCCAATTCATGGAGCGAACTCTTTCACCCAGCTGGAAAAACCTGGTTCCGTCTCCATGACCTCAATCCACGGCTCCAAGTCGGAGCGATACCACCGGCTCAAACCCAGAGTCAGATACTCCCTCAGGAGCTCCCGTTGTCCCATTCGCCACAGAATTCGCGTCAACTCCCCCAGAGGGGAGCACGACCCAAGACCAGGCGAACGACAGACCGAGGCTATCAAATGGTGCTTGGTCAGCTCGATCTCACCCTCGCGTAGGGCCAGCATGCCCAGGACAATGTGAGCGATATGAAGTTCGTTCACGTTGTCCGAGGATTCGCTCTTCACCGAAGATAGCACTCTGTTCGCGGCCTTCGCGGCCTGGCTGAAGCGCCCGGCGGTGAAGGCGTGACGAGCGATGAGAGAGGTCAGCTCCAGTCGGTTGTGGGAAGCGGGCGGATGGGCCAGCGCTGGCTCGAGATAGGTCAGAGCGAGCTCGGCGAGAGCTTTCCGTTCCACCGGTCCGTAGCTCAGGTCCCAAACTCTATCCAGGCATTCGATCGCCTCGTCGGTCCAGCCACGATGTTTGGGGTCCAACCGTCGCCCCCGGTCAACTAGCGCCAAGCCTAAGCGAGGGTATTCCCACCTGAAGTAATCGGCGGCCCGGCTCAAGACCTCCGGACCGTCCAAATTCTCGCCGACGACTTCAGACCAGGCATCGACGCAAGCGCGATGTTGATGAGGATAGACGGACAACCAGTGCTGGTAGCTTCTCCAGACGTGAGGATAGTGGCGGATCATCCACAGCTCGTGCTCCAGCTCCTTTGGGCTCGGACGCCATATTCGGCGATGATGACTGCCCAAGACGATGTGAAGGAATAGGCTCTCGGGGCGTTGTCTCAAGAGCTCTTCAAAAAGCTCCGCTTGAGCCGAACTCAGGTCAAACCCAGTCACGAGGGCCAGTGCACTGCCTTGAAAACACTCCGGTCCTGGTTGGCAAACGGAATAGGCGGCCCTGAGAAACATCAAGTCGATGGGGTGTTGGCGACAATCCTCAAACTGAAGATGCCCGCGAAACAACCTTCGCTGCCAATGAGCCACGTTGAGCAGCCAGGCCAGTTCTCGGCCTATCTTCTCCGGCCCCTCCGCCCTCTCTTCACCCAGCGCCCGGGCTTCATGCAAGAGTCTGGTTTGCTCTCGTGGATAGATGAAGAGATGTCGATCAAACGCTCCCTCAAAGAGGGCTATCCCCAGATCACCCACGCCGACAACCTCACGCCCACGCTCTGTCGCGATCCGGCGAGCATGGTCCCACTTCTCCCTGGCTTCGGTGTCCAAGACCGCGACAATGTCATTGGGCCCGAGAAGCGGGACGAGAGGGGCCTGCCTTTTCTCGCTCTTCTTTTTGGCGGACTGGCGGAATCTCCAACCTACCAGCCACTCAAGCCATGAACTCTCCAGTAACTTGCGACACCAGGAACAGAGCGGAACACCTTCTTGAAGGTAGGTCGCCGGTTTACGAACACGGCAGACGCGGCAGCGCCTGGTTTCCGAGCGAAGGAGAATGTCGACCGCGATGTTTCTACCGACGTTTTTCTGCCAAGCCGCTCGCAAGAGAGTAGCCCGGGAGGTCGCGACCTCTCCCTGAGCGTGCTGGAGGATGCCCAGATAGAGAAGAGGCCAAAGAGCCTCGCGGCCAGGCCGGAGAACCTCCAGGTCTTGAGACCGTGGAGCTTGGCCGTAGGCTTGGGCGGCCAGAACCGCTCGCAGGAGCTCTGTCTTAGGGCCTATCAAGTCTCCCCACTTGGTCAGAACTCCGGACGCTGACTGGTATTCCTTCTCCGCCAGGTGAAACTGGAAAAGAGATTCTCCGCCCGACCTCGGATCGAGTTCGGCGGCTCGGCGGTACAAGTCGCGAGCAGATTCTCTGTCGCCGTCAGCCAGGCTAGCCGCGCCTCTGGCTTGGTGGAGTAACGACTCCAACTCCTTCGTATCGCTCACGCGAGTCGTCTTCGCCAAGTGGGGCCTGAAATCCGCGAACATCGCAAACCCGTGTGAGGCATGACCCGTGAGGTTCTTTTAGGTGGCGCGATCGGCCACCAATAATAGAGATGAGGGCTGTGCGGCGCCGTCGGCGCGAGGCTCTCGCAAGTTGACCAAGCGGAGATCGAGCTCGGTTAG
This sequence comes from Selenomonadaceae bacterium, assembly GCA_037189585.1. Classification (GTDB taxonomy): domain Bacteria; phylum Vulcanimicrobiota; class Xenobia; order Xenobiales; family JADMJV01; genus JAEXNA01. The sequence continues at coordinate 6,041 of JBBCJA010000027.1, read as the reverse complement.
GAGTGTGATCCAGCTCTGCAGCGTTCGAAAGTACCAGGGCTGAGGGGCGCAAGATTCGGACATCCCAGTCCAATCTTCCTGACGCCAGCCGTCGAGGTAGGGCGTGATGATCACGGGATGGAGGGTCTGGATCACCAGGCGACCTCCGGAATGCAGATGATGGACCGAGGCTCTGAGGGCGCTTTCGGTTGAGGAGTCGCCGAGAAGCGAGAAGTTCGCGATCACGCAAGCGAAAGAGCGTCCGGTGAGTACCGACTTCAACTGCTTGTACTCAACGCACAAGAATTCGCCGGGACCGTCGCGAGCTGCCGTGATCAACTCTGGGCTCGCGTCGACTCCCACCGCTTTCCAGCCTCGCTCGATCAGGAGGTGAGTCAACCAGCCTTCACCACAGCCGAGGTCTAGCAAAGCCTCGCCTTCGGCCCGGCCAACCGCGTCAAGAATCGCGTCGTTGGTCACCTCGACCCGGCTGCGCAAAAGTCCATCCCGCACCATCCGAGTCCAATGAGCGGCATTGGAGTTCCAGGAGCGGAGAAGCTCTTTTTCCCGGTCGGAGGTGATAGAAGTTCGCTGGCCTGACATAGGGAGGTCTACGCCAGTGGTCTTCTGGTGGCCTCTGGAGGACCTTACCGTTAGGCTCTCTAAAACGGACTGAGGATGGGTCGGAGGCGAGGACAACCGATAGGACGATGGAGGGAAGTCGTCTTCGCCATCGATCATAGGGCCGCGACCCGCACGGGTGCCTTCGGTCGCTGGCTGGCTTGGCGAATCCGGACCTCTCCAGATCCGGTTGAACGCTATCGAAGCGCGTGTCTCGCCTGGAATTCACCGAGGCTGACCAACGCATTGCTGAATCGTGTGAAAGACCCTGAAGAGCACTTTCTCGTTCGAGGTGTCTGTCTCGAGAGTCTCGCCTGGGCCGGGCCTTGGTTTGAACCTAAGAGTCGGTTGGACCACAAAGTGTATCGCGCGATCCTTGACTGCCTTCGCGACCCCCATTCCAACGTCCGTTTCTGGGCATGCTACGCGGCGGGACAGATGCGGATACTCGCGGCGAGGCCACTGTTATTGAGTCTACGGAACGACGAGGGTCTCAGCTGTATGGGATGGACCGTCGGTTACGAAGCCACCGAGGCTCTCAAGGCCATCGACGGCAAGCCATCCTGGGATGACGAGCGTCTTCCTGGACCATGCCCGTATCCACCCCTTTGGTAAGGGGGGTTATGCGGTTTGGGTGGTGAGCATTACCTTGGGAAACAGAGAGTACGCTATCGCTAGCTTCCTTCTGCGAGTCATCCGGTCAGAGTGAGAGATATCCTTCAGTCAGACTGGGTGAGCCATCGAACTATCCGAGTCACGGAGGGCACCTATGGTTTGGAGCGAACTATAGAGCGGTGTTCGGACTATTCGCCAGAACGCGCTCACCTGAGCTATCGCGGTTGTTAGCTTAATGTCTTCGTTTAGTCCCCGAGCTCAGTCCAAGGCCCTTCCGTAAGGAATAAGATCGATGAAATCCGCCGCAGACTTCTACTACTCCGTCCAACCGAGGTTGATAGGCAGGCCTGGCGCTCGCGTCGCTGTACGAGTTTATGGGGAAGGAACACCGCTGGTTATGATCCATGGTTTTCCGCTGCATGGGTTTACCTATCGTCATTTGTTACCGCGGCTCTCGACCTCGCGTAGGTGTTACGTTTTTGATTTGTTGGGTGCTGGTGACTCCGAGTGGGATGCGTCGGCGGACTTTTCATTTCCCGCGCAAGCGCGACGCATATACGAGGCGGTCAGCCAGCTGAGCATCGAGAAGTACGCCGTGCTCGCTCACGATACGGGTGCTTCCGTCGCTCGCCACGTGGCTCTCCAGGATCCAGCTCGAGTCGATCGCATGATCCTAATCAATACGGAAGTGCCAGGACATCGGCCCCCGTGGATTCCGTTCTACGGCAAGCTGCTCGCACTACCTGGTAGCGCGTTTGTGTTGCAACAACTGCTCCGCTCATCGACCTATTTGCGTTCATCTGCCGGCTTTGGCGGCTCGTTCTCCAGTCTCGATCTCATCGACGGAGAGTTCCGGCGATATTTCATTCAGCCCATCGTAAAATCTCACCGCAAGGCGGTGGGTTACGGGAAATATCTGCGCGGCTTCAACTGGAAAGAGAACGATGCTTTGGCGGAGCGCCACAAGCAAATTACCGCACCAGTGCTTCTCGTCTGGGGCCAAGATGACCCGACCTTTCCAGAGCTTGAAGGTCGAAGGTTGGCGTCACAGTTAGCTAATTGCAAGCAGTTTGTTCCAATTCCGGGTGCGAAGCTGTTACCCCATGAGGAGTTTCCAGAGAAAGTCTTACAGCATGTCGAAGCGTTCTTGGCAGAAGGCAGGTCGTGAGGACGACACTTCAACGGATGGAGATACTTCAAACCGCGTTCGAAGAGTGGGCTCAATGGTGGAGAAAATTATTGACGCCGGCTCGGATCCTCTCCAGGTCCGGTTGAACGTTATCGAAGCGCGTGTCTCGCTTGGAGACTGCCGAAGTTGGCCAACGCGTTGCTAAATCGTGTGAGAGACCCTGAAGAGCATTTTCTTGTCCGAGGTGTCTGTCTCGAGAGGGTCGCCTGGTCCGCGCCTTGGTTTGAACCCAAGAGTCGGTTGGACCGCAAGGTGCTATCGTCGACTTGCCTTCGCGACCTCCATTCCAACGTCCGTTTCTGGGCATGCTGCGCGGCGGGACAGATGCGGATACTCGCGGCGAGATCGCTGTGACTGGCTTCTCTATGAGTCACCCGGTCAGAGTGCGGGACATCCTTTAGCCTGGCTGGGTGACCCGCTGAGCTATCGGAACCCGTTCATAATGCTCCAACCTGGAGCACAAAGCCGTTCGGACCTCAGCAGAAGAAATATCATCCCCCGCCTCGCGACATGAGTGGGAAGTCTACGATGGGGAGCGCCAAAAGGTTGAGAACTCGAGAGCTCGGAGTGTTGTTATTGGTCTTGGTCATCTGCGCGGTCGTCTTGCCGTATGCGCGATCAGAGGTCGCAGTTGAGCAGCCAGCCCCAGTTGTAGCGTCGCCGGCTATAGCCCCCTCGCAACCTCCGCCGCCCTCTCCCTCGAAACCGGTCACCGGGTATTCCGTCCGCGTGCCCTCCGGTGGCCCCTACTACCTGGGCCGACTCTCGTTGGGCTATACCGCCGACGAGGTGGTGGGTATCCTGGGTGAGCCGTTTCGCAAATCGGAGACCTCCTGGCTCTTCTATGATAGGGATGGACAGTCGCTCCGAGTGACTTTCAAGCAAGGTCGCCTGACCGAGATCCAGGCTGCTGGAAACTGGTCACTGGAGTACGACTTCCCCAATCCCGCAACAGTCGTCCCGGTTCATCCGTTGCGCCGGCCAATCATCGGCTACGGAGCCACTCCCGAAGCGATTCGCGCCGCCCGCGGGAAGCCCGCGGTGAGCAAGCCCCAAACCTGGGCCTATCACGACGGTCGCAGTGAACTCACCCTTTCCTTCAAAGATGGAAAGGTCGCCGCGATGGCCCTGGCCTACAGGAATCAGTAGGGGCCGCTCCAGGAAAGGCTTCCGGCTGACCGAAGCGGTCGCTATGAGTTGGTCCATCGCCGAAGGGGAAGAGAACGGAAAGCCCCTCTACATTCGCTTCCGCGACGAGTTTCGTGATAAAGGAGCCGACGGCGCGTTTCCGCGCCTCATTCAGATCGTTTGGAAGTATGAAGCCGACGAGAACGGTCTTCCAACGAGAGAAGTGGGGCCCGTCCTCAAGGACTTCGAGAGTCGGCTGGTCGAGGCAGTGGAGCCCGAAAAGATCGCGGTCCTGGTAGCGGTCTGCACCAACAACGGCGAGCGAGAATGGATGTTTTACGCTTCGGGAGTCACGGAATTCCAAAAACTCCTCAATGACATTCAAGATGATGAGGAGCTTTTCCCGATCGACGTAACCTCGGCTCGCGATCCGAAGTGGACGGCTTTCTTCGAAGAGACTCTGGGCGGACTCTGCTAAACCCAGATGATGCGTGGCGAACTTCGCCACACAGAGCGGAGGGCCCCTAGACATGGAGCCCTCCGAATTTGGAGGCGGCCTACGTCGTTGCCTGCTTTCGTAGCTCGTTACAAGCCTACACTTACCGTACCGACGGAGTCGACCCCGTGGTCCGAAGTTCGACTCTTCCGGAAAGTTCCGTCCGGGAGCCGCCTCTTATCCTAAAGTACCCTACCGGTGGGGATTCCGCATCCGGCGACCGGATAGTTCGGGTCCCCTCCAGAGGATGCCCGGCTAGAATCATATAATGACGCGACATGCTCACCATTACCCAGGGCCCTTGCCAAGCTCAGCTCTCTCCCCAGCGTGGAGCGATCGTCACCAGTCTGAAGCTCGATGACATCGAGGCTCTTTACCTCGACCGCGCCACCTTCGACGACTCTACCAGGAACGTCCGGGGGGGAATTCCGATGCTCTTTCCCATCTGCGGACCCACCGCCGAGCCGACCTACCGCTGGAAGGAGGGAGAGCACACTATGAAGCAGCACGGGTTCGCTCGAAACCTGGAATGGCGGGTCATCGACCTTGGACGAAGCTATGCCGCGCTCGAGCTGGAGGATTCGGAAGCCACCCACGATCAATACCCATTCGCCTTCCGCTATCAGCTCGAATACCGCGTGTCTCCCCACGGGCTACGAATCGGCCAGGTGATCAGCAACCTCGGAGAGGAAGCCATGCCGCTGCAGTTCGGCTTCCACCCATATTTTCTAGTAGGGGAGAAGTCGAAGCTCCAGTTCAACTTACCTGTGAGGCGGTACCTCGACAATAAGTCCGAAGCTCAAGGAGAGTTCCAGGGATTCGACTTCTCCCGAGACGAGATCGACTGGTCCTTTCCATCTCCTACCTCGCCCCGCTCGGGATTCACCGACCCCGAGCGAGGCTTGAAAATCGAGATAGAGAGCGATCCACTCTACAAAGTTCTGGTTTTCTGGACTCCGCGCGAGACCCCATTTGTCTGCCTGGAACCGTGGAGCTCCACCCGGCTGGGCTTTCCCGACGCTCCCGACATCACCAGGTTGGAGCCGGGAGAGAGCTTGGGAGCCGGTGTGGAACTCAAGCTGGCGAAGCTTTAGCTCAGCCAGGTAGAGCGAAGCAGATCGGCGACATGAGCGGGACGCTCCTTAACGATCCCCGCCAGCATGTCGCTACGGGACACGGTGGTCGGAGCGGACTCCAAGATCGTTTCGCCGATCTTGGTCTGGCGATGGTCCACGATTCCGGTGACCGCGGCGGCGGCGGCGGTCCCGCCCAGAACTCCAGCCTGTGAGCGGTGACGGGTCGCGAAAAGCACAGCGCCGGCCACACCGAACAGAAGCACACCCTGGCCCAACAGCAACCCGATCAGTCCGAGGCTGGAAAAATAGTTGGGATTGTCAGCAACCGGCGCGGATAGAGCTGCCGGCTCAGGACTGATGACGCGGTCCCAAGGCAAGGTGTTGATGGTGATAAAGTCGCCCTGCTCATCCCGCAGGCCGAGAGCTCCCCGAACCGTTTCCTTAAGGGCGGCGGCTTCGTCCGCGGTGAAACCGTCGGCCATCACGGCCGCGGATGTGCGCACGACACGCGCGTGCTTGGTCAAGTTGGCGTAGTAGTTTTCGGTATACTTATAGGTGACACGTTCCTTGTGGCTATCGTACTTCTTATCTCCCTTGGAGTCTTTGGATCCGCCGGTCCCCTCCAGAACTTCGGAGGCTAGTTGAACGTGGTCCTTAACCACACCCCGGTCTTCGGCTTCACCAGGCGTGTAGATTCGTCGCTCCGCCTCACTGAAGTCCATCTCCAAGGCCACGACGGCTTTGGTGCGACCCGGAAAAGCCGTATCCATAGCGTCTTGAAGCATAAGCTGTCGACGGGCCTCTTCCTTTGCTAAAACTTCAAAGTGAGCGCCTCCGGACCGTCCGTCCGGCCCCCGCTGACTGGCCAAGAGGTCTCGTCCGCTGTTGTCGACCAGAACGACGTTATCGGCGGTCAACCCTGGGACACTGAACGCGA
>JBBCJA010000026.1:0-180920 GCA_037189585.1 Selenomonadaceae bacterium | reverse complement strand
GATCAACGGCGGAGCCTTGGGGAGACTCCCCATCTACCTCCAGCGAGAAAAGTATGAGCGAGTGCTGGCTCTGGTCAGTGACGGTCTTCCTCCTGACGTTCGAGATGCTCTCCCCGCCTGTGGGTTCGCCCAGGTCGTGCCGGTGGAAGAAGCCTCTGTGGAGTGGATGGAGACTCTTCAGTACGATATGAAAGAGTATGACGCCGTATGCGGGTTGGGCGGTGGGAAAGCCCTCGATGTCGCCAAACTGCTCGCCTTTCGCTCTCACCTCCCCTATCTGGCCGTGCCGACCTCTCTTTCCAACGACGGTTTCTGCAGTCCGAGAGCTAGTCTGACCCGAGCGGGTAAGAAGACAAGCTTCCCCGCACGTCTTCCTGTAGGAGTAGTGATCGATCTCGAGATCGTAAGTCATGCTCCGGATATTCTTTGGCTGTCCGGCGTCGGCGACCTGGTCTCGAAACGCACCGCCCTTCGAGATTGGAAGATAGCCTTTCATACCGCCGGAACTCCCTTTGACGATCTGGCGGCGCTCTTGTCCGACGCGACGGTGTTCCAATTCATGGCTCGTCCCACTCGGGATATCGAGGGGACGCGACTCCTGGCCCAGGCGCTACTTCTCAACGGCGTGGCCATGGAGATCGCGGGAAGCTCACGCCCCGCCAGCGGTAGTGAGCATCTGATATCGCACGCGCTGGACCAACTGGCCGAGGCCCCTCGTGGGCACGGGCTCCAGGTAGGTTTCGCCACCTACTGGATGGCCTTGGTCCAAGACCAAGATGTGTCCGATATCGACGGCCTCTTCGAAAGCACGGGATTTTGGCACTACTGGAGCGAGCATCCGTTGCCACGCTCGCTATGGATAGAGGCATTGCGACTGGCTCCCAACGTCAAAAAAAACTTCATCACGGTGCTTGATACTCCGGGAGCACGGGAGAGAGCGCTCGGCCTCTTGGAAAGTGACGCGCGACTTACCGCCAGCTTGAAGTAGTACGAGCGGGGAAGTACGGAAACGACGGCAAGGAGAAGCCGAAGCTCTCCAGAATGCTTCGGGCTGGAGGGTACCATCAGATGAGTGAACACACACACCAGGGCCAGACGCCCGAGGGCTATCAGCCTCAGACGGTGACGATCGAAGTCGATCCCGTCAAACTCGACATTTTAAATCGACGAAATTCTGGAGCCAGCTGGTTGAATACCGTGGCGCTTTTTGCCATCGTCAACTCCGCGCTGACTTTCATGGAGGTCAATCTCCGCTTTATCTTCGGACTTGGGGTCGCCGATATCGGAGCGGCCGTGGCGCAATACTCGGAAAGCTCCGGCTTGAAGGTCGTGTCCATTGGCATCACTTTGACCGCGGCCGCCATCTTCGCCGGGCTTGGGATCAAAGCGCGCAAAGGTGCGACCTGGGCCTTCGCTGTGGGTATGGCGCTCTACGCCGCCGACGGGGCGATCTGGGTCATGGTCGGAGATTGGTTGGAAGTCGGATGTCACGCCTTCGCCGTCTGGATGATGTTTCAGGGACTGCGGGCCAACCGCGAGTTCAAGGCTCTGTATCCTAACGGATAGAACGAGGTCTCAAAGCGCATTCGAGAAGGGCGGTAATCTCCGCCTTTTTTTATGCCCGCGTTACAGTTTGGCAACAACTTCGATACGGAAAACCACCTCCAGGCATCTCATGGTCGTTAGAGTATGGGTATCATGAACATCCAAGCCATCCGAACCCGACTACTCTCCCCTTTTCAAGGAAAGACCCGGCCGGCCAAAGCTGAGGACTGCGGCTGTGGCACGAAAGACAAAGTGGAACTTACCGAATCTCGCAACGAGAGGGTACTGGGGACGGTCGGTGCCGGGGGCGGAGCCCTGGTCGGGCGCCTCGGCTTTGTCAGTGCCAGCGCCGCCGCGGGAGCCGTCGCGGGCGGCCTGCTCGGTCCCGTGGGGGCTGTACTCGGCGGAGTCGTGGGGGCCGCGGGTGGAGCATTCGTGGAGTTCCGCGACAAATATTTCCAAGGAAGCAAAGTCGGAGATCGCCACCTGCCCTTGGGTCGAATGGCGGGCGGGCTGGTGGGAGGCGTCGCCGGCTCGCTGGCGGGCAAGGCCCTGGACAAGCTTCCCGGCGACGTCAAGCTCGGCAGCGATTCCTTCGACAAGCTGACGGAAGGCTTTTCCCTGAAGAAGTTGGTCGGTAATCTGTCCAACGTGAAGCATACTTCAAACAAGACGATGGACGAAAAAGGCGCCACCGCCGAGATCGTGGAGAAACTCAAACCCGGCGACGTGGTGATGACCAACAACGATCTCTACATGGACTTCGAAATCCCCTTGAAGCTAGCCGGCCATAAAGGCGACTGGACCCACACCGCCCTCTACGTCGGGGATGGGAAAGTTGTCGAATCGCTCGGCTCGCGCGGTGTGGTCAAGCGCGACGTGGAAGATTTGGTGGGCACCAATCACCACGTGAAGGTATTACGTCCCGATTATCCCGAGGGTGGCCTGCCAAAGACCATCGCCGAAGCGGAATCGCACATAGGCAAGCCCTATGACAACAAATTTTCCCTCAAGAGCGATGACGCGTTCTACTGCATCGAACACACCCAGAAATCGGTCAAAGTGGGTATCCCCGAAGTGGATCTGGAGCCGTCGAGCATCCTGGGGCTGAAGGTGGTCAGCCCCGAGACCTTCAACACCTCGAAAGACTTAGAGACGGTCTACGACACCGGCAGCAAATTCTCCGACATCTACTTCTCCAAATTCAGTTGACCATCAACTGAACCCTCACAATCACCCGGTTTTGCCCGTTCCCGGTAACTGTTTAGGCCCGTCCGGAAAGAGATCGGAACACTTTCTCGTATTATTCCAAGATGAGGCATCGATTTGTAGCCAGGACCCTCCAGCGGCTCCGTCCGTGGCTCGGACTACCACTTGCCTTTCTGGTTCGGGATCTCTGGCCCACCGCGCGGGCTAGCCTATGCCTGCTTGGTCCAGCGATATATCTCACCTGGCACTATCTCAGCAATATCCCTCTGCTTCTTGCCTTGATTCCTTTTGTCGCGCTAATCGCCTCGACCGTCGCGGTTGAAGTGGGCCTTCCCGAGTTGTCAGGCTTTCGCCGCCAACAGAGCCGAAAGGACGCGACGCCTCAAGCCGTCTATTATCTCGTCAGGGCGCTGAGCCGATTGGATCGCCGTCCCTGGTTGGAGCGGATGTTCTGGGTGAAGCCTCGCTATCACCGTGGTTCCTTGCGCGTCCATCTCTACTCCCAACTCTTGGCCACTCGTCTGATGGCTGGACAGGCGGACGAGTCCGAAGCTGTTCTAGCCAAGCTCTACCAGCTGTCCGAGGAACGGGGGGCGCTATGTCACCACAACGAGGCTGTCTTTTGGGCCCGTCGGGGCGAACTCGAGCGCGCCCGGCAAAGTGTGAAGATATCGCGTGCCCTGGGACTACGGCTACCCGCCAGGGAGAGCCAGGTGCAGTACTACCTGGAACGTTGGCTGCGCGGCCAACCTAGCGCCCATCTGGTTTGGCTCGCTAGCGTTGGAGAACTCTATCAACAGCTCGGCTTCCATCAGCCTGCCTTAAAGTGCTTGAAGCTGTCACGGAGTCAAGACCGCGCCTACCGCTTAGTCACCGCTCACCTGGCGGTGGACGATGTCGAATCCGCCCAGCGCATCGCGTCCGAGGCCAAGCGCCAAGCTGGAAACTCCTCCTGGACCTGGCTTGCTTACGGCACGCTCCAGGTCTATCGGGGTGAGATCATGGAGGCACGCCTCAGCTTCGAAAACGGGCTGCTTCTGAATCCTGGTTGCCGCGAACTCAAGAAAGCCTTCCACGACCTGAGGATACAGCATACCCCCCAGGATCAGTTGCCGAGTTTGCTCCGTCAGATCGCCGAACAGGAGACCGACGACGTCCTGCGTCTGGCCGCGCTGGCACAGACCAGGACGCGCTTGGAACAGTGGGAAGCCAGCATCAACGATGCGATGATGGCCCTCGGAATGGGAGCTAAGGATGTCGCGTTGCTAGAGTGCCTTGGGCACAGTTGGTGCCGGCTGGGCGTCCCCGCCTCAGGGATCCACTTTCTTCGACGCTTTCACGATCTCGTCGAGCTGCGACAACCTGTCTTAGCTTTAAGACAAGAAAGACTCGATCGCGCTCGATCCGTGTGGGAAACCTTCGACGAGGACTGCGGCCAACCAGGTATCTCTTGAGACTTTCTATCCCGGGCTACCTCCATCCGGGATGTCCGGCTCCACCAGTTGCGCGAGTTGCAACAGCGACTCTTGCCACCCGAGATAGCACATCTCGGCGGGGATGACTTCGGGAATTCCCTCCTGCACGACCTGGAGCTCGGTACCACACGCCACCGTCCTCAAAGTCACAGTGACCTCCATCTCCCCAGGCAAGTTCGGGTCATCAAAGGTGTCAGTGTAGCGAATGCGCTCGTTGGGGACAAGTTCTCGGTAGGTCCCACCGAACGAATGACTCGAACCTGTGGAGAAGTTGGTGAACGACATCTTATAACGTCCTCCAACTCTCAAATCGTGCTCGTGGACCTCTCCCAAAAAGCCGAAGGGAGGAAGCCAGTAAGCTTTGGCTTTGGGATCGACAAAGGCTTTGTAGACCCGTTCAGCTGGCGCTTTGATAACGCGATGAAGTCGTACGGAGTTGGCTGATTTTTCCATGGTGATAGTGTCCTTTCTGGCATTGATCTGTTTTCATGATTCAGTCGTTCGGGACACCTTTGGATCGACAACCATCCGCAAAGATTTTATACGGCTTGAGTCGCCGCGGATCGATCAGGCGATACCGCCAGCGTCGTGGGCCTTCACCCAGAACAAGACACTCACGATTCCGCACAACGTCCCTGCCGGAATATACCAGGCGCCGGTGGGAGCCAGAAGCAAGGTCATACCGAGAAGGCCGAAGATGGCGACGAGGACGAGAGCCAGCGTCACGCGTCGCAGTTGCTGAATGTCAGAGTAGGAGAATTCCATGATTACCTCCAGTTTTCGCCGAAGCGTCAGGTTGTTATCCCCCCACCTCCAATATAGGCTATCCTCGGCGGCATGGGGTTGCGATCATGACGATTCCCTTAAGTTTTTTTAGCAGAAAAATCTACAAAAAATGGTTTTTTAAGCATAATGTGCCTCAGGTCGAACAACCGGCTTTGCCAAGCACTACTCACCCACGGGAAGTTCCCAAGTCTGTTTCACACGTTGCAGCGGGATCTCAGTCTTGAGGCTGCGTACACCCTCGATACGCCCCAGACGTTCCGACTGGAAGCGACGGTAGTCATCGAGGTCCGCGGCTACGACCCGCAGTAAAAAATCACAGTCTCCGGCCATGAAATGACACTCGACAACCTGCGCCATCCCTTGAATGGCGGCGATCACTTTGTTCACGGAATCCTCGTCGTGAGACTCCAACCAGACCCACACGAAGACCGTCATGGCGTACCCCATCTTCTTAGGATTCAGCAACGCCACATACTTATCGATGTATCCCGCTTTCTCCAACTGGCGAACTCGACGCAGACAAGGCGACGGTGAGAGTCCAACTTCCTCGGCCAGTTCCACGTTCGTCAATCTTCCGTTTCGTTGAAGCGCGGCCAGGATCCGACGGTCAATCTGATCAATCATCATTGGCATGTCATGCCTCGCCGACCGGCCTCTCTCCTCTATCATGGCTCGACCGGCCTCACTGCCGCGATCAATATCTGAGCTAGATCAGCTTCTTCGTTTTCTTTCTCTTTTACACTCGCTCTATGAGTAAATACTTGTCTATCGAGTGTCCCGAAACCAAACAGCATGAAGTCATTCAGGTCGAGGACGGGGGCATCAGTTGGTGCTCCCGTGTCGCTGGCCGACCGGCCTGTTCTGGAGGCTGTCTTCGGAGCAACATGACGAGTTCCCCAAGCCCTTTCTCTACACTTTTAGCTGAGAACGGGGGGAGCAACGTCGACTTTCGACTTCCCGGCGAAGGCGGAGACCTCCGGCGGGATCCAGTCAAGAGTTCAGATTGAAATTCATCAAGATCCGAGAGTCGGATTTCGGATGTACGTAGTCTCTAGCGGCCAGAGTTTTCCAGCTTTCAGCAAAGCTCTCGGGTTTGTCGGCTATGTAGAGAACCCCGGAGGCCTCTTGGCGAACAATAGTGGAGGCACCCAGCGAGTCCGTCATCGCGTAGATGCTCGTTCCGTCGGAGTTCCTCTGATACTTCACGTCCGTCCCAAAATTCCGCTGGTAACCCATCGTTGATTCCGACGAATCACTCTTTTTGCCGGCATACGTGTCCGCCACTTCCTCAGTAAAGTTGACACTGAAAAAGGTACCCGAGGTTTTTAGGGGGGTCTTGTCCGTTTCACTGAAGACACCAGTGCCCGAAAAGACAGTGGCCTGAGAAAAAATTGGTTGCCCTTCACCATGGTCATAGTGGGCAACTTCAAAGAATTCGTCAACTTCCACAATCCCGGGCGTGTCACACAGGTCTCCCCGGCCTTGGTCGGTTCGTGCTAAACTCTCATTAAATCCAGAGACCACATCCATAGTCTCTAATGCCGCTCTCTTCACCTGGCGGACTTGGGGTAGATATGCCGGTGAATTTTTGGATAGCGCTATGACATTCGATGACATGAATGGACCTCATAATGTTCTTTTCTGGAACTATAGCTATGCAATGTTGCGAAAAAGTGAACTTCTCTACATATTTTATTCAATCAATGGCAAACCAACAAAGGGGCTCAACGGAAGAAGAGCCCTAATGATGACATCCCGGACAGAATCACAAAGGAATCATCGTTGGAATAAGAAATTTTGCCTCCCCTCTCCTCGAAAACAAGATTTGAGAGACTCACTATATTGACTAACTAAAATCAAGCTGTTATCGTCCATTGCATGCCGGATCATCCCGCAGATCATTGTCATGTTCACGAGTGGGCTAACTACCTCAGAGCTCACGGACTGCGAGCAACCAGTCAGCGAGTCGCGGTGCTGGACTTTCTTCACCGTCAACCGCATGCCGACGCCGAGTCGATCTTTCAAGCAGTCCGGCCCGGCCTGCCTACGATCTCGTTGCAGGCCGTCCATCTGATCGTGCATGACCTTTCGGGCCAGGGATTGATCCGCCGGATCAGTCTCCCAGACTCTGCCAGCGCTCGTTATGAGACGCGGGTCGAGGATAATCACCATCACGTGCAGTGCATTCGGTGTGGGAGGATCGAGGATGTGGACTGTGTCGTTGGACACGCGCCTTGCATCGAACCCGATCACGCTCACGGGATGCGCATTATTGAAGCCAGTATAGTTTTTCGTGGCATCTGCCCAGACTGTGAACCCAAAATCCCAAAGGAATAAGGTAAGAACCTAATGTCAACTGAAACTAAGTGCCCTTTTTCGGGTCGCTCCTCGAACGGTGTCGCCGGAGGCGGTACCCAGAGCCGCGACTGGTGGCCGAACCAACTACGAGTGGACCTGCTGAACCAGCATTCGACCAAGTCCAATCCGCTAGAGTCGGAGTTCAACTACCGAGAGGAGTTTCAAAAGCTCGACTATCACGAGCTAAAGAAAGACCTGCGCGCCCTCATGACCGATTCGCAGGACTGGTGGCCCGCCGACTTCGGTCACTATGGACCGCAGTTCATCCGTATGGCATGGCATAGCGCGGGCACTTATCGCATCGGTGACGGACGTGGAGGCGGCGCCCGGGGGCAACAACGCTTCGCTCCTTTGAACAGCTGGCCGGACAACGTCAACATCGACAAGTCGCGCCGCCTGCTCTGGCCTATCAAGCAGAAATACGGGCAGAAGATCTCATGGGCGGATCTTATCATTTTGACCGGAAACGTGGCCCTCGAGACCATGGGATTTCGCACTTTCGGTTTTGCCGGCGGACGCGAGGACGTGTGGGAGCCGGATCAGGATGTCTACTGGGGCCGCGAGACGACCTGGCTTGCCCTCAGCGACAACCCGAACAGCCGCTACTCCGGCGAGCGAGACCTCGAAAATCCTCTGGCTGCGGTACAGATGGGTCTCATCTACGTCAATCCTGAAGGACCAGACGGGAATCCCGACCCGCTGGCCGCCGCCAAGGACATTCGCGAGACCTTCGCTCGTATGGCGATGAACGACGAGGAGACGGTAGCGCTTATCGCGGGGGGTCATACCTTCGGTAAAACTCACGGCGCGGGCGCCGCCGACCACGTCGGAGCCGATCCCGAGGGCTCGGAGCTGGAAGCGCAAGGTCTCGGCTGGGCCAGCAGCTTTGGTACCGGTAAAGCCGGAGACGCCATCACCAGTGGTCTGGAAGTGATCTGGACCCAAACTCCGGCCCAGTGGAGCAATTTCTTCTTCGAGAACCTCTTCGGATTCGAATGGGAACTAGGAAAGTCTCCGGCCGGTGCGCATCAGTGGGTGGCCAAGGATTCTGAGCCGATCCTTCCCGACGCCCATGACCCCAACAAAAAGCATCGGCCGACCATGCTGACCACTGACCTGTCGCTACGTTTCGATCCGATCTACGAAAAGATCTCCCGTCGCTTTTTGGAAGACCCGCAGTCTTTCGCCGACGCCTTCGCCCGCGCGTGGTTCAAGCTGACCCACCGTGACATGGGACCGCGTTCTCGCTACCTGGGACCGGAAGTTCCCAAAGAAGAGTTGATCTGGGAAGATCCTGTTCCCGGTGTGGACCACCCGTTGGTCGACACCGCCGACGTGGCCGCGCTGAAAGACAAAATTCTCGCCTCGGGACTCTCCGTGTCGGAGCTCGTCGGGACGGCCTGGGCTTCCGCTTCCACTTTCAGGGGAGGAGACAAGCGTGGCGGGGCCAACGGCGCTCGCGTCCGTCTGGTGCCTCAGAGAGACTGGGAAGCCAATCAGCCAGAGCAGTTGGCGAAAGTTCTCAAGACCTTGGAGCGAGTGCAGTTCGAGTTCAACCAAGAGGCCAGCGGAGGCAAGAAGATTTCGCTCGCGGATCTGATCGTGCTAGCTGGCAACGTGGGCGTGGAGAAAGCCGCCAAGGATGCGGGACACGCCGTAAGCGTGCCCTTTTCTCCGGGTTGTACCGATGCCTCGCAGTCTCAGACCGACGTTGAGTCGTTCGTTCCATTGGAGCCTTACGCCGATGGCTTCCGCAACTTCCAGAAAGCCCGCTACGCCGTGCCCGCCGAGGCGCTGCTGATCGACAAGGCGCAACTGCTAACGCTATCGGCCCCGGAGCTGACGGTCCTCATCGGTGGATTGCGCGCCATCAACATCAATCACGGAGGCTCCACACATGGAGTATTCACGGATAAGCCGGGCACCTTGACCAATGACTTCTTCGTCAACCTCTTGGACATGAACACCGAGTGGAAGGCGACCGACGACAGCAAAGAGCTATTCGAGGGACGCGACCGCAAGACGGGAGAGGTGAAGTGGACCGGAACTCGCACCGACCTGGTCTTCGGGTCCAACTCGATCCTGCGCTCTCTAGCCGAGGTATACGCCAGTTCAGACGCCAAGGAGAAGTTCGTCAACGACTTCGTTGCCGCCTGGACCAAGGTGATGAACCTCGACCGCTTCGACCTGCACACCCAAAGGCGCTAGGCCGCTCCAACGAGAGCTCGAGTCAGAGGGTTCAGTCCGGTGGGCTGGGCCCTCTGTTTTCATAACCTACTTTTCCATAGGAACGAGTAGGACCGGCACGTGGCTCTTCGCCACGACGGCCGAGGAGAGATCACCCTGATTGGCGGCTCCAGGTCCCGGGGCGCCTAAAATCACCAAGTCGTGTCCCTGAGACCGCGCGATGATAGCGGACAGGAGGTTAGCGGACTCCTCCGACTCGACCTCGCAGGGAACCCCCGCCTCACTTAAAAACTGGCGAGAGCGCTCTAAATGGTGCTCCATCCGCCGACGCACGGTCGCTGGCTTCTTCGGATCGCAGGCGTGAAATACCGTCACCTCCGCTCCCGACTGAATGGAGATGCGAGCAGCCATCCGAATGTCGATGTCCCCCGGAGCTCCGCCCGCGGTGCAGACTAAGATTCGCTTGAGTTTGCCCGGAACAACCCCCGGAAAGACGATGAGGACGGCGATGCCGAGTCGCTCTAAAAGCGCCACCGCGGTGGTGCCCAGCCTTTGCCCGCGACCGAGCGCGACCACCTCATACTGGCCTTCCTGAGCCACTCGCAAAATTTCCGAGCGCGGTGTCCCGGTGCGCAAGGTCACACCGAGATCCGGTATGAAAGATTCCCAACTCTTGTGCACATCTTGCAATCTCTGATGGGCGTCGCTCACGTTCTCTTTGGTCCCGACCACGGCCAGCATGGTGGCCACTGAGCTGGTGTGGGAAGCCAGGCGCAAAGCATACTCCATAGCCGACTCCCCGGCGCCAGAGGGTGAGGCGCAGATCAAAATGTTGAGCCCGGTCTGTCGCAACAGATGGAAGTCTCGGACCCCGACCCAGACTCGCTGGTCGAGGACCACCTCATGTTCGGGATCGCCGCTGGCAACAACAGCCTCGAGCTCGGCTCGTTGTCGTCCATGAACGCGCCGAGGACCCACAGCGCGCGTCCCTTCAAGACCCTCCATCACCAGTCGAAGTCGACGGATAGGGCCGGCGAAAAGCGAATCGGCGACCCGCGCATGGCCGAGCGAGTGAAAGTTCCCTGTCGTGGGTTGGCTGGCTCGAACCTCCACCATCTCCGGGCGGATCAAAAGCCTGACCGGGCTACCCAGAACCGGTGGTTCGTTCCCGGGGTAAGGAACGGTGATGGAGCCGAGACGAATCCGATCTCCTTCAGCTCTCCCCAAGACCACGTTCCCGCCTCCCACGAAGTTAGCGGCGAACTCAGTGCGGGGCGAGTGGTAGAGCCTTTCCGGCGCGGCAAGCTCCATTAAGTGCCCGCGCTCGAGCACGGCGACGCGATCAGCGAGCTCAAAGGCCTCTTCCTGGTCGTGAGTGACAAGAATAGTGGTGACCTTTAGCTTGTCTTGAATCTCCTTGAGACTTCGACGCAGTTGACCTCGAATCTGTACGTCGAGCGCGCCGAACGGCTCGTCCAAAAGCAGCACTTTTGGACGGTAAGCCAAGGCTCGAGCCAGGGCCACCCGCTGTCGTTGGCCGCCGGAAAGCTGGTCCGGGTAACGTTTGCCCATGCCTCCGAGACCAACCATCTCGAGCAGTTCGTCGGCTCGCTCTCTCTGTTCGGCCTGGCTGACCTTGCGAATCTTAAGACCAAAAGACACGTTGTCGGCGATCGTCATATGCTTGAACAGAGAGTAGTTCTGAAAGACGAACCCGGTCTCACGAGCCTGTGGAGGCAAGTGGGTGACATCCTGGCCGTGCAGCCGAATCATTCCGCCGTCGGGGATGGTCAAGCCCGCGATCATCCGTAAGATGGTGCTCTTTCCGCTCCCGCTTCCACCCAGCAGAACGAATAGCTCTCCCTCCTCAATGGCGAAGCTGACCTTGTAGACAACCACCAGGTCTCCATAGGTTTTGACAAGATCCTCAACCTCGATCGACATTCGTTAGTCCCTCCGCTTTCCACCGCCGGTGAATCGTAAGAGCAGATAGAAGAGCACGAAAGAGAGTACGGCCAGAACCGCGGCCACCGCGTTGGCGGTCTCGATATTGCCCGCCTCGAACTGCGCGAAGATATAGAGCGGCGCCGTCTGAGTCTTCAGACGCAGGTTGCCGCTGACCATGACGGTGGCTCCAAATTCTCCCAGAGAATGCGCGAAGGTCAGCAGGCTACCCGAGAAGAGTCCTCCCTTGAGGGCTGGCAGGATGACCTGTCGAAAAGTTTGCCAGGGACTCGCGCCCATAGTATAAGCGGCTTCCTCGTAGGTCGTCTCGAGCTCGTCGAGTACCGGCTTCACCGAGCCTAGCATGTAAGGGAAGGTGACGAAGAGATGAGCCAGGATCACACCGGCCGGCGCGAACATCGGACGAAATCCCAGCGGATCGAGAAACTTACCCAGCATCCCGATCGGTCCCCAGAGTAGAATGAGCGAGGTTCCGACAACAACGGTGGGGATGGCGACCGGCAGATTCACCACAACCTCCAGCGCTTCTTTTCCAGGGAAACGCTGACGAGCCAACACGTAGGCGGCGAAAGTACCCAGGATCCCATTGATGACCGAAGTGATGAGCGCCACCAGAACGGAAAAACGAATGGCGAACAAGGCATCCTCGGTCATCAAGGCGGCAATGAAAGCCTCCCATCCTCCTTTACCGGCGAACACGAAGATGGAGGCCAAAGGAAGAAGGAGCAACGGAAAGAGCACCATCAGCAACAAAGAGACAGGGATCACGCTACTTCTCTTCTTAGCCTTCATGGTTTGCCCACCTGGATCAACACCTTGTCTCTCCAGATGTCTTGGATGATCTCTTGACGGGCTACCGGCCATCCGCCCAAGTCCCCCACGGTGAAGGGACGCTCGATCGGGTGAAGCTTGGAGTTCTTCTTGTTCAAAGCGGTATCGAGGCTACGAAATCCGTGGGAGACGAAGATCTCCTGAGCCTCGCGACTCCAGAGATACTCGACGAAAGCGTCAATCAGATCGCGGTCCTCGGGAGAAATATTTCGATCGATCACGACTACCACGTGATCGCTTAAGATGGTGCTGTCGGGATAGACGATCTCGCCCTTGAGCTTGTCCTCCGTCACTAGTTCTTGCTCGTACGTGATCAGCGCGTCACCGAATCCGCCTTCGAACTGAGTCCGGGCCGAGCGGGCCGAAGAGGCCTGAGCCACCACGTTCTTCCAGAGTCCGGTGAGCTGCCCTAGAGCGACCTCTGGAGTTCCGCCGCTGCGAGTGACGCTGCCGTACTCGGCGAGAACCGCCCACTGTGCTCCACCCGAGGTCAGTGGGTCAGGGTGCACAACCCTCACGCCGGGCTTGGCCAGACTATCGAAACCCGTGATCTTCTTAGGGTTTCCTGGACGAACGAGAATCACGAAAGGGGTCTGGTTGAGAATCCCCTGATGAGGAAGCTTCTTCCACGGCCGCCCTTCAAGAACTCCCGCTTTCTCCAAGGCTAGAGCATCGAGTTCGAGTGACAAGATGGCGACCTGGGCTGGTACACCCAGACGAATCTGATTGGTCACCGTGCCTGATCCGGCGAAGGCGGAGACCAACTCGACCTTCTCTCCGGTGCTCTCCTCCCAGTGTTTGGCGAAGGCTGGAAACACTCCACGATTCATCACGTCGCCCAGGATGGAGAATCCGTAAAGGGTGATGGTGCGGCGGGGCGGACCCGATAGCCCCGGAATCCAGGGAGCGAGAAGAAAAGCCAGCAGCGCTGCGCCAAAGACAAAACCGATAGCAAGGCCGAATCTTCTCATCCATCATGGAGTGTACTGAGGTATAGAAAACACCCCACACCCCCGGTGGGAGAAGACCCGGCCATCCCCGCGGGGGATATCTACGGATGGGCTCGCGGTCACCCTTGGTCGGCTAGTTCTCCGGCATCCAGCCCCAGCTGGGATTGGGACCGCCCGCGCCGACAACCACGTCGACCACGGCGCCGTTGGTGAACTGCAGCTTGTCCAGGCGAACCGGGTGGTCCAAAATCTTCACCCCCGGGAAGGCTTGCTGAAGCTCTCCCTCGGCGGCCCGCATCCCCTCGTTGGTCGGCTGCTGTTTCTTCAGAATGGCCATGACCTTGGCGCTGTCGATCTGATTTCCCAGAGGAGTGGCCTTGGGCGCGGAGACAGCGGCGCCGCCCGCCGCCGGAGCCGCTCCACCGCTCGACGCGCTGGGGGATGCCGCGCCACCAGGTGCGGTCTGTCCTGTGGCTTGGGCCCACTCCTTCGAACTACCGGTCGGATTCGGAGTCCCCTTCCCTTCTGAGCCCCACCACCAGCCCGGCTTGTCCGTGCCGGCACCCCGCACGACGTCGACCCACTCGTAGCCGTGCTCGGTCTTGACCTGGATGCGATCGCCCTCGACCGACACTACCTCCAGTCCCTTTTCCCGCAACTCCGGAACCATCGCCTTGAGAAGCTCCTCGGCCTTGGCTTTGTCCCCCTGAACACTGTCAAGCTTAAATCCCTGAGCGACGCGACCGAAGATGTACTTGGGAGTCTTGTGATTCGGATTGTCCAGCTTGCCCTGGTCGTAGCCTTCCAGCGGAACCTTGTTTTCGGATCGGAAGCGGGCGGCCGGATCCCCGGAGGCCTGCGAGTTAGAATCCTGGAAGTTGGCGGTGAAGTTGGAGATGAGGGAGTTTTGGGCGGAATTCCCGGAGAGAGACTGGCTGCCCAAGATCTCGGAGAAAAGCTTCTGTAAGTTCTGATGGGAGGAGATGGTGAAAGCCTGGGTGCTCAACTCGGCGCGATCGGGAGACGTCGAGAGACCGGCAGGAGTGGAGTTCCCGGAACTGGTTCCCGGATTTGACACGCTCGGACTGATGGAGCGAAGAGCGGAGGTCGTGGCGGCTCGGGCGAACTCGAGGCTGGAGGCGTTGGGGCGGCTGGCTTCGGCGCCCGCGGTCGCGGCTGCCCGTAGGGACTCGTAGCGAGTGTTGGAACTGATGGTGCTGCTGGTGGTCATCGTCATATCTCCTTGGTGATGTTCTCTAAGGAGAGTATCGCCCAGGGAGATTAGATGACGGTTAGACGCTCCAGCCTTCCACTCGATTTCTTCCTTTAGCCTTGGCCTGGTAGAGAGCCTCATCGGCATGGGAAACCAACTGTTCGGGTGTCAGACCCGGTTGCCAAGCTGCCACGCCCAAACTGATGGTGACAAAGAGCTCGCTTTCATCTTCACCGTGGGGAACCCAGAATGTTTCACTTTCAACCAGAACACGTAGCCGCTCGGCCAACTCCATCGCTCCCCGAGGCCCGATATTGCGGCACAACACCACAAACTCCTCACCGCCGTAGCGCCCCACGACGTCTTCGAAACGACAGCCCGAGCCCAAAAGTTCCGCCAATCGCCGAAGGACCGAGTCGCCCGCGGGATGGCCGTATGTGTCGTTGATCCGCTTGAAATGGTCAACGTCGATCATAAGAACACTGAAGTGAGTATCCTCTTCGGGATCTAACTGACGTCTCTCGGGCTCGGCGGGATGGCTATCCCGTTGGCTCAAAGAGACCTCTTGCAAAAGTCTTTCCAGGAAAGAGCCCCGATTGAGGGTTCCTGTCAGATGATCGCGCGTCGCACTCCGGTAAAGACGCGACGCTAGCTCTATCTCTTCCGAAGGGAGGTAGCCGAATTTGACCAGTGCGGAGGGCCCCAGTACGATCACATCCCCGTCAGCGAGATGTTGGCGAGTTACGGGATCGTTACCCACGTAGGTGCCATTTGTCGAGTCGAGGTCCTCGAGAAAAACCTGCTCCGTGTCCGGGGTAAGCCGCGCATGGCGCCAGCTGACTCCAGGATCGTCAATGGGAACGTCCGAGGCCGGGTCGCGACCGATCACCAAAGGTTGGGCCAGGCGATAGAGCAAGCCGGCCGAGGAGCCGGAGAGAACCTGAAGACAAGGGAGACGCTCAATCCGCCTTGGTCTTGAGACGCGCTCGAAGGTCAGCGTCTTTTCTTTCTCCGGATCTCTCGGTTTGCGCTTCACTTCAAGGGGCGTTTCTTGCGAGAACTCCAATTTCCTCGCACGCGGTCTGTGCCCAGCCTCGCTTATCCGCCCAGCTCCTCCAAAGTCCGCTGACTCACTTCCTGCAGCTGAGCCAGAAAATCGGTAGCCTCCCCCATCAACTCTAGAGCTTCATCAAGGGTCGGCTCAGAACGGGTAACGGCGTACTCTCTTAGCAGTTCCAAGGCCTCCTCTAGAGCGTTCATAGATTCCTGGGCATCGAAGACGACCTCTTGCGTGGTCGGGTCGAGGACCGTCCCCGAGAATTCCTCAAACCGCGCGCGCCAACCGCGCACTTGTCCAGCGAAGACCTCCAGTCGCTCCAGAAAGGCGGTCTGGTCGATCCGCGCGGAACGAAAATCGCAAATCAACCGTTGGGCGAAACCTGAAGGGCTCTCGGAGTGTTGGTGGTTCATTAGAAGTGACATTTTTCAACAGATCTGACGAAACCTTCGCCAGGGATCGGAGCCCTGGCGGCCAAGGTTGGCAAATGGAGAATAGTGAGGGAACCGGACAGTCTACCGTCCCCGTCAATCGGAGTCCGTCCGAGGAGACCGTTCAGACCACTTTGGAGCTTCACGTCCGTTTCGGTGACGGTCGCCGCGAGATCGTGCCGATCCGCCAGGTGATCACGGACTACACTTTTCCGGGCGGCCCGACCCTACGATTCACTTATCAATCCGGCAAACTGCTCTTTAGAGACAGCGAGAAAACCTCCCTGGTCTATAAAGAGGGACACTCGCTTTTGTCAGGACCGCTCGAGGTGGGCACGACCCTCGAAGTCGGAAATCATCGCGTACTTCTTTGGGACACCGGCGTACCGGCGGCTTTCTTGAAAGGATGCACGGCACCGTTCTCCAACGACATCTGGCCCTTGAGCCGAGGCGAACACGCCATCGGACGTCCGGGTATCCGGCCCAACGCGGTCTCTTTGGACCATCCTACCGTTTCGCGCGCCCATGCCAAGATAATCGGCAAAGATGACGGAAGCTTTCAACTCCTGGCGGAGGCGGTCACCAATCCCGTCTACCTCAAAGGAGAAGCGCTGGAGCCAGGACGGACGGTACCCCTTCGCCACGGTGATCTGATGGAGGTTGGAGAGCTCATCTTCCGATTTCATCAACCCGGTGACGGCTCTTTAGACACCGAGGAGCGAGCTTGCATATCGGTTAGCTCTTTGGGTAGCCTCTCGGTCACGGTGGGAGGTCAGCAGATCCCCGACAAGGCTTGGCGAACCCAGTACATCAAATGGCTCTTCGCTCACCTGGCCTATGCCTGGGGACGCCCTCTGGGCACAGAAGCTCTAATGGAAGAGCTATGGCCCGAGGCGGAGCCCGAGAAAGCGCGGAACAACTTCAAGTTCAGCCTTTCCACCTTGCGCCAAATTCTAAGAAGCTATCTCCCCCCGTCGCTTCAAACGACCGACACGGTCTTGCGGAGTAGCTCGACTCTGCAGCTCAACCCGGACCTGCTGGATCGCCACGACGCCGTGGACCTGCAGCGATTGGCTCACGGGACGATCACGGGGGGGACCTGGGAGCAAGACGCGCAAAGAACCGTGCTCTCCTACCGAGGCCCTTTCCTCAGCGAGTGCTACCAAGACTGGGCGGTGGCCGCGCGCCAGACATTGGAAGTCCAAGTTTTAGATCTGGCCAAAAGCTTACTGGCTCGCCTGGAGCAACGAGAAGCCTGGGAGAATGTAATCACGGTGGCCGCTCACATCCAGGGAATCGATAACCATGTCCAGTGGGCATGCTTGTCACTGATGCGAGCTCTCCGCGAATCAGGACGGGCCAGTGAAGCCTTACGGGTTTTCGAGCGAAGCAGCAAAATCTGGATGGAAGAGATGGGAATGGAGCCGGAGATCGAGCTTTTGCGAGAGCAGCAGAGAGCACTCTCGGCAATCTAGCCTACGGTCGGTTAGCTCCTATCGCCTTCAGATGAGTCTCTAGCACGGCTCTTTTTCGAGCTTGGCCGGCGTGAGATGGCGATGGTGCCGGAATCCCCATTCCCTCCCAAACTTTGGGTATTCTCCGTGGCGGCAACGGCGGAGAGAGCCTCTTTCACACTGGCGGCGCCAGAGTACCGGTTGGCGGGATTTTTAGCCAGCAAAACCTCGATGATTCCGGCAATCTCTGAAGAAACTCCCGGTTTGGTCAGCCGTGGCGCTGGCGAGGATAAGTGCATGGCGAAGAGTTCTTGCACATCCTCGGACTGAAAAGGGGGATGCCCAGCCAACAGCTCGTAAAGAATGACGCCCAGGCTGTACAGGTCCGTCCGAAGGTCGACCTGGGAGGCCGAGCCGCTCAGTTGCTCGGGAGCGATGTACTGGGGCGTTCCGAAGGCCTGTCCCGTCATGGTGATGGCCGTCACCTGCTGTTGGCGGGCGATTCCGAAGTCGAGAATCTTGACCGACTCGCCATCCACCATAATGTTCTCCGGCTTGAGGTCGCGATGCACGATCCCTTGCTGGTGCGCGCACTCCAAACCCTCCAGGATGGCCAATACCCAGGGTCGCGCCACCGACCAGGGTAGACCTTCAGCTCGCATAGACTGCCGGAGCGTCCGCCCTTTCACCAACTCCATGATCTGGAACGCCATCTCCTCTTTCTCCTGATAGTCGAAACAGCGGGGAAAAGTGGAATGGCTCAGCTGACTCAGCAGCTTGAACTCGCGACGGAATCTGTCCACCGACTGGGTGTCCAGATTGTCGAAGTAGATCACCTTGGCGGCATACTCTCCGACGTCGTCACGAACGCGATAGACCGATCCCATCCCTCCTTGTCCCAGACGACCGACCACTCGATAGTTTCCCAAAAGCTTCCCGAGCAGGGGATCGCCCGAGGTCTCCAACTGGGAAGAGAGATCGCGCAGCTGCTCCGTCTTCTGCCTGGCCTGGCGACGCCACCCCACCGCGGAAACCAAAGCCCCGACGGCCAACGCTAACCCGCTCAGGACCCACTCGGGGTAGACTTTAAGCCAGTCGCCGGCCGCCACTAGAAAGCTTTCGGCTGGAAGACGATAGGAGCCAACCTGGGGAAGGCGTCCGTTGGCCCACTCGGCGGCGCTGACGGGAACTCGTAGATCGCCGTGCCGCTCGGCTTTCAAAACCAGCGTGCCTGAGGAGTAAGCGGTCGGTACTCCCCTGGGGTCACGCAGGACGGGAGGTACGAAGTCGAAGGGCTGTCCCGAGTCGGAAAGAAAAGAGAGCCCTTCCGGAGTCTCCAGATAGACTCTAGCCGGAGGGAATGTCTCCACTGTCAACGAGACGGTCCTGGCCGGGGGCGCCGCCTCTAGACGAAGAGCCAGAACGAAGACGAGAACGGGACCAAGAAAGCGCGCGACACGCATGACCCTTATTCTTCGGGCCTCTCACTCCGAAACCTGGTCCGACCCACGACCGCATGGTATCCTTTTAGGGCCAACGCCACAAGGAGGGGACACCATTGCACAGCAGGAGTCAGAGGCCGCGAGGGACTTTAGCCAACGTGCTCTTGATATTGGTTCTCGCCTTTGGATTACTCCTGATATCAGCCAGTTCCAGCCTGGTCCAGATTCGTCTCAACAATCACCAGAGCGCCTCCGAGGGCTCACTTCGCCTGGCCGAGGCCACCGCCAACCTCATGATTGCTCGTCTGATCAAGGATCCCGCTCTCGATGAGAACTCCAATCTTGACGGCTCTCAGAAGGAGATACGCTTAGAACTCTCCAGCTATCCGGGCGGCGAGGGATACGTCACTCTTAACTCCGATAGGGCACGCCAGCTGAACATCCCCTGGAGCGTCAACAATTTGATCAAGCCCGCCCGTCAAGGATGGAACGATACTCCCGTGGCCGGAGAGACCGCCCACATCGTGGCCGAAGGGCGCTATCGCGGGGAGGTGAGCCGGGTCGAGGTGGTCCTGTACCTACCAAAGTTTCCCTATGTCATCTCTTCCACCGTTCCTATCAGCGGGACAGGGTTGGAGGTCTTCGGGGTGCGAGACCCGGCCGTCATGGAACAAGGGATCGACGCGGTCCGCCCGGAGGATCGCGAGCCGGGTCACGTGGCTACCAACGCTCTCAACAATACGGCCATGGGTTTGCACGGTTCCACGAAAATCCAAGGAGACGCTCAGTCACGAGGAGGGATCGACCTCGATGACGGAGCGGTGGTGACGGGAGAAATCCGACCCAACGCCGACGAGGCTCCGGTTCCCGACATCGACATCGCCAGCCTTGATCCCACTCTGAGGGCCGGCGCCGTGGTTGATCCTTTAAGCAACAACCTGGGGCCGACCACTCTCTCCGGCTTTAAGAAGACAGTGGGGAACCTCCGTGTCAGCGGTCCCCTGACACTCGACGGGGGGTTTGTGTACGTGGACGGCTCCGTCGAGATCACCGGCGGCCTCTCCGGCAACGGGGCTATCATCGCGACCGGTGGGGTTCGGGTCACCGGAGGCGGTAGCTCTTCTTTCACCGGCGCGGGTGGCTCGGCCATCATCGCGGGCGATTCGGTTCACCTCGAAAGCACCGGCGACGGAGTGGCGGACTTTCGCGGACTGATCTACACGGAGAAAAATCTGACCAGTCGTAACATCAACATTGCCGGTTCGGTCGCCGTGAACAACCCCAACGGAACGGGACTGACCGAACTGACCGACGTCACCTTAGTGGAAAGCCCCGAGCTTGGAGTCGTCGGGATCCCCGTCACCACCACCCGACCCGGCACGCCGGCAGGCATGATGCCGGGCGGCACCACCTTTCACGCCAACGTGGACGGTTCGGGGCGGTACGGATTTCCCACCCCCGTCACTCAAACCGTCGACGACGGCAGTGGGCAGACCGCCGACGTCTTTCTAACCGCCAACATGAACGGTCCAAATCCGGACTACAATAATCCGCCCGCCATCTTCGAGATTACCCATCCTCCGACCAGCCGGGAGCCTTATTTTCAAATCGCCATGCCGGCTTCCCGTCCGGCGGACCTCATCACTTTCGGCAGCATCCGGATCAACAACCTGAACCGCGAGGGTCCGTGTCAAAGCAAGGAAGGGAACGTCGGCTGGCAGAGCTATCACGAAGACTACACCGACCGGACCAGCGCCCGTTCGGGCCTTCTTGCGGCCGCTCAAGCCTGGCAGGTCAACGTCGAGGTCGACCGATTTCTCGATGACAGTGAAAACGACGTCTGGAACCGGCAGATGCCGGAGTTTGTGGAGATGTACAATCACAACGCCAAGCTTCTCGCCGATCCCGACGCGCCGACGGAGCCAGGGACCGCCCCCATTGTGATCCCCTCCTTCGTGGAGCTCGATCTCAGCCGCTTCTACAACCTCTCGGACCGGGTCAAGATCCTCTCCTGGAGGCAGCTCTGAACCAGCGGGGCTCGCTTCTTCTCGAACAAGTCGTGGCCATCGGCCTGGTCGGCCTGCTCTTGCTGATGATCGCCGCCACCACGCTGACCACCAGTCGGGGAAGCGCCGCGGCCCGACTCAACTACGAAGCTCAATTGGTAGCTCAAGGCCTGTTGGAGAGATACCAGGCCCGCTCGGTGGCCGCCCTCCCGCTGGGCGACCAACCCGAGGTTCGGGGCGAATTCTCCAACGGAACCGGCTACGTCGCGGTAGTCACCCTGAGCTCACTAGGGCCGGGCGGACCGTTCGGGGGCCTGAGTGAAGAGGAGGCCAAGGGGGCCCGGGTCAAAGTCGAATGGAGGGATTCCACCGGCGCTCATCAGGAGTTAGCCGAGGGAATCCTGGTTAAAATCGCTCGATGACACGACGACCGACCTCCGCGGGATGGACTCTGGTGGAGCTGGTAGTAGCCATTGGACTGTTCGCGCTGGTGATGGGAATCGTCAGTTGGGTTTTGCTCCAAACCTCCCGAACCAGCCAGGCCCAGTCTCAGAGAAGCCTTCGCCAGGCCAGTCTGCAGAGTTCTGTCCGTCACATCGAACGAGTTTTGCGTCGTAGCCCGGTAGCCGGGATCATCTGGCGACAACATACCACCCCACCGGGCGCGGTCCTTGCCGCGCATGCACTCAAAGAAGGAGTCATCACTTCCAACTCGGCCGCCTTTGAACCTTACTGGCAGTGCGTTTTGTGGGACGGTCGAGAGCGCGAACTGTACCTCGGTCAAAGCCTGACCAGCGGCGGTTTCGACCCGGCGCCCACCGGTCGACCTAAGCAGATGCCGTTGGCCCAACTCGACGCCATCGTCGCCGCTGAGCTTCCATTCAGCGGTCAGTTGATCCAAGGGCGCCCGCTCGCTCAGCAGGTCACCGATTTCGTTTACACTGTCGAGCAGGGACCTCTGTTTCGGGTGGAGTTGGAAATTCAGGTCCCCAAGCATGATCACGACAAAGCAAACGAAATCAAGGAGCGACTGCGGGCGGTTACCAGGCTCCATCCACGCAATCGCGTTTAGAGCCTCAGCCCGCCTACCTGGAAATATCACTCGAGATGCTTGCGAAATTCCAACTGGTCGCCAACCCCCAGACCTAGCTCCTCCGCTCTCCCTGGGGACAGCTCCAACACACTGCGCGCGCCACTGAAGGTCCGGCAAATTCGCCATGGCTTAACCCTAGGCAGGACTCCCACAATTCGCTGAGTGGAATCGAGAAAGACGGCATCCAACGGGAACCGCATGCCCCAGGTGTGAATGGCATAGCATGGCTTGATCCAGAGACCTTCGGACACATCTAGACCGCGACGGGAAATTAAACCCATCAAACGGTCCCAGAGACTACCGGCCAGCGCCGTCCGCGCCACTAAAACTTCCTCCTTGAGGCAAAGAAAAAGTATTTTGGAACTACTTCTCGAGAACGACAGCGGTGCTGCTCCCGTCAAACTTATAAGCTCGAAGGGCGATTTTTTCAGAATCTTTGGAAAAGTCGGCGGTGACAAGAGCCGAATCTTCCTGACTGGTCTTAAAGTCCGACATCTCCCAGCCCTGCGCCTTTAAGGTGTCGACGTAGCCCGACGCCACCTGAGCGTCGCCCTTATGCACCGCGCGGAACTCGTTCGGTTCACTGCGAAAGACGATCGACGTCTCATTGCCGACCGGCAATTTCATGGAGGCCCAGGGTTCGGTGACCGACTCGGCGGTCACGTTCGGTTTCCAACTACAGGCGGTTACCAAAAGAGCGAGTAATAATAGGGGTAAAAAGTGAAATCTCATTTTCATCCAAGGACCTTCCATGCAATGAAAAAAGCACCTGTACTTTGAGGCACAGATGCTTTTGGAGCCTTTCCAGGCTTAGTTCATCGCGCCCAAGATCTTCTGAGCGGTGGCCGCGAAGGTACCGGCCTTGTCGGTGCCGTTGACGATCCGGCGGGCACCGGTGAAGTCCGTCTTGGAGCCGTTGATGTAGTCATCGAGCTTCTTACCGGTGAAGGTACCGCCTTTCATACCGCCGACCAGAATCTTGGCCGCGATTTCCGGGCGCTCAGCCAAGGACGGATTGCCCACCAGGTCAATACCGAGTCTGTTGCCCCAATCTTTGTAGTTGTTACGCCCGGTGATCTGGACGTAACCACGACCCTTGTAGCGGACTCCGTCACCGGACTGAGTGTTGCCCAGGTCGCGTCGACCCTCGTAGGCCGAACCCGAGGCGATCTCCTGCATGTACTTCCCGGCGCCGGATTCATGCACGGTGGTGGCCAGGATGTAAGCGACCTGAGCCTTGTTGGTGACGCCCTGCTTTTTGCACTCGGCCAGGATTGCGGGCCAGTGCTTGCGGGCGTTCTCACGGTAGCCGGGGTCGACCGCGTTGACCAGCTTTTCCACGTTAAAGTTGCCAATGTCGCCTACCGGTCCGCTGGCTCCGGTACCCGAGGCGCCGTCAGCACCGCCGGTAGCGCCAGGGGCCGAGGAGCCACCGAGGAAGTTGCCCAGCGGGGAGCCTTGAGGATTTCCGCCGCCCATCGCGTTACCGAAAGCACTCTGACCAAGCATGGCGACCTGCTGGGTCATCATCTTCATCATCATCATCATCATCACGTTGCTCATCATGCCCATCATCTGGGACATCTGTTGAACCTGATTGGTCACCTGGTCCATTCCAGCCATCCCCGGAAATGAGCCCATCGCGCCCATTCCCTGGGCGCCACCGCTCATTCCAGGAAAACCTCCACCGAATCCGGGGAATCCACCTCCGAAAGACTGTCCGCCTTGGGGAATCATAAAGTTTGCGTTCACTGTATCCGACCTCCGAATGGGTAACTTCTTGAAGATAACTTATCGGACCGGGATGGACTGGATGTGGAGATGCCCTAGACTGAGTTAACGAAATGTAAACACTGCCGACGAAGATCACATCGCGGCTTGTTTACAAGCCGGTTACAGTAGACCCGCCTCAGCGGGCCCGATTCCATTCTCCGTCAGCCGGCCCAATGGATAATAGCCCTATGCTCATCACGACATCCGCAACCTCGCCAACCCGGGTTCGACCTCCCCTCACCGCGCGCCCTCAAGGCTCGCCGTTTCCTCAGGACAAAGTCGAATTCTCCTTCGGACAAAAACTGGGTAGAGTGGGAGGAACAGCCATCAGTGTCGGGCATACCGCGGCGGCTATCAAAGACGCCTTCCCTGGATTCATCTCTCCCAGCATTCACGGTGCGACTCCGGTCGAGCAGCAGCAGATCACGAAGATCCTGGATGGTCTTCCGCTCCACCATGTCAGCCAGGTCGACACCATCAGCATGGTTCCTGAGATCCCTTCCGGCAAGCCCGGTTGGGTCACCCTGGGAACAGCCTGGGACTATCCGGCAAGCGCCGAGATTCGGCTGTCCCACAAAGAGTTGACCACTTACGACAAGATAGCCGACACCTTGATCCATGAAGTGGGGCACACCACTGACTACAGCCGTCGCCCTTTCCGGCTTGGGCCCACGGCATCGTCCCATGCTCCTTATGGAGAGGGCGGCAAGGTGACCCAGTACGCCGAAACCAACGCCAGGGAAGACTACGCCGAGAGCTACCAGGAGTATCACCAGCGTCCCGAACGTCTGCGCGAGATCAGTCCGGAGAAGTATGACGATCAAAAGGCCTCGAACACCCCATCCTTCATGGAGCGTTTGGTCGACCGAAAAGAGTTCCGGGAGACGGGTAAAACCATCGGAAACCTTATGGGACCCAACAAGACCACGCGGCACGTCATCGAAAGCGTGGGGGCCGCAGCCGGTCTGATCCAGCTGGGACACGGGGTAACCCAATGGGCCGACTCGGCCGCCACCGGCGACTCTCTCCAGCACGCCTCGGGAATCCTGAACACCGTTTCCGGTGCCCTGGCTTTCTCGGGAGCGGCGCCACTGGCCGCGGTGGGCGTTCAAGCGGCCAACAACGCGCTCACCCGCGCCGTGAAACGAGGAGACTTGAGCGCGGACGAAGTCGAGTCGACAGTTTCTTTACCGGTTCGCCCCATCGAAGCGGCCTTCGGACGGAAAGCCGCGCGTATCCAAGAAGACCACAGACCGGGAAAGGTCCTCGCCGTGGCTACGGGAGGCGCGCTCGGTGGAACGGCGGGAGCCCTGGCCGGACCCTACCTCGGAGTGTTGGCCGGCTACCACATCGCCGGTGGAATTGGCGGCGCGGTGGGTCTGGTAGCCGGAGGCGCGCTGGGATTTCTGGGCGGTAGTGAACTTGGCGGACGAATCGGCGGAGCCTTAGTCGACCTAGCTTCGTGAAGCCTACTTGTCTGTGGGCTTCGGTGCCGCTAATTCATATTCGCGAATCGCCTTCTGGAGCTCGTGGTCTTCTTCCCCAGGGCGGACGCCGAGCAGTGCCTTGAGTTCGGCTAATTCGGAAGCTCGGTTTTCGTCCGTCAATTTCTGAGGTCGGGCTTGGAACACTTTCATCACGTTATGGGCCTGGCGCGACGAGCCGTCGGCGTAAAGCTTGAGATAACGCTCCCTGGGAAACGGCTGTTGGTGGGCGGTCTTGGAGAAGAAGGCGTATCCTGGACCGCCTGCCTGGATACAACTCAATGGGTAGTCCTCCCCCATCCGTTGCTTGTTCCACACGCCGTAAGCCGCCGTGGTAGCGAAAGCGCAGAGCAGCAGAAGAGAGGAGACTCGGACCGCCCGGTCCGCGCTACGGGCTCGACGCGCGAAGACCAGCAAGGCGGTCGCCGCCGCCAGTGGAAGCACGATCGATGAGAACATCATTATCCCCAGCACCAGAAGCACGACAAAGGTGAGCAGGCTTTCCACCAAGCTCTTACCCTGGCATCGGCCACTCAGATTCTGGACCAAGTAAAGGGCAAAAGCCATCAGGAGAAGCCCCGACCAGGTCTCGAGGAAAGGGATACTCTGGCTCAACATCGAGAACCCGCATGTCCCGCAGCCCAATAGAATCATCTTGAACTATTCCCTTTTCGGAAATATTTTCCTCGAAGGTCGCAACGGAGCTCCCGCCCACTCAAGGACAGGAAAAGCCATCTCACGAACTCTGAAGATGTTATGACTCTCTGGCCATGGCCGAACCTAGAAATAGACTATCCTACTTCCGACGGAGAGCCCATGGGAGAAACCGACATTCACCGAGATCTGATGCTCGATCTCATCGAGGCTCTGAAATATCACTATAAGGCCCAGCAAGATGTCTACGTGAGCGGCAACATCCTCTTCTACTACGAGGAAGGCAATCCGACAGCCCACCTCTCCCCCGACGTCTTGGTCACCCCTGGTATGTCGAATGAGCCGCGGGAAACCTACAAGCTTTGGGTGGAGAAAAAGGCTCCCGAGTTGATCGTGGAGGTGACCTCCAAGAGCACCAAGCTTCGGGACAAAGGTCTAAAGAAAGGGCTTTATGAGGCTCTCGGTGTTCGAGAGTATCTACTTTTCGATCCCAGAGGGGATTATCTCCAACCACGATTTCAGGTTTTTCGTCTGGAGGGCGAATACTATCTGCCCTGCGTTATCCCCGAGGCTTCCGGCTATCAGAGCCGGTTGGGGCTAACTTTCCTGGTGCTCGACGGAACGCTTCGCATCCTGGAAACCAACTCTGGAAAACTTCTGCCCACGCCAAGCGAGCTCGCGGAACTCGCACAGCGAAATGAAGCGCGCGCCGAAGCCGAAGCTCAACGGGCTAATACTGAAGCTCAGCGAGCCGACTCTGAGGCTCAACGAGCCGACTCCGAGGCCGAGAGAGCCAGGCGCTTGGAAGAAAAGCTCCGCGAGCTAGGCATCGATCCCGACGCGTAGATTCGCGCTCGAGTTCAGAACCGATCCGAACGCCTCAGGAGGTGACTACACATCCATGGACCGCCTACCGCCCTTCAAAACAGAGCTTTATTTCACCGAGTTCGAGTTTAGCGCTCCTCATCTTCTGTCGTGTTCGGATTGCCAAACACTCACCATCGGCGAGTTGCTCAAACTGGCGCCGGCGGGGCTCGAGAGCCTGCTCGACCAAGGACTCGGTTATTCGCCCTCCTGGGGTAGCGAGGCTTTGCGCCAGGCCGTGGCCGCGACCACCTCGAGCTTGCGGCCGGACGACGTTTTGATTCTCTCCTCTCCCATCGAGGGACTCTTTCTTCTCTCTCAAGCCTTTCCAGGAGAATGGATCGTACTTCTACCCGCCTATGACGCGCTCAAGAATCTGCCCACCCAGGTCAAGCCCTGGACTCTGCGAGCCGGCGACGGCGACTGGGAGCTCGACTTCGAGCAGTTGGACATCCTGGTTGGGCCGAGCACCCAACTGTTGGTGGTCAACTTTCCTCACAATCCCACGGGCTACCAACCCGATCTCGAGGAGATGGAGCGACTGCTTCTTTGGACTCGCTCGCGCGGGATTCGCCTCTTCTGTGACGAGATGTACCGAGGGCTTCATCTCTTCGAAAGGCCACAGCTCCCTTCCATGGCGGACCTCGACCCGCGGGCCATCGTTCTCGGGGGGCTCTCCAAGGCCCACGGACTGCCGGGCCTGAGGGCGGGATGGCTCACCTCCCGAGACCACTCGGCTCTTGAAAAGCTTCACGACCTCAAACTGTACACGTCCATCTGCGCCGCCTCACCGGTGGAGGCTCTGTCCACTCTAGCCCTGAGCCATCAGGAGATCTTGTTGGAAAGAAACCGTCGCCTTGTTGAGGCGAACGTTCTTGAAGCCGAGCGTTTCTTTGAGCGCTGGAGCGACCGCTTCCTCTGGCGGCGCCCCAGGGCAGGCTCGGTCGCCCTGGTGGAGCTATTGACCGAGCCCAGCGCCGAACAAGCCTGCTATCGCTGGGCCAGGGAAGACGGCGTGGTTCTGCTTCCGGCAACTTTCCTGGGCTTCCCCGACCGCTACGTCAGATTCGGGCTGGGGCGGGACAACTTCCCCCAGGCCCTGGAGGCCTTCGAAGAGGTTCTGAGGCGCGCTCCCCAAAGGCGGGCGCTCTTTTAGTCTCCCAGGCCTGCTGCCGATAGGCGAGTCCTCGCTTAAGGTTTGCCATGACATCTTCATAGCTCCGGCTGATCAGCGACACAAACGCCGCCACGGCTTGAGGGTCTCGGCCTAGAAGAGCACGACCTCGTACCGCTTCAAAGGCCAGAACCGGATGAGAAGCATCGAGTAGTACCAGATCCACTCTTTCCATCCCGAGCCGTTTCTCGAGTTCGGTAGCGAGTTCCAATCGTTCGTCGATGCTCAAACCTTCCTGCGCTAAGATGGCGATATCCACATCGGAATCAGGCCGGGCCCGGCCGCTAGCCTGAGATCCGAAAAGCCAGGCTGCCACTATCTTCGGTCGTTTTTCAAGCACTTCGACAGCCAGGTCTAGCAAGTGGTCATCGAGCACAGTAGGCCAACACTTCGTCTCGAAATAGGTCGAAATCAGTGAGATGATTGTTCACAATGTCCACCAGTACGGTAGAGTCGATTCGGTCGTATCGGTGGACCACCATATTCCTAAAACCGACCGTTTCGCGGTAGGGCTCTATTTTCCACTGAGCACGCCTAGCGACACACAGGCCTCGATAGCTTCTCGACTCGTCGCCGCGGGGGTCCTGCCCGAAAGCGCGAGAATTCGGTGACAAACGTCCAGCCACCGCGCGTCGAACAAGCCAATCGTCGGCCAGCCGCTCTCCGGTGAGGGAACCCAACGAGCGCAACTCGCCGATCACCTCAAGTTCCGAAGCTTTCCAAGAATCACACCATTGAACACCCTTTGAGGAGTGAAGTTGTTCGCGAGGGTCTTAGGCTGCTCTTTCAATCAAGATCGGGTTCGAGAAGCACAGCTTGGCTATTGGCAGTCGGCCATAGCTGAAGGGATCGCTCAAGCCGACCGCGGCGAGCTACTGGATGGCGAGTCGGTACTCGAGGAGTTGCGCCTAGAGTTGGGCCTGGATTGAGGCGTGTCCCGATACCGTTTGACTCCTCGTGCCAAGGACGGTTTGAGACGTAGTCTCTCGTATGTGAAGACCGCTTTGGACGTGAGGCCGCCAGTAGAATTCGAAGGTCCTATCTCGACGCTTTTCGACGAGTAGCGGAAACCCCGGGGTTGGGACACCGCAGAGAAGATCTTGGTGGAGACATTGAAGTGCGAGTCTGGCCGGTAGGTCCCGGCCTGTTCGCGTATCGCCAAGTAGGGCCCTTGATTGAAATCATCGCTGTTGAACGGTCGGAAAAAGACTGGTTCGATTTCCTCGAGGACGACTTCAAGATGGTGTGACGAGCCTATAGATCAGCTCCTCAGAATGTCCCGCACGGGACGCTTTCGAGACCTCGACTCCGCGCGGGACACCGCCGAAACTGTCTTCCCACTCGCTGTCAACGTTGACGACCTTGGTGATTTCTGCGATGGTTTCCCAAATTGCTCGAATTTCTTCGATGACGGGTCATCGGGTTGGCTTTGGTTGTCCTGATCGATTCTCATTCGAGATCCTTGCCCCCAGATTCGGCGGCTTACTGGTGGCTCCGAAAGTTGCCAGCTAGGACCAAGGCCCGCCTGGCCTCCAGGTAAGAGAGAAGGATACTCCGTTGGCAAGCGATTGGTTGATGGGCCCTAGAAACTTCGCGATCTCCTCAATGACAGGTTTGAAAGGTTCTTGAGAGAGTCGACTTTTCCGAAGAAAGGCTTCCCATTGAACGTTCTTCGCAAGGGTGAACTCCTGGGTTAAGGCGATCGGAGTCGACGTGAGCTGTGTTTCTCTAGTACTAAAGACAGAAGAGAGCGCTTGACCCAGAAGGTCGCCTTCAAAGGAGAAGTTGCGAGACAAGAAGCGCACGTCGTAAAAGTCTTTCATGCGGCTATTGGCCAGGTCTTTATCGACCATGGCGTGGAACTTTTCCGCGATCACCGCTTCTGGCTGGTAAGCTAGAACCTCCGCTTCGGGATCGTTTAAGAGGGCAGGGAAGTTTACCGAGCGTACGGGCGGCACGACTTGATGATCGAGCCCGACATCGATCTGCAGCCAACTGCTGGCGCCGGAGAGCCTGGACCGTATTTTGAGCCGATATCCATGGTCTCGCTCGTTAATTCGAATGGGGTCTTCTGTCACGGAAGTCGGTTCGAAAGTTAGCCCGTCATCGGGGACATCCTGAAGGCAAAGCTCGGTGAAGATCTCCTTGAGTTGGTTCGGCTGGAAGCGCCCTTCTCCGCGTAGGTCGAGGTCACGTGTGGAGCGATGAAAGATCTTGTCGGGTACCCATAAGAAAAAGAGCGCGGCTCCCTTGACCGCGAATTTGTCCCTGTGCACTGAGCGACCGAGGCGATATAGGACCTCTCGATCTGATAGCGGGCGAGGACGAGTTGGAATTCTTCTTGTGAAGTTTCGCGATGTTGAGTAGGCGTTGCCGAACAGAAGCTCCCACGTCTTTGATGGGTTTGGTCATGAGATGATGGCCTCCAGGTAAGGCTGAACGACTCGAGTGACTCGACAGATATCAGTGGCTTGACGAAGCTCGGAGAGGGTTCCAAGCTTGTTGTTCCAGTAGTCTTTGAGGGCGGAGAGAGCGATGTCTAGTCCGACTTTGTTTCGGAATTTGAAGCTGTCGGCTACGGTCCGCGCGGGATTGGTGATGCGAACGGGGACTTTGTCGACAAGATGAGTTTCCACGCCGTGGCTAGCAGCGGGCTCGGAGATGTAAACGATAGCCAGGCTGGGATAGTCCATTCTTGGGGCGTGGCTGTGAGGAGGGAGAGCCAGCCAGGTTTGTCGGGGAAGCTCTGTGGTCATTCCGTGAAAAGCTAAAGCTGAGAGAAGGCAGATCACTCCCTGGGGAGCTTTCTTGCTGACGATGGCTAGGGAATGGTGTTCGCCATGAACGGCCTCGGGAAGTGTGTAGAGCCCTCTTTCAAGTCGCCGTAGAGAGCCGGTTTTGACCATCCGAGAGAGGACGGCTCTTTCTATTCCGAGTGCTTGCGCTTCGTGTGTGCGAATCATTCCGCGTTTGAGTAGAGATTGCCTCAAAAGGCTGAGTTGATCTTCTGGCATTCCGTTTCAATATTTCGTTAGTTAAAAACATTTACCTTGCCATCGAAACAATAGCTTTTCTCGCTGTTGAACGGTCGGAAAGAGACTGGTTTGATTTCCTCAAAATGTCCCGCACGGGACGCTTTCGAGACCTCGGCTCTGCTCAACGTAGAGTTTGACCTCCCTTCTGATCACCCAAATTATCCCACGAGGAACAACGCCGAAAACGTCTTTCCACTCGATGTAAACGTTGAAGCCATCACTCTCACGCTGGAAACACCGAGGGAGACGACTTGCCAGGCCTATCGAAACACCAGACTCCGCTTCAACCCCAGGTCTCGGCACGCCACCAAGCCCAACGCGCTGAACTCCTTCGGCGGTCAACGCCTGGATCGACAGGTTGATTTGGAACTCGCCGACTCGACCTTCACCTCGGATGGAGCGGTGAGGAGCTCGATTCTCACCAGGCCAAACTGTGGCAACTCCGTGTCTACTATTGTTTGTGCCGGAGATTGACCCGAGTTTGAAGCGTCATCGGTGGTGTGCCCTTGGCCTCACTAACCCGCACCTCGAGCTTGACGCTGACCAGGGTTGGCCTTGTCAAATCATCAATACTCACCTTGAAGTCCTTGACGTTGCGTAGAACGATTCGCCTTTTAGAAGGTTCATTGTTTGCAGCTTTTGGCTTGTAGTCGTCCTTATAGCTTAATTCTACGATGTCTCCCTCGGAGGTTAGACGGTAACCGACGACCCGCCGGCTCTTCTCCGTGACGACCCTCATGACGACCGAGGAGTGCTCTTTCCCAAGAAGCTCGTAGTAGGAGGGGTCGAGGGAGCGCTCACAATTACGAATGTGCCTGCTGATCCGGTGGAGGAACACTCGCGCGTCTTCCTTGAGGCGAGCCGGGCTCTCCTCGGCTCTCTGCGTCTGAAACGATTGGCGGAATAGCAAAGCCGCGATGACCACAACCACGGTCAGTAAGCCGAGACCCACAGCCAACTCGGCGAGAGTTACACCTGACCGCTGCTTGGCTCTCATGACTTGAACACCAACGTTTCCAGTTTGTAGAGGAGCGGCTGCGATTCGCGCAGTTCTACCACTTCGACTCGGAGCAGCTCTAGAGTCGCGGAATTTACCGGGGATACATCATCGGAAAGGCGATACCCGAAAGAGTCATAGGGTGGTGAGAACTGAACTACTTTCCCAAGAAACGGTTGCCAGGTCGCCTTGGGGGTCACCGCGACTTCCTCTATCACCTGTTGCCCCAAAAAGACCGCGGTCGTCAGCTTATCCGTACGAATGTTGGCCTGCTCCACCGACTGCACGGTCCGAGAAAAATAGAGCAGGCAGAGAGCGAGCAGGGCCAGGGCTACAAGGAGGCTGACCAGGGATATTCCCGACCGTCTCACTGCTCGCGCCTCGATTGGACAAAGCCGTCTTTAGTCACGGAAAGGACGATACTCCTGGCGTTCTTTCCAATCTTACCCGTGGACTTCACGGCAAGCCCATTGGACGATCCTTTCTTGACTTCAAGGGTGACTTGGCCACCGTTGAGCTGAAAAGTTTTCTCACCGAGTTCCTTCCATTGCTCACCGCTCGATAGGAAAACCCGAACTCCCGCTTCGGAGAGATAGAAAGCCTGAACCTCGTGAGCCACATAAGCTGTGGTGCGTAGGGTGGACTGGTTGGTGGTTGTTATAGCCAACATCACGACGACCACCACGGCGATGGTCAAAAAGACCGTCGCCAAACCGATACCCCTTGGATCGCGAGGTCGGATCACCGCTCCCATCTCTCGGCCTCGGCGATCATCTCCTCTAGCGACATCTGGTGAAGCTTGTCACGACCTCCGGGTGGGATGTTCTCCTCGCTCACCGGTTGCCTCGCAAATGTTCCTCGCCCTCGATAACCGTTGATGACTCTGGAAACGAGAGCCTCACGTTCCTCGAATGGAAGCGCGCTAGGGTCCAGGTTCGGTCCACGCCACATCTGCTCGAACAACTCCTCCTTGGTTGTCCGGCCAAGCTTCGAGGTCTTCTCGTTGAGGTTCCAGTACAGATAAGGTTCTCGGTCCAGGAAGCGCTCATAGAAGTGCTCGATCTCCTTGCGCTTCTCCAGCCACCCATTGATGAGTGGCCCATCTTCCTTGAGGACTTCTTCCACAAAGAAATCGTAGGTCTCGCTGGCCGATGTCAGGCCCGGCACGACTCGGAGCTCACTGAACGGGAGCTGGATATGGATGTGCGCGTGACCTGGTAACTCCTGCTTGGCTTTGACGGCTTCACCGGGCCCGTGTGTGGTGCCCTGTGCCGAATCGACAGGGATGAGACCGTCACTGCTACCCAGATGCGCCATGAACGCTCTTGTGTACAGGATATTTTCCCAGAGAGATACCTTACCGAACAGTTTGTTGACTCCTATACCCAACAGCGAGTTGGCCGCCCCACCAGCGATGACTTGGGAAATATTGAGGCGCCCGTAAACGACGTAGCTGTCCTCATACACTAAGCTATAGCGGGCAAGCCACTGCTCCGGGTTCTCAGGGAGCTCCTCGGTGATCCAACGCCAACCTTTGGACAAAGCACGATTGTGGATAGCTGTAATCAGAGTCTTCGCCTCGAAGAGAATAGGAGCTCGTGACATCAACTCCATCAAGGAGAGCCCGTTCAGTGGGCTTCCCAGAAACATCGCCTTTAGGATCTTGAGCCCACCTTCCCGGCCCTGGAGCGCGAACTCCCTCGCCACCAGGCCTCCGTGGCTATGTCCGAGGACGATGATGGAGCTATCACGAAGCTCGGGTCGCTGGTCAGAACCAGCCAGCTTTGACTCGTCGAAGTCGTTGGAGCGCACCCGCCTGACAAGGCTCTCCGCGATCTCGGGAGCTGTCCTCATGTTCCAAGGCTTGGCTGGATACTCGAAGGTGTACACAGCGCAGTATTGCTTTAAGCCCCAATTCCCTTGCTGCTCAACCCCGAGCTTCATCTCCCCCTTAGTTCCGCGTTCCCACTGCTCGAGAAAATCGTTCCAGGTCTCGCGACCGGAGTTTACGCCGTGAATGAGAATCAGCGCTCGGGGATTTTCGGGATCTCCCTCCTGCGGAATCTCGAGACGCAGGTTTTCAGAACCATCAACGACGGAGAAGTCTATCTCTACTTCCTGGGGAGCTTGATTCGGAGCGTGCCCCACTGGCCCACCTATCCCGGGCGGACCTTCCGAGGGTCGGAGAAAACTGGTTTCTCCCAAGCCGGGAAACTGGCACAGAAGCAACGCCACGGCCAGATTGACCAGCTTCCGACTCACATCGTACATCTTCATGGTCTCGCTCCTTACTAGGTGAAGTACGCCCGCCACCCCCTCGCTTCAGGGGAGAAATGGGTTATTAGTGACAAAAACCTGAAAAAAATCTGAGTCGGGTGTCTCTGAAGAGAACATCACACAGCTACCGTCGGCGCTGATCCGGGGTCTATAGCCTTCTATGATGGGCTCTCCATCAGGAATGGGCTCTCCATCAGGACCGCCCTGTTTCGACGCCAAACTTACTGTGTCTGTTTGGCGATCATAAACGTACACTTGACTCCCCCTCACTCCAGGGACCAAGTTGGTGGCGTTGGATTGGAAGGTGGCATAACGGCCATCCGCCGAGACGAAGGCGGGTCCAAATCCGAACAAGGAAAAATCCTCTGTTTCCGCCGGCTCTCCGCCGGGCCCACTTTGTTTTGATACCAGCTCTAAGGTCTGGGTTTGCCGGTCATAAACATAAGCCTGGGGTACGGTCCCTCCGGGAAATACCTCGGGTATGGTTACCCCCGGGATCAAGTTGGGGGCCTTAGAGCCGAAGGCCACGTAGCGACCATCGGCTGAGAGATTGCCACCCAGAATCTGGGCGGATACGCTGATGGATCCGTTTTGGTCTGACACAAACTCGATGCTCTGAGTTTGCCGATCATAGACGTAAAGTAAGGGGTAAGCACCCCCCACGCCAGGAATCAG
Organism: Selenomonadaceae bacterium; assembly: GCA_037189585.1. Classification (GTDB taxonomy): domain Bacteria; phylum Vulcanimicrobiota; class Xenobia; order Xenobiales; family JADMJV01; genus JAEXNA01. The sequence continues at coordinate 145,985 of JBBCJA010000026.1, read as the reverse complement.
GTTATTGGCGTCGGAGTGAAAGGCGACATAGCGCCCGTCGGCGGAAATGCCATGAACTTGGTTCCAACCCTCTGGCCCTCCGCTTGCCGGCGCTCCTCCAGGTCCAGCTTGCCTTGATACTAATTCGATAGTTGTTAATTGCCGATCGTAGACGTAGATTTGGAATCCGGTCACTGCCGGAAACAAGTTGGTGGCGTTAGAGGCAAAGGCGACATAGCGCCCGTCGGCGGAAACGGGGGCAACTTGAAATCCAAGTGCCGAGAAGCCGGTACCATTCGCGGGAGCTCCGCTAGATCCGCTTTGTTTGGAAACCAACTCTACAGTTAAGGTCTCCCGATCGTAGACGTAAATGTGAGGCCCGGTCACACCCGGCATCAAATTTGATGCGTCTGAGGCGAAGGTCACGTAGCGCCCGCTTGAGGAGATATCGCTATCATAGGCACCAACATTGTTGGCAGGCTCTCCCTCCGGGCCACTCTGTTTCGAGACCAATTCCACGGTTTGGTTTTGCCTATCGTAGACATAGGTCTGCCCGGACCCTACGCCACCAACTCCTGGAACCAAGTTCGTGGCGGAAGAGTTGAAAGCCACGTAGCGCCCATCCGTGGAGATTCCGGTTCCTATACTATTGCCTTGATCTGCCAAGGCACCGCCCAGAGAGGCCGAGACTCGGGAGACGATCTCTAGGAAGCCTTCCGGCTCTGGTTCCGGCGTCGGGGTGGGCTCGGGAACGGGAAACGTAATGGGAACTCCCGTTCCGGGACCGACAGGCCCGTGAGGCCCGCCGGCCAGCGGAGAGAGACCGCTCTCGCCACTGGAGGAGCCTCCGCGTAGGCGAAAGACAGGGTCCTCCGCTCCACCTTCCGAGCCACAACCGAACAGCGACAAGAGTAGCAACAGAAGGACCGGTGCGAGACTGGCCCGCCCTAGGTGGTCAACGCGCTTTCCCATGTTGTTTGCTCCTTGGTTATGTCGAAGGATGTCCCCTGAGCCGGGGCCAAAGGTGGTTGGTCAGCGGACCTGAATTCTGACCTCGTTGGAACGTACGGAGCCGCTAGTTGCCGCGACGCTTACCGTCCCGCTCCCCACTCCGGTCAAAACGCCACTGCCGTTGATACTGGCCTCTCCGTTGAGCTCACCACTTCCAGCCTGGCGACCTTGAACGGACCACTGGATGTTCGGAACATCGCCGACAGAACCGTCGGTAAACTTTCCCGTCGCGGTGAATGTGAGAGTTTGGCCCACGTTCACACTGTCCGCATCCCCTGCCGCGGCGATCGTAATATTCTGCAGCCTAGGCTCCGCGATAGCCGTGGCGCCTGGTTGTCCGTACTCGGAGTCCGAGGAACCACCGCACCCGGACACAACAAGAACTGCGAGCATGAGAAGAGAGAAGAATTTAGCCCGATATGAGCTTTTGGTTCGATGCATAAGTTTGCTCCTAGTTTAATCTAGAGTGCCTGTGGTATGACCGGGCCCAAAGGCCTGGCCTGGTTATTCGCCGAGACGAGCCGCCCCACGGTACTCGATGTAGCTATATTCATTGGCATAGATCCAGTTCCCCGAGAAGCCATGCAAGTTTTCCGAGTTTGAGAACAGGTCCTGAGTGACATACGATCGGGCCACAGGGTCGTAGCGGTAGGACGTCCTACTAATAGAAGGTGTCGCCCAAGGATACCAAGCCAGAAAGTCGGGAAGTGGGACTCCCCAGAGCTGAAGTGTTCTCGTGGAGATCATATCGGGAGCCGGCGTACCTACCAGATTCCAACCAGGAGACAGAGGTATGCCCGGGAGTTGACTGTAGTCTCGACCCTCGCCATAGCTAGAATATCCGTCCAAAAACATCCACTGGTTACTCTGAGAATAGACCCACATGGCTTGAAAGGGTGCCTCGTAAAGATATTCCGAGGACAAGCTTTCGTTGGTGAGATTCTGTGGGATGTACTGTCGGGATACCGCGTCGTAGGAATAGGTGGCCAGAATATCGGCCGGTCTCTGTAGAGAAAAGACATCGGCGAAATGGGTCGACATCCCCCCTCCGATCAAATTCCAGCCCGCCGCCAACGGTACCCCATAAGGGGGCACGGCGTGATTGTTCAAGTCTCGAATGAGGGGCCAAGTCTCGCTCATCATGCGAGCGTTGTCCGCCGTCTCGACATTCCCCAGCTTATCGTTGACCTCACTCCAGTTCCCCATCCCGTCCTCAACCCATGCATAGACGTCAATCCTCGGGTCGCTGTAGGCTGGGAACAGGGAAGCCCCGACAACCATATAGTAGCTCATGATGTCGCCGACGTTCGTGATGGGCGAGATGTAGCCGTTGGAATATGGAGTCACCGACCATCCACCGGAGTAAGCCGCGTCGTGACTGCATCCAAAGTTATGTCCTATCTCGTGAGCCACCACATGGGGAGTGAAGCTTCCCCAGCCACGGGCGTTGACGACCCCGCGGGCGTATCCCGGGGACCAGTAGCCAGGGAGCCAAGCAAGTCCCGCGTAGTAAGCTGTGGGACTTGATTCCATCAAGACAATGATATCGGCTCCAGAATCCAGCAGGCTCTGGTGCCCGGAAGCCAGATCCGGATGCAGGCCCAGATCATCGGTGATGGCGAACAGATCCGCGTTCAGATCGTCACCGACCTCTTGATAGGGCACCTGGATGCTGTCCACCAAGCGAAAGCGAAAACTCTGACCATTCATCATCACAGCGTGATTGGTGTAGGCAAGGCAGACATGAGCCATGGCTCGAGCCTGGCTCCATCCTCCAACCTGGTCCACCAATGATTGGGTCACCAGAAAGCCGACATCGACAGTCCCAGCAATCTCCTCTGAAAAAGCCTCAGCTCTTGGCCTCGAGATCGGAGCGGGAAGCTGGGCCGGGGTAGGTGGAATCGCCGGGCCAGCACACAGGAGGCCTTCCGGCGCCTGTTGCGCACCCACCCGCACAAGCCCGTCGGAGCCCACCGACTGAATCCCGTAGGTCTTCCCACCACTGACGACGAGACCGTAAAAGGCATCGCCGGAAGAACTCAGGATGAACACACCGTTGGGATCGTCGGGCAGGCTACCCTTCCACAACTTATCCCCTTTGCCCAATGCCTCGTAAGGCGCCATCCGAACCTTAACGGGCGCTTCCGGCCCGAACGCCAGTGTCACCGTGCGCGGCTGACTGTTGCCCGTCGGGCCGGTCAAGGCCTGGCTCTCCAGCTTTACCACACGTGAGGTTTCCCACTCTGGCGCAACCTGGCCCTGGCTTCTAACGCCGGCTTGCGCTTCCTTAAAAAGGGGCAGTGTGGGAAGAGGATCGGTACGCCGCAGGACGGGCGCCGGTGGTGGAGCCGGAGGCTCGGTCGCGGATGCGTTGACATCCCCTAGCCCCGGGGAGGTACCCGCCGGGCTCTGGTTGGTGGTGGAGCCAACCAGCTCACTCCCGATTCCTGAGTCTCCACAACCGATCATCGTCAGCGTCAGAGCCGCGACGAATAGAAAGCTCGCCAGCGAGTTTCTTTTCGCCTTCAGAAAATATCTCTTAAACCTCATCCTCTTCCTCCCCTAAACTCAAAAATAAGGCTCACCAGCCCGCGCTCCGAAAGGGAGCGCGGACGGGTGAGTGTTTACGACTACGGAGCTACCGACACGATGACTGTGATGGCGTCCGAGGTCACCGCCAGACGAGTGGCGGTAATATCGGTGCTTTGTCCGGTCTGTAGCGCGGTGAACTCTCCTGTCGAGGAAGGAGCTTCTCCCGCCGAGGGATTGCTAGAATTCCAAGTCACAAACTCGGTGACGTTCATAGAGCCCCCACCGACAAAGTTCGCCGTGGCCGTGAAGGTCGCCGTTTCTCCGGAGAACAGGTACAGAACCTGTGCGGGAGGCGCGGGTGGTGGCGGCGGAGGCGAAGGCGGAGGATTCGAGGTCAGCACGATACTTTCGATCTCATCGACCACATCAATGCTCACAGGAGTCGAGGCATCTACCCCCTCATAGCTAGCTCCGATCGTCGTCCAGCCTTGCATCTGGGGAACAAAGAGACCATCTGAGTCAGGAATTCCAACCGTTTCGTCCGTGGAGGTCCAGGTCACTGATGCCGTCAAATCTACTTCGAAGATGTCAATACCGTTAGAGTAGAAGCCCGTAGCGGTAAATTGCGCCGTTTGGCCCATCTCCACAATCCCCACGGGAGTGAAAGTGATCACGATGTCCTGCAACGTAGGAACAGGACGCACCGTGACCGTGGTCGGGTCCGAGGTTACGTCGTCGAGACTCGCGCGAATTTCAGTGGAGCCCAAGTTCAGCGCATCAAAGAAACCGTTAGCGTCGGGCGGTAGTCCGACGTTAGGGTCAGTACTGCTCCAGGTCACACTCGCGGTCAAATCCGCGGTGCTCCCGTCGGAATAGTGCCCCGTGGCAGTGAAGTACAATCCGTAACTCAAGTAAAGGGTAAAGTTACCCGCAGGGTCAAGAGTTATGTCCTCCAAGGTCGGAGCCGCGGGCTGGACCGTCACGACGATCACGTTGGAAGTTCTCCCGTTCCGCGCCGCCGTGATGTTCGTACTGCCGGCGGCCGAGGCCGTGAAAACTCCAGTCGAAGATGGATTAGCCCCAACCGTCGTATTGGAAGAGCCCCAGGTCACACTGTTGGTGATGTTGGAGGTCGAACCGTCGGAAAACGTCCCGGTCGCGACGAAAGTGACAGTTGAGCCTATGGCGATGTTCGAAGTATTGCTGGGGGTAGCGGCGATACTGATCGACTGAAGAGTGACCTCGGCTCCCCTCACCGTGACTCGGATCGTGTTGCTCGACCTGCGGCCGTTGACGGTGGCCGAGACGTCGGCTTGCCCCGCGGCACGCGCTGTGAGCAATCCGCTGTTGGTGATACTGGCAACCGACGGATTCGAGGAGGACCACTCCACCTCCGTCTCGGCTCCAGCCTGCGCTAGTACCAGTTGGCCGGCCACACTCTGCTGAGCCGCCCCGCCGCTGAACTGAAGGGTCTGCCCAATGTCTAGCGCGACCGCGTTGTTAACGACTCCAGGAGCCGTGATGGCAAAGCTGGTGCCACCGCCACCGCCGCGGTTTCCTGGCGGCTGGCCGGAGATCTGTTGAAGCTCCGTGTCGCCACAGCCAACGGCCATAGCGGCAACGAGCGACATCAACAGCCATCTCAAAAAAAAGTGTCGCCGAAGGCGACCTTGATGATTACTCATTCCTCTCCCTCTGAAAACATGGATCTTCGCGGCTGACGAGTTAACGAGGGACGTACGACGGAATCTACCCGAAAGTGAACTTACGCCGCCCCTCACCACACCAGCGCGAGTCATACTCGTCTGAAACGTACTTCAGACAACAGTCATTAAACACACTTAAAGTGTGTGTGTCAATATTAAAAGCGATCCAATAGCATCCATTTAATAAAAAATAAACACCTCCCAAACCCGCATAACGGCGGCTCTTTGGAAGGCGTCTGGTTGTCCCAATTTGGAAGGGAGACTGCTATGTTTTCGGTACCAAAACGAGAGGAGAGCCGCTATTATAGACCCATCCCCCAACTCCAACCGGAAGAGAGCCTGTCGACATATCGTAGGTCTGCCATGGCTGACCGGACACATACCGGTAGAAGTTGGGATTGACGCGACCTGGAATCAAGCTTGCCAGGGTCTCATTCGAGCCTTCTCGGACCCAATCGGTGGCGTGGCTACCGGCATACACCAACGGAAACCCTATACTGTTCCAGCCCGTGGCCAGGCGAATCTTTGGCTTAGGGCGGTCATTGGGATTCGTCGTGACGGACGAGCCTTCTTGATATCCATCATAAATGAGCCAACCGTTACCCTGCGAATAGACCCATAGCGCCTTGCAGTCCGACTCTCTGTTGAGAACGGAGTTCACTCCGGAGGGAGTGAAGGATGTCGAGCGCCAAATCCTGGAAGTGGAATCGTAATATTGAACTCCGCCGCTCGGGATGGTGACGTTCGCGGCCAGACGAGTCAGGACAGAGGCCCCTCTAAAGCTAACCTGATTCCAACCAACGGAGAGATTGACGATTCTCGCGCTATCGGTCGTGGTGTTGTTGTAACCGGATACCGTGGACGCGGAAAGAAACATCACTTCCGCGTTCCGCGTGTCCTGGCTACCCAAATACCAATACGAGCCGTTTCCGTCCGGTACAGGAAACGTAAGGTCAGGAGTGGAGAAAAAGGGTACTCGTGAGGTCGGCAACGACAACCCGTCCGAATAAGCCATGATCGAACGATAGACGCCGTTGACTCGAGAGGCGAAGGCAAAGTTATAAAGGGCTTGACCAGGCGGGTCGGCATAGAAATCCCCATCTTTCTTACTATCCGCGAAGCGATCATGTTGGCAACCAAAAAGGTGGCCGACCTCGTGGATAAAAGTGAGATTGCTCAAGGCTTGATCATACCTGACGACCGCGTTGTTACGGACGAAAGATAAGGGCGCGGCTTTGTTCGTTAGCTGCGCCCTTCCCGCGAAGTTGTCTGAGAACCCCTCCGTTAAAAGAACGCATATATCCGCGCCATAGGGGTTATAGGCTTCATAAATCGTCTTGCCTATGCCACGAGTGTAGTCCGCCAAGTCGTTGAGCACTTGGCTCGTACTCTTGTCGGCACTCGTGTATCCGCTGAGCTTCCCCATACGTACAAGGCGAAGCCGAACGTTGGATCGACTATTCTGAAGACACGCATTAGACTGAGCGACGGCGACCTCTATGATCGCTCTGGTCACTCGCTCGCCGACCTTGGCATCAACCGCCGCCGTGCTTGTCACATTGATATCGACAATATAAAACGAGTCGTCGACCAGAGAAGAAGCCGTCGAGGGCTCCTGGGCGGACGAACTCTCGTCCGAGCCCATACTCCGAGGCTTGTCTTGGGGAATCCGTGAGGACTCAGGCTCACTGGAAACAGTGGCGCAAACGCTAGCGGACTCAGAAGCGTCCGCTGCCCAGACCTGAACACCAATTCCGTCCGCCTCGGACATGAATTGATAGGAACCTTCCTGACCGTTGACGCTTCCCACATACACACCATCATCTTCAACGATCGTTACCAGGCTGAGCTCATCCCCCTCAATTTTTCCGGTCCAGACTCGCCCCGACAGCTCCGCCGCCCGAGCGGGCTGAACCTCCAGCACAGTTTCTTCGTCGAATGCGTTGAAGATCACGGTTCGTTCCGAATCCTGCCCTACATCTCCCGGCAAAGAACCTGCGTTGACTTTAGCATCCACGGCCTTCTCTTGCCCCTGGGCCAGCACGTTGTTCGAGCGCGAGCGGACATCAGAGAACAACAGAGAGCGACTCGTTTGAGTTTGAGTTACCGCCGGCAGCGAGGGAGGAAGAGGCGGAGCTACCGACTCTCCAACCTGATCGACTCCAGGCGCCCCCGCCACGCTCGGTCCAACCCCGGAGAAAGACTCTCCACAGGAGGTCAGGACCATCGAAACCACTACCAGCACAATGAACCAAACTCTGGTCTTAGCAATCCATGCCAAGACCATCCCCCGACTGTTACCACCCATTGACAACTCCCACTTTCCTCAACCCGAAGCCATCATCTCGGCACCAACGAGAACCTCACACGCCCATACGCATCTCGCGCACCCACAGGACAATGGAGATCAAAAGAGCAAAATCAGCCAGCCCAAAGGAGCAGACACCTAGGCGCACCGAATGCTACCCATTACCACGCTTTGGTCACGCCCAAATCGTTGGTCATGCGAGAATCGACATAGTAGATCTTTAAGATCTTCTTCAATGAAAAATAGCACACAAAAAGTGTTCCAGTCAACACTTTAGGATTACTATATCGGCTTTATATTTTAACCTTAATGGACTTGAAGAGCGTGAATACGATAGGCCAAAAACTGAAAAGCTTACGTCGACTTGCTGGATATAGCCAGGCGGAGCTTGCTATGCGAGTAGGAGTGTCGAAGCGGACGCTACAAGATTGGGAGGCCGGAATCAAAATCGCACGACCCAAAAACTTGAGCGCTCTAGCTCTCGAATTGGGTGTACCTCCCGGATGGTTTCACGACTCGGACCTAGCTCTTCAAACCGCGGTCGCTGAGGTCGTGTCCGACCTCGAAGGAGTTTACACGTCGCTCGGCCGCACGCTGGATAGACTTAAGGTATTGGCGGCATCGCCGCTCCCCAAAGGACTGAGCTTGGTCAGCGAGAGTGGACCCGAGTTCAAGGATGAGTCGACAAGCCCGGAATGAATGACGGACCCAGCGACTAGGGGAAACCATGACCCGGGCAAGCTCCAACCTTCGCCCTGCTCAAAGCTTTGGGATTGAACAGGCGTGGGCCTCGACCTCGGGACTGAAGGGATGGCGTCGTAGCCAGAAATGCTCGGTGATAATGGCGCTGCTCATTGGTCGGCGACGTGTTCAAGACAGAGGACTACTTCCTGGTGAATCCGGACTCTCTCTTCATCGAGGGTTTTACTTTGCAGCAGGGCCATTACGTGGCCCTACGCCCCGAACCGGACGGTTGGTTCTTCGCCCGTTTCCTCGGCTTGCACCTGGGCGTCGTCGATGGCTGGGTACGTCTACGCGCGCAAGACGGCCAGATCCTGAGCACCGACCGCGAGCGAGCCGACCAGGAGAAACACCGAGCAGATACAGAATCACAGCGCGCCGACGTTGAGGCCGAGAGAGCTAGACGCTTGGAAGAAAGGCTGCGCGAGTTAGGCATCGATCCCGATGCCTAAGCTCTCAAGAGCCGGGCTTTCCCGTCAAACGTCGAGCAGGACCTCGAAGCCGCCGTAGATCATGCGCTTGGCGTCGAAAGGCGCGCCCTCGATCTTCATCCGCTCGTCCTGCATGACTTTTTCATTCCCCTCGTCGCGGGCTTCTTTAGAGGGCCAGACGATCCAGGAGAAGATGATGGTTTCTCCCTCTTTGGCCTCGACGGCGTGGTGGAAGTCGGTCACTTTGCCCTTGGGGACGTCGGTTCCCCAACACTCCACCACGCGAAGAGCGCCGTGCTCCTTAAAAATCGCGGCGGCTTCCTCGGCCACCTTGCGATAAAGTTCGCGATTCTCAGTGGGAACCGCGGCGACAAATCCGTCAACATATGTCATAACTCTCTCCTTTCGAGGTCGCTTCCGGTTCCACGTCAGAACCCGCGAACCTCGCGCGTCGACGTTCAAATTTCCCTTCAATTGTGGTAGGCTCACCCTCAGGGGGGATTTTTATGGAACCTTATTCCGCGGGCTATCTTTTGGGGATGGCCATGGGGGTGCCGATCTGGGGTACGCTCCTTTTCTTATTGCCCAGCTGGCTAATCAACGGCATGGCCGGCCGGACCCTGGTCAATGGTTACACGTTCGCGTACGCCTTCGGTATGATCTTCAGCACGATCTTTAGCTTCACCGGCTGCGTCTCGATCATCACGCCCAAACCCGAGTTAGGTCTGGGATTTGCCGGCGGTGTAGGTTACATGTGGTCGCTCTGGTGCAAAACTCGCTCCCAGGAACTCAATGCCGAACGAGCTCAACAGCAAAGGGGGATGTCCCGTGGCGGGGCGCCCGGAACGCCACCGCCGACCCCGATGGAGACCCCTGCTTATCCCGGGTTTTCCGTCAAACCACCAATAGCACCCGTCCACGGTCCGCCAACTCGGCAAGCCCGTCCCGAACCTCCGCCTTCTCAAGCCGTGCAGTGGGCCTCGACCCTGGTGGCTCTTAGTATCGCCGTAATCTTGATGGGCGGCCTATGGTTAGCCACGGAGGGGTTACGAGAGAAACACCTTACCGTCTCCAAGCCCGCCGAAACGAAGAGTGAAATCGCCACCGCCGACGACTACTGGGCCGAAGCCAAAGACGCCTCCAGTAAAGGCGACCACGGCACGGCAACGGTACGGGCGCAGATGGCACTCAACAGTTTGAAGAAAGAGGGTCGCTCGGCCACGGAGATTCAAAGCTGCAAAGAGCTTATCGCCAATAGCGCCTACAAAGCCCGCGACTATAAGCTCGCGCTGGAGCACTTCGCCGGTCTCAAAAAATCTAACCCGAAGGGTAATTACGCTCAGACCATCGCGGTCATCCGCCAGAATGTTTGGGCCGAGCAGGTCAAACCGCTACTAGCCGAGGCCGAACTCGCCTTCTCCAAGGGAGATTATGGTCGCGCGCGACGGTCCGCCGAGTCGGCCACCGCGATCGCCAAAGACCACGGGCTTTCCACCGAGCCGATGGGTTCGATTCAGTCCCGAATCCGATCGGCCGAAGGAGCCAGCGCGTCACGTTCGGCCGATCGGCGACGTGAAGCGTACCTCAACGAAGTCATCACCGTTCGAATCATCCCGCAAGGCACTTATGAAACGATGACCCGTCGAGAATTCATGGCTAGGAAGGCTCGTGGCGAGTAATCTTTAATCAGCCTTCGACCATGCCCCTCCGTTGGAAAACACTGCTTCTGCTGCTCGTCCTGCTCTGCGCTCCATTGGCCGCCAAAGCGCCTCCCAGTGTGGAAGAGGACCTGAAGGTTCTCAACGCCGTTTCTCCCTTACACCTCGAGCAGATCGATCCACTTTTACGAATCCACCAAAAACTTCCGCGCGAGTCGGTGCCCCCGAAACTGCGCCTTCCCGACCCTTGGGTCAACCTGCTCCACTACGCCGTGGCGCGAACTCATGTCGCACTGATGGTGGAAAACTATGAAGCCCTAACCAAGGAGTGCCAACAAGCCGATTGGCTCAAGTCCTTCGTAGCCAAGGCCAGGGTCGCTCTCCCCACAGACCATGAACTGCCCCAAGAATGGGTGGACAACGACGTGGATGCCCAAAAGATGCTCGATGTCTTCGCCCGTTGGCAGTTGCGCGTCCTCTACCCCGAGGACTTGCGCTCCCTCGAGCGCAATATCAACTTTAGCGATTCAGCCAGAAACCGAGCCGAGCTCGACCTTCTGGCCGCTCGCTCCTACTTAGACCAGGGCCAGACCGACCTTTTTGTCGTCTCGCTGCGACGCCTGGGAACTTACGGCCGGAGCGCCGACGCCATTGTCCCGTTGCAGGTCGCCTACCACGCCCTGGCCTGGCGCGAAAGCGGAAAAAGTGAGGACCTGTTGGCTTCCACCCGGGCCATCGTCGAGCTCGGACAGAAGTATCATTTCGGGACCGATCACGGCGCCGACGTCTTCTGGATCTCCTGCGGTGACGAACTGGTGGAGTTGGCCCGTGACCTCTTCGCGCGCCATTCACAATATCCGGAGTTACGCGAGGAGATCGAGAAGCTTGTCCACCAGCTCGATGCCCTCAACTATCGCTGGACAAAGGAACTCCAGGCAGCCGACACCGATTGGTTAAACTTCGACATCCCGTCTCTCTTCGCACAACTGGAACAGCGTCAAGCTGGAGTGGCACTATTTCTTACCACCGAGAAACTCGGTCTTTTCCTTTTCCCCTATCGCGTCATCACGGATAGCCAGCGTTGGGAGGTTCTCGAAGAGAGCCTGAAACGTCTGGCCGACTGCCGCCGAATACTGGCTTCAGGCTTCTGGCTACAGGTCCCTGTTGGGCTACGCCCCACCGAGGGAGATCTCTGGCGTGGCAGCGCTCTGGAACGGATAGAGGCTCAGGTCCGAGTCCAACGCTGGAAACTCAAACCGGAAAGTGAGCCCGTGCGGCAACTTGTCGATCTGGTGCTGTCACTTTCTCCCCAAGAAGAGGCTCTGGAGCTCGCCCTCGACTGGTCCGAAAGTCTGCACGAACGTGAGCCGGCCGCGGCCTACCAACTCCTGGAGAAAGCCCAGGGTCTGGCCGCGACCTACCGTTTCCCCGCCTACCGCTTGAGACTTCTGGAGCGTCATCGGCAACTGTCGAGTCGAGCCGGAGAGAGCCAACAGGAGCTCGCGGTGTGCCGTGAGATCATCAAAGCCTCGTCCCAACTGGTTGCCTCCAACGCCAACCTGCGCGAGGGGGCAAGCCCCAGCGAACTCGCCCAGAACGCCGCTGAACGCCTGGCCGCGGCAGGCTTGGCCGAGGATCAGGTGGAGCAGGCTTTCATGGCTCTCGAGCAGGGGCAAGCTGTGCGCTCCGCCCACCAGCTCACCAACGATGCCGCTCGCTCCCGGGGAGAAGCCGGTCAAGCCATAAGAGAGCTGCGCACGCGCGAGGTGGACAAGGCCATCACCGAGCGGCGAGAAGCTCTGGGAGAAAGCGTGGGGGGAGCGGGAGATTCCGCGCGCGCCTCCTTTTTGAAGCAGTCGCGCGAGCTTCAGTCGAAGTATCCGGACCTCTACGATCGGACCCTGTCCGTCAAACCTGTCGAGCTACCTCGCATCCAAAAGCATCTGCCGTCCGAAGTCGTCCTGGTCCAGTATTTTCCGACCGACACCACGCTCTATATCTTCGCCGCCACCAGCGAGGAGCTGTTCGTCTATCGCCAACCAGTGACGAAATCCGCGCTCGATACCACACTTGTCAGCTATCTTCGCGCCTTGCGTCGGCTCACGACGGGCTCGGAGGTGACCGAAATCTCGAGTCAACTCTATACCCAACTACTGTCTCCTTTGCAAGACCAGTTGGAGAAAAAGTCAATGATTTTACTGGTTCCCTCGGGCCGACTCAACTATCTCCCCTTCGGCTCCTTACGGGACTCTCAGGGGCGCTACTTCGCCTCTACCCACCGCATGGCGGTGCTGGGGAAAAGCTCCGACCTGCTGGATGTGGCGACTAGGGAAAGCCATTCCGGGACAAGTCTTCTAGTGGTGGCCGATCCCGGTGGAGACCTCCCAGCCGCCAAACAGGAAGGCGAATCCTTGGCCGCTCTTTTCCCGGGTGGGGTGGCTCTCTATCGCGAGCAGGCGACTCGCGAGGCTCTAATCAGGGGAATGAACGGGCAAAGCTATCTTCACCTGGCTACTCACGGGGAAGTCGACCCAGCCGATCCGGGTCAGAACTATCTCATGCTGGCTAAGGGTCAGAAGCTCGCCGCCGAGGACATCTTCTCTCTGCCCTTGGACGGGGTGCAACTGGTCACCCTCTCGGCCTGCAATACCGCACTCGGTCAGGCGGAGCCGACAGCCTCGGTGGTGTCGCTAGCGGAAAACTTCTGGGTGACCGGACCTGGCTCGGTGGTGGCCACTCTTTGGGCCGTCAACGACGAATCCACTTCCACCTTTATGCAAGCCTTCTATCAAGCGCTGCGAGAGGGAAGAGGAAAAGCGGAAGCTCTTCAGACGGCTCAGATCGCGCTACAAAAAAATCCCCACTATCACCATCCTTACTACTGGTCACCCTTTATTCTCCTGGGAGACTGGCGGTAAAATTGTCAGATCCACGATTACAGACACGAGTGGCCGTACCGGAAGCTATCGCTCGGTTAAATCTGGGAGAAAAGGTCCACGCCGTGGGCTCCTGCTTTGCCGAGCACATGGCCGAGAGATTGCGTCGCTATCTTTTCCCCGTGATCCTTAACCCCTACGGGATCGTCTACAATCCCGTCTCCCTCGCGCGCGCTCTCGACCCGGACTGGTTGGAACCGCGACTGTTCCTCCACGAGGGGCTGTGGCGAAGTCACCACCACCACTCGTCTCTGGCCTGGAGCTCTCGCGAGCAAGCCCTACAACTGCTGGCTAACGCCGAACGCCACAAACACCACGCCCTAGCCGAAAGCCGTTGGCTTCTGCTAACCCTGGGAACAGGACAGGCCTTCACTCTGGCCTCGACGGGAGAGGTCGTGGCCAACTGCCACCGCCTCCCCAACCAGCTCTTTCGCAGGCGACTTCTCACTCTCGAGGAGTGCCTGGAAGCGTTGGAGCCGCCACTGCGCGCATGGCTTGACGGCGATGCCGCTCGCCAGGTCGTGCTGACCGTCAGTCCAGTACGATACCTGCGCGACGGCCTGGTCCAAAACAGCCGAGGGAAAGCGATCCTCCACCTCCTCTGCCAGGCCCTGGAATCGACTCTCCCGCGCATCAGCTATTTCCCGGCTTTCGAGATCGTCTGCGACGAGCTCCGCTCTTATCGATTCTTTGAACCCGACATGGTCCACCCTAATAGCCTGGCTGTCGAGATCGTGTGGCGACGTTTCGCCGAATGCTACCTCGAAGCCGAAGCCCTCCCTATTTTGGACCAGATGGAGAAGCTGCGACGCGCTTTCGACCATCGACCGACCCCGGCCACCGATCTGGTGTCTCTAGGACGTAAGAGCCTCGAACGACTCGAGCGGCTTCGAAAGGCTGCTCCCCAACTGGACCTGGCTCCTTGGAAAGAGAGATTCCAGAGCATGCTCAACGGCGCTATAGAGGGGTAAACCTGGCCTGGAGGCGAAAACCAGCGGCGTGACCAACCCCCAATTCAAGGGATTTCTTCACAAGCTCGCGGCCGTGGGGCGGCGGGTCTGGGGACTTGTGCCCTTTAGCCTTCCGGGGCTCGCCCTGATCATAGCGGTGGCCGCTGGTTTCTATTTTCTGGGCAAGAAGCAGTCCGACCACATCGTGTTGATGTCAGCTCTGGCCCTGGCCGCGGCCGCGGCGCTCGATCTCCTCATCGTCGTCGTAACCGCGGCTTTCCTTGCCTGGCGCTTTCGCCGGCACTCCGACAGCGAGTTGCCTCAAGGTTATCGTCTGGATCTTGTCACCGGGGTCCCCTCCCCTAGCGCTCGCCAGATGCCTCGCTTCATGCCGCCCCTGGTGGAAGCTTCCACCTCCATCCTGAATCCACCCGATTTCGACTGCCAATGGCATCGCAATCCCGACGGAATGCGTCAGGAGTGGTTGATCCCCGGAAGGCGCTGCGAGCTCGAGGAGGGGTTTCGCTTATGCCGGCGAGTTCGGGTCAAGGATGTCCTGGGTTTTTGCACGGTGGACTGGGAACAGGAAGAGCCGTTGTCGCTTCGGGTCCTCCCTAAACCCCTCCCCTTAGGCTCTCAGAGCCTGATTCGGGCCTGGTTTCGCGGCGACGAATCGAGCGACCCTCGCGGAGAGCCGACGGGAGACCGGGTCGACATGCGACGCTACGCCCCCGGCGATCCGCCACGTCTGTTGCTGTGGAAAATTTACGCTCGAACCGGTAAACTGATGGTCCGCGTGCCGGAAAACGCCGTCACCACGGCCCCCCGCACCTGTGCCTACATGGTCGCCGGCCCCGGTGACGAGGAGGTGGCAAGTCTCGCCCGCACCCTGGTGGAAAACGACCTGCTTGGTGACGGATGGCGCTTTGGGGCCGACGGGTCCACTAGCAACGTGGAAAGAAAAGAGGAGGCCCTGCGACTGATCGCAAGGTCGGGCAACCCTGGGGTCGTCTCTGGTGTTGGGCTGGGAGGCTTTCTTCGAGAGGCCGCGGTTCTCGGCTTCGGATCGTGCATCGTGCTTGTTCCCACCGGCGACGGCGACTGGGTCGACACGGTGGCCAGGCAGTTAGCGCGTTCGCCTATCGCGGTCAGCTTGTTGACCCTGGGGTCGGTCGTGCCCAAAACGTCAGAACCCAAATGGAAGAAGCTGGTTTTCTACGAAGTGAGACCTGAGATCAACCCCAACGAGCTGTTCGCGCGCCTGAATTCCTCGGCCGTGACCGACTGGCTCACTTTCGACCCGGCCACCCAGCGCGTGGTGGCTCTCCGCGGAGGAGCCGGATGACGCCCCGCTCACGCCGGCTCCGTTTTCTCGACAGCGGTTCCGCGCTGATCTGGGCCATGGCCTGGATCGTGGTCGCTTCGACCCTGGCCACGGCGGTAGCCGCCTTCTCCTCGGCCGTGGCCGCCTTCACCGCTTTTTTCGTAGGTCGCCGTATGGCCGGAAGCGCCTTACGCACCCCCACCGTGGTGGTCGTGGCGCTGCTAGCCGCGCCCATCGCCACGGCACTGGCCCGCTTCCCCTCGCGCTCTCCTCTGCTTTCGGGCCTTTTCCCCAGTCCCGAGGCGATCATGCTGTTCACCGATTTCTTGATGTGGGGGGTCCTGGCCACCCTGGTTGTCGGCGCCCTACAGTTTCTCTCCAGCCGCTACCAGGGCTTCGTCTCCTTAGAGGTGGTGGTGGTGGCTCTCTTTATGGCCACCCCTTTCGCGGCCCACCGCGACGGCTTCATCAACCGTCCTTATTTTCTGATCGACCCCCTCTGGTCAAGAGGCTACGATCCCGTGCCCATTTTGCAGGTCCTGGGTGTCATCATCGCCATCAGCTTGATTCTTTTGACCATCGGCCGGGCCACCGAGCGCTCCTCGATTTTCGACCTGGTCTTGCTGGCCCTCATCGCTCTTGCGCTTTATATTTACATCCCCCAGAAATCTATTCGGGACATGGTCAAGGATCCACCGGGAGGCTCGGGGCTGACCGGCGAGCCGCTAGAAGGGGCCGAACCGACCCCCGTGCTTCCGGTCGGCGCTGGCGCGACCCCATTGTCCGGCTCGGGCGGCGGTGGTGGTGCCTCGGATAGCAACGACAACCCGTTCCCCTTCGAAACAAGCGATCAAAAACCTCAACCCAAACCGGTGGCCGTGGTGGTGTTTCGAGACGACTACGATTCGCCCGACGGCTACTACTATTTTCGCCAAACAGCCTTCAGCCAGTTCAACGGATTCCGCCTGGTCAAAGACACCACCGGCAAGGCCGACGACGACCTGTTCCGTCGCTTTCCCACCAGAGACGAGAAAGCTCCTCCCCTACCTCCCCGGCTCGACATCCCGACTCGTAACCTGGACACCCGGGTGGCCATGATCAGCTCGCACACAGAGCCTTTCGGGCTGGTCTCCCCGCGGGGAATGAAACCCTCCGCGAATCCCAATCCAGAACAGTTCGAACGAGCCTACGATGTGACCTCGCTGGTCTATTCGGGCGAATACACCGAAATTCTGACAAGTCAACTCGAATCGCCCGCCTGGACACCCGAGCTGCGTCAGCACTACCTAGGATATCCCGAAAAAGATAAGCGCTACAAGGAGCTAGCCGACAAGATCGTATCCACGGTGGATCCGGAATACCAGCGATATCCCCTGGCCAAGGCGCTGGCCATCACGCTCTACCTGGGTGAGAATGGAAAGTACACGGTCAAAAAGCGTCCGGTGAACGGAAGCGATGACCCCACCGCGGACTTTCTCTTCGGCGACATGACAGGCTACTGCGTCCATTTCTCCCACTCCGCCGTCTACTTGATGCGAGCCGCCGGCATTCCCGCCCGCGTGGGCGCCGGGTACGCTGTGGAAGGGCGAAATCGCCGGGGCTCTGCCCTTTTGGTGCGCAGCTCCGAGGCCCATGCCTGGCCCGAGGTCTGGGTCAACGGGCTGGGCTGGTATCCGTTGGATGTGGCTCCTCAGACCAACCTGGACACTCCGCAGCCACCGCCGGACTTCGACCTGCAGGCTATGCTGGCCGAGATGGCTCGCGAGGAAGGGGAGCTGGCCGATCAACCCAAGCCCTTTGACCTGCGCAAATTCCTTCGCCAGTTGATGGAGATCGTCTGGTCTTTCTTCCCCTGGGTAGTGACGGCGCTTCTGGTCGCCGCTTATGGGCTCAAGATCGAACGACGCCTGGCCGCGCGCTTAGACAAGGATGAGGCGCGGGTTCACGCCCTCTATCGGGCTGCTCTGGACCGAGTGGGCGAAGCCGGCTTTCGGCGCAAGTTCGGACAAGGACGGCTGGCCTTTTCCGAGCAGCACCACAAAGAGATGCCCAGCCTTTTAGCCCTGACCAAAGCCCATCTGGCGCTGATTTTTGGAGCCAGGCTCGAGTCTGGCGCGAAAAGGTATGATCTGGCCGAACTACAAAAGTGTTACGACAACCTCGGTTCCGAGCTTGCCGCCTGTACCCCCTGGTGGCGTCGAGTTCTGGGGCTACTCAATCCCCTCAGCTGGTTGATGACCAGGTAACTTCCCTGACGAAAGGCGAACGACTCCACTTATGATTTCGATGCAATCCTCCCGCCCCCCGGCCTCGGACCTCCACGGAGCGCGAGACGTTTTGGGCCGTCTCAAGGGCCGCCTGACCCACGCGGTGCGGGGTCGAGACGACGTCATCGATCTTCTGCTGGTCGCGCTGATGGCCGACGGGCACGTCCTGCTCGAGGACTTCCCCGGCTCGGGAAAGACGACGCTGGCCAAAGCGCTGGGAGAATCGATCGTGCCGGTTCACAACGAAGGCCACCTGGCCTCTTTTCGACGCGTACAGTTCACGCCGGACCTTCTCCCCTCGGACATCACCGGCGTCTCCATCTTCGAGCCCGACAGTGGAAAATTCCACTTTCAACCCGGACCGCTCTTCGCCTACGTGTTGCTGGCCGACGAGATCAACCGCACCTCGCCCAAAGTGCAGGCGGCCATGCTCGAGTCGATGGCGGAAAAGCAGGTCACGGCCGACAACGTCACCTATCCGCTCGACGACCTCTTCTTCGTGATCGCCACCCAGAATCCGCGCGACCAGGTCGGAACTTTTCCCCTCCCGGTCGCGCAGTTGGACCGATTCCTGTTTAAAGTCGTGATGGCCCACATCGACCGTGAGTCGGAGTTAGAGGTCTTGCAGAGCTACAAGGATCGCCGTAGCGAGCCGTCTCTTGCCAAAGTCAGCCGGGACGACGTTCTGGGCGCCCGCTACGCCATCGATTCCGGAATCCACCTGGCTCCCGAGGTGAAGACCTGCTTGGTCGATATCGCCACCTCCTTGCGCAGTTCTCCCAAGGTGGCTCAGGGCGTCTCCACCCGCTCGCTGGTCCTGGCCCTACCGGCCTTGCAGGCGGCGGCCCTGATGAATGGGCGTGATCATGTGATCGCGGAAGACTTGGAGTGGTTGGCTCCTCACATCTTCCGTCACCGCATCGAGCTTGCCCCAGGGATCGACGACGCCATCGCGGTCATTCGCGAATGTGCCAAACAGCCCCTGGAACATCTCAATCGAGGAACTCTGCGCCGATGAAACGACCCGGCTGGTTTCACCGCGCTCGACTGGCCACGGCGGGAGCCTGTTTTTGTGCTCTTACCTGGTTTGGTGGACCCGCCCTAGCTCAGGACGACTACCAGCCGTACCGCAATCCGACGCTGGCCGGAACCCGGGCTGAGGAAGAAGCTCTGGTCTCGCTGCAGACCTACAAACTGGTCAAACTTCGCGAGCAAGCTAGAGCCATCCTCAAGGACAACCCCAAAAGCTTCGCCGGCCGGTTTTTGATGGGCTACTCGCTCCACAACTCCGAGGGCGACCTGCCCCGAGCCAAGTACCAACTGAACATGGCCAAGGAGTTGTTCATCGAAAAATACTCCTCCAGTCCTAAACTCGACGCTCCCTGGGGGTGGTACGAGAAGATCCTGCTCGAACTTGTCCAGGTCAATGCCGAAATGGACGCCTACGACGAACAGATCGAGCAACTCGATGCTTATCTCAAGCTTTACCGCCAGATCACCGGCCAGGAGCCGCATCACGTGCTGGCCGCCTACGCCTGGCCCTTGATGAAGCTCGGTCGGGAAAAGGATGCTCGCGACAAACTGGCGCGAGCATCCACCGATCAAGAAGACGAGGCCACGCAGACCACCTACCTCAACACCCTGGGCGCGCTGGAGATGGAGTTCGGCCATCCGACCGCATCCTACACCGCCTTCAAAGAGCTCGTCGAGGGGACCCGGACCCGAGGCTGGTCGCAAAGCGCCACCTATCTTCGTAACCTGGGAGAGGCGGCCGCGGGGATTGGGCAGTTCGACGAAGCCGAGCGCCTCTATTCCGAAGCGACTCGCTACTTCGACTCCTTCACTTACTCCAACCCCTGGTTTGACCTGACCTTCCTGTACCTCTCGCAGGGACGCTTCACCGAAGCGGTGGACGCGCTGAAGAAGACCCACCAGTGGCGCTTCTCGGTCCAGCCGTTCCTAGCTCAGCAGACCTGGGCTCAGGACCAACACGCCACGGCCGAACTACTATTGCACCTGGGAGAGACGGAAAAAGGGCTCGAGATTGTTGAAAACATCGTGCAGCGCCCAGACCGGCAGGGCGGTGACTCCATTCAGCTGGATCAGAAGGTAGCCGGAACGCTCCTACTGTACCGAGCGCTTTTGATGGCCGAGGCTTCTCGTCTGCGAGAGAGCCAGACCTGGACTCATGGTCTGCCATGGTGGAAGGCCTCTTTCAAACGACGAGAGTTGACGGCCAAGGCTCGCCTTGCGGACATCCAGATTCAAGCTCTGGTCACCAAGCACAAGCGGGTCGGCGCCTCTCTGCGACCTTACTACGCGCCACGAACCATCGTGGTGACCGATTGGCATCGACCGGACCTGGTCGGAATCTATGGCGCCGGCGTGGCCTCGGAAGCTTTGACCGAGCTGTACGAATCACCCCCCGAGTCGTTCGAGTGGGAGAAGCCGACTCTTGAGGTGATCCGGGCGGAAGTCTCCTACGCCCTGGGAGACGAAGACACGGCTATCGAAACACTCAAAGCGGCCATCCCCAAAGTCACCGAGGCGCGGGCTGTTTTGCGAGCGCGGGCCGAAGCGCGACTCGCGGGCATGCTTTTCGACGAGGATCGATTCGAGGAGGCGATGGAGGTGGGAACCCGCGTCTTCGACACGGCTCCGGCCATGTTCCGCCATCTCGCCATCTCCATACCGGTAACCATCTCCGCCTCGGCCGACGCCGCTTGTCAGGAGGTGGCTCGCTCCATCTCCAAAAGCCCGCGTTTTCACTCCGATTCGCGCGGCTACACCATCAAGGTCAGCCAAGGCGGATCCAACCTGATCGCCTCTCTCTCCACCCCTCACGGCACTCTTCTGGCCGAAGCAGCCGTGCCGATCAAAGATCCCGAACGTAAGGACAAAAGCGCGGCCGAGGCGCTGGCCGAGGAATTTCACAAAAAGGCCTTCGCCCCTCGCCTGGATCTGTCGCAGAAAGATATCAACTCTCTCGACGGCTCGACTCTGACCGAATCTCGCCGCAGCGACCGGGCCAAAGAGGCCATCGGCCGCCCGGCCACGACCCCAGAGCCTTAAGAGCCTATGAATAGCCGACGGATAGATCCCCTACTCTACTTCCCCGCGGTGATTATCGGCGGTATGATCACTCTTGGCGGTCTGGCCTGGATCTACGAAAAGACCCGGCGTAAAATCGACCATCCCAGATGGGGCACTCTGGTCCATGATGGCGACCAGTGGAGATTCCTGGTTCCCCACTATCGTCAGGGAGAGCCCGCGATGACGGTGGAGATTCCGGGCTCCCGAAAGGCTCCTGACTCCGAAGATCTGGAACGCTTCGAAAAGTTGTGGCCCCGGGTGGGTGAACTGGTAGAGGCGGCCCGAGCCCATGCTATCGAGGATCTGCAAGACGCCTATGACGCCGTTTTGGGAGAACCCTTCGAGGCGGAGCTCCGACCCATCGTAGAGCGAGTCGCGTCCGACCCACAAGCGCTCGACAATGACTGGAAGTTAGCCGCCATGCGGGTCTACCGTGGTCTACGCGACGACCGCTACTGGATCTTGGAGTTCGAACCCAGTTGGGATGAGGAACATCAACGGACGGCCTATTTCGACCTCGAGGGCAACTTTCTCCGCTACGATCTCAGTGTGACCGTGGTCGATCTGTAAGGTCTGTTTGCGACTCCATCTCCCTCACCATCGCTACGAATGCACCGGGTGTGGTCGTTGCTGTAGAGCCAACTGGACCATCGTGGTCGAACCCTCGGCCGAGCCCGCGATCCGAAACTCTCACGCCTATCGGGAAAAGGCTCGAGCCGGCTATCATCCCTTGAAAGTTATCTCCGATCGACTCATCGTTTCTCGCGACGACGAGAATTCATGTCTTTTCCTCACTTCCGATCAGGCCTGTGAAATTCACGCCGAGCTAGGTTCCCAGGCCAAGCCGATCGTGTGCCAAACCTATCCTTATCTTTTCACTCAGACCCCAGACGGAATCTACACCGCCCTCTCCCACGCCTGTCCCGCGGTGCTCGAACAGACCGGACCCTGGGTCGAATCGCAACGGCCGGCCCTAGAAGCGATGCTCGAAAGCCGGTGGAATGAAGTTCCCACCGCGGGGTGCGTGGGAGACAAGGTTGAGGTCCGTCGCGGACACTGGATCAGCTGGTCCGACTACCTGGAGCTTGAGTCCAGGATTCTCGACGCCCTGTCTGCTGATGACCCGGCCGGCTCGCTATTGACCGTGGCCGTGAATTTGTTAATGGTCACCATAGACAGGCGGGAAGACCAGCCGCTCGGTGGATCGCTTTCGACACCGTGCAACCTGGGAGGTTTCGATCGTGAACTGCTGGCCATGGTCAGCTGCAACTTGATCGCGGTTACCGAGGACGGAATGAGCGACCCCTTGGAGCGCGCCAGGCTAGGCAGTCTCCTCTGGAACGGAGGTGGCCACTTCTCTTCCAAGTTGGGTGTGGAGCTTCGTGATTTTGCGTTGTTAAGGCCGGATAGCCTGGAACTCTCCCGAATGATCGACACCTACGTCCGCCAAGCGATCTTCGGAAAGCGTCTGGTGAACGGAACGATTGTGTCCCGGCTGCTGGCCCTTTCTTGCGGGCTGTCCATTCTGCTTTTTTATCAAAGAGCGCTTGGCCGGGGCAGCGATTCCGAGGAGTCCCAACGGGCGGCCACCGACCGAGCTTTCACTTTAGTCGAGAGCGAGATGCTCACCCACACTCGAAGCTTCGACGGATTCTTTCTCGAATTTGAGGATGCCTTGGCCGGTGTCCGCGATGCTCTACGATAGAGCTCGGCGGTTCACTCAACCTCGCCGCTAGCTTTCTTTTTCGCTTTCTTTTCCTCGTGGAGGCGCAGGTACTCTTTAACGCGAGGAGCGGCGTGAAAGCCGAAGCGAGCTCCGTGACTGACCAGGTCGGCACTCTGGGCGATTCCCATCATTTTGGTTCCCAGAGGGGCCCATTCCGGCGAGACGACGCGCATCACGGCGCCCGCGACACCGATAAGATCGGTAGCCACTCGGACGACGTCGAGACCCTTCTCCAACCCGCTAACGGACTTGTCCTTAAGCGTGGTCTGGGCTCGTAAAATGTTGGCGCCGGCGATAAGAGTTCTGGCTCCCACACCGACGTAGGGGGCCCAGGCTTGCAGATCCGCGCTGCCGTATCCGCGGGAAGCTCCATCATGAACTCGGGTGGCGAACTCTCGCACGGCCAAAGCCGGATCGTTCTGTAGAACCGCGGTACTTTCGTAAACTAAAGTTTCGATTCCACTGGTAACCTTGTCCAGCAAGCGTCCGCCGGCTCCTCCGCCATTGTTTCCCGGACCGGGGACGGCGGTGTCTTTGTTCTCGCTGCTCTTAGGCCGGCGCTTGGCGCTAAGAACGGTCGTGTCGGTGACTCCTGACTTGATAAGCATGGGTGCAACTCCTGGATGAATAAGGCTCTCTGTCTGTGAAACAACCTTACGAGAAAGCCCCCAACCACATGTTAGGAAGATGTTAAGTTTGTGTCCAACCCGGCGGTTTAGGAGAAGGCTCGTTACCCTCCAACTTCTTTTTGGCCCGCTTTTGCGCTTGCTCGGTCAACCAGGTCTTCACTCGGGGCGCGGCATGAAGTCCGAAACGAGCTCCGTGACTGACCAGGTCGGCGCTTTGGGCGATACCCATCAAAGATGTCCCCAGGGGGGCGTAATCAGTAGAAACGACCCGCAAAACAGCTCCGGCCACTCCAGCCAGGTCAGTGGCGACTCGGGCTACGTCGAGACTCCTCTCCAAAAGTCCCGTGGTAGGATCCTTGAAGCTTGTTTGGGCCCGGATCACGTTGGCCCCGAAGATCAGAGTGCGAGCGCCCACACCCACGTAGGGAGCCCAAGCTTGCAAGTCAGCGCTCCCATAACCGCGCGAGGCTCCTTCGTGAACCCGAGTGGCGAACTCTCGCACGGCCAGAGCCGGGTCGTTCTGAAGAACAGCGGTACCCTCATAGACAAGAGTCTCGACACCTCGTGTCAGTCCGTCAACAAGACGGTCGACAGCGCCTCCGGAGGTTGGCGGAGTCGTCGGCTGGGCTTCGAAGGCCCGTACTCGGGCGGGGCGAACCGCGGGCTCGGTTCCTGTCTTGATAAGCATTTTGGTCTCCTAGTCTTTTCTCGCGAGTAACTTACCGCGCCGCCGTCAAAGGATCGTCAAGAGGTCGTCTTCTCTCGCTGTCTGGCCTTACGCGCATCGTTCCATTGTTGGAACTTGACTCGTCTCGAGTTCGCATGGTCCATCAAGCGAATGCCGGAACTACAAGCATCCGCGGTCACCGCGATGCCCAAAAGACTCCCGCCCAGACCAGCGTACTTCGGCAGAGCGGCCTGCATCACGGCGCCGGCGACCCCCAGGAGATCGGTGGCCACCCTAAGGCCGTCGGCGCCTTTGCGAAACCAATGAGTTTCGGGATCCTTGATGGAGTTGACCAGACTGTAGCTGTTGACACCGAGCATGGCCAATCGAGTACCCGTCGCCCACCAGGAGTCGTTGATCGCTGGCGACAGACCATCGGCGCTCAACTGAGTCGGAGCCGATGACACCTTAACGAAAACGTCTCGGGCTTCCGGGGCGACGCGGCTCAAGACAAAGGCGGGATCGTTCAAGGCCAGAAGCGAGGTCTCGTTGTAGAAAAAGGCTCCTGTCTCCACTACGGCGTCGCCCAGGGTTTCCAACGGAGACCTCCCTCCTCTGGAGGGCCCCTTCGGGCCGCTTACAGGCTCTCCCGGGGTGGGGGTGGCTTTGAGGACATTGGCCGAAGGCGAGGGATTGATGTTCATGCGAACTCCTTGCAAAAGTCTAACGAAAGGCTAAATCAGCCGCGTCACGGACACGTCACAAAACTATCTCTTCAGCCATCACAAAATTTAACATTTCCAAAGACGTGGCCCACTCTGAGTCCATCGCTGCGAGGTAATATCAATCTATCAACCGGCGGACGTTGAAACACCACGACCCCGGTTCTTCATGAGTGAATAAGCATAGTGGTCATAAAGCCTCGGGTTAGCCCGAGGCTCTTTTTGCTTATTCCGAGGTCGAAGCCTGAAGGTCGCCGATCACTCGGTCGGCGGGCGGTGGGTCAACGTCTTTAAGATAAAGTTCCTGAACTAATATCATCCCCACAACAGTGGCCGGGGCGGCCAGAGCGACACCGAAAAGTCCAAAGAGGAGTCCCATACCGGCCTGAGTGATCATCAAGAGAACGGGTGGAATAGAGCTCATCTCTCTTTGGATGACCGGGGTCAGGAAGTTGCCCTCCAGAAACTGAATACCCGCATAGAGAGCGGCCACCGAGAGCATAGCTTGAATCCCCTGGGTCGAGGCTACCAAGAATGCTGGAACAAAGGACAGCGCGGGGCCGATCACCGGAATAAAAGCCAGAGTTCCGGCGATCAGCCCCAGGGCCAGATAGGAGGGTATCTTTAAAAGCCACAAGCCGGTCGTGGTGAGAACCGCCAAGATTCCCATCGTGGTCATTTGACCGAGCAAGAAATGCCACAACTGGTCTTCGAGATGGCTCATAATCCCCTCGACTCTGGCTCTTCGTTGTGGAGAGCGAATAAGCTGTAGAAAACCACGCTTGTAAGTGACCGGGTCCAGGCTAAGATAGAGCGCGACGGCCAGTATGAATGCGGCGGCGGTGAAGAATCCGGCCACCGAGGAGAATAGTCCGCTGACATTGCCGAACACCATGGAGGGGTCGAAGGTGGCGAGTTGGTCGCCCGCCATCCGAGAGATGGAGCGCGTCACTTCATATTTTTCGGCGGTCTTTCGCCATTTCTCCACGGTTTGAGGAAGCTCGTTGGCCAGTTGCCCGAACTGCTCGAAAATCTGAGAGCCTGCCAGGAACAGCACGGCCACCATTAATCCGGTAACTGCCAGAAGGACACAAACGGTGCCGGCCTTCCGCGGCAGTCCTAACATCTCTTCCAACTTGCCGGCAAGACGGGTCACCCAAAGCGCCATCAGTGTCGAGGCCGCCACCAACAAGACCAACTGCATCGTGGTCCCAAGTAACTGAGCCAACAGAAAAATGGCGGCAACCATCAAAACCAGAGGAGCTAACGCCACCGCCAACTCTCGGGGGTGAATACGGATGGGTATGGGATTTTCGGATGGGGACGACATCTCCACTAAGGTAGTGGAGAATCACGCGCGAGTGGTCACTCCTGAGCCTATCCCCCCTCCGATCCGAGGGACCTATCCGGCTATGTCTTGAGCTGCCTTGAACAACAGATCGAGACCCTCACGAATCTCCTCTTCGGAACTGGAGGCAAAGCCCAATCTGAGATGGGTAGAGGGTCCGGCGTCGAGTCGATACTCCGAACCGGCCCGGACCCCCACTCCTAACTCCACCGCCTTTACCGCGAGCTCCGCTGTATCGAGGCCGAAGTCCACCCATAGACTCATCCCACCGTCGGGAGGCTGATAACTGACCTTCAGTCCATAGCTCTCGCGACCGCGGTCCAGCATCTGGCACATCACACCCATGCGGTTCTGATAGGTGCGCCGCATGCGGCGAAGATGCCGTTCGAATCCACCGTTGGCCATCCATCGGGCCTGAGTCAGCTGAACCAGGGTGTTGCTCTGTCGGGTCGTGATCTTTTTCAGTCGCGCGAGTTCCGCGGCCCGTCCCGGCGGAGGGACCAGAAATCCCAATCTGGCCGAAGGATAGACGACCTTCGAAAAAGTCGAGGTGTAATAGACCAGGCCTTCGGAATCCGAACTTTTCAAAGGAGTGAGAGGGCGGGAACGATAGTGAAATTCGTGATCGTAGTCATCCTCTAAAATGGGGATCCGGTGGCGGGCGCAGACTTCGTAAAGTTCTCGGCGCCGCTCCACCGGCATGGTCACCGTGCTCGGATACTGGTGTAGCGGTGTGATGTAAAGAAGGCAGACTTTCTCCCGGCGCGCGAGCTCTTCGAGAGCCTGGGGATCGACCCCGTGTCCATCAACCCTGAGTCCGACCAATCGCCCACCGGTTAAACGAAGCGCCTCCCAGGCCGGAGCGTAGCCGCTCTCCTCGACCGCGACGAGCGCCCCCGGGCTCAAAAGCAAGGAGCCGACCAGAAAAATTCCCTCCTGAGAGCCGTTGGTGATAAGAATGTCGCCGCCCCGCAGATCGCGCATTCGTCTCAGATAGTGCGCGAGTTGCTCTCTTAGCTCGGGATTTCCCGATGGGTCAGCGTAGCCGAGCAAAGCCATCGGATCACTCTGGTGGACGACCTCGCGAAGAATGGCCGAGTATTCCCGTCGCGGAAAAAGTCGAAGGTCGGGCTGCCCGCTGGGAAAGGCATATCGAAACGTCCTTCGAGAAAGAGACGAGTCGGTGGCTGGAGGTTGATCGGTGGAGAAGTATCGCGGCAGACCTTTTACGACCCGGTATCCCCGACCCTGCTCCGATTCCAACCATCCTTGCGACACCAACTCCCCCAAGGCGTTCATCACTGTATGGCGATGGACTCCGCAAGCCGAAGCGAGTTGTCTGGTCGAGGGGATCAGCTCCCCGGGACGGAGCTGTCCAGACTCCATGGCACGGCGCAACGACTCGGAGAGCCTGAGATAGAAAGGGCGGTCACTCTGCTCGAGATCCCAGGAAAGCTCTCTTAACAAGGCTTCAATCTGGTCGAACATTTTTTCAAAAACTGGAACTTCATAAACAACCAGTTCTAAGTTATCTCTAGACATACCTACATCGAGCAGGAGTCAACTATGCGACGGAAAGAGTTTTTGGAGACAGCGGAACCCGTGATCCGTGAAATATTCCGGCGAGCCAGCCATGGACATCTGGCCCTATACGACGACGGTTATCCCCACGCCCTTCCTCTCAACTTTGTGGTTCACGGTGGTCACCTCTACTTTCATGGGACACCGCACGGGATGCTGGTCGAACAGCTAGGGCAGCCGGTCTCTTTCACCGCTCAAGACATGATGAGTTGGATCCCATCTACCTGGAGACACCCGAGAAACGCCTGTCCCGCCACCACCTTCTATCGCTCGGCCAGTTGCCAGGGACGCCTGGAAGCCGTCGAGGAGTTGCCTATCAAAGCCACGGTCCTGGAAGCTTTCATGAGTAAGTACCAACCCGAGGGCGGGCATCAGCCTATCGAAGCCGATGACAAAGCTTACGCCGGCCCTCTGAGAGCTCTGGCCGTGGCACGCTTATCTCTGCGGCGCGCCGTGGCCAAAGTGAAGATGGGACAAAACCTCACCGCCGACCAGCGCCATCGTGTCCTCGAGGGGCTGGAAGAGAGGGCTCGCCCGGAAGACCGCTGGGTAGCCCTGGAGATGCGCCGCCTCGGCGGTGACGAGGCGGCGGAGCGCGGGTCTTTTCGATGGACCGACGACCCACGTCAAGTTCCCCTGGCGGACCTGACGGCTCTTCTGAAAGTAACCTATTGGGCCAAAGATAGGGAGACCCACGAGATCGAACAACATCTTCGAGACTCCTATCTCACCTTAGGATGTCTAGACCAGGGAAAACTTGTCGCCTACGCTCGTCTGGGCAGTCCGGGCCGAAAGATCGCTTACCTCTTCGACGTCGTGGTTGCTCCGCCGTATCGCGGCCGGGGCCTGGGTCAAGAACTCCTGCGCAAGCTGTTTAGCCATCCACGCGCGGCTAGCTTGGAGAAAATCCTTCTCGACACCCGGGACGCCATGACCTTGTATGAGAAGTTTTCTTTTCGACGACTGGAAACCAGTACCCGCAATGGAGGAAGCACTCTGATGCTGGGTGGTAAAGGAGCCGGAGTCCCCACGCTGACTTCGGACTAAACCTTTACCGAGCAGGTGGCGTGATGTCCACTTGCGTAGTAGTTGGTCTAACAAAAGAGGGGCTTCCCACGCCATTCCGAGCGACACTCGTTGATTTATGGCGTTTTGATCTAGGAGGACGGGGTATGATGCAGGCGGATTTGTTGAAAGGTCTAGTTTTGCTATGGTAATTCCTAATTGGAAGCGACGCATGGGCACCTGTCTCATCGTTGCCGCATTTTTTGGGGGGGCGGCTCAGGCTCAGCGACTCCCCGAGACAGGGACGCAGGCGGATCCCGTGTCTATCAGCACCGATACCGCCCAAACCGACGAGACGCCCGCGCCGGCGGCTTCGGAAAAGACCCTCAAGGTCGATTCCTTCAACGTCACCGGTAACTCGATTCTCAGCGAGGAAGAGATCCGCTCGGCCGTCGGTTCATTTGAAGGTCGGGAACTGACCCTGGCTCAAATGAAAGAAGCAGCCAATCGTCTGACCGACCTCTATCGCGACAAGGGCTACCTGCTCGTTCGCGCTATCGTGCCCAAGCAGGCCTTCGGCTCCGGCCCCGTGACCATTCAGGTCCTGGAAGGCAAGGTTGGATCCATCACCGTCGAGGGGGCCAAGCACTACAACGCCGAATGGGTCAAAAAACACATCGACGCGGCTACGGTGGACGGAAACTTCCAAGCTGACGAGTTCCAGCGTCGCCTACTACTGCTCAATGACTACGGCGACCTCAAAGCCCAAGCGGTGCTCAAGCCTGGCTCGAGTCAAGGCACGGCCGACATCACCGTCAAAGTTGAGGACAAGCGGCCCATCCACTTCGGGCTCGACTATAACAACTTTGGTATTCCAGAAACCGGTGAACATCGTTTTGGGCTCACCTTTGACGCTGGCAACGTCTTCTCTCAGGGAGATGCGTTCCGCTTTCGCGGGGTCCTACAGACGCCCACCGACGACACCTCCACTTATTTTCAGCTGCGCTACGCGACTCCGGTCAACCTTAACGGGACCAAGGTCGGCGTGGAGTACCAGCGCGGTTCGTTCTCGTCCGGCGACGGGTTAGCTCAGATTCTCGATGTCCGCGGCGACGCCGACATCATCTCGGGTTTTGTCAGCCATGCCCTGGTCAGAACACTGGACCACAGCTCGGACCTGGCCTTGACCCTATCCCACAAGAGCGTGCGCAACGACATCTTCGGCAACGTACCGCTGGCCCGCGAAGACTACACCACAGCCCGGATCGACTACCGGGGTGACTGGCGTGACGTCAAGGGACGAACGCTCGCCGCTCTCTCCCTGACCAAAGGCTTCGGGGGCGACGGTGGAATTTTGGTCAGTAATCCCCGCGCGGATGACGACTTCACCAAGATCAACTTCGACGCCCTACGAATTCAGAACTTGAACAAGAGCTTCTATGGAGTGCTCCGGGCCTCCGGGCAGCTCTCCTTTGATTCGCTCTACTCCATCGAACAGTTCTCGCTCGGCGGTATCTCCACAGTTCGAGGCTACACCCAGGCGGAGCTTCTGGGGGACAGCGGCTACGCCGTCTCGGGCGAGCTTCGCTGGTCTCCCATTGTCGATAACCCTGAAATCTTTCAGGTCGTTACATTTATCGACCACGGCGGAGTGGACATCAAGAACAGATTCGTGGGAGAATTACCGGAGAGCAGTCTGACGGGCGCCGGCTTCGGTTTTCGCTCCAGTCTCAACGAGAATACTCATCTGACCCT
This sequence comes from Selenomonadaceae bacterium, assembly GCA_037189585.1. GTDB lineage: Bacteria > Vulcanimicrobiota > Xenobia > Xenobiales > JADMJV01 > JAEXNA01. The sequence goes on along the minus strand of JBBCJA010000026.1, from coordinate 115,616 downwards.
CGATGTCGGATTTCCCATCTCGCCGTCGAAGACTAGAAGAAACGATAGCGCCGTGATCTACGGCGGTATCCAAACCCGATTCTAAGGAAAGCGTGTCAAGCAATGGGAATCATGAAAACCATCACAGGAAAGCGACTCTCCCGGCTACTGGCCGCTTGTCTGACGGCCGGTATGCTCACCACCCTCCCCGCCTCGGCCCTGCCGGACGGGCCAAACGTGAGCCACGGTAACGTGACCATCACTGGATCAGGTCAGAATATGACCATCCAACAGGCGACCCAACAGGCCATTATCAACTGGAACGGCTTCTCCATCGGAACCGGTGAAGCCGTCCGGTTTCTGCAGCCTTCTGTTGCCGCCGCCATCTTGAATCGCGTGACCGGCGTCGACCCGTCGGTCATCAACGGGGTGTTGAGCGGGAACGGCAACGTCTTTTTGATCAACCCCAACGGAGTTCTGATCGGCCCGGGTGGTATGGTCAACACTGGCGGCTTTCTGGCCTCCACTCTCAATGTCAGCGACGCCGACTTCCTCTCCGGGAATATGTCTTTCCGCCAAACCCCGGGAATGGACCTCGCGGCGGTGGTCAACCAGGGCCAGATCAAAGTCAATGACGGCGGATTTGTCGTCCTACTGGCCCCCTCGATCTCCAACGAAGGGCTGATCCTGGCTCGTGGCGGAGAGGTGAAACTAGGAGCCGGGACCGAGGCTACGGTGAATTTCGACGGCCAGGGGCTGGTGCACTTCGCCTCTAGCCTGACACCGGGTAGTGGAACTCTGGTGATGTCGCGAGCCGACGCCAACAACGTTCTGGCTCAAGCGGTGAATAACGCCGGGGTGGAAGAGGCGGGAAGCCTGTCGAGTTCCGGTACCATCGAGGCCAGAAACGTGCTGCTCCAAGCCGGGGGTGACCTCGACGTACCTGGTGTGAACGAGACTCGCTCCGAGAACGTTCGGCTTGAGGCTGAAGGTAACATTACTATCGGAAGTTATTACGTCTTGGACGGTCATAATCTTGAGGTCGATGCCGGTGGGAACGTCACCTACGATACTCTTGTGGCGGAAGCTCAGAACGGTCGGGGTGGTTCACTTTCGGTGATCGCCGGCGGCTCGGAAGGGATCCTAGGAACCGCCCATGGCGGAGGCATCGCCGCCGATGTGGTCTATCTGGAAGCGGCCGCGGGCTCCATCTCCACGGCTGTGGCCGCCAACAGAGTCTCAGCGTTGGCGCCAAACGGCAATATCGCCCTAACCCTTCAGCCGGGGTTGATCGATCCTGGGCATACCAGTGATACAGGGGGTACGGGCGTCGGCACGCAAACCGATGTGACCAACACCGGAACTCTGGTTGGTACCAACGGGACCCACATCTACGCCAGCGCCGGTGGGGATGTCAATATCAACAGCGTGAACACGCTCTACGTCGACCAGATTTCGGGTCGTAACGTGACCGTCACTTCGCAAACCGGCAGTATCGTCGACGACGGTGACAACACCGGCCGTGACAATCGCGACATCATCGCCAGTCAAAACGCGAGCCTGACAGCGGCGGACTTCATCGGTACCATAGACGATCCCCTGGAAGTCGACATCGGAGGCGACCTCGACGTGCTGGCGGGTCGCGAGATCGATGGAATCTCAGGCGTGCTGGTCGGTAACGTGGGCGGAGAGTATCGACAGAATGGAGCCACTGTCGGGATCGTGCTACTAAATCCGGGTAACGGATTCGGAGACGGAATCGCTCAGGCCCAGCGCGGCATTATGGAGAATCAACTTCCGGGCGACGATCTGCTGGGCGGGAACAACGTGACGAACCTGTTCTATCTGCGCTTACTCAATTCCGTGGAAGACGAGGATTGGCTGGAGATCCTGCGGGGCAGCGTGGTCTGGGAAGATACCGAGGAAGAAGCGACCGACTTGTAGCGGCGAGACGACCTCGTTCCCAAAAAGAAGAGAGCCCTGGCGTCGTACACTCCAGGGCTCTCTTCTTTTACGCGCAGCATGCACTCCATCCGGTCCCGCAGCGCGCACTCCAATCCGACGCGCAGCGTGCACTTCAACCGGCCGGGATAACGAAAAACGCGCCGGCGAGGAGTTCGCTGCGGCGCGTTTCCCTTCGCTCTGACCCCTGCGGGTCAGGGCGACTACTATTTGGGGACGACCAGGAAGGTCAGGTCCGCCGTGATGGGTATGCTGTTGACCTCTTCGACTCCGCGACTCCCCGCAGTGAAGCCTTCGGCGGAACGGGCGAACTTGATTTCGCGAGCATTGAGGCGTTTGGCCACGCTACCAAAGGTCGCGGCCGAGGCGTCGGAAGCGGGGGCGTCGAGTCCCAGCAGTAGTTCCTTAGCCGCCCTGGCGTCGTCAAAAAGTAGCGCTTTCAAACGCTCCTTACCGGTGCGGTCAGCGTAGGCCATCACACCCGGCTCAGGGATCACGACCTTCTGACCTGCCTTCACCTGCGCCGAGGTGACGTCCCCGTCGCGGGGGAAGATGGGTCGAAGCGTACCTTCCACGCTGTGCTCGACCACCACCAGAAAGCCCGCCTTTCCAACCGTCAGGTCGAAGCTCAGAGGCTCCTCGACCCGCACTTCCGCCTTGTTCGGCCGCATCGCTAAAGTGACGGCCCGCGGGTCCACGTTATCCACATTGAAGAGAGTCCAAAGAGTTCGGCGATTGATAGCGGCTGTTTGGGCGTTAGGGCCACCCGACGATTGAGAGGAATCTTCCGGGCGTCCATACTCGGGCGGAGCGACAACATTTCCGTCGAGGGCCGCGTTAGCCAGATACTGGCTGGGAAAATTCGGATGCTGCTGGTCGTCGACGTGAGCCGCGACTTGGGAGGCGACGTCCCACTGGACCGTTTGCCAGGCGATAGGTCCGTCGACCCCCAGACGGCTACAAAGATAGTGAGTGAATACACCCTGTGACTTACCATTGATCACGTCCTCGAAGGCGTTCTCATTGAAACGTCCGGCCGTGATGTAGCAGATCTTATTGTGGCTCAATCCAGGGAGGTCGGCGGCGTTCGCGCCAACGGCTTCCAGCGCTCGCGGAGCCACCGACGGCTGATAGTAACGGCTGGTGAAAAGGGACGGACCCTCTTTACCTGAACGCAGTCCGGTGAAGCTGGTGTCCAGAATCACCGTCGTCGAGCCGGCTCCAGCCTTGAGCAAGGTCTTGTCCAAGTCCTCGAGGGCTAATCCCTTGTTGTCCTCGGAGGTCAAGATTCGAGGGGTGTTCGGGCCACTTCCGTAGCCGGCGAAGTAGACCACAAGATGATCTGACTTGGCCCCCTGGGCGATAGCTGCATTGATGGCGGCGCGGGTCGCCTGGCCGTTGGTCAAAACCACCGGCTCAATCCCGCGATGACGCAACTGATCGGCGAAAGCCTCGGCATCGTTGACCGCACCCTTAAGTTTCGTCGAAACTCCGGAAACGGAATCGACCCCGATGACCACAGCGTGGTCCTTCTTGTCCACTGAAAAACCGACTGTGGAGAGAGCCAACAGCACGCCAACCGTGAGGACCCCCAAAAATCGAAGATTTGGCACGTGATATCTCCTGACGTTTCTCATTTCTTCTCCTTGAGGGCCTCAAGCTCAGCACGCAGCCGGGCGTTCTCGACCTTCAACTTCGAATTCTCCTGAAGGGCTTTCTCTAATCGCTCTTCCACACTCGACGACTCTTGTCCGGCTAAACTGGCCCCTCCGCCGCTGGCCAGTACCCACCCTTCCGGGCCGGGTCCTTCATAACGCAAGGTCGGCTTCTGATTCTCGCCAGCCTGGCGCGAGGCCTGGGCTACTTGTTCCCGCACATAGCTCGAGAGACCCCCCAAAGTCACTTTACCACCCTCTCGCAAACCCTGGACCAGGTAGTAAGTGAAGTAGCCGTGCCCTTTTTCCGGCCACTCGAACGACCGCTCACCCACATCGCAGGCGAACAGCGTGGCCAGATTTCGGCTGCGGGCGGCCTGTCCTTCGACCGGCTTGAAGACTAAACCGCGGGACATCTTCTCCGTCATCGGATTGTCCTCGCTACCGCGCCCGGCCGCCGGGTCGTTACGACACGCATCGAGAACCACCAGAGTGTCTTTAGCTTTACACTCCTCAAGGAGTTCGAACAAAAGCTTAGCGTTAAGGGTGCTCATCGAGAGTGTGGCCTTGCTCCGATTGTCGGCGTTGTCCATCAACAGAAAGGTCTCCCCTTCCGTCTCCACGCCGTGGCCGGCGAAGTAGAAAAAGACAGTATCCTCTGGTTTGACCCTATCTTTGAGCCACTCCAGCCGGTAGACCAGGTTGGTCAGCCGAGGCATCTCCGTACCCGTTTTAGCCTCGGTGGTGTAAAGAAAAATTTGGTCCTTGGGAACTCCCACAACCTCGGTCAAGGCCTGGGCGAAGAGCTTGGCATCGGTCACGGCGTACTTGAGATCGGAGACCCCTGTCCTCTGATATTCATCGACCCCGACGACGATGGCCCACTTGTGAGGATCCGGGGCGGCCAGAACAGCCGTGGTAAGCCAAGTTAGCAGCAACAGCCCGAAGGCTAGCGGTTTTCGATATCTCATCTTTAGAAATGATACCCCGAAAACTAGATTTCACGCCAGAGCGCTAGATCTCATTGTGACTTGGCCCACAATTGCCTCCAGGGAAAGGGCACAGACCGGAGCGGCCGAAATCCTCCGCCCTATGGCCGGGGCTCAAGACTTCCTCCTTCCTAAACGCTACGAGGTCCTGCGGCAGCTCGGGAGCGGGGGGACCAGTGTGGTTTATCACGCCCGCGACCGGGAGTCCGGGCGCGAGGTGGCGATCAAGCTGTTGGCCAAAGAGAGATTGGGAGATCGGTTCGCCCAGGAAGCTCAGCGCCTTTCTCAACTCTCCCACCCCAACCTGGTCGGCTTTCTGGAGGTCGGTAAGAACGAGGGCCGTGACTACATCGTCATGGAATACCTCGCCGGAGGAGACCTGGCCGGCTATGTGGCCGGACGTACGACCGACCAGATTCTCAAGATCTTTGTTCCCATCTGCGCTGGTCTCGGCTACCTCCACTCTAAAGGCATCGTCCATCGCGACATCAAGCCGGCCAACATCCTTCTCGACGAGCATGGAGTACCGAAACTTACCGACCTGGGCTCGGCCCGGCAGGTCGATCGCAAAACCAGAATAACTAAGGCTGGAGCCATTCTTGGTACTTACGCCTATCTGGCTCCGGAACAGATCCAGTCGGGCGACGCCGGCCCCGCCGCCGACCTCTATTCACTCGGTGTGTGCCTGTTTGAGGCTCTGACGGGCCGGCGACCGTTCACGGTCAAGAACGAGTTCAAACTGATGAAGGCCCATCTGGAAGAGCTTCCTCCGTCGCTAGCCAAACTGCGCCCGGACCTGCCGGAAAGCGTGGACCGATTGGTGGCCTCCCTGCTGGAGAAAAAGGCGGAAAATCGCCCTACCACGGCCGAGGTGGTGGCCGCGATGCTGGAACGCTGCCGCTCTCATCTCAAGGAGCAGGTCAAGAATCCCGGCGTAGCCCTCAATCCCGACCTTACCATCGAGAGTCTGTCCGAGGCTCAGCGCAGTGTGCTACTGGCCATCGCCTACCTCGGTGAACGCGCGACCTTTAGCCAGGTTTGCGCTATCTCCCCCTTCGCCGAGGACCGAACCGACGCGCACCTTGACGTCCTGGTCCAGGAACAGCTACTGACTTGCCACCAGCGAGACACCTTCGAACTTAATTTCCCCCGTAAGATCGTGCTGGCCCGCATCACCCCCAGAGTGCGCGACCTGTTCGAGGCCAGACTCTCCTCCGCCGGTGCTCCCGGCCCGCACTCCTCGGGTATGACCACGGTCGGTTTGACACAGACCGGTTCTACCGAAACTCCTGAACCTGTTCCAAAACCGAAAACCGGCGACACCGGTAAATCCAAATCCCAGAAAAGGATCAAACGGGTCGTGCTCGCGCTGAGTCTGGCCGCCATCGCTGGACTAGGAGTGGGTTGGAGCCGCTCGGGGGAGCTCGTGGTCGCCTCGATGCCCGAACAGGCGAGCGTCATCATTGACGGACAGTGGCGTGGAAAAACGCCGTTACGGCTGCGTGGAATGATGCCCGGAAAACACGCGGTGAGAGTGGTGATGGACGGCTATATCTCCGAGGTCCGCGACGTCGGGCTCAGTCCGATGAGACCTCACCAGATCGATGTCACACTCAAGGAGAGTCGCGGGCGATTGGCTCTGGAGAACGTCCCCGCCGGAGCCCAGGTGACCATCAACGGAGCGGTCTACGATCCCAAGGACCTGACCGATCTATCACTTTTGGCCGGAAAGACTCGCGTCAAAGTCGTCAGCGAGGGATATCGACCCTACTTCCAAGAGGTGAACGTCGCTGCCGGAGAACGCTCCACCTTGAAGGTGGAGATGTCTCCCATCGTGGGGATGCTCGAATGTCTCACCGTGCCGGAAGGCGCTCAGGTGATCGTGGACGGCAAAGAGCTCGGCTTGACGCCGTTAAGTCTCAAATCCTTAAACTTTGGCTCCCACCGAATCGAGCTGGTCAAGGCCGGATTCGCACCCCATAGCCAGACAATCCAAGTCGATGACGAGACGCCTGACCAGCTCCAGGTCGAGTTGACCCCTATCTGGGGAGAGCTTCAGGTCGACTCGATCCCACCTGGTGCCGAAGTCTTCCTGGAGGGACAAAGCCGAGGAAAGACTCCCTTGAAGCTCTCCCAACTCACGGCCGGGCCGCTCGAGCTGACAACCAGGCTTACCGGCTACAAAGACACCTCCCAAACCGTGAACGTCACACCGGGAACTTTAGCTGAACTGGAACTCACGCTGGTCAAGGGAAAGGGGGTGGTTTCGCAAGCGACCTCCGTGGTCAGCGGCAATTCGAGGGAGACACCTACCCCTCAGGTCAGTCCGAGCGCGACGCCATAGCCTCGCTGCCAGTCCCAATCGCACCGATAGTGGAGTCGACATCGCAGGCCACGCGAAATCCGGTCAGGTCGTTGAAGAGATTCCCCATGCTGTTGTATCGGTAGCTAGTTCGAACCGCCATTTTCGGATTTTCCTCGGCAAACGATCCGCCCCGCACGGAATAACGATTTTCACTGACGGGCGCCTCCAGGACGAGATCGGAGTAGCCCTGATAGTGCGTGCTGGTCCATTCTCGCACGTTCCCCGCCATGTCCAACATACCGTAGGGGGAATTTCCGGCTGGGAACGACCCGACTTTTCGAGGAGCATTCCCGCTCACAGCCGCCTTGCCCGCGTCCCAGGTATTTCCCCAAGGGTACTGGCGACCCGAGGTTCCACGCGCCGCTTTCTCCCATTCGGTCTCGGTGGGAAGTCTCAAGCCCGCCCACTCGCAGTAGGCCTTACAGTCTCTCAAAGAAACTTGACGCACCGGCTCGCCGGCCGCGGGACTCGCCATGCCCCCCCTTGGATTCCTCCAATGGGCTCCCTCCACGCGCTGCCAGTCTCCCTTGCTCCAGACAAAGCCAAACCCCCGCTCCTCAGCCTCGGTGACGTAACCGGTGGCCTCTACAAATTTGGCATACTGTTCAAAGGTCACTTCGGTCTTACCGACATAACAAGCGTTAAACTTAGCTTGGTGAGGCGGCAGCTCGTCGATCTCTCCCTCAGTGCTACCCTGCCAGAAGTCGCCGGGCGGAACTAACAGGAGTACCGAGCCGTCCACCTGGCAGGTTCGACTTTTCTCTAACTTGTGAGCGGGAGCGGGCGGAGCTTTGTAGGGCCAGGGATAAGGACCCTCGCCCACCCGGCGGGCACACTCGTTGAGCAGGTAATAGGCGACCACGTCTTGTGGAAGCTGGGCGGAGGGCCGATTCTTGTTGGCCCGCGTGGGCAACCCCTGAGAGTCCAGCTCGCCCGTGGTGGCCAGCGGGATCTGCCACTCCTTCAAGTGCAGCACCTCGGTAATCACCTTTCGATGAATCGGCTTGTCCAAAGCGATCTCAGTAACCCCGATGGCACTCTTGTTCTTACCCAGCTCAGCGCGAATCTCTTTGACACGCTCCAACAAGGGTCGCTGGTCACCCAGCTTCCGTGAAATCAAGACCACGCACGGCATTCCCTCTCGCGACTGTGAGAGCGTTGGAAAACAAACGCAGCCCAGCGCCACAAAAGACGCGGCTACCAGCTTGGACCGAAACTTAACTTTCATTCGATAACCACGCCCGTTCCACCGCCGCTTCCTCCTCCACTGCCGGAGGAAGGTCCTGGGTTATAGGATGGACCTGGATCATAACTCGGAGGGTTGTAGACGGGCTCCGGGTCCCAGGTCGGCGCTACAACCTTTTCTAAAGTGAACTGATGCGCGACGGATTGTCCGGCCTTGACCTCGAGAGTCTTCTCCGCGGCATAATAGCCGTCGAGCGTCACCTTGACGTCATACTCGCCAGGTTTGAGGTCCTGCAAAGTAGCGTTGGATTTGGCGGCCTGTTTCTTTCCGTTCAAGAAGATCACCGCCCCGGGTTTGCTTGAGCTCACCACAAGATCGCCCAGAATGGGTTTCAGCTTGACCTCAAGATCCTCGACCTGCTCCGGATTGATGGTGATCGTACGCTCGAACTTCTCGAAAAGGCGCTTTTGAGCCACTAGGTTGCGCTTACCCACGGGAAGCTTGAGAACGGCCCCTTTCGCGGCGTCGGAGTACTCCTTGCCGTCGATCAGCAGCTTAGCCTTGTCCGGCCAGTCGATTAACTTTAACGAGCCGTGCGTCGCGTCCAACAGGGCATCCTTGTAAAGCTGCCCCGCTCGTTGAATGTCTACATCGAGGACTTTGGACTTGTACCCCTCGGCCGAAATCTCCAATTTGTACTTTCCAGGAGCCAGCGGAATAGGAGTTCCCGATTCGATCTTCAGGGGAGCCTCTTGCCCCGGATACGACACGGACACTTGTTTCGGATGGCTGGTCAGAGTCAAGATGCCTGGCTGGCTAGCCCAACTTTGATAGGCGCGCGTCGCTCCCCATCCCACCATAAGCGTGAAGACGACACCGATGAGAATCCACATCATCGGCGAGCTCTGGGACGGCGAGCGCGGCAGCTCGGCCTCTATCGGGCTTTTCGACGGAACCTCCGAGTGCGGCGTGGGAGGCGACTCGGCCTGAGTCACCGGCGAATTAACCGGTTCAGGCACGGAAATGCTCGCTTGAACCGCCGGCGGAGTCAGCAGGGGATGAGCCTCATCAACCACGGTGGGCGGAGCTGGCTCTAGAACCGGAGTCACAAGTTTAGCCGAAGGCGCCGGAGGTTCGTCGAGGGAAACGTAAGGCTCTCCCTTTTGGGCTTTGGAAAGCTTCCGCTCGAGCTTGAGACAGCGCTTGTCCAACAAGGCGTCCCGCGAAATCTCCAGCGCCTGCTGGAACGATAAGGCCGCTCGAGAGGGGGCGCCTAGAGCCATCTGAACCTCACCCAGTAGCTCGAACGACTTGGTACGCCAGCGGGGGTTCTCGCTGTGACGGGTCTTTTCGATGGCCTGGCGGGCTTCGACTTCAGCTTCCGCGGCTTCTCCTTGTCGAAGCTTGAGATAACCGCTGGCCACCAGGACCTGGCCCCAAACATCCGGTTCGTTCACCGTGGTGGCAAGCTTTAAGGCCTGCTCAAGGTGCTCGGTGGCACGGTCAAAGTCATCGGCCCTGGCGGCGGCCTTGGCTAACTGTCGATGCAAGGTGATCGACAGGTGCATTTCACGAATGGTTGTGGGACTCGCGCCTCGCGGAGTCAAAAGCTTGGACTCGTCTAAAGGCGTGCTCTCTCGATTGGCCATGGTGGCCCGTACGAGGTCAGCCTGGAGTTTGCCGGACAGAGAGCGAGGCTCTACTTCCGCCAGCAATTTTCTCGATTCTTCCAGCGCACCACTCTCCAACGCGACTTCAGCCAGGAGTGCCTTGCTCTCTCCCGGGTCGGCGCTGGGCGCGCCGGCACAGGTGACGGCGGTTTTGAGCAGACTGTGGGCCAGAGGATAAAAACCAAGATCTTTAGCGTAGTCGGCCTCTTCCACCAGTACAGGATAGGCCTTATCTTTCTCTCCCGCCGCCAAGAGATGGCGACCTCGTTCCGTACTGTGCTCGAACCTTTCGTAGAAAGCCGCGATGGCCAGGTGAAGACGGCGGCTGGAACGGTCCGGAAGACTTTTACTCAAAAGCTCGCGATAGAGGTCGTGAGCGACCCGAAAGTGGTCGGTCTGGGTCCAGTCTTCCTCGGCATAACCGGCCTCCACCAGTTCGTTCAGGCTCTTGTCCAAACTGCGGTGAGCCAGTCCTGTTCCGGACAGCAGGAGGTCGTAGGGCACCGGTTGATGAGCCAGGCAAAGAACTTCAAGCGTCAAACGCCCATTCTCGGAAAGCCGATCAAAGTTGTGCACGACCTGGCCAGTGGGGTCCGAGGGAGGATCCATCACAGCGTCCGGCAAGGCGTTGGCCAGGAGCTTGGCCTGACGCGGCCAGCCGGCTGAACGAGAGGCTAACCAGTTGGAAAGTTCAGGACTCGGTTCAAACCCTCGCACGCTATCGAACAACGTGTTGATGTCGAGCTGGCTCATCGGCATCAGCTCGATCACCTGACCGCCGCCCTCGGACATGCGCTGCGCCGGCGTCGAGGAGATGATCCAGCCCGCGGAAGAGGGTGGGGTGAGCTGCCCCAAAGCGCGGAACACGGCCAAACCGGTAGGGGGATGCCGCTCGATGTCGTCGGCGATCAGAATCGTCGGCTGGGAACATCCCTCCAGGCGACGGCGGATCCAGTTGGCGGCCCCGGTGGAACCTTCGTAAGCTAGGATCTCTTGCAGAGGGCAGGTTGGTCCAAGGATGTGCCAGAGTCGCTTGAGTGCTTCCGTGGGCTCGTGGGTGGGAGAGACCACCAACGTGCGCACCCCTCGTGTCTTAGCCTCCAAACAGAACTGCTTGAGCAGATGGCTTCGCCCACTCCCGGTCGGGCCCACCAGGTGGCAGCTCGAGCCTTGACCCGACTTGACCTCTTGCAGGTGGCCCATCAGCGCCCCCCAGGCCTCGGGACGCTCGATGGAACGGACAACCTTCGGCTCCATCGGAACGGTGACGTTGATTTCACGCAACGCGGTGATCACATCTTGGGCCGAAGCGGGACGCTCTTCCGGGGTCTTTTTGAGCATTCGCGTGACCAACCGGTCAAGCTCCTCGGGGATATCTTCCCGCTTGGAACGCACCGAAGGCGCGGTCTCGGTCAAGTGCGCCTGCAAGAGCGCGAAATGCTGATTGGCCACGAAGGGCGGCTGGCCGGTCAGGGCTTCGAAGAGACAGACTCCCAGTGAATAGATATCAGCGGGCGGTCCGACCTCGCTCGACATGATCTGTTCGGGCGCCATGTAGGTCGAGGTGCCCAAAATTGTCCCGGCGGCCGTGAATCGGGTCTGCTTTTCCATTCGCCGAGCGACGCCGAAGTCGGTGATCCTCGGATGGCCATCGGAAGTGAGCAGAATGTTTTCCGGTTTGAGGTCGCGATGAACAATCCCGCGGTGGTGGATGTAGTCGAGCCCCTGCGCGATCTGAGTGAAGCGGTCAACAACTTCAGCGATACTCGGCCGCGTCGCGATCCAATCGAGGAGATTTCCACCCTTGAGAAACTCCAAGACGATGTAGTCTTCTCCCTCATGACTACCAAAATCCAGCAGCGTGACGATGTTGGGGTGGGTAAAAGAGGACAGTTCCTTGGCTTCCTGACGGAAGCGCGCGGTCAACGAGTCGTCGCTCGGGTCAGTGGTCAAGATCTTGACCGCCACCTCTTGCTTTAGCTTCTGGTCATAAGCCCAGACCACGGCGCCCATGCCACCGCGACCGAGCTCACCACGGATCTCAAAGCGTGGCGGCAGACGTCCGGAGCGTACCTCTCCGGCTGGTCCATCGACTCGGGTAGTATTATCGTATTTCTCGGTTTCGGCCAACTCGATCTCTACAGGGAGTCCGCTTCCTCAGCGCCGGGGTTTACCACATTCCAAAGGTCCTCTCGCCGTGTCCGGCGAGTAGGTCTCTTACCATCCCAGCGCCCCTCCCATTTTTCCTTAAGCTTTTGTTCTAACTGAGCCACTCGCTGCTCGGCTTTGAGGGCTCGCTCCACCGCTTGCTTAGTTTGGGTTTCGGAAGCAGATAGATCCGCGCGAAGCTGAGCCAACTCCTTTTCGAGAGTCCCGATCTCGGCTCCGCTCTCCTTGGCTCCATAGAAAGCCTTGGCGGTTTTCGCCGCCTGACCCCGAGTCTTAGCGCGCTGAAAGAGATTGTTGGTCGAGGCGACCTGCTGGTCACCTGCCGCCAACTCTTCCCGAGCCAAATCCAAGTTGTCCTTGGCGAACTCGAGCTCATCCTCGGCAGTCTTGACGTCTCCGCCTGTCTGTTTGGCCTGCTCAAGAGCCGTTTGACGCTTCCCGACCTCTTGCTCGGCGGCGCTGACCGCCCTCTGGGCCTCCTGATAGGCGAGCTGCTCCTTAGCCTTGCGAGCCTCGAGTTCAGCCGTCTCCACACGTGCGATCAGTTGAGCTTTGTCCAGAATAGCGAGGTTGTTCCCAAAACTCTCCGTGGATTGGGCCAGGATCCAACGATCCGCGCCAGGCCCTTCATATCGAAGCATGGGAGTCTGGGGATGGTTCGCCTCGCGGAGCGCGGTGGCGTTGACCTTCTCTCGGAGGTAGCCCACAAGCCCTTGTAGAGTAGCGTTCCCCTGGCTGTCGTAGGCACCGCCGTTACGAAGCGCATCGGCCAGGAAATACGTGAAGAACCCCTGTTTTTTGTCTCCCCACTCCCAGGATCGCTCGCCTTCACTACAAGCGAAGACCGTGGCGGTATTCCTTTCCAAACCCTGGGCCGCGGCCGGCAAAGGCTGAAAAACCAGTCCTCGGGCCAAAGCCGGTGAGAGCGTGTTGTTCTTGTCTCCGCGACCGGCCGTCGGATCATTTCGGCAGGCATCGAGCAGAACCAGCGTATTCTGGGCTCCCGCCGCCTTGAGCAGGTCATTGAGGACGGAACCTCGCAAGGACGAGATCATCAATGTTCCCCGACTGCGCTGGTCGGCTTCCTCGGTAAGAAGAAAGGTTTCCGAATCGATGGAAACACCGTGACCGGCAAAGTAGAAGACCAGGGTGTCTCCTGGACCAACCACTTGGCGAAGCCACTCCAACCGAAAAACGATATTGGTCAAAGTCGGCCGGTCGGACTCCCCCGTTCCGTCGGAGGTCAAAAGAAAGATGTTGTCGGACGAGAATTTGCCCCGGGCGACCAGGGTATCGCGCAGTAGTTTGGCGTCGGAGGTGGCGCATGTCAGATCGGTGACGGAATCATTCTGGTAATCGTTGATCCCCACGATCAGCGCGTAACGGTCCCCCGCCTCCCAAGGAGCGTTGGCGCTCGCCGGGCCGGAGAAGGTAGCGACGAAAAGTAGCGACACACCGACTAGGCACTTTCGAAATCTAGCGCTCAGTACTTTCATAGAATCCTCTGTGGGTAAGTTTGGTCGACAACTGCGAAATGCCTGCACGCGGGCTGGCCAATGTCCCGGCTGTCATCGACAGATTAACCTATCTTCGGAGGCTAGAAATGTGCGCGACTTAACGTACTCCGCACAGACGTTAACCTTCTAGCAGACTTTGCAGCTTACCCGAGTCGACCAGGCCGCACAAAGCGTCGACGACATCAGGGTGGTGGTGCTTGGCCGAGACATGAAAAAATTCACGAATTCGGTCTGGGAAACTCCCCTCGGCCGACTCCCACGACTCCACTAGATCTTCGGTCAAAGATAGAATCCAGGCTTCCAGGGGAAGCTCGTCTCCACGCCGTCCCAACGGTAAACCACTACCGTCGTGGCGCTCATGATGAGATTCCACGAGGGGGGCCACAGCGGCCAACTCGGGATGACATTCCAACAGTCGAGCCCCCCGCTGAGCATGCTCTCGCGAAGCGGCCGCTCCTTTGGGCTCGGAAAAAGCCAGCAGTCCGACATCGTGATACTGAGCGGCCTGCATCAACTCCGACTTGGCCTGAGCCGAACAGTCGAGCATGTTGGCCAGGGCCGTGGCCACCCGCGAACAACGTCCCACGTGCCCTGTCTCTCCTTGAGCCTCCACGGCGTGGACGAGAAGCTCTTGAGTCCGCAGGACGAATTCCGCGGTCTTCTCCCTGATCATCACGCCGTGACCGACCACTCCCAGAACGTCAAGCGTCTGGTCGATCGCGGAGCGAATTTCCGAACTCGGCTCTTCCGCGAACTCCAGTAGCAGGACCGCGATCAAGCTGCCCCAGTGGAGCACGGGAAGGCTCAGACGATACCCCGAGCCGCCAACCATCCCTTCCGGCCAACTCAACGACTGGTCGGTACATGGGCGAAGGGTCAGTCCACATTGGCCCGGCTGGGAGGCGCTGGAAAGAGGAATGTCCAGGTCGCCCGCGGGAGAACGTAGGACCTGCCGACTCTCGTCATAGACTAAGTAGGCGGCCTCGCGAGCTCCCCATCGCTTGATCTGTTTGGTCAGCGACTCCCGCAATTCCGAGCTGGTCGTGGCCGCACCAAGTTTCTCAAGTAAAATCACATCTGCTCCTGTACGCCGGCCGAGATCCCCAAGATTGGGGGAAGCACGCCCATAATAAACATCATGACGATAGCGCCGATGAGAACCATCATGCAAGGTTCGAGTAATGAGGTCATCGCCGCGGTGGAAGAATCGACCTCCTCGTCATAATAGTCGGCCACCCGCTGCATCATGTCGGGCAGCGATCCCGCTTCCTCTCCCATGGCAGACATCTGGATCAGCATGTCAGGGAAAACTTCGCTCGACCGGAGAGTGGCCGTAATCCCTTGCCCCTCTCCGATCTCCTTGGCGCTCCGCGTCAACTTGCGCGAGACCTCCTCGTTTCCCGAAGCCTTGGCTACAAGACCAAGAGCGTCGATCAAGGGGATGCCCGACTGCAGCAAAAGAGAGAAACTTCGAGCGAAACGAGCAGCCACGACATTGCGGACGAAGCCCTGGACGAACGGTACGTTGAGCTTAAAATAGTCAAAGGCTAGCCGCCCTCGGGGGGTCCGGACAGCAAACTTAAAAGCCGCGAAAAGCAGCACTAAACCTACCACGATCAGGCCCATTTTTTGCCAGTCGGTAGCTAATTTACTCGCATCCATCAGCCACTGGGTCAGGGGATAGTCTCGAGGGATATTCAGGCCCGATGATTCGAAGGTGGGAGTCAACTTGGGCATCAAAAACGCCATCATGGCATAGGTTACAAGGCAGGTAAAAACAAGCACAAAGATGGGATATGTCATGGCGCTTTTCACCTTGCGCCTCAGAGTCATCTCGCGCTCCATCAATTCGGCCAGACGAGTCACGCATTCCGGCAAGCTCCCCGAGCGTTCACCCACCTTCACCATGTTGATATACATCATATCGAAGTACAGCGGATACTGCTCCAGGGATTGAGAAAAACTCTGTCCTTTCTGAAGTGCCTGACCCACCCCCTCGAGCATCATAGCGAGGCGTCGGTTTTTCGTTTCACGATGAATGACGTGGACGATCCGGATCAATGGCAGACCAGCATTGAGAGTCGTCGCCAACTGGCGGGTGAAAACAGTCAACTCTTTTCTGGTGACGGTGGTCGCGAAGCCGGCTGAACTCTTCGAAGCCTCTTTGCCGGCGATTCCGCCTCCCTCGGTCAACTGCTCGATGTTGACTGGAGTGAGGCCCTTCTCTTTGAGGATCTCCACCAACTGTTCCCTATCTTTAGCCCGCAAAGTCCCAGTTTGGGTTTTCCCGTCGGAGCCCACCGCGTGATAACGAAAAGAAAACATCGGGGAAGCGGTTCGCCCGAGAAGGCTGCTCCCCCTCTGAGCTGTATTTTCTCACACCCTGTGTTTCCGAACACCGTATTGTGGAGAAACTAAGAGTAAGGTGGGAGATATGAAAATGTTAAGGCGTCCAAAAAGTCGGGGGAACATTCTCGCCATCGCGATGGCCCTTATGTGCGTCCTGGTCACCATCGTGATCGCTATGCACACATCCCAAGCCAGAGCGGTTCGTAGCGTGACCCAAGCCGAGGCGGAGCTGCAGTTTCGCCAATCGGCCGAGTTCGCCACGGCGGAATTTTTCTCCACCGCTCAACCGGCCCCCAGCGGGTTAAGGGTTTCAGCCGACGAGGAGTTGGTCGGAGACCACCAGATGCCGGAGAAATACGGCACCAAACTCTGGTCCGGCTTGCCGAATTGGAACCCCAAGGACCAGACCTACGCGCCCGGACATAAAACCTACAAGTTCAAGCCAACCACCAGCGACGACGCCCTGAAGGTCTTCACCGGAAAGAGCGCCTGGGTGGTAGGGCACAGCGACGGCGGCTACGGGGCTTACGCCCCCAAAGGGAGCATAAAACTCAGCCGGGCGGTAGGCTGGGCGAATCCGGCCTTCGGCGATGAGCGATCATCCCCCAACGCCTTTAGCGGCGTCCCCTATCTGGCCGCGGCCAGTGGGAATATCACTATCGAACAGATGCCTCACGGTAGCGCCTACTCCACGGGCGGAACCGTGGACCTGGGGGATAATGCGGCGGATCTGGCTCTCAGCTTCAAAGGTCCCCTCCCCCTTCGACACTACGAGGACGCTCTAAGAACTAACCTGCAGAGCGCCCGAGGGGAATTGGAAACGGCCGCCGGCACAGGGGACAAGACCAATCAGATCAAAGGTGGAGCCTTGGCCGCTGTCGGCTCGGTTCTGGACATGCTGACCTCCGGCCAGCCCAACCTCGATATGAGCCTGGAACAGGCCATGAAATTTCCCTTCCCCATGATTCCAGGCTTCTCCGCGACCGTACCTGGCGTTTTCTTTGAATTCTGGTTCCATGTTCCTTATCCCCCTGATTTTGCCGACGCCGGTTCTGGAGATAACGGCTTCGCCGCCCAAGCGGCGACCAAGGGCAAACAGCTTGAAGATGAAATCAAAGCCCTCGATACGGCCATAGCCGCTGAGCAAGACCCTGTGCAGAAAGCGGCTCTTCAGGTTGAACGCCAAGAAAAAATCAACGAACTGGATATTCTCAAAGGGCAGATAGAAAGCTTTTCTCAACAGATGGGTGCCGAGGTAGGCGCCAAGACTCCATCCACGGTACCGGGTGCTCCGAACACTCGCAATGATGATGCCAACATCCCGAACACGGGTCAGAAGGGCTGGAACTATTCTCGTCTCCTTGGGAGCATGCTCGACCTCCTGCTTAGCACCATCACGGGCGACCTCGAAGGCATTGCCAAGAGTGTTTCAGCCGAAGTGCGCTTGGTCCACTTCGGCGGTAAGGACAACATCCCTGACTTCCGCTTCTCTGACGGCTTTTACACCAAATCGACCTGGACCGTTCCTCGAGGGCGAAGCTTTAAATACACCGGGAAGATGACGATCGTCGGGGATCTCTGGCTGCAAAAAGGGTCGGTGATGCACGTCACCGGCGACCTCATTCTCAGAAACCCCGAACCCGGCTCCTCCCCGCTGAAGCCGAGCGGAAAACTGGTGATGGAGGAAGGCTCCTCGCTCATCGTGGGCGGAAACCTCACCACCGAGGGAGACCCGAGATTTGGCTCCCTCTGGACCTGCTCACCTCCGACCAAAATTGCTCCCATCTCCACCTCCATCTTCGTCGACCAAGTGGCTCATTTTCCCTACGGCTCGTTTTCAGCGTCCAACCTGGAAGACGCGGCCCGAGCCCTTGATGGAATGGGAAGCCTGGCTGACGGATTCGGAGTCCTCTTCGGAGATTTTGCTCCCAACATGGCTAAAATTGTGGGTCCATTCCACGAACGACAACCCTATTTCGCCAGCTATGCGACCACCTTTCAACTGACATTCGTCTACCACCCGTTTGGTCCGCCAATCCCAGTTCCTACTCCGATCCCACTTCCCAAGAAGAACATCCTGATCCCCATTTTTCGGGTCCTCACGATGATCTATACCGGAGCGATGAACGCCAATCTAGGTGAGAACACCTACCTGCATAGTGACTGGTGGGCTCTGGGCGAAGGGGTTGTCCCCGCGATGATCAAGCTCGACCCCACCGGCCCGATGAACTCGATCAAGAACATCAATCTCAACGGCCTCCAACCGAACATTGATTGGGACGACTACTTGCAGAAACTGGTCACAACCGTTTTAGAGGAAGGCGCGAAGTTCGCCATCAAGGAAGTTGGACAAAAACTCGTTCAACAGGTCCTAACGTCCGTACTGCCTGGAGGCTCCGTCCTCGACACCATCATGGGAGAAGTCCTGGGCCTTATCGACAGCAAAGGTAGCACCTTTGAGAACTTGCGAGAAAAGGTTCTGGACGCGACCATCGGTCCCTTTGTCAACCAGTTCACCAACCTCAAGGACAAGATCGATCAGGAGATCAAAAACGCGCTGTCTAGCGCCTATCTCCGGGAAGTGGGCGGACCCTTGATCTACGCTCGCTCGATTCGAGCCGGGGACGGAGACAACTGCTTGTTGATGGCCGGTATGCTTGTGGCCGAGGATCAGATCATCATCGACTCCGAATCTTTCGTGGGCTCCTTGACCTCGTTTAACGGCAACATCGAAGCCAAGAATGTATACTACACCCCCATCTTCAACCGAGCCTCGCTGTACAAGCCCAAAGCCACTTCGAACAACTCCCTAGGTCGACTTCTGGACTTTAAGTACGGTAAAAATTTCGACAGCAGCCAGGCGGTCGACATCGGAACGGGAGTCACCCAAGTCACCACGGAAAGCTGGAATCGCTAAGTTATGAAACTCCGTAGCCGTAACGTACGCGCTTTCTCCATCATGGAGCTGATCGTGGCCTTGATGGTCATCATGATCGGGTTCTTCACCTTCTTCTCGGTCTTCTCCACCAGCTCTCAACACGCCATTCAGACCCAAAATCGGGCCGCGGCCAATATGATCGCGCAGAGCTACATGGACGAGTTCCGCGAGCACACCTTCGGCACTCCGGCCCCCGCCACGTGGAACAACGACACCGACAAACCGGTCCGTATGGTGATCAAAGACCGTGAAACGAACTTCGTCTTTCACAAGAAGATCGGCTACAAAACCAATGCTTTCATCAATGGAACCATTGGTGACACCGATATAGTCACACTCACCCTCACCTGGAAAGAGGCCGCGGGAGCCAACCAAGCGGCGGGTGCGCCCACCGGGCATCCCGAGGACAACAAAATGCTCAAAGTGGAGATGCCGGTATGGCGTTAAGAAAGCGAGGGTTCACCCTCATCGAAATCATCGTCTACTTCGCTCTCTCCGTCGCGGCCCTGGGGATCTTACTCTCCCTCTTCACTGTTCTACGCCGTACTAGCGACCATACCTACGCGCAGTACCTAGTCTCCGGCAATCTGGCCACCACCACACGGATGATCCGTAAGGAGTTGCAGGCGACTTCCCTTGCCAGCATCACGTCCTACGGCGCCAACGCGGGAGAGGCAGCGGGCTTCTCATGCGTCTCCGGATATGATAACGAGGGCGAGTTCAAACTGGGGGCCTACGGTACACCCCACTGGCAAAAGCATGTCTACTATACTCTCGATGGTCAGGGCCGAATCACCCGTTGGACCAAGGACATCACCGACAAGAACTATCTACCGACTCTCGCTCCACCTCCCGTCAAAGACGATGCGGGACGCGTCCTGATGACCGATGCTCTCCCTCCCAACAAGGCCGTGGACAAGTGGCACCCCGCTTCCAACTATGGAGGACTTGAGCTCGGGTTCGTCAGACGCAGCGGGGCCAACGAAACCGTCGTCCCTCAGAACCCACGAGACTCCGCCAACCCCGAGCAGAACACCCGTCTCGTGCAAGTCACGCTCCGCACCCTGGAGGAGAGCGGACCGAACTTTCTCGAAATCAAGTTTCGCGTGTTCCCGCGATACTGACCCACTACAACGTTTTACACACTCGCAGCACTTCTTCGAGGGATATGAGACCGGATTTCACCTTGTGCAGGCCGTCAGCCAGAAGGTCTCGGAACCCCTGATCTAAAGCCTGACTCTTGATCTCTTCCTCGTGACAGCTTCGATTGATCAAGGAACGGATCTCAGGGGTAACTTCCAGCAATTCGTAGACTCCGAGGCGTCCTTTGTGCCCGGTCTGGTGGCAACGACGACACCCGCGGCCCCTGAAGGCACGAGGCTCTTCAACTCCTCGGCTGGCGAAAAGCGGAAGATACTCCTCAGCGATCTCCACCTCTTCTCGGCATTCTTGACAGATGCGACGAGCCAAACGTTGTGCCAGGCCACCGAGCAGCACCGAACCGATCTGAAAGGGCTCGCAGTCCATATCGCGCAGGCGAGCGATGATCCCGATACTATCGTTGGTGTGCAAGGTAGAGAGCAGCAAGTGACCGGTCAGCGCGGCCTGGATTCCAATTTCAGCCGTTTCCTGGTCTCGAATCTCACCAACCAGGATCACGTCCGGGTCCTGACGCAAGAACTCTCGTAGCGCTTTGGAAAAGGTGACGCGCTTTTCTTCTTCCTTGGGGGCGGTGTTCATCTGCACCTGGATAATTCCGGGCATCTGATATTCGATGGGGTCCTCAGCGGTCAAGAGCTTACGGTCAGGACGCGCGATCTCTTTGAGTGAGGCGTAAAGGGTCGTTGATTTACCGGAGCCGGTCGGACCGCAGACCAAGATCATGCCGTGGGGCTGAGACAGAATCTTTCGAAATCTCGTCTCGGTCTCTATTCCAAACCCGAGGTCGCTCAAAGTCAGAGTAAAAGCGCCCTTCTTGAGGATACGCATCACCACGCTTTCGCCGGCCGGAACCGGAACGACGCTGACACGAAGGTCGAACTCTTGACTTCCGACCTTGAGTGAAATACGGCCGCCTTGAGTCACGCGCTCCTGGGCGATGTCCATATTGGCCAAAACCTTCAAGCGCTTCACGATAGGACTGGCTTCAGCCCTGCTATGATGGGAGACGATGCGTAGAACTCCATCGACACGATAGCGGATCACCATGCCCGTATCGAACGGCTCGAGGTGAATGTCGCTGGCTTCGGCCGAGATCGCCTCTTTGATCAAGCGGTCGACCGCGGCCACGACCGGCCCTTCGAGGGCTTCATCTCCGAAGGTGATGACGGCTTGTTCGTTGGTCGTCTCGATGGCCAGGTCGTTGAGACGCTTCTGATCTAAAAACTTGGTCCAAGTCGTGTCAGGGCTCAGGTGGTCTCCCTTGTAAACGTACTCCAGAGCATGATCGATCAGATCGGGAGCGGCTCGCATAAGCGTAGGGTTAAACTTGCCTCCCGACATCGCAATCTGATCGTAGATGTAGATGTCGGTGGGATCCTTACAGGCGATGGTGACGTCGGTATCGCTCAAGCGTCCTATGCAAATACCACCGATATTGCGACAGAGGGCTTCAGGTAAAATTCGACTGGTCTGTCGGTCCAGGTCTAAGGAGGCCAGATCCGCGAAAGCGTAAGAATCCAACTGCTCTTGATAGCTCTGGCCCAGCCCCGCGTCGGTGACCACGTCCTTTTTCTTGCGCCCAAACAGCAACTGCCACATCGACCGTTTGTTTTGGGGAGGCGCCTCGGCGGAAGTCGTGGGCCTAGAGGGACGGGTGTCGGAGATTGAGCTTTCCGTTGCACTGGCTGCTTCAGCGAAATCCGCGGTTCCTTCCGGATCATAGGCCGGAGCCTCGAGAACCGAGTTGGCAGCCGGAGTGGGAGCCAAAAACATCATGGGAAGACGAACTTCGTTCGTTTCCAGAATCGCCAACAGTTCGGCTGCCGACTCGCACCGGTCTTCGGGTTTGGGCTCTAGGCACCGCTTGACCACCTCGATCACCTTTATGTCTGTCTCGGGCGGCAGCGGCGACATGACCGTACCTCCAGCAAAGCGCTTCAGGGACGGGGCGGGCGGTTTCCCCAGCGCCATGTAATAAGCCAGGGCGCCCACGGAATAAAGATCGTTTTTGACTGAACTGGTATCGCCCAGCAACTGCTCGGGCGCGGCGAAGTCCGGGTCACCGGCCGAGCGGAAAGAGGTCGCCGCCTTCCCGGCCGCCGCCTCTCCCATCTTGGCCAGCCCGAACTCAGCCAGTCTTAAAGTCCCGTGGGGAGAAACCAAGATTGAGGTTGGGCGCAGGTCGCGATGGATGATCGGCTGCGGCTGTGTGTGCAGGAAGTCAACCACTTGTAGTAACTGCTTGAGATAGCGACGGACCAACTCCGGTTCGAAAGCTCCCTCTTCCTCGATCTCCTCGGCCAAGGTGCGACCCGCGATCTCGTCGGCGATCAGATAGATATCGTCCTTATGGCTGACCAAGTGACGAATTCGAGGCAAGTTGGGATGCCGGAGCTGGGCTAAGGTGCGCCCCTCTCGTAAGGTTTGAACCCTCGCGTCCTCGCTGGTGAAGTAGCTCTCCAGATGCCGAATGGCCACCGGCAGCCCGGCTCTTTCGTCTCGGCCACGGTAGAGAATGGAGAAACGGCCGTCCAGGAATCGTTCGCCGACTTTAAAACGTCCCCCGACCAAAGGGTCCTCGTCCTCCACAGGAGCGGGGGCGACCTTAGGTTCTGGCCTCGGAGGAGCCGGAGGGTTGAGTTTCTCTGCCAGGGTCAGTCGATCCGTGATGGTGTAATGAATAGGTCCACCAAAGGCCTTGGAAAGCTCCTCGATGGACTGGGAGTTACCTGGAGCCGCAGCCGCCACCAGCAGAGCGTCACCACGCTTTTCCACAGGGAGTACCTGATATTCGTTCATCAGCTCTTCGGAGAGGATCCCTCGAAGGGGCTGAAAGTCCGCGCTAATGGGCTCGAGTCCGAAACTTATCGCCGTAACCTCGGCCATCTGCTCGCGCGTGGCCCAACCTTGTTCTATCAGATACTCTTCCGGTAGTTCGTGGGTGGCTTGCTGGCAAGCCGTCAGCTGTTCACCATTGAGTAAACCACGGGTCAGTAGTAGTAGCAGCAGGCGGGTTCCAAAATCTTCATCGACTCTGGTTTTCATAACGGCGTGAGACTCCCCTATCGTTGGTCAGCTCAAGCCTTCTCGCTAAAGCCCAAGATGTCTTCCTCGAAGGATGGGGAATCTCTGGGAAAGGTCGAAAGTGAGATTCATGCTGATCACCAACGCCACGCATCGTCTGTGGACTAAGGACGAATATTACCGTATGGCCGAGACGGGGATCTTCGCTCCGGGAGAGCGGGTCGAGCTGATCGAAGGAGAGATCGTCGCCATGTCGCCTCAAAATCCGCCTCACGCCTTCGCTCTGAGCCGGGGAAACATGCTTTTAACCCGCCTCTACGGAGGTACTCATGCCGTTCGAGTACAGCTCCCTCTGGATCTTAACGTCCGGTCCCAGCCCGAAGCAGATTTCGCCCTGGTTCCCTCAGACACGATTCGAGCCGACGCGCACCCCTCCCAGGCCGATCTGGTGATCGAGGTGGCGCAATCTTCTCTGAGCTTTGATCGCAATGAGAAGGTCATACTCTACGCGAGGTCCGGGATCCCCGAATATTGGATTGTGGACCTGGTCAACCGGCGGGTCGAAGTCTATCGAGATCCCCAGCCTGACGCCCAAGGGCCGCACGGATACGCTCAGCGCCAAATCGTGACGCCTGACACGTCCGTCACGCCGCTGGTCGTTCCAGGTCCGGAATGCCCTCTAGCCGACTTTTTTAGTCCGAACTCTTAGAGGCCGAGGATGAGGAGGTTTCCGACTTGCTGGAGGAGCTCGAGGAGGAATCGCTGGAGCCCGACGAGCTGGAATCCGTCGAAGTCGAGGTCGTCGGTGAACTCGTTTTAGAGTCGCCGTTGGAACTCCCCCGCGAGTCGTTGACGTAGAACCCCGATCCCTTGAAGATCACTCCGGCGCGAGAGATCTTGCGCGACAGGTCACCAGTTTCACACGACGGACAGTTGGTGGGCTCTTTCCCGCCACGAACCAGCGCTTCCAGTTCGTGACCACAAGATTGGCATCGATACTCGTAAATAGGCATAATTTGAGACTCCTTGAGAGTCTCGATAATATACTGTTCCTTGGTTTTGAGGAAAAGAGGCGCTGGATTAGAATCTCGTTAGAGATGAACCAGGTGACCACCGACGAGCTCTGCCAACGTTTTGACGGATTTCTACTCGATGCCTACGGCGTTCTGGTCGACTCGGATGGAATTCTGCCAGGGGCTCACGACTTCTTAGAACGCCTGCGAAGCCTGAATAAGCCGTTTCGGATCATCTCCAACGACGCCTCGACCACGCCGGAGGCCAAGGTGGAGCGATGGGCTGCCCGCGGGCTCTTCCTGGAGCCGGAACATCTTTTGACCCCCTGGCAAGTTTTGGCCTCCGAGAATACGCCACTCTCCCTGGACGGGCTAGGGTGTTTTCTGATCGGAACGCCCCTGTCCCGAATGATGCTCTGGTCGACCGGCGGAGAGCTCGTCGACACCGCCTCAGCTCTGGACGCACTCATCATCGCCGACGAAGTCGACAACCATGTCCTTCACCGTTGCGACGAGGCGCTTTCATTGGTCGGCGAAGCCATCCGACAAGGTCGCGAGCCCATGTTGGTGCTGGTCAATCCGGATCTCATCTATCCTAGCGCGCGCGGTTTTGGCTTCACCTCGGGGAGCCTGGCTTTGATGTTCGAGGCGGCTCTGGAACGGCTATTTCAACGTCCCTTTCGGTTCCAATCGATAGGCAAACCCGAGCCTTACCTCTACCAACTAGGCTTGAGCCAACTGGGTGTTCCACACGAGCGAGTCTGCATGATCGGTGATCAGCTCGAAACCGACGTGGCGGGAGCCCTCAACGTCGGACTTTCCGCGGTCCTCATCGGGACCGGCGTCAGTACACTAGATCAAGCAACCTTCCAGCGAGAGCCACGGGCCCTCCACCTCAACTCGTTCGTCCGCTCCGCGCCGGCTCGAAAAGACTGAGGCCGGCATATGCCACCGCCGATAACCCGAGCACGAATGGGATGATTGTCAGAGCGGTGAATCCCACCTCGTAGGCGCCGACCGCTCCGAAGAGGAGTGTGAGAATTAGGGCTAAGACGATGACATACGCTCTCATAGTGGCCTCTCTGGTCCCTTCTTTGGGACTAACACAACCATAGCTTGAGCTTACTGGGGAGAGAATAGCCCCGGAGTTCGACTCGCGGCATACCGAAGAGCCCCATACGAGGAGGCCTCTCGGAGCTCCGCTAGGATAGCTTCCTGCTCTCCTCGAAGTTTTAAGTCATGCTGATCACCAACGCCATGACGCGCAAGTGGACCCGAGAGGAGTACTCTCGCATCGCCGAGAGCGGCATCTTCGGTTTCGACGAGCGGGTGGAGTTGATCGAAGGAGAGGTCGTCGTCATGACTCCACCCGGCCCGGAGCACAGTTACTCGGTAGGCAAAGGCACTACCCCGTTAGTCCGGCTTTATGGCTCCACCCATCTCGTTTGGGTCCAGTGTCCTTTGGACCTGAGCCTTCACTCCCAGCCCCAGCCGGACTTCGCCCTGATCCCCCTGGACAAAGTTCGTCGCGAGACCCTTCCCCAGAGCGCGGATCTGGTCATCGAGGTTTCCCGCTCGTCGCTAGCCTTCGATCGCCAGGAAAAATTGGAGATGTACGCGCGGGCGGACATCCAGGACTATTGGGTGGTCAACTTGGTCAACGATCAGGTTGAGGTTCACCGAGATCCCGGTCCCCTACCCGGACATGCCAACAAAGTCGGCTATCGCGAGGTTCAAAAGCAAGGGCCGCACGATTCCGTGCGACCCTTGCTTGTAACGGGAGAAGCCTTCCCGCTCTCCGCCTTTTTTACTTAACCACGGGAAGCTCCGGAGGCTCCGGCATCTCCTCGGCGGCGGTCTTGCGCAGTAGTTCGATGATGGCCTCGGTGCTCATCACTCCGAGGTCCTCTCCCGAGCGCTTGCGCACCGCCGCGCCGTTTTGCTCCTCTTCGGCATCTCCGACCACCAGCATGAACGGTACTTTGAGGTTCTGAGCCTTGCGGATCTTGTTCCCCATGCGCTCGGCGCTGTCGTCCACCTCGGCCCGGAAGCCAGCTTTCTTCAACGCCTTGCAGAGCTTTTCGCAGTGATCGACGTGACGGTCGGTGATCGGGATCAGGCGCACCTGAATGGGCGACAGCCAGAGCGGGAAGGCGCCCGCGTGATGCTCGATCAGGACTCCGAAGAAACGCTCCAGCGAGCCTAAAAGGGCGCGGTGAATCATGTAAGGGCGATGCTTCTCGCCGTCGGATCCGGTGTAGGTCATGTCGAAGCGCTCGGGCAGGTTGAAATCCACCTGGATGGTGGAGAGTTGCCACTCGCGCCCGATGGCGTCCTGGATCTTGAGGTCGATCTTGGGTCCGTAGAAGGCTCCGCCGCCTTCATCCACGCCGTACTCTAGTCCGGCCCGCTGAAGCGCCTCTTCCAAGAAACGCTCGGCGTCTTCCCAGTCTTTTTCCTCACCCACCGACTTCTCGGGGGGCTTGGTCGACAGGTACGCCTTGATCTTGTCGAAGCCGAAGCACTTCAAGGTGTAGAGCGAGAAGGCCAGGGTGAAGTCGATCTCGGCGGCCAACTGGTCGCGCCGCACGAAGTGGTGAGCGTCGTCCTGGGTGAAGCCGCGCACCCGCAGCAGCCCGTGCAGGGTTCCGCTTCGCTCGTAGCGGTAGACGGTGCCCCACTCGGCGTAACGGATGGGGAATTCCCGATAAGAGTGCAGATTGGCGTTGTAGATCAAGATGTGGAACGGGCAGTTCATCGGCTTGAGATAGTAGGGTTGCCCATCGATGTCCATGGGCGAGTACATCCCGTCGCGATAAAAGCCGAGGTGGCCGCTGGTCTCCCACAGGCTGGCTCGTCCGATGTGCGGGGTGGAGATCAGGTCGTAGCCGTTCTCTAAATGAGTCTGGCGATAGAACATTTCGATGAGGTGCTTCATCAAGCCGCCTCGAGGATGCCACAGAATCAAACCTCCGCCCATTTCGTCGGAGTCCGAGGAGAAAAGGTCGAGCTCGCGTCCGAGTTTGCGGTGGTCGCGCTTTTTGGCCTCCTCCAGATGGTGGAGATACTCCTGTAGTTCCTCGGCGTTCTCCCAGGCGGTGCCGTAGATGCGCTGCAGCTGCTCACGCTTTTCGTCGCCGCGCCAATAGGCCCCGGCCACGTGGGTCAGCTTGAAGGCTTTGGGGTCGATCTCTCCTAGATTGGCGCAATGCGGGCCCTTGCAGAGGTCTTCGAAAGTGTCATGCTTGTAGGTCGAGATGGTCTGCTCTTGCGGGCTATTGGCCAATCCCTCGATCAACTCCAACTTATAAGGCTGTTTCGCGAACAGCTCCTTGGCTTCGTCTACCGACAGCTCTCGATAAGCAAAGGGATGTTTCTTCTTGAGGATGTTCTTCATCCGCTTCTCGATAGCCATGAGGTCAGCTTCGGTCAAAGTGCGAGGCAGATCAAAGTCGTAGTAAAAGCCGTTATCGATGGGAGGTCCGATGGCGATCTTGCCTTCAGGGAACATCTCCAGCACGGCCTGAGCCATCACGTGGGCCAGCCCGTGGCGAATGTTGTAAAGTTTTTGTTCTTTGCTCAACTGAGCGGTTTCGGTTGCAGACACGATCAATGTTTCTCCTGGCCGCGCCGTTTCGCCGAATCGAGGAACCTTCCCCTCCTATCGGACTCCTGACGTTGACGCGCACTAGCTCTTGACGTCGGAACTTCCGAAGTCCTATAGTCGAAGAACATGAATCGTCCGGAGATTATGATGATTTGCTGTTGCCGCGCCGAGTTTCTCGGGATGGTTAGCTAGCGTTTTCTCCTAAGACGAACGCCAAGAAAAAGCCCTCCCGGTCAGCTCGGAGGGCTTTCTTCATTCAAGGGCCATCCGATCCGACCAGGAGACAGGAGGTACTTATGTCATCATCACTGCGCCGCTCCTCGACCAAAAGCCCCCACATTCGCCGCCGCCGGCGTCATGAGGTCCCCTCGCCGCCCAAGCCTGAAAAACGCCGTCCTCTGACCATCGTCAACCGGGATCACCTCAAAGTCGAGGTTCCCGAGGAGATGGTGGAGCGCCTAGCCCCTGAAGGCGAGGCCGGACAGCCGCTACTGCGCCTCACCCTCAAGGGAACCACCGCCGGATTCCCTTTTCTTACCGAACTGTACCAGAGCCACGGAGTGAAGTGCCGGATCGTCAAAGTTTGGTTCGAGTATGACGAGCGTGGAGCCCAGTTCGGACAGATGCTCACCGAGCTTCAAGATCCATCGTCCCTGCCGGTGGCCAAGAGCTTCCTACACCGCCACGGGATCGGAGTGGAAACGCTGGGATATCTGGCATCTTAAACAGGAGGCTCCACGAGGTTCACACCTCGGCTCGGGCGAAGAAGCATGAAGCAGCATGAGCCCTGGGTCTTCACATATCGCCTCGACAGGCCCGGTAACGGATAGTCGATTGGCCGCACTCTGCTCGGAAGCCATCCAACGCGCCTTTTTAGACTACCAGGAACAGTTTCATCAGATCAGCTGCCGGGCTCGACGCCGCTTCCTCGACCGCGACTGGAAGGGAAGCTCGTCCGACGCCTCTGCTCGCCTGCGGCTTTACAACGAGGAGCTGGACGAGCTTGTTACCTCTATCCGAGAATTGATGGGCTCGCGTGTCGAGGACCGTCAGATCTGGATGGCCGCCAAAGCCGTTTATTCCGCCTTCATTTCGCAAACCTCGCTGTGGGAGATCGCCGAGAGCTTCTTCAACTCGGTAACCCGGCGTATCTTTTCGACCCAAGGGGTCGATCAAGCGATCGAGTTCGTCGACTCGGACTTTGACGCGCCACCCACGACGGTGGCCGTCAACTACGTGCAAAGGCGTGGCGAGGCACCACTTTCGGAGCTCTTGCGGACCGCTCTGACCGACGTCGGTTCTGGAGGATTCGAAGCCGGCCTATGGTCCGACCTGGAATCGAATCTGTCCCAAGCGGTGGAGCGAATTTCCACGGCACTCCAGGGCGAATGTCGGCAGTTGGTGAGTCTGGAGATGATCTCGACCGCCTTCTATCGCAGCCGCGGGGCCTATCTGGTCGGCCGTGTCTTGACCGGGGAGGAGCAGTCTTACTCTCTCCCCGTGGCTTTCTCGCTTCGCAATCGCGAGGAAGGTATCGTGCTGGACGCAGTGATGACGGGCGAACTAGATCTCTCCATTCTCTTTTCCTATACTCGGGCCTATTTTCGGGCCAACGCCAGCTGTCCGTACCAGCTGGTGCGCCAACTTCGTGAACTGATGCCTCGCAAGCCGCTGGTGGATCTTTACAACGGAATCGGCTACCACCGCCACGGAAAGACCGAGCTTTTTCGCGACTTCGTAGCTCATCTTCTCTCCTCGGAACAGACCTTTGTGGCCGCCGAGGGGGTCAAGGGTATGGTGATGCTGGTCTTCACTTTGCCCAGCTACGACTTGGTCTTCAAGCTGATCAAAGACCGCTTCGATTACCCCAAGAACACTTCCCGCGAGGATGTCAAACGAAGCTATCGGATGGTTTTCGAGCATGATCGCGCGGGACGTCTGGTGGAGGCGCACGAGTTTGAGCATCTGCGCATTCGCGAGTTTCGTTTCGAGAAAAGCTTGCTGGATCGGCTGCTCCAAGAGGCTTCTCAGACCGTGCATATCGAAGGAGGGGATGTCTTGCTCTCCCACGCCTACGTGGAGCGCCGGGTCAGACCCTTGAATCTTTATTGGGCGGAGAGCTCTGAACCCGACGTCATCGCCTCGACCTTAGACTACGGTCAAGCCATCAAGGATCTAGCCGCGGCCAACGTCTTCGCCGGAGATCTCTTCCCCAAGAACTTTGGAGTGACCCGTACGGGTCGCGTGGTCTTCTACGACTACGATGAACTCTGTCTGCTGACCGAATGTAACTTTCGAGCCATCCCGATCGCCACCACCATCGAGCAAGAGATGGCGGCGGAGCCTTGGTACTCGGTTCGTGACAACGACATTTTCCCCGAAGAGTTTCCACGCTTTCTGGGTATCCCGGATTGTGCCAAACAAGCCTTCCAAGAAACACACGGGGACCTATTCACCCCGGACTACTGGCGCGATGTTCAAGACAGAATTCGAGCCGGAAAGCCTCCCGATATCTATCCTTACGAAACCTCACGTCGCCTGACTTAAGCCGTTTAACGCTGTCGTGACAGTCGGGTTGTAAGATTGGTGGAGAAAATAACGGAGGATAAATCCTTGAATATCACCACAGCTTATTCACCCACCATCTCGGCCCGACCAAACCTACAAGCCGCCTCGGCTCCCCAGCCCTCGGTAGAGGTCGCTCAGTCCGTACCTAGCGAATCATTCGAGCCCAGCTTAAAGTCACAGACCCCCTCCCCTCTCAAAGCAGGGAAGTGGATTCTCGCGGGAGCCGCCGCCGCGGGTGCCGGTGCTCTCGGTTGGTACGCCGGCACTAACGTCGGGTTGGCGGCTGGAGCTGCCGCCGCAGGTATTGGCGGAGTGGCTGGCGCGATCGGACTCGGCTGCCTGGGCATCATGGCGGACCTCGGCTCCCTCGGCGGAAGCAACAAAACGGCACCGATGGCTGCCACCGGGCTCGTTCTCGGCGGAATCGCTGGAGGCGCCTCGACCATGCTGGGTGGAAATCCGATCGTGGGCGGAGCTCTGGCTCTGGTGGGAGGCGCCGCCGCCTTCGGACTGACCGGCGCGGCAACCAACATCCTAGCCGACTAGACCGTTTCTCGAACGTCACATCAGAAGATAGTTATGCCGGAGGCGGGCCGAGATGGCCCGCTTTTCTTTTTTCAGGCTACTTTCAGAACTCTCTTTCATACTGAAGCGAAATAGAGAAGATTCACCTTATGCCTTCACTCTCGTACTACGTGCCCTCCGGGGTGCACATTGTTTGTAGGAGAGAAAAAAATGCTCGGCACGATCAAAGACGCCACCCGCGGAGTGGGCAGGTTAATTCGCGGAGGAAACGACTTCAGCACACCTTCGCGCCATTCCAGAACCAGAGACTACGCTGTGATCGGCGGTACCGTCGGCGTGGTCGCGGGCGCCACCATCGGAACCATCAAAGGCTTCGAAGCTCAGGCCAACAACTCGGTGAAAGAAGTCCGGGTGGAGCGAGACATCGTCGAGCCTGAGCTGACCGGCTATAGTCACCATACCACAGCGGATCGCGAAAGGTATTGTGTCGAGCGAAAAGAGGGGAGTTGCGTCGACTACGACACCAAAACCCGAGGCTGGTGGCACAACTATTCTCCCAATGTCAGGGAACGAGTCGTGGGCACCTACGAGGAGCCACAGTTTAAGAATTCCAACCCTCTCACCCCCATCTCTGGAGCACTTTTGGGAGGCTTGGCCGGTGGACTTGTCGGTGTCGCCGCGGGCCTGGGAGTTTCCCTCCTCGTCAATAGTCTGGACAAGGATTCTAAAACTCCAATAGAGGTTTCGACCGCGATCGCTGATCTACCCAAAGAAGCCTCCGACCAGGGGAAGCCTCCGAGTGAGGAAACAAAGGATCGCGAATCCGCCCTGGAGACCAGAATGGGAGCTTATGCCATCGGCGGCACGGCGGTCGGGGCCGGAGTCGGTATCTACCTCGGTATCCAGGCGGGAGGCGTCGAGACCGCCGCCAACCAGGTCAACACTCGCAGCTGGCAGGTCCCGGTTACCACTGACCGCACCATCGGCCACATTCCCGAAGGCTACTACGAACCGAACAGCTTCTGGCGGATCGGCCCGAGCAATGGAAGAGGGCGCGCGGAAACCGTGCCGGTGAACAGGCAGGTTCCGGTCTACAACAACGACGGCACGGTCAAGATGCAGACCGCCCAGAAAACCTTCGAATCACGACGCTACGGAAGAATCACCGGAGCCTTAGCGGGAGGCGTCATCGGAGCCGGAGTCGGACTGGCTGCCGGAGTCAGCTTGGGGCTTGCCGACAAACTACTGACAGAGGCTTTGGCTAAAAATTAAGTCCAAGTATTTTCAAAAGGCAAACGAAGGAAACAAGGGGTTCTCAAACAAAGCCATAAACACCACCCCTAAATCATTCATGAAAAAATATATGGGATATCGTTATGGCATTGAGACGCGGAACTCGGCGCCGTGTTCCTCAGAACACGCGCTCTGAAAGTTTAGCGAGCGAGAAGCGAGTCTTCTCGCGGGTGGAGTGTCTGCTCGACCTGGAGCTCGAACATGAAAAGACGGAATCGATCGAGGCGATCGATCTCTCCTTGTTAGGTTTGGGATTTCATCGCAACACTGTGAGCGCACCTCTGCCCCTGGGTCGCACGGTGACCGTGGGGATTCACGGGTTCACCCCGGTGAAGGCCCAGGTCCGGTGGGACGACGGCTCTCGAGTAGGTGTCCAGTTCTGTGGACGCCTGCACGACATCGTCAACAGCTGGGTTGGTGAAGTTCTCGCGGCCCAGGGCGTTCGCGTGGGGGATTTGGTCGAGGTGATTCGAAACTAGCCGCGTGTCTTCACAGGCGATTTTCGAATCCATCACTCTCCATCCCCACCTCCCTGAAGAGCTAGCCGTACAGGCCTTCCTGGTGCGTGGCCATTTCTCCACGGACGGAGAGCCCTCCGCCCCTTCATCATCCCCTGTCGATGAGTCGGTCAAGTCCGCCGTGCGCGCGCTTTTGCGCTGGGGTGGCCACAAGCCCTCGGGTCGCGGTCGTCCCGCCTCGGAATCGCTGGCCAAAGCGGTCGAGGACGGTCGTTGGCCCACGATCTCACCCTTGGTCGATCATTGCAACCTGCTCAGCCTTCAGAGCGGCCTTCCCGTCTCGGTTCTCGACGCGGTGAAGCTTCAGGCTCCCCTGGAGATCCGCGTTGGACAGCCGGGAGAAGAGTACGTCTTCAACCCCTCCGGTCAAGTGCTCAGCCTCAAAGGTCTTCTGCTTCTCGCCGACGCTTCCGGCCCCACGGGCGGTCCGGTCAAAGATGCCCAACGAAGCAAAGTCGACCCTTCCACCGACTCCTATCTCATCATAGTCTGGGGCTCATCCGCCACCCCCGCGGCCAACGACGCTGTGCGAGACGGGCTGAAGGCTTGGTGTCGGGATCGTATCTCTGAGTTCCAATCCCTCGAACTTTCGCGGGCGACCTTCTGAGTAGGTTCGCTCAATGTTGGGCTCGCCGGATTGGGGGAATGGCCATCGTGAAGGCGAAACGGCCCGGCAGATTTTCCTAATTCTTGGAGGTGTTCCGATGAGCGGTCGTTTCGGCCAACTTTTAACGGCGATGGTCACGCCCTTTCACTCGAATGGCGAGGTAGACTTCGAGGGAGTCCAGACCCTGGCCCGCCAACTGGTGGAGGACGGCAATGACGGTCTGGTCATCTGCGGGACCACCGGGGAAGCCCCGACTCTCAACAGTCAAGAGAAGGTCGAGCTGTGGAAGACCGTAAAGAAAGCTGTGGGCGCCGATGTTCCCGTGATCGCTGGGACCGGCTCTTACTGCACCCGGTCTACCATCGAGCTCTCGCTCAAAGCCCAGGAAGCGGGTGCGGATGGGCTTTTGCTCGTCGCCCCTTACTACAACAAACCCTCCGGCAAGGGTATGCTGGAGCATTTTCGCGCCATTCATGACGCCACCAAACTTCCCATCATGCTTTACAACATCCCGGGGCGAAGCGCGGTAGAGATCCCGGTGGAAGTTCTGGAAGAGCTGGCTGGACTCGAGCGGGTAGTGGCGGTCAAGCAGAGCCTACCCATCGACCCGGTCAGCCGTCTGATCGCCCGCCTCGGAACCGAGAAGCGGAAAACTTTCGACACCTACTCGGGTGACGACAGCCAGACACTTCCCCAGTTGGCGGTGGGCGGCGTGGGCGTGGTCTCGGTCGCGGGGCACGTTGCCGGACGCCAGATCAAGGAGATGTTGATGGCCTTCGCCGCGGGCAAAGTCGCCGAGGCCGCCGCCATCCATCAACGACTCTTCCCTCTCTTCGAGGGGCTCTTCATCACCTCTAGCCCGGTCCCGGTCAAAATCGCCCTCAAACTTCTGGGACGCCCCGCGGGTCCGGTCCGCCAACCTCTCTGGGAG
The DNA here is from genome assembly GCA_037189585.1 of Selenomonadaceae bacterium. GTDB lineage: Bacteria > Vulcanimicrobiota > Xenobia > Xenobiales > JADMJV01 > JAEXNA01. Next base: position 81,590 of record JBBCJA010000026.1, on the reverse strand, counting down.
GCGACCCCGGAACAGGAAGAGACGGTGGCGGCCATCATGCGGCAGGTTGGTCTCTTGGGATGAGTCTGACCCTCTCGGGAGGCGCCACCTGGCAGCGAACTTTGACCCTTCACGGGGACAAGAGCCTGTCCCATCGCGCGCTGATCTTCGGCGCCATGGCCCGAGGCATCACCGAGCTCTCCGGACTCTCGAGCGGAGCCGACGTGATGAGTACCGCCTCTTGCCTTCGCGCCTTGGGTGCCGGTGTCACCGTCCACGGGCAGGGTCGCGCCACCGTGGAAGGCTGGGGCGAGAAAGGCCCGAGCGAGCCCGACGGCCCGCTCGACTGCGGTAACTCCGGCACCTCGCTTCGCCTTTTGAGCGGCCTGGTCGCCGCCTACCCGATCTTCACCATTCTCGACGGCGACGCCTCACTGCGCAAAAGACCGCAGAGCCGCGTGCTGAGCCCCCTGGCCAGCATGGGAACCCAGGTCATGGCGCGAGGGGGCGACCGCTTCGCTCCGGTGGTTTTGCGCGGTGGAGATCCACGCCCCTACCAGGGGGCTCCCGAGGTGGCCTCGGCCCAGGTGAAGAGCTGTCTGCTCCTGGCCGGTTTAGGCTCTGGAGTCGAGGTTCGACTGACCGAAAAAGGCTTCACCCGCGACCACACCGAGATGATGCTCCGCGGCCTGGGAGTTCCCCTGGAAAGCCGTGGTCTGGAGGTCTATCTACCGGCCGGTCCATTCGGCTGGGACGGTTTCAGCTATACCGTTCCGGGCGATCCCTCATCGGCTGCCTTCCTGGTTGCCGCCGCCATTTTGGGTCAGCACAGCCGGGTTCGCCTGGAGGGCGTCTGCCTCAACCCCACGCGGTTGGGATTCTTCAAGATTCTCCAACGTATGGGAGCGGATCTTTCCATCACTCCGGTGGAGGAGAGAATGGGGGAACCGGTCGGTGTGATTGAGGCTGGCAGTAGCCGTCTGACCGCCACCACCGTGGAGTCTGAGGAGGTTCCCAGCGCCATCGACGAGTTTCCGCTCTTAGCCGTGGTCGCCACCGCGGCCGAGGGGACCACGGTGGTTCACGGCGCCGAGGAGCTTCGCGTCAAGGAAAGCGATCGCATCGGTAGCGTGGTGGGAGAACTTTCCAAGATGGGCGCCCGCATCTCCGAGCAGCATGACGGTTTCTCCGTACACGGGCCTTGCCGACTCAAAGGCGCGGCCATGGAATGCCATCATGATCATCGTCTGGAGATGAGCTGGGCGGTGGCCGCGCTCATCGCCGAAGGGAACACGACACTCCTTAATTCCGGCTGGGCATCTATCTCTTTTCCTGAGTTCTGGGACGTCTACCCAGGCAAGGTCGACCGCTCCGAATAGCCACTCATGGAGAACATTCTCTCTCGCGCCGACCTGCGAACTCTCTGGCTCCTGGGCCATCCGGTTCGACACTCTATGTCCCCCTTGATCCAAAACGCCGCCCTGCGACATCTGAATCAAGCGATCATCTATCAGGCGGCCGACGTATCCGTCGAAGACTTCGAATCCGCGGTGCACGGTCTCGTCGCACTGGGTGCCATAGGCGCCAACGTGACTGTTCCTCACAAAGAGGCAGCCTTTCGAATCTGCCATCAGAGAACCCCCCGAGCTGAAGCCATCGGCGCCTGCAATGTTCTCCACTTTTCGCAGGGGCGCATCCTCGGCGACAACACCGACGGGTCTGGCTGGTGGCGCGGCCTGACGGACATCCTGGGCCGAACAGTCCCCGAGAAAGCAGTGGTGGTGGGAGCCGGGGGCGCGGCCCGAGCGGTGGTTTATACCCTCGCGCGGAACAAAGTCCCAGAGATCGTCGTGCTCAATCGAACCTTGGAACGAGCGGAGACTTTGGTCCGCGAATTTCTTCCCTATGCTCTGACTCGCTGTTACGTCCGGCCACTAGAGAGCTTTCCCGAGCAGCTGAAACCTGACTGTCTGGTTGTCCAGACCACCTCCGCCGGACTCGACGGAGGCTCCTCTCCTCTCACCCTTCCCGACCGCTGGCCCGCTGGTGCCGTGCTCAGTGAGCTGATCTACGGCAAGGAGACGCCGCTGGGGAAAGCCGTCAAAGCTCTGGGCGGCAAGGTTCAGGATGGGCTAGCGATGCTGGTCTATCAAGCCGCCGAGAGTCTGGCTCTGTGGCTAGATCGACCGCTCCAGGAGATCCCTGCGGAGCTGATGATGAAAACCGCGCGCCAAAGAGTCAGCGTAGTTCGATCGGAACATCAGGACTCTGACTGAAGAGTTCGGGTCGAGACCGAAGAAAATCGTGCACCTTCCGGGCGGCCACCAGAGGTGTGAGGTCGGTGGTGTCGAGACGTAGGTTGACCCGGTTGTACACAACTTCGCGCTCGGCCATCAAACGCTTGATCTTCTCGGTGACCTCTTCCGGGCTCTCCCCTAGAAGAAGTGGCCGCTTAGCCGTTCGATGGAGCCGTCCGATCAGGTTTCCCTCGCGAGTGTAGAGGCGCAGAAGCAAGCCGCTTTTTGCGAAAGCTTCGAAGTTGACCGGGTCCACCACGGTTCCCCCACCCGTCGCCACCACTTTGTTCTCCGAGGCCGCCAACTCCAAGGAGAGAGCCTGTTCAGCGGCGCGAAAGACCGCCTCGCCCTCGTCGGCGAAAATCTCGTTAACCGTCTTTCCAAACCGATCCTCGAGCACATGGTCGGTATCGAGAAACTTGCGTCCCATCACCTTGGCAAGCTCGCGCCCAATGGTGGTCTTGCCGGTACCCATAAAGCCGATGAGGTAAAGATTTTTGCGAGGTGAACTCACCTGACTGGGGTTCTCAACGGTCGAAGCTGTTCCCTCTAGACCTATGTTTCGTACTTCCTCCGCGAGGATGTGACTTCGAGGTGCCGTTATCGCTAGGAGCGCCGAGAGAGGTGAGCGGTGCCTCGGAGGCACCGCCCGTGGAGGAAGTACGAAATGTAGGTCTACACTAGCATGCTGTCGGGGCTCACCTGGCGAGAATCGCGGTAGGCTTTGAGAATCTCCACGATAGCTTCATTACTGTCGGTGATGTGGAGGTGATTGTCGTAAGGACGACCGGAAGCCATGGAGCAAAGCAGGGGATAGATCGGGCGCCGCCATTTCCAGAAGTCCTCTCCCAAGAGGATCATCGGTGAGGGTGGACCCTCGGTCTGATAATAGTTCTGAGTCTGGTCCTGAAAGATCTCCTGGATGGTGCCGGCCGAACCTTTGGCGAAAACCAGTCCGTGCTCGGCGATGGTGACCAGGCCGTCCTCGCGCACTGAGTTGGAAAAATACTTTCCGATATGAGAAGCGAAAACGTTGGGCGGTTCGTGGCCGAAGTGCCAGGTGGGAACGCCCAGAGAAACGGCCCGCTTAGAGTCGGGAACGGGAAAATGCTCTCTGGTCTCCAGACCCACCCGGATCCAATCGTCGATGGCGTGAAAGTCTGGCGCTTGCTCGAGCATAGCGAGAGCCACCTCGAGGTCTTTCTCCGACCGATCCACGAAATGAACACCGAGATGGCAGGCCTCCATCGCCCCGGGGCCGCCTCCGGAGATGAGAAAAAAGCCTTCCTGGCACAATGCGCGAGCCAGATAGGCGATGCGGTGATAGGCGGGGTCGTTGCGCAGCATGGAGTGTCCCCCCATGATACCGACCACCGCCTTTCCGGCGATCAGGCTCTCGATACAGTCGGTGATGGAGTGATCGTGCAGTCGCTGCGCTAACGACTCTCCAATGTCCTTAGGGCGACTTCTACCCGCTTTGCAGAAATGCTCGTAGATTTTGCCGTCAGCGGTCTCCCGATAGGCGGTCGTCCCTCCACACTGCACTCTCTCTAAGAAACTGGGAGGGTCGAAGAGCTCCTCCACCGTGTAAAGGTGGCCCCGATAAGGGTGGTACGGCAAACCCGGAAGGGTGGGGAAATTCAAGGCCCCTCGCCGGCTCAGGTCGGACAGAAGATCGTTGGCACTGGTACAGCCCAACAGAAGAAGACCGGTCACATCACGGTTTTCAAAAACCGAAGCGTGGCCGGTCAAGTCTAGCCTGATGAGGACAGCGTCCGCTAGAGAAGGAGTTCTCTCGGCCCAGGCCAGGAACCCCTCGAGTGTGGTAAACTCGTCGCGCGACACTGCCTCAGGAGTCCAGCCGTGAAGGCCGGCGACGCCCAATAGATTGTCTAGAGGTTCGGCCGGACCATACTGCGTTTAGCATTGTCAATAGGGTTTCCGGCCGAATCTCTAGTGGGCGTAGAATCCGTTGCTCATGCCGCCGAAGTACATCACGCACATGAGTACGAGCATTCCACAAATAACGACGGGGAGCAGCAGTTTCGCGCTGTTGACGGGCGCGTCGTGGCTATGATCGGACATGCAAGAATCCCTTTCCTAACGCGCTTAACCTACAGGTCATGCGCTGCGATAGCCGCCCAGGGGCGGGAACGTGAGCGCCCTTCGTGTCCTAGCGAGCTCTCCCTTCTGTCGGGGACGCCTCAGGATCTGGTCCGGAAGAGAAGAGTTGGGAAATCCCCGCCTTGACCTGGGGATCGGAATACTCGATGAACTCCCCGCTACGCTCGTGAGGTCCTTCTAGGATCAACCAAATGGCTGCTCGAGCGGGAATTTCAGGAGACTCTAGCTTACCCTGCCGGTGCAGATCAAGGAATCTCGCCTGGGCCTCCTCGGGCATGGTGGAGCTTTCTCGAATCTGTCGCTGCATCTCGGTGTCGATCACCCCTGGTCGAAGCGAGAAACACGCGACCTCCCCCTGCTCGGCGGCGACGACCTGGCCCAGGGCCAAAAGTCCAGCTTTGGCCGCGCAGTAGGCCCCCCAGCCCTGAGTGGGCTTGACCGCGGCTCCACTACTGATGTTAACCAGCCGACCCGCGCTCTTTTGAAGATGGGGCAGTGCCGCCGCCATCAGCATGGCCGGCGCTGTCAGATTGACACGAAGCGCGGCTTCCCAGTCGGTGGGCGTCAATTCACTCAAAAGCCCCATCGGCTCGATCACCCCGGCGCTATTGATCAACCCATCTAGTCCGCCGAGCCGGTTCACGACGGTCTCCACTAGCGTTTTGAGTTGCTCAGACCGGCTCAGGTCCTGTGCGGCGACCTGAGCGTGAGAAAGCTCGTCCTTGAGCTGTTCCAGCTTTTCTGGATCGCGTCCCAGCAGGAATGTGTGATGGCCAAGTTGGTCCAAACCTCGGGCGATGGCCTCGCCCAATCCTCGGGTGGCTCCCGTGACCAGGATGCGTTTAGGGCCTGCCATCGTCAACCTGCGACTTCTGATAGGTCAATTCGAGATTCCCCACCAACAGTTGATCGCCGGGCAGAAGCTCGACCTCAACCCCTTCCGGGAAGGCCGAATGCCAGGTCAAGCCGCTTTGCCGACGGGAGATCGAGATCTCCTGAGCGTTGGGCCCCAGGCGCACCGCCTTGTAGCTCAAAGCCAATTCGTCATACCGCAAGATCAGATTGTAATAACTAAAATCCGCCCCTTCGAGGACGTAGTGAACATCAAAGTGCGGCTTCTTCTTGGGCTCCTCAGCGTTCGGATCGTCCTCAGGGTCCACTTCGGCCCCGAGTCGAATCTTGCGCTCCGCTAGTTGATAGTTCGTGCCATGGTGGGAAATCAAGCAAAACGGCTCCTTCGGACCAATGGAGATTTTGGATCCTCCAGCCGAACTGACTTCCTGCACGGTCGCGCCGGGTATCTGTATCATATCCTGAGTCTTTGGTAGCCCCACGGGCATCGTCCCGCCTTCATGGGGTCTCTGAGGCCAGTCCGTGACCGCCTTGTCGTCAGCTCTCGACCAACGCAGGTCGGCCTTCTGAAGCTCTAGTGTGATACTGCCGACCTCCAGGAGATCCCCATCGAAGAGTTCCGCGTCTTCGACCGCCTCACCGTTGACGTAGGTAGAATTGGTCGTGGAACGATGAAGGAGACGAAAACTCTTTCGGTCTTCCTGCCAGAAGAGTTCACAATGAAGTCGAGAGACCGAGTCGTCGAGAACTCGAATCCAACCCTCTTGACGGTCACCCGGCATACGGGAGCGTCCGATCTTGAGAACCGGCGCGTCGATAGGATAAGTAACACCCCGGTCGAGACCGGTGCGCACTCGAAACTGCAAGCCACAACTCCAACTCATGGCGCGTCCTTTCGCATCAAAGTTCCGGTTTCCCGCGGACTTTAGGGAAATCTAAAAGAGCAATAAAATGGTAGCTGACACACCTTAAGGCCAATCGCCAACAACTCGATCGCGACCCTGCTCCTTGGCTTTATAGAGCGCCTGATCGGCCCGTTCAAAAAGCTCCGATATCGGCTCGCTACCGTTCCAGCGGGAAAGGCCCACACTGGTGGTCACAGTGCGTCCCTCGATCTCCTCGGCGCGAACTTTCGCGCGCAGGCGCTCAGCCACTGTGGCGGCGGCATCGTCATCGAGTCGTGTCAAGACGACACAAAACTCTTCTCCTCCGTAGCGGGCCAACAGGTCCCCGGGGCGTAAGGACGCTTGAAAACGTCGGGCCACTTCGATCAGCACACGGTCACCGACCGGATGCCCCAGTTCGTCGTTGATCCGTTTGAAATGGTCCACGTCCGCCATCATCAGGTGAAACGACTGGCCCGCCTGGCATAACAACGCCAATCGTTGGCGAAGATGAGCTCGATTGTAAACTCCGGTCAGGGCATCAACAGTCGCCTGCAACGCCGTCTGGGCGGCCATCAACGTGGTCTGGCGGATATGGGAAGAGATCAACCAGGCCAACAAAACACTACTGGCTAACAACAAAAAATGTTGGCGTACGGCCAGTGACGCCGCGGGCGCGATCCCCTCCGGGATGCGAGAGCGCACCGCTTCCATGACCATCAAGCTCAAGATAACACATCCGTTGACCATGATTCCCAATCTCGCGACCTCGCGAAATCTCAGGCCGGAGGCGATGACCAACAGATACATCGCGAAGACCGAGGGTTGATTTAAGATCACTTCGTTAGTGGTGAACCAACCGCCCTCCGTGGAGAAAAGTCCCACTGGTAAAATCATCAGGGTGGCATCCAACCCTATCGACATTATGGCTAAGGGAACCACAGGAATACTTTTTTTGCTTCGGGAGTTCGCCAGCACAAAAAGAGAAAAGCCCAAAGCAAGAGCGCATGAGATCAGGGAAAGGGGCAAGAAGGGCCCCTTGAGACTGATTCCGGCCAGCATGAAGTTCTGAGCCGTGAAGATTCCCAGCAACAGGGCCAGGAGTGCCCGAAAATACGCGATGCGCTTCTCCACCATGCGAGAGGCGTCGGCCAGGACACTTTCAATGACGTTTTCGTGTAGCTCGCTCTCCCCCAGCTTAACCTCCTGAGCGTCCCTTCAGGCGTACCCGGTCAAAGACTTTTCCATCGCGTCCCACCGCCTCGCAAACAAGCTCGCCTTTTTCGGTGGTCAACATCCAGACGTGGTAAGTCGAGGATGCCTTGGCCAGGTAGGGTAAATTCGTCTCCACTGTCCTCGGAGTCCGTCCCCAGCAGCCGTCTCCTATGTAGACTGTGCCCGTGGAATCGACTTTCCCCCCCTTGAGGGGATGAGTGCGTTTGAAAGTGTGGTCGTGGTTTTCCAGCCCCGCGGTCAAGCCGTAACGGTCGAAGAGAGGAACCCAATGTTTACGTCCCCTCTGAGCGTAAGGATCGTTGGTGGGCCGGTGAGTCGGATAGCAGGGCACGTGATAAAGAGCCAGCCGGAACGGCACGGCTCTCTCCTGCATGGACTGTAGCGTTTTCGTCAAAAACGGCACTTGAGCTTGATGAGTCGTGACGTGGCTCGAGTCGAGCACGACCACCTCACAATCGCCGCCGAGCTTGCGGTGAAAGTACGCTTCTCCGCCCTGCGGAAAGAAAGCGAAGAAAAAGGGCGCGTCCGGCTTCTTCCGGTCGAAGGCGCCGCCCACCTCGTGGTTGCCGATGGCGCAGACCATCGGCACCATCGGGCCGCTCTTCGGGTCCAAGTGCTGAGCCCAGTTGTCGAACCAATCGTCCCAGAACCCTATCTTGGCCAGGTCGGCGTCGGCGTAAGCGATATCTCCACCGATCAGCGCGACATCCGGCTTGTGGGAAGCGGCGGCGACAAGCAGTTGCACTGTCTCGGGGTGGCGATACATATCCCCTCCGGTAACGATCTTGATCGGTCCGCTTTCGGGTAGGGTTCGAAAACTTCTCCATGCGGACATACCGTGAACGTTGTCTCCAGCTCGGAACTGATATACCGTGCCGGGTTTTAGCCCTTTGAGAGTAAGGTGGTGTATACGGCGCTGGGTACCGACCAACATCAGACTTTTGCAGTCCAGAGAACTCACTTTCCCTGTGGGGCCTTCCAACTTGACTTCCACTCGTGGGTTAGCGGCTTTACCCACCGTTTGGAAGACCACCGTCTGAGTGCGCGAGGTATCGGGATTATCCCAGGTCAAGTAAAGATGACGCGGCTGGGCCAGAGCCACCGAGCCTAATAGAGCCCACAGAAAAAAGACAGTCCGAAACATGCGGGGTCCGAGTTCCGCGAGAAGAGCGGCAATCCCCCTTGACCTTTTGGCCACTCAATCCTACCATAGACATATGTCTAAACAAGACGAAACTCGCCAACGCGTGTACCATTATGTCGCTCCACGACTTCAACGAGGCGACCCCCCCACTATTCGAGAAGTTCAAGTCGCTATGGGATTTCGTGCCGTGGAAACGGCCCGCAAACACATGGCAGCCCTGGTCCGGGAGGGGCTGTTGATCAAGCGAGGAACCGCTTCCCGCTCCTACGGTCTTCCGCCCGAGCTTCTCAGCTCTTTGTCTCAACGCGTTCCCGTGCTCGGTTCCGTATTCGATCCCGTGCAAGGCGGAGCCCTGGTTTTAGCCAAGCAAAATCCGGTTGGCTATATCGAAGTCGAACGTTCCCGCCATGGCGAAGAGCTTTTTGTCCTCAAAGTTCGAGGGATGTCGATGGTCGGAGCGGGGATTATGCCGGACGACTTTGTCGTCGCGCGTCGCCAAAATAGTGCACAAAACGGGGACATTGTGGTTGTTCTCGTGGGAGACGAAGCGACGGTCAAACGTTTCCAGATGGCCAAACGGTTGGTGGAGCTTTACCCCGAAAATCCAGAATTTCGACCTCTCCGTCTCCCTCGCAAAGACGTCAAAATCCTGGGGAAAGTGCTCGAAGTGCGCCGCTATTACGAAGGGCAGCCCCTTGTGCCATGAACCTGACACGAGACCCATCTCAAGCCGAGTGGAGAACCAGCGCGCACACCGGATTGGAATCGGCCTTTCAGGAGGCACGATGCAGGGGAGAACGCCTACGCCACGGAGCCGATCTGTGGCCCTTAGCGGTAGGACAGTTGGTGGAGGTCTCCGGAACAGGGGGCGGCGCGGGGTTGACCTTCGCCGCGTCTTTTGTTCGTCATGTTCAAAGCCATGCCAAACCATGCCTATGGCTCGGCTGTCAGGCCAAACCGTTCTACCCTCCCGACATGCGGGCTAGTGGAGTCGATCTCCGCCGACTCCCACTAGTTTTTCTCTCCAAACCAGAAGAAGCGGCGTTAGCCTCGGCGCGTCTCTTAAGTTCCGGAGGTTTCGACCTTTTAGTATGGGATCTGGCCTCCTGGAAAAAGCCTCCCCTCACTCTCGAAATTTCACTTCTGGCGCGACTCAACGCCCTGGCTCGTCACCACCGTTCGACCTTACTGATCCTCACCGACAAACAATCCGAACTCCCCTCTCTCGGTTGCCTGATCGGCCTGCGTCTACAGATCGAGGCCTATCCTCGCGACCCGGCTCGCCTTCAAGTGATGGTAAGAAAAGATAAACGCGGAGCGATCGGCGAAGGGAAGACCTGGATCTGGCGCTGCGAACCGCCCGAAGGCCTCCCCTCTAGCACCCCCTTTCCGTCGAGCTAGACCATTTCTAAAGAAACTTCAAGACGGGGAAGGAATTATAAGAGCGGAACATAACTGTCTCGGTTCGAAGCCATCCTTCGGCTGAAAGCGTAGTGTTACAGCTTCGCTGTACCGGTTCATGGCCAAAATGAGGTTGAAAACGTGCAGTACAAAGAAGAGTATTTAGAAAAACATTTTGACGGGTTCGAGTTTTTCGATCCCGAGTGCCGCGATCGTCGCGTGCGTGAAGTCTGGCTTCGCACTAAGCGCTGCCTGGACGACCCGGGGTTCCCCGAGTACACCATGTACCCCAATAACTGGATGACTGGGGCCGAGCAGCGTCGTCGTGAGAACAAGACACTGAGCTAAAAGCTCCAACAGACTCTCGGGAAAAAGGAGCCAGACGGCTCTTTTTTTCGTTACCCAGGTGATATCGTCACTCCTTCGAGGCAGTATAGAACCTATGAACGATCTTAGCTCATTCATTGAGGCCCAGCGCGCCGCCGGCTCTTTCGAATCCGCGGGTTCTTTCACTCTGGCTCTAGAGAAAGCCGTGGCCAAGCTGTCCTCCCACAGCCTGGTCAACCCTGAGGACTACATTCTCAAACTGGTGCAGTGCGCCACACGGCTCAAAGTCGAAGAGCTCCACATCAAACTACTCAATCGCTCGGTTCTTCTTTTCTTCGAGACCGAAGGCTCGGACCGGACCGTTTCGGTCGACTCGCTCAGTTTAGCTCTAGCCGCTCCCCTGGAAGAATCCGACCAGGCTCGCTCTTATCTGGCCATGGCTATTTGCGGTATCTCGGGGCAGTCGCCCCAAGAGCTGATGTGGGGCGAGTGGGACGACGACGGCTACGGAACGATATTATCGCTGGCCGAAGGCCGTTCGGAGGTCTACCGGGACGCACCGTTTCCGCGCATCGAACCTCTGGACAAAGGAAGACGATTCTTTCTCTTCTTTCTGACCAAGGTATCGATCGGACTTCCCATCAGCCAAACCTCGGCGGAGCACGCGGCCATCACTCGTCGTTGCGCCTTCGCTCCCATGCCGATCATTTTAGACGGTTCGCCGATCGGGCCAAGCCTTCCTCAGGCTCTTCACAAACCGACGATCGACCCCGTTTCAGAGCTGAGCTCGCCTTACCTCGGCGCCTTCGAGATCAAGACCGGCGCCAACAACACCTTACGTTGGCCTCCAGTCCGTAAGGGGCGGGCCTGGCGTACCATTCCCGACGGGCTTAACGACTATGCCCCGACCTTGCCGCCGATCTTTCGGCTCCGACTCCCACCGGGATTCACCAAGTCGAGTGAAACAGAGCTCCGCTTCAAAGAAGCGTTTGGACTGCCAGTCTATCTTTTCGGTCCGTCAAGTCTGCATTACGTCAAAGATGGAGTCTGCCTTAATCCCGTCCGAGGGCACGACGCGGGAGGCGGCGCCTTCGCCATTCTCGATGGCAGTTCGGTCACGACCGACCTGAGCGGTCTGGCGGTCGTGGTCGACGACAAGGTCAACGCCGACATAGAGCGCTGCACTATCATCTGGAAGGGTCAAACGAGCCTTATGCTCTCCACTGAAGTGCCCCTCTACGACAATCGATCCATTCTGACTCGTGGTAGTACCATAGCCTCAGCCCTGGGATGCTGTCTACTTCCACCTTTTGGCTTGCTAGCCGGTCCCATCTATGCCTGGTACACCTCGCGAAGAGGCAATAAAGATAGCACCTACCGCAAGTTCAATCGGCAGCTCCGCACTCGTGCGGAACATCTGGTTTTCAACCGCAAGCGTGGTGAGAACGCGGACACATGAAAAAGGCCCTCAAGGAGAGGGCCGGTGAGTGAGCATAGTCAGTCTTTATTCTTCGCCAACTTTTGTTGTATATCAACTTATCTGTTAGACAGAGACTACTCGCCCAGCGCAAAACGGCCGTAAAATGCGCAGAGGGGTATGTGTACGAAATGTTAACCTCTCAGTCTGAAGCTGCTAACGTTAGGGGCTGTCTAGGACAGGTCCTTAGGTCAGCAGATTCCCCTGCTCGGCCACTTGATCGATGAAGGCGAGCACCGCTTTGGAGCCGCGGTCGGTGATATCCTTGATCTTGTCGGGGGCGGGCTGGAACGAGGTGCCTATCTCCAAAGCCATGCTGAGCACGCCTTTCTTCTCGGCGTAAACGCTCAGGTCTCCCGTGGTGGGATAGAGCTCGGGAACGGCCAGAGGGGTATACTTGATGTCGAGCGCCTCGTTGATCTTGTCGGCGACCTGTCGGTATTGCGTCTCACGAGTCTTGTCGGCAACTCCGGGGAACAAGATCATGCGTCCGAAGCCGTGGACATCGAGCACGCCCTTGAGGTTCGGATGAGTGTCGATGAAATTGGTGATGGTCTGGCTCTCTTTCTCCGAAAGAGCGTGAGGGCCACGATAGGTCAGCGCGTTGGGATTGTCCGAGGCGCCCTGGTCGTCGTCGGTGCGACTGGGAGAGTCTCCGGGGAAGCGATAGTCGGCCCGATAGTTACGATTGAGGTCAGTTCCCACGCCGTTGACACCGGGGTGGTGGGAGCGGTTTTTGCGCCAGTTCGGGTCGGCGTTGCGTGAATACTCATACCCATCGGGATTGGCCAGCGGAACGAACCAGAGGTCCATCTTGTCGACTTGCTCGGTCAACTCCGAATCTTTTCCGTAGTTGTCCAAAAGAGTCTCGATGGAGGTGGTGACGGCCCCGTTTCCGGCCCACTCACGGGCGTGGTGCCCACCCACGACGAGGGTTCCAGGCTTTTCTCCCTCCGGGCCCTTCCCCACACGAACAGCCCAGATGTCTCGACCTTCAGCGGTCTTCCCGATGGAGACCTTGTGCGCCAGGTCGGGATACTTCTCGGTCAACTGGTCGAGCTTGTCGGCGATCTTGGCTGCGCTGGGATAGGAGTCGGCGTGAGGGTTGGCCCATCCGGCCAAGTGGTGCTTGAAACTGAAGGTGTAGTCGGGTTGGTCGACCTGGACGTTTCCGAGTCGAGTCGTACCCTCGGGCAAGATCTCGTTGGAATCCACAATCCCATCGTTGTTGCGGTCCATACCACGAGCCAGGTCTTTAAACTCGTCAAGGACGGGGGTGAAGTGGTCGCCCAACTGGACCTGAAACTCCTCGTGAGTGTTCTCCACCGCGCCGGCGTTCTTGAAAAGACTGCGATGGACGTGGTGGTCGATGCCGCAACCGCCAGCATGAGGAGTGACAATGTTCATAACGGAGAGTATAGAGATCCTGAGAACTCCGCTTGTTAGAGAGATGTTACACGAAGTCGATATCGGCCAGGGTTCTCTCCCTCGGACGGGAATAGGCGGCGCGTGAACCCCTTAAGCCCCGAGGAGATGGAGCAGTGCATCGAGCTCTTGCAACGCCTCTCCGACAGCTATCGCACCATGGAGCCCAACGACCGACTGCGTGGATTGGTGCGCAAGCTCTACCGTGAAGGGAATCGTGGTGGTCGCGAGCACAAACAGCGCGCGAAGGAACAGAAGCGTTTGGAAGACCGGGAGCTTTTGGCCAGCACCGTCCTGGTCCAACATCAAAGCGATACTGAAAGACTCGCTCTTCCCCTTTCCTCGGATCGACGCCATCTTCATGAGCCCGAGCACTGCTACGTCTGCAAAACGCCCTATACGGAAGTGCATTTTTTCTATCACTACCTGTGCCCCCAGTGCGCCGCCTTCAACTACGCCATGCGGGGTCTGCGCGCCGACCTGAGTGGGCGCGTCGCCCTGGTCACGGGAGGGCGGGTGAAGATCGGCCATCAGCTGGTCCTTCGCTTGCTGCGCGACGGCGCCACGGTGATGGTGGTGACTCGCTTTCCCTTCGCCGCCGCCCGCCGCTTGGAGGCCGAGGAGGACTCGGGAGAGTGGCTCGAGCGACTGCGCGTCTTCGGGCTGGATCTGCGCGACATCCCCGCCGTCGAGGCCTTCGCTGAAAGACTTCTCGAGGAGCTGCCGAGTCTCGACATTCTGGTCCACAACGCCGCTCAAACCATCCAACGCCCCGCCGGCTTTTACCAAAAGCTGCTGCTGCAAGAGCGACAGCCGGAGGAGACGCTTTCGCTTTCAGCTCGCTCTCTGGTACTTCAACCATGTCCCTCCACGGTGGAGCTCGAGGCCACCGCCCTTCTCTCCGGCGAGTCGTCAAGCGAGCCCGCCGAGGTCGACGTTCTCCCCCTGGAAGAGCTTCACGACCGGGAAGAGCGGGTCGACTCGCGCGACGTCAACAGCTGGCTTTTGCCTTTAGAAGAGGTCAGCGCGCGGGAGATGCTGGAGGTGCAGCTGGTGAACTCCATCGCACCCGCCTTGCTGAACGCTCGGCTGAAGCCTTTGATGACGCGCTCACCTTTCGAGCGCCGCTTCATCGTCAACGTTTCGGCCATGGAAGGCCAGTTCTCGCGCCACAAAACGATCTACCACCCCCACACCAACATGGCCAAGGCGGCGCTCAACATGATGACCCACACCTCGGCGGCGGGCTACGCCAAAGACGGAATCTACATGAACGCGGTGGACACCGGCTGGGTCACCGACGAGAACCCAACCGCCAAAAGACTTCGCAAACAAGAAGAGCTGGGCTTCTTCGCCCCTCTGGATATCATCGACGGCATGGCGCGCATCTACCACCCCATCGCCGTCGGAGTGGAGAACGAGGAGACCCCCTTCTTCGGCCAGTTCCTCAAAGACTACGCCCCTTGCAAATGGTGAGCTCCGCGGCAGGCTGAGTTCACAGTAGACACGAACTCCTTCTAAGTGGTCACCCTCACGCCTTCCACCCGCCGCCTCCTCTCTTGGCACGCAGGCGCATGGGTCTGGGCTCACGGATGCCTGACTCTGTATCTTTTTGATTGGGGAGTGCGCTATCATGACGACGTCGCGAGACAGTGTCACCTGAAGTTACCCCCTTTCGGACGCGCCCTCTCCGAACTCACTCCCTATTTTCAATTCCCATCGACCTGGCTCTGGCTCACCCTTCTCTGGACGGTAGTTCTGTGGAGGGTCACTCGGCTTCAAGAAGGAGAGCTCCAGCTCGCGCGCCCCTTCGCGCTGCACATTTTGATGCAAAGTCTTTTGATCTGGTTGGCGGTGGCGATCAGCTTCTTATTTTATATTCCGACTGGATACTTAGGATAAGTTATGACGGAAGAAGTCTTCAACGGCCCCTCCTCAGAAGCGCTCGCCAGAACAAAGGCTAGACGAGACTACGCTTACGTTTTGTTCGCCGTGTGGTTTCAAGGCTGTCTCACCTTCTATGCCGTGGAAGCGATAGTTGGTAGCCTGGGAGGGTTGTTCGAGGGAGAACCGCCTTTAGCCTCACCTCTGACCGAAGCGCTGCTGTGGCTCAAGTCGACGCTCCCCGACGGTTTCAGTGGGCCCATGATGATAGTCTGGACGCTAGGCCTTCTCTGGCTTCATCTCCCCCGCCGCCGCCAACAGGACGAGCGGCCTCTTCCCAGCTTGGCCCTCCCTCTAGCCCTTCACCTTGGCCTAACCTGTCTGCTGGTGCTGGTGATGATCGCCCTGGGCCTTCCCACTCTGGAAATGATCGGGCGTCTATGAAGAAACGCTTCGGGCCCTACAGTCTGGCCTGCCTGGCCCTTTTCATCCACGGATGCGCTACCGCTTTATTGCTTGAGGTTCTCCTAGGTCAAGGCTATGTCATAGACTTGTACAAAGGGATGAATCTCAAACTTCCCACCACGACCAAGATGGTTATACATCTGTCTCCCCTATTTTCGATTCCAGGCTCATGGATGGTGCTCTCGGCCTGTTGGGCTCTATTTCTCGTCCGACTTCACCGCGCGCAACTACGCGCCGCCGCGAGCCCCCAATCGGAATCGGGCTACGCGCCACCCAATCTCGACCTCTTGCTGGGCAGTCACATCATCTTGTGTTGCCTCTTGATAGCCGTCGCCGTCGGACTCGTCATCCCCATCTACCAACTCACGGGATGCCTATGCTAAACGAGCAAGGTCAACTCAGAACTTGGCGGCGAGCCAAACTCAGGCGGGGCGGTCTGCTCCTTTTGCTGGGAATTGAACTTGCGCTGGCCGGAACAGCCTGCGGCGGTATGATTTCCGCGGCCGCCGGCGCGCCCCCTTATGGCGTAGAGCCGTCGTGGACACTAGCCGTGCTCGCCCCAGGACTCTGGACCGCTGCGCTGATTGCAGGCTTGGTCTGCCTGGGCTCGGAGTTCTTTCGGCTCTACCGAGCAAAACCAGGGCCTCTGCCAAGTCTGGCGCCTGCCCTCTCCTTTCACATCCTCCTCCTTAGCCTCGGCACCTGGACCCTCACGTTGACGATCGGGGCCATCCTGCATGGAATCGCGGAGCTTGGCTCAACGACAATTTTACAACTTGCTAACATGGCCTGACTCGAATTTAGGCTGTCTGTGCGCCTCAAAAGTCATTCTGCCAGTGGGGTCAAGGCGATGACGTAAGGAGCTCTATTATGTTGGATCTATCTTTGGGAAATCTTGGAATTGGAACGTTCGCCAATCCGTTTCTTTCCACCCTGACCTCGGGTTCCGAACTCGGTGGTGAGAGCTCATTCCAACAGATCGCTTCATCCTTGATGGGGGGTCCGCTCGGCGCGCTGACCAATCCCGCCGGAGGGCTACTGGCCGGTGCCTGCTCTTTCGGAGAAGCAACCGCGCTGGGCAATCACCCGGCCCTGGGCAATTTCCTGGGTACCAGCGGAATGTCTCTCTTGCCCGATGCCGGCTCCATCGCCGCTGGGAACAACATCATCGCACCCACACCCGCGGTGATGGAGGCCCTCAACGGGAAGGCTCCCGCGAGCGGTGCTCAGGCCACCGCGCAAGAGATCATGGAACTGGCAAAATCGGGTCGCATCGATCTTCGCCGCGATCAGGTTAGCGGGGTCAAAGACACAGCCAGCGCTTACGACTCCATCGCCCAAGCCGCGGCCGGTAAAGCCGCCGATACCAGCAAGTATGGGCACGCTAAAGGTCAGCAGGTCGAGCTGAGTCCGAAAATGCTTGAGGGCATGAAAGAGCTGGCGGAAAAGTACAAATTCAGCGTCAGCTCTATCGCCGGAGGAAAGCACGGGAAGAATTCACGCCACTACGCCGGAACGGCTTTCGACGTCAATTCCATCAACGGGAAGAAAGTCGACAAGAACAACCCTGACTATAAAGCTTTTATGCGCGACGCCAAAAAACTCGGTGCGACCGAGGTTATCGGCCCAGGAAGTAAAGGACACGCGGGGCATGTCCACGTCGGCTTTCCGCGGGGTGAAGAGGATGGAAAGCTCAAGCCCAAGCGACCGAAGGGAACCGGTTCCTCAAAGAAGTCTTCGGCCAAGCGTCCCAAGCCGAAGCCCGCCAAGCCTCGCAAAAACTCCAGCAAGAAGATCCGCAAACAGACGCCGAAAAGCATCAAGCGGAATAAAGCTCGCCGCGTGTAGCTTTATACCCACATCCATAATATCTTGCATAATCTTGGCGGCGAAAGCCGAAGGCGTTACGAAGTCTGGACACCATCCGAAATCGCTACGTCCCGCCTCAGCTACATATTCTCGATATGCGCCATCGGACGGTCCTTGCGCTTTCGGCGCCTCCCGACCAATCTTTATGCAAAAGACTATGGATGTGGGTATAGAACGGCGCCCTTCTTGCTTAACGCCGAGTTAGGATATAACCGAGTTCATACGGCTTGGGTCCGCGGTCGATCCGGACCGGAGGCTGCTCCGGCCAGTCCCATACCGGATGAGGAAAAAGCTGCTGCATTTTTGGGATAGGACAGTCAAAGGGAGGGCCACCCGGGCCCTCCGCCTGCATAAAAGCGGCGAACAGTCGCCCTTCAGGTCGGACCCAGACGGAGAGCTTTCCTGCGTAGGCCTCCCAATGTGAAGGGTCGAGAGCACAAAGACACGTCTGCTCGTAGACCGCGTCAAAGGCTCGGGGAGCTTGCCATTCGAGAACGTCAGCTTGAATAAGGTCGGCTCGCGCGCCTGCCTTCTCTAAAGACTCCCGACAGGTTGCCAGGGCCAGTTTGGAAACATCCAGCCCGGTGACACGAAAGCCTAAACTGGCCAACGCCAAGACCTCGTGACCAGCACCGCATCCCGGAACCAGGATGGAGCATTCCGACTCGAGTCGCTCCAGGCAGACGGCGAGAAACGGGCTCGCCGCGCCACGGTCCCACGGCGTATCTTGGCGAGCGTATCGCTCATCCCACTTCGAAGACTCCGAATCTGTTATTCCCACTTGACTACTCACGGAAGAGCTTTTCGGGACAACCGAGGTAACCCCTCGGCCTGGCACGGAACTTCCTCCACGAGGGCGGGAACATCCCTGATAAAACTCAATGTCCCGTGAGGGACGGAATAGGTCGTTGAAGGACGGAATAGAGTCAGCCTGATGGCGACCGGACGAGTTGTGAGATTTCGACCTGGGAAATTGTTGCTTGGTCTTTTACTTTTAGCAAGTGTTGCCACCGCCATCGGTTCTCTTCACTACATACTGGGCGATCCCGAAGACTTCGCTTACCCTTTCATGGACAAGTATCAACGCCATCTGATCCTGGTCCGAACGCACGGGATAGCGGCGGCGCTGACTCTTCTCCTGGGCCCGCTCGGCTTCATCGAGAGGTTGGGATACCACCGCCAGCGAGGACAGCTCTATATGTTGGGTGTCCTTCTCGGGACCCTTACCGCGATCCCCATGTCGTTGATGGCCGAAGGTGGGCCCTCTTCTCGTGCCGGCTTTCTAGTGATGTCGCTCCTTTGGGGTTACACCGGCTACCAAGCTTGGAAGTCGGCCAGAGCCCGCGACTTCTCCGAGCACCGTCTCTGGGTCTTCCGCAACTTCGCCTTATCCTTCGGAGCCGTTGTCTTTCGAGCCTACCTTTATCACATGCAGAGCTACGGCTTCGCTTTCCATGACATCTATCCCAGCGCGGTCTGGGTCTGCTGGGTGCCCGTCATGATCGTGGCGGAATTCCTGGCCACCCGAAGCCCGAGAGGAGCCGGGAGCCCCGTCACTCCCGCTCCTCCGATGGCTCCTTGAAAAGCCCGTCAAACTACGTTTCACGTCGGCAACTGATCTCACCGCCATCGAGCCAACCTTGGTCCCGCGACTTCCATCGTATTAGGAATCAGGCGGCGAGCTCTCGGTCACCTCGGTCAGGAAGGCCGCTTGGGCACGGTTGATTCGGCGCGCCGCTTCCTCCAGGCTAAACCACTCTCCCCGGTCGATCTCGGGGAAGCTCTGACGGCGACCTGAACGCGGAGGCCACTCCATCTCGAAAGTGTTACTCGAGAGCATCGAGGGATCGCAGTCGCCCTCGGCCAGCCAGCAGTAGACCGTCTTCCCGCCCGACTGGCGAACCGGTGGTAAGGCTCTGAAAGGCCCATCCGGTCGAAATCCGACTTCCTCCTCGAACTCCCGCAAGGCCGCCTCCAAGGCCTCTTCGTCCGCGGAAAACTCCCCCTTAGGAATCGTCCAGGCTCCTTCATCCTTTTTGGCCCAAAACGGTCCGCCCGGATGGACAAGAAAGACCTCAGGGCCGGACCCGCCATGGCGATGGAGCAAGATCCCCGCGCTTTGGCGGAGGCGAGGCGAGCTCTCCACGTCACGCCTCACGGCTCCACCGAGAAGCGTGATGATTTCGACAAGGCCCAAAGTTGCCTCTCGGGGGAGAGAAGTCGCGCGCTAGGCCAGAGGAAGTCTCCACTAGTGCGACCCTCCAGTTCAATCTTCCAGAGAGATTCACCGGCCGGAAGGTCGACGAGCCGGCACCGCAACACGCCTTGCTCGAAAGTCCACGGAACCTCTGGCGCCCTGGATTTCCACGCAAGCAAGGCCACAGGTTCCACACCAGCGGGCAGAGGGCACTCCAGGATTCCGGTCAAGCCGGAGTTTGGATTCACCACGGAGAGCACGACTCCCATTCCCTTCTGAATCGACCAGTACTCCACCGCATGATCCGCTCCGTCCACCGCCAACCGATCCAGATAAGCACGAGCCGCCCATGGTTCGGTTTGACCCCGCTCGGGTTCGAGAGAGTACCACCCAAAGGCCACCGGTGACGTGCCGGAGCGATGTCCTATCCGAACGATCCCGACTTTGCCGCCTTCGAAAATCAATGGTGGCCCACCGACTTCCAAAGTCCGAGTTTCGTGCCGCCCGCCAGGATCGGAGGCCACGACCTCCACCCGGGACCGCGCCGTACCCAAAGCTCTCGCGATCAGACGCCAGGGGCCCTTGGCGTGAAGTTCGACCGTTTCTCCGAGAGACACTCTTCCACCTTGAGTCTGTCGCGGAGTCGGAGGCGTCGGCCAGATCGCGAGATCGGTCGAAAGCTCTTGGCGATATCCACCCTGTCCAACCTTCCAGACCAGAGACAAACGAGTCTGGCCAACATCGGAAGCCTGATAGTCGAATAGCAACGTCTGGTCGGCACCTTTGGCCACGTCCGCGGTGGAATGGAAGCCAGTCGGCCTGAGACCGGAAAGTCTCGCGGAAGCCGTCAGGCCGACCGGCCCCATCAACGGTCCAGGGGTAAAGCGAGGTCCCGCCCGAAATCGATCTCCTTCTCGGACTCCGGGCGGAGAGACCGTGCTCCAGTGACTACTCTCTCCTATCTCGGTGTCCAATCTCTCCAGGGCGGCGGTGGGTTCCACACTCCAATACCGATAGGATCCGGCCACCGACGGCGCCCAGAGCGCTCTCTCGCCCTGGGCATCCAGCAGCCAACCCGCGAGTTCCTCCCGCTTGAGCTTGAGTGGTGGTAGTAGGGGGAAACCCGTGGGCCCACTTCCCACAACAGACGGCTCCTCCCATCCAGGATGAGAGGGGAACCAACCCGCCGCGGCTCCGGACGTTCCGGTCAAACGAGTCCGCTCACCGGCCCGGGGTCCTGTGTTGAGACCATCCCAGCGTTCGAGCTTAAGATCCACCCTGGACTTGACCTCAGCCACTTCCGGCGGGAGGGAACTCCAGGGCACAATCTCACGTTCGTAGTCCTCGCGCAGAACGCGCTCACCGGGAAGTTCGGCCGTGACGGTCAGTCGATACCGTCCCGGCCGGTGCAGAGGTAAGACCCAGGACGAGGAAGAGAATCTTTCGTGCCGTCCCACATCCACCCAACTGTTGTTCCCTCGCTGCCGAAACGCCAGGCTGGCCGACACCGAGAGGGGCACGACTCCCTTCTCGAGATTCTGTACCGAACCAAGAAGCGCCCCTTCTCGCTCGCCTTGCTTGGTCGAATCTTCGAGCTTGAGTGTTAACCATGGTGAAGTCGCCTCTAAGTGGTGAACAATCCGTGCCAGGACCAGATCCCGTTCCGCCGCGTCGACAGCCTCAACGACCAGCGCGCCCCCCCCGCTCCAGTCCCGAGGTAGCCGCAACGATATCTCTTCATTGCGGGATTCCCCCAACGGAATCCACCCAGGGACGAGGTCGCTCCTACGCTCCCATGATGAGGGAAAGCCGTCCAGCTCCTCTTCAGGAGTCTTCAAATAAGTTCGAAGAGCCACCGTGCGGTGGCGTGAGCCCCTACGGGTCAACACCGCCTTCGACGGAAGAGCGTCTCTTTCCGAAGTCTCCAGCGCAAGCTGATAAGATTCTCCGTGTTCTGCCGTGGGACATGCCCAAAACTCACCCTTCCACCCGGACGCGCTCCCCTCGGGAAAAAACTCCACCCAATAGCGTCCAGGTGTCGGTGGAGAGGGAACTCTGGACACGAACGGCAGGCCCTTTCGCCAGCGAAGCGACGCGCTCCAAAGGCGGCGCCCGGTCGCATCGGAAAGGCACAGACGCCCACGCGACCCGGCGATCGAAGAGTTCGCGTGGGTCTCGATTCCGACCACCACGACCGGCTCACCGGTTCCCACCCAGTATCGGGGAAGGCGCAGCTGACCCGAAGGTGGTGCCGAGGGGCTCAAGATTTGCCGGCCCGGAGGCAATTCGAAGTCGATCGTCTGCTCCATCTTTGCTCCGAGCCTATCCGTCAGGCCCGCCAACAATCTCAGAGAATCCGGTAGGCGCCCACCAAAACAAAGAAAGAGCGAGCCCTTTTCGTCTCTTTCTACTTTGGGACGATTTTCCGGAGGGAAAGCCATCAAGCATCGCTCCACCTCATCCACCGAAGGGTTGGAAGAGAAAAGGAGAGGCCAGCGCGTTCTCTCAAGTCCATCGATCTTTAGGGGACCCAGGTAATGAAGAGCCTCTCCAGACTCCGCGGGAACGGCGAGTTCGACGTCTTCATAGGCCGGGGACGGTTCGAAGGTCCAAGCGCGCTCTACCGCCTGGCTGTAAACCGCTCCGGTTAACGCCCTCCAGCCAGCCGGAATCCGAATCCGGTAGGGACGGGCTCTCCGAACCTCGGTGTCAAAAGTCACGCGCAGCCCGGCGGCGCCTTCAAGCACGACATCTCGGAGGGGAAGCTCCGGTAGAAGGTCAGGGCGAAAAGGAGGCTCAGCGCTTCCAGACAGTTCGCGAAGAGGCTGATTAAAGACCAGAAGCACCGAATCCGGAGAAGCCTCGACAGAGCTCAAAGCCAAACGCCGCTTGACTCCACGACCCGCCAGCGTGGCGGAAAAACTATCTTCCACGGAATGATCCAGGTAAGGTTGGCAGCCCAGCGACAAGAGTAGCCCAAGACATAGCACCCACCTGCTTCGCACGGTCGGCTCTTCTTCAGGAATGACCCGGAGCCTCTTAGTGCAGGAACCCCAAGCGAGCGAAAGAACGGGACTTGACCTTTTCTGGAGGAAGACCATGAAACTCAAATCTTTTAGCAAAGTCCTTCTGTCCCTCGCGCTCACCGCGACTCTGGTTGCCTGCGGCAATTCCAGCTCGGACAATACAGATTTCATTCCTGACAACGACGGTACGGGTCCGTCCATCGCGCCCGCCGGGGTCTATACCTTGACCAACACCGCGATCTCGAACTCGATTCGCCAATATCGCCGCGAGCCCAACAACGTCTTGACCTTCGTGGACGATTACATCACGGGGGGCAACGGCGACGCCAGCGATCTCGACGGCACATTCGGCGCGCTGGCTTTCCAACACGGGTCCAACCGCTTCTATGCGGTCAATCCCGGAAGCAACACCATCTCCGCGATGGTCTTAGGAAGCGACGGACGTATCTCGATCCTTTCCGTCGTCTCTTCCTACGGCGCACGCCCCGTCTCCGTCACCGCGTTCAACGACCTGGTCTATGTTCTCAATTATGGCGACGTGGGACGAAACATCCCCGCCAACATCTCCGGATACCGTCTGGTCGGAGCCCAGTTGCAGCCGATCCCCGATTCTACTCAGGTCCTTTCGATCGATTTTCCGGCCCCGGCTCAGATCGGTTTCCACCCCACCGGAACGGTCCTTGTGGTCACTGAAAGTGGTACCAACAATATCATCACCTATCAGATCGACAGCAACGGCAAAGCCGTCCCCGGCGTCTCCCAGGGCAGCAACGGCAACACCCCCGGCGGATTCAAGTTTACCAGCGGTGGGCTTTTGGTGGTCTCCGAAAGCAACAACAACGTGGCCGGTGCTGGAAGCACCTCGGTGTACAACGTGGTAGCCAACGGAGGCTTGAGCGACTTGACCGTTTCCGAGGGTAATGGACAAACCGGTACCTCCAGTGTGGAGATCCTTAATGACGTTCTAGCCTACACGGGTAATTCAGCTTCTGCCAGTGTCTCCTCCTATAGTCTGGACGGCGCCGGTGGGCTGAGCCTCCGCTCCGGACTGGCTGGGGTGACGGGAGGCGCTCCGTCGGCCGTTACCAGTTCGCTGGACCAGCTTCACCTGTACACGCTCGACAGCGCCGCCAACACCATCACCACCTTCACCATCGCCTCCGACGGTAGTCTCAATCAAGTTAACTTGCCCATCACCACGCCGGACAACGCGGTGGGGCTGGTGGCTCGCTAGAGCATCGTCAAGCTCATAAAAAAGCCCGCCGAAATCGGCGGGCTTTTTTATTGCGCTCTGCTCGTCACCGGCTCCTTACGCTCGGTGAAAAGCTGGAGAGGCGGGGCTCCGCTCCCAGCCAGGACATCCTGAATGGAGAGCTCGTATTTTCGCAATTGGTCCTGGCATCGATCTAGCGCCTCTTGATTTGGGAATCTGTAAGTCCCACTAAGATCGCTCCCCTTGACTCGCCGCCCCCCACAGCCCTCGATGATCGTCCCCGTGTCGGCCAGAACACGCTTGGTAAAGCGCTCCCCTTCCCCTGGTTCGGTCGCTTTGAAAAGAGCCGCAAAGCCCTTCCAAGCGATCTCCAGACTGCGGGAGCTCGCATCGGCCGCCAAGCGTGTCCTGGCTTCTCTCCCCGAGGTCAAGGAAGGCTCTAGCCAGGCTCGTCCTCTCAGCATCTCGGCGAGAGCCGTGACGACGAGGATGGCGGTGACAGTCCATGGCCACAAACCGCTCAAGAGCGTCAAAGCCAACATCAAGGACAGGGCCAGGCCGAGCACCGCCCTGGGTCCAGTGGAAGAGCAGAGCAACAGGCCCAGGGAAAGCGAGGCGAACCATAGCGTTCCCGTGATAGACGACATCTTGAGCGGCCAGGCGGTGACCGCGACCCAACAGACACCGACCAGGGCGGTGGCCGCCCGATGCTCCTTCTCCAGGCCGTGCAGCCCGAGGCAGGCTAGAAAGCCCAAAGTGAGAGACAGCGTCGCGCCGGGACGAAAGAGAAAGGGGGAAAATCCCCACAGGTGGCTCCATTCGAAGGCGCACAGACAACAAAGGTAACCACCTAGAAGAGCCAATGCTCCTCCACCCCAAGCGTCGGGAGAGCGCGCTATCAAGCGAACCTTAAAGACGGACAATAGCCACCGCCAGTATCAAGGCCGGCACGATAAAACCCACCGCGAAAAGCAGCACATCGCGTCGCGTGAGATCCATGTTGAATTGTTTTCACCAACCTTCACGGACTCCTCCAACCAGGAAAGTCACACAGCCGAGGAGCACCCTACGAGCATGTCAGCCCCCCGCATCGTGCATGCCCTCTACCCCGAGCTTCTCTTGACTCAGAAGGGGTTCTCCAGCGAGCTCGCGCTATTGTATGAGGACGACCGGATCGCGATGGTGGGTTCCAGCGAGCAGATCCGAGCGGAAGTCGACCTGCGTCGCGAGCAAGGCCAGTACGTCACCTCGCGAAACCTTCCCGGGAAAGCGCTCATGCCCGGGTTGGTCAATACTCACAGCCACGCTTTCCAACGTGGGATTCGGGGACGTACCGAATACCCGCGGTCCGGAGACGGACAAAGAGAAGACTTCTGGAGCTGGCGTGGGGTGATGTATCGAGCCGCCGATCAGCTCTCGCCGGAAGACGTCGAAGCGCTAGCTCTCGGGCTTTACGTGGAGATGGCCAAAGCCGGCATCACCCAGGTTGGCGAGTTCCACTACCTCCACCACCAACCCGACGGCACTCCTTACGATAACCCGGACGAGCTGGCCCATCGCGTCCAAAGAGCAGCTCGGGGGGCGGGTCTACGCCTGACCATGCTTCGAACCTACTACGCGCGCGCCGGGGTCGGCCGACCGGCTCCCGAAGGAGCGCAGCGACGCTTCTGCGATCCCGACCTCGACTTCTATCTGGCCGCTCTGGATCGATTGGCCGCCGAGGGGTGCTCGGTGGGGGTGACTCCTCATTCTATCCGCGCGGTGCCGAAAGACGAACTTCAGCGCCTGATCGCCTGGGCCGCGGAACAGAACTGGCCCCTCCACATGCACATCAGCGAACAGCCTCGCGAGGTGGAAGAGTGTCTTCAGGAGTACGACTGCAGACCGGTCGAACTGATGGAACGGCTGGGGGGCCTGACCCCTTCCACCACCTTGGTTCACGCCATCCACCTGAGGGACAACGAGATCGAAGCGCTCGGACAGGCCGGCTGCTCCATCGCCTCATGCCCGACCACCGAACGGAATCTCGGCGATGGCATCGTCAGTGCCGAGGCCCTTAGGAAGGCGGGCGCTCACTTCACCTTCGGCACCGACTCGCAGTGCCAGATCGCTCCATTCGAAGATGCCAGACAGCTCGAGTATCATCGCCGGCTGCAAGCCCAAGCTCGCTCTTTGATGTATCAGGATAGCGAGCTCGCGGGTCTGGACTTCCTTCGGATGTTGACCGAAAACGGCTGGCGCAGCCTGGGTGGTCAGGGAGGTCAAATCGAGGTCGGCCAGCCCAGCGACTTCATCGCCGTCGACCTCAATCATCTGAGCCTGGCCGGAGCAAGTCAGGAGAGTCTGGCCTTAGACCTTGTCTTCTCCGCCTCCCCCGAGGCTGTCAGCGACGTCTGGTGCCAGGGAGTGGAGACGGTCAACGAGCGCTATCATCGAGCTCAGATTCAAGCCTCCGACGATCTTCGCCGAGTTTTGACAAAACTGCGCTTGTCCGGCTAGGAACTCACCAGGCAAAGTCCAAAACACTCGATATGTTAGATCCGATGGCGGTACTGGACCGCTTTGGCGACGAGGAGTTTCTCCGCGAGCTTTGGCTCAAGGCGCGGGGGCAGCTGCCCGCCGAGCTCAGCGCCGCCGAAGAGCTTCGCACCCGTGAGCCGTCGCCGGAAATGGCTAAGAGGCTTCACAAGCTTCGAGGTCTTATCGCGAACTTTCTGGAGGGTGGAAACGCTATCGCCGCCCTGCGCGAGTGCGAGGAGGTCTGTCGAAAAAGCGGCGAGCTGCCCGAGGGCCCCTGGTCCACCTTTCGCAGCGCCCTCAAAACAGAATCAACCCAACTCGAACAGTGGCTCAGTGAGCGAGGCTTTCCCTGCTCTTGACCAGTTGAAGAAATTTGGCGATCAGACCGCTGGCGGCATCCGACGGACGAAACATCTCAGCTAACTTCTCGGGACGGGTCATCTCCACGTCGTAAACCTGGAGATATCCCATCGCGCGCTCTTGGTTCTCGAGATGGTCTAACTCCGGGTGAAACTGGGTGGCATAGATCAAAGTGCCGGAGATCCGATAGGCTTGAATGGGACAGGCCGAGGTGAAGGCCAGGTTAACGGCGCCCTGGGGCAATCGCGCCACCCGATCGTTGTGGCCGAGCTGCGCGGTAAACTCTCGCTTAAGTCCCAGGTACAGAGGATCGGCCAGACCTTCTTCGTTGAGCGTGATCGGATGGGTTCCCAGTTCGGCGTTCGCTCGATCGACGATCACTTCTCCACCCAGGGCCACAGCCAAAGCCTGATGCCCAAAGCAAGAGCAAAACATGGGACGGCGAGCTACCACGATCTCTCGAAGAGTCTGGAGAAACTCCGAATACCACGGATGAGAGTTTCCCACGCAGCCGTACTTCCCCGACCCCCCCACCAACACGACATCATGATCAGACCAGGCCGACTGGGCTGGGGGAGGTTCGGTCACGAGATTCAACGTGGTGAAAGTCAGCCTGGAGTTGTGCTCGAAGCGAGCAAGCTTGGCTCGAAAACAGCGTTCCTCGTGCTCGCGCATAGGGTCTCCCTCATCGCGAGCTTGGAACAGCAAAACCTTCACGGCTCAAAGATTCTCGTCCTCACTTTCCTGGCCTGCCGGGGAAAGAGCGCGCTGGCGATACCAGTGCAGACAACTCCCCGCCAGCAGGACCGACAGGGCCCCTCCGGCAGCCAGTGCCGGACGCTCGTAAAAAAGCCTTAGAACCAAAGCCAGATCGACAACCAGAAAGCTGACCGCCGCCAAGCGCGTTCCCATTCCGACCACGTGTCCGCGAGCGGGCAGATGGAAAAGGCAGGTCACGGTCAGCCCCGAAAGTCCGGCCACCACGCAGGCGGTGTACTCCGACATCTGGTCGAAGAGAGCGAAACGCGATGGAAGCAGGGAGAACAGCAGCAACAGCGACACGCACCAGCCGGAAAACAACAGAGTCGCTCGGCGGCGCCCTTTTTCCGCGGAGATGTCGCCCAGACCACCCGCGGCGAGCATGCTCGGGCCACAGGCTAAAATTCCGTTGAGGGTACTCAGAAGAGCTAAACTCAGCGCGGCTTTCAGACCGACAGTCCAACCCTCCAGACCCCAACCGCGAAGCAAAAGAACAAAGGGGACCCCTTCCTCCATGACGGTTAGTCGTGAAACTTTAGCCAACAAAAGCGCGTTGAGCCCGACATAGAACGCCGTCACCACGATCATTCCGCCCACCAGTGCGCGACGAAGATTAACCTCGGGACGCTGGACCTCGCCGCCTAGAATGGTGATGTTGTACCAGCCATCATAAGCCCATAACACGGCCAGAAATCCACTGGCCCAGAGGAAGGCCGGAGCAACATTTTGGGCCGGCGTGGGGGGAGATTCCGGAAGGCCCAACCCAGATCCCACGATAACTATGAAAGGCACCATCTGCAGAACGGTGAGAGCAAGCTGCAGACGACCCGTGACCTGACGACCTAACCACTGCCCCAACGTTAGCGTGGCCAGGGTAGCCAGAGCTAAGAGTAGCGTCGGTAAAGGAGCAAGCCCCCAAATCAACCCCAGCCCGGTAGCCATGGCCCCCACGGCGGCCGGACGGCCGAGTAGGATATCAGCCGCCAGCAGAAGCGAACCGACTCTTTCACCGTAGCAGCTGCGAAGATAGATATAGGCACCTCCGCTCCTTGGCCAAACCTCGGCTAGGCGAGCGTAGACCAGCGCGCCCGCGGTGGCGAATAGACCCCCTGCTATCCACAGACAAAGGTTCTGCCAGAGCTCCGGCGCCAGGCGCGCGACTTGCGAGGGCTTAAGATAGATGCCGGTTCCGACCACCGTGCCGATGACAAAGGCTAACGCCGTGACGGGACCATATTGTCGCACGGGCTGGCTCACAAAAGGGTCCCCTGAAGGATATTCGAAAGGTCCCAAATGTTCAGGCTATCTTGGAAACTGGCGATCAACATTTGGCTTTTGCTTGGGCTCAGCCTTACCCCGATCTTAGCGCAACGTCCTGCCTTCAATGAGCTGATGGGTCGAGCCGACAAAGCCATGGCGGCCGGCGATCTCGAGCAAGCCGTCAATCTCTACGAGAAACTGGCCAATTTCTACCCAAATTCGGCTCAAGCCCACAACAAGCTGGGTCTGGCCCACTTCAAAAAAGGCAACGATCCACGGGCGATCTACTCTTTTCGCCAGTCCCTGGCCCTATCTCGCGACAACGACGAAGCCTTGCACAATCTGGTTCTAGCCAGCGGTCGTCAGGCCGACACTCTATCCAAGGAAGCCCGATTCGTCGAAGCCGCTCAAAATCTCGACGAGCTCCTGAGGGACTATTCGTGGCACCCGCAGTACGCCGTCATCCTTTACTACCGAGGACGGCTAGAGTTCTTACGCGGTCAACCCGCGGACGGACTGGCCTGGTGGAAACGGGCGGCCAAGTTAGCCCCCGAGTCTGGAGTGGCCAAGGTTGTGGCGGCCCAGTCCCGGCCCATGGCTCCGGCCACCATCGCCCTCTACCAGGAAGCCTCCAAGAAAGTCAAGACAGAGCCCGGCTTCGACCTGCTGCTGGGCGACCGCTATCTCGACGCGGGAAAGCCGGGGGACGCGCTGGAAGCTTATCAGCAAGGTCTGGCCAAATGCCGGCAGGCTCAGATTCCGTTTCCTCTTTTATCGTTGAAGACCGGTCAGGCGGCTCTGTTGGCCGGTGACGTGAGCCTGGCCGTCTCTGTTTTAGAAGAGGCCAAACTGCAACGACCCGACTGGGCTTCCATTCGTACCACTCTTTGGGCCGCTTATCTGGCCTCTGGCCAATCCGTGCAGGCTGACCAGGCTCTGCAGGAAGCCTTCGAGCTCGACG
Source organism: Selenomonadaceae bacterium (assembly GCA_037189585.1). Classification (GTDB taxonomy): domain Bacteria; phylum Vulcanimicrobiota; class Xenobia; order Xenobiales; family JADMJV01; genus JAEXNA01. The sequence goes on along the minus strand of JBBCJA010000026.1, from coordinate 51,930 downwards.
GCAAGCCGAAGCTAGCCTTAATGGGTGAGGCCTCGCCGGTACGCTTGACCACTCCTGGTGGGGCCACCGTCCTCAAAGCGGTCAACGCCGTCAGCCCGACCCCGGGGAAAGCCACCCTATCGGTGGACAAGGGCGAGCCCCTCACCCTGGAGATCAAGCCAGGTGACGCTCTGGTCTATCGAGTCTTCAACGGACAGCTTAGCCTTGAGAGTCAAGCCGCGCTCAGTCGCGGCGCCTCTCAGGAAGGCTCGCTGGCTCCGGCTCTGGTGGCCAAAGACCGCCGAGGAACAATCTATCGTCTCAGCGACGCCCTTCTCAAGCGCCCCATTGTGGTCGTGTTCTGGACAGCCCGTGGTGAGGAAGCGCTGGACCTCTTGACCGGACTGGGCGCTCTCTGGACTCGCTACAACGGAAATCTCGAGGCCGTCGCTATTCATACCGATCCGGCGGCCCAGAAAGAGGCTCAGCGAATCTACCTCGGCCAGCCCGGGACGATAGCCCAGCTCTGGGGAGAGCCCGGGAGTGGCAAAGACTTCGGAGTGACCACCTCCCCCGCGGTGGTGGTCATCGATCGAGCCGGCCGTATCGTGCGGCGAGAAACCTCCCCTAACGCCAAGCTTTTCGTCGATCTGCCGGCTTTCCTCGACGGTCTGCCATAACAAAGGAGGGTCTCACCCTGAGGAGGACCCTCCTTTGTTATCGTCATAACTCTCGTTACGAGCTACTTCATTCCGAGAGCGGACATATAAGTGTGAAGCGTGTTCTCTTGCTCTTCAAAGTCGACGCGACCGACTTTTCGCATAGAAAGGATCCGTTTGATAGTCTTGATATCAAGTCCCTCCCGTTTGGCTTCATCCATAGTCTCTTTGATGGCGCTTGAGATCTCTTGTTTTTCCTGCTCCAGTGACTCGATGGCGCGGATATAGGTCTTCAGCTGGTCTCCAAGTCGCTTCTGAAGGACAACTGTCATTCGTTTCTCCCAACTTTCGATCCCAGGGCGAATCGGGACCGTCGAATTTCGAGCCGCCAAGTAAAAGAGGCCCGTTATAGGCCTACAATTTAGGTTGGAGATGGGGTCCTTCCTCCGCCGCAGAAGACACGGAAGGAGTCTCTCAATCAGTAAAGGATCGGTTGCATCTCGATGGGAGCGTCGAAAACCCGACTGGGGGGAGCCGCCAACTCGGTCTGAGGGTTCAGTCCGATAATGTTGGCCATTCCCGTGGCTATAGCTTGGGCCATTCTGCCCTGCACCTCAGGATTCGTCATCTGGGCTTCTTCCTGAGCGTTGGAGATAAAACCGGTCTCGACCAAAATGGCCGGCATATGAGTGTTCGTGATGACATGGAAACCCGCTTCCTTCACACCTCGGTCTCGAAATCCCGTCGCCGCGACCATCTCCTTGTGAACCGCCGCCGCCAACTCTTTGGAGGTTCGGGAAGCGTTGCGGCTGTGGAAGGTTTCAGTCCCCATAGCCGCCGGGTTCTCGGCTGAATTGGAGTGGACGGAAACATAGTACTGAGCGGGCCATTCGTTGGCCAACTTCACGCGGGCCCGAAGCTCCTCTTGCTGCGGAGCGCCGGGGTAAGCCACGTTGGCGTCGGTGGTTCGCGTCATGCGCACCTCTGCTCCCAGCTCCTCAAGTCTATCCCGGAGTTTGAGCGAGACAGCCAGGTTCACATCGGTTTCGCGTCCGCCCGCAGGTCCACGAGCGCCCGGGTCGGAACCGCCATGACCCGGGTCGACCATGATCTTCTGTCCGGCCAGAGGCTGATACTCACGAGCTTGGATAGCGGCGATCTTCTCGGGGTATTCCGACATCTCACGATACTTGGCCGCGGCTCCAGCTTCGCCGAAGGTGTCACGGATAGCCTTATAAAGAGGAGATTCAGTGACGCTCTTGTCCCGCCGGGTTAAATTGTCCCATTCCCGAGGGTCAACTCCATCGGCGATGGCGTAGTTCATGGCACGTACCACCGTGGACCCTCCGCCGTTGTAGCCGGCCAGCGACAAGGCTGTCATCTGCTCCTGGCTGGGGAGCCCGTTCTTGTCATAATAGTCGGCCACGGCCACGGCGTAGTCGTTGCGGGTGTCGGGGTTCTTGATCACCGCGAGCTTGTCGCGCAAGATGTGCACGCCGGCCGGCACGGCCACTTCCGGATTGCGGCGCTGATCCGGTGGAGGCGAGGTGCGTACCCCGTAGGCCTCGGCCGTACCAGTGGTGATCTGAACCAGTCCGACGGCTCCGGTCCGTGAAACGGCATCTTTGTTGAAAGCGCTTTCTTGCGCGATCAAAGCCTTAAAGGTCAACGGGTCGAGAGGATAATCGGTGTCTCTCCACTGATCGGCGACCCCCTTCTCGATGATGGCATTGAAACGATTCTCGTTGGCGCCGTAGCCCCAGGTGGTCTCCAACCGGCTAGGAGCGTTAAGCTTCCAAGGAGCCGGATAGTTGGGAACCGGAGCGGCCTCGGTTTTGCCGAAAGCGTCGTGGGAGGGAGTCTCTAACGGCTCCTCCTGTCCTTGAGCTTTGGCGGTAAACTGCGCGCCGCTGTAGCGATTTTGAAGTTGAATGGAGCTTGCATAGGGAGAAATCTGGGTGCCTACCATGAGTATAATTCCTTTCCTCCCGCAGTGAGAGCGAGCGCTCGGGGCGGAAGGCTACTTTCTGAGCCTTTTCTCTTCCCAGAGGCGTCCACGGGTCAATGACGATCTGCTTCTTGTAATATAGAAGTCCGAGATATTGATCATGTGAACAAGGTGTAAACCCCTTTGCATCGGATACTCTTCGACCGTGACTCTTACCAGTTTTCTCCAACATACGTCCGTCATCGGACTTGCCACCATCCTGGTCCTACTGGGCTGTTCGATCTACGTCGTGGCGGTGGGTCGCGAGCTTGGAGTGCGGCTAAACTCTAGCAGACTCCGCGGAGATTGGCTTTTGAGCCAACTCCACCATCTTCAGCGAGCCGAGAAAGTCCCCGTGGCCAGGCTGCGAGAGTATCTCTCCCGCCATCCTCAACCGCTGAGCCGTATGCTTTCGGAATTGCTTTGCCTGGAAACGCCGATCAGCTTGGAACGCGGAGACTACCTGCTCTCGACATCTTTGGAGCGTGAGCGCGGTCGATTGGAGAGGGGACTGGCCGGTCTGGGCACCGTGGCGGTCATCGCACCTTTCGTGGGACTTTTCGGAACCGTGGTGGGGATCACCAAGACCTTCGCCGACGTTGCGAAGTTGGGGAAAGCCGGAATCGAAGTCGTCTCCGCCGGAGTTTCAGAAGCTCTGGTCGCCACCGGGATCGGGTTGCTGGTCGCTATCGCCTCGGTCGTACTTTTCAACGCACTCAAATCCCGCATCGATCGCGAAGTCACGGACTGGGACGCCACGGCGCGCGGATACTTAAGCCTTTTGGCAAGCTCGGCTGAGGAAACCGAAGGTCTCTGGTCGAGCTTGCTAAGCGATGACCAAGCGCCCGACGACGCGCGTGCCTTTCTTAGCTCCTCATCTTAGCCGAGGACGGCGGCCAAGCCCTCGACACTTTCGGTGTGCGGATGGGACGTTCCCAGATGTAAATCTCGCAGCGAGTGAGCTTCTTCACCCAGCGCTCTCGCTCGCTCGAGATCACCTAAGGCGGCGGCGATTCGGGCCGCCCTGACCAGGTGGCGAGAGCGGTCCACCGGGCCGGTGGCCTCCTGTTCGAACAAAACCAAGGCCTGGCGTGAGACCTGATCGGCTCGCACCGGGTCACCTTCTTGAAGAGCGATCTCGGCCTCGAGTTCTAAAAAGGAGCTACGCCACAAGGCCGGACTACGAAAACGGGTCAAGAAAGACTGCCCCAGCCGCAGATAGCTACGAGCCGCTTCGAGCTTCCCCACGGCCACCGCCACGTGACCGGCTCGTAACAGAAGCTCTGATTCGGCGAGCCCCCAACCGACCAGGCCGGACTCGCGCAGCATTCGCTCGGCATCTTCAAACCGCCCCACTAAGCTGTAGATGTCGACCAGATTGGAGATGGCCACCCGACGCCCCTCTCGCCGTTTGGCAGTCCATGGTTTGGCCCCGTCCCAAGCATCCTCGGCCAACTGGAGAGCTAGCTCGTGACGACCCAGGCGAGCGAAAGCTCGGGACAAAAGGATGCGGCCTAACACGCGATAGGTGCCGGAATTGTTAGGCGACAGCCGTGAAAGAACGTCCTCGGCCATGGCCTGCGACGAGTCGGGGTCTCCGATCAGAAGATGGATCTGCGCCATTTTAGCGGCCACGGCCAGGAACTGTACCTTGGGCACGCTCCGGTCGAGGTACTTGAAGACTTCCTCGAACCCGATGAGTGCTTCTTCCGGTCGACCCAGGCCGAGGTGGCATTCGGCGGCATCGATCTTGAGTACCGCGAGCTCGGCGTCCTCGGCAAGTTCGGCCGCGCGCTCGAAGTAATCTAGAGCTCGTCTTAACTCTCCACGCCGCCCCGCCACTCGGCCCGCCATGTGGCAAGCCGCGCCGAAAGCGGGCCCGTGCTCTAAAAGCTCGATAGCAGTGGCTAAAGCGAGATCAGCGGTGTGGAGACGACCCGCTCTCTCCAGCTGAGAACCGATCAAGAAGAGAAAGTAGCCGGCCGTGGGGGTCGGGTCTTGGCGGACCGCCGACACAGCCTCGTCGAGGACCTCTCGCCAAGCGCCGTCGGCGTTGAACTGTTCTTGAAAACGGTCGTGAAGGAGTTCGTAGTCCTCGTCAAAGGCTGCTTCACTGGCCTCTTTCCAGGGGATCGGCAAGAAGAAAACGGGAGCTAGTGGGAGCAGCCAGGACTCGGGGTCGGAGAGCCTGGCCATGACCTCTACCGAAACCTCGACAGGCTCGCGAGCCTCCTCGATGTCTGGCGACTCGCCGAGCTCTGAAGTCGACTCTTGTTCCTCTGGCTCCTCGTCGCTGATTTCGGGCGCACGATATGGAACCGGCGGAAAGTCCGGGCTCAACTCCACGGAGGCGGCGCTGTCACGCGGGCTACCGTAATACTCGGCGAAATCGTGATAGCTCGCCGTGGCTGGTAGACCATCCAAAGGCGAGAGGGCTTCGTGACGGAACTCGATGCTCGGAGCAACGACTTCCGCCAGCTCAAGATCGCCAACCGGCTCGAGTTCGACGTGGTCCGGCTGGTCCTGGCTCTCGGTTTCAGGCACGATTTCGAGCTCGGGCTCAGATTCGACCTCTGCTACCGGTTGAGCACCGATTTCCGAATCGGGCGGCACTTCCAGGACATCCTCGGCCCGAGCCTCTTCCGAACTCTCCGGCTCATCCTCGAAAAGCGAGCCTCCCACCCCCTCCTCGGTGGCCGGGTCCGTCTCCGGCTCCTCTGAAAGCTCGGCCGGCTCGCTGGGAACAGCCTCTTCTACGAACAACGCGTCGATAGAATCCAGGGGCTCTTGGAAGAGCAGGTCGAGATCCCCTACGGGTTCCGGCTCTGACTCCAGCGTGGGCTCAAGCTCGAGAGGCAACGGCGGTTCCGCCTGAGCCTCGAGCTCTGGATCGGCTTCCACGATGGCTTCGACGGAGACATCCGGGTAGTCCGATTCGAAGGTCACTGAAGCAAGTTCCGCGGCCTCCTCTTCGGTCAATTCGAGCTCCATCGAATCCTCAACACCTCTACCCAGGTCGACCACCGGTGTTTCGAAGACGGAGTCCTCCACCGGCTCTTCTTCTATAGGCTCGAAGAGCGCCTCGGCCGACTCCTCCACAAGATCGTCTTCCTCCTCGACGAACTCCTCGAAGGAAGATTCGATATCATCCTCATCCTCGACCACCGTCCAGCCGTCCAGGGAGGCCTCCACTTCCAGCGACGTCTCCGGCTCGGTGGGCGCCTCCTCCCCCTGGGGCGACGCAGGATCAGGTCGGGGAGGCTCGCTCTCCTGGCTCTCGGAGACGACGGACTCCAAAGACTCGAAACCTAACTCTTGACGTCTATCCCAAAGAACCGTTTTGAAGGGATGCTCGACCGGTAGAACCTCGGTGGCCAGCTCCAGCGCGGTATCTAGTAAGTTACGAGCTTCAGCGCGGTCTTGCTGGCGCTCGATACTGGCTAGAAGCGCCAGGTCTTCAACCAGATGCAGGGAGAGTCCACGACATTCTTTATCAATGCGCAGCGCTTCCTCCGCCGTCAAGCTGGCCGATTCAAGATCGCCTTGAGCGCGAAAAGCCCGCGAGAGACCCCGATAGATATCCCTTTGGAGGACGTGAGTCTCCCCCAGCCGATCCTGCAGGGGAGCCAGGATCTCGTCCATCAAGACCATGGCCTCCTCGGAATCTCCTCGAGCCTCGGCACAAAAAGCCGCTTGAGCTCGAAAGGCTAACGAACGCAGGTCTTCCTCTCCCAAAAGCTCGCCCGCCTCGGCTGCTCCTTCCTTGGCCTGGACCTGAGCCGGATTGACTTTACCCTGAGCCAAAAGGCTCCGGATCAGCATGGCTCTTACCGGCAGAACAGCCAAACCGTCGGGCACTTCGACCTGGTCGGCCGGCAAAACATCGAGGACGCGCTGAAGCGACCGCTCGGCCTCTTCCCACCGCCGTTCCCAGAGCTTGAGGCCCGCTCGCAAAAGCTCCACACGAGCGGCCCTGACGTCGGTTGTCAACAGGCCTTGCAAACGAGGTTCAAGACGGTCTATTCCGGCCTGAAGCTGGCGAATGCGACCCGCACGGGCCAGCAGCTCCAGGATACTGACTGCCTCCTCCAGCGGAATCTTCTCTAATTCTTTCCATCGGCGGGACAACAGGGTAGGCTGGTCGGCGCCCAGTTCGGCGCAGACGCTCTCGGCCTGTCCACGCCAAACGGCTATGGCGGTTCGAAGCTCCAGAGCATCGCTATCGGGAACCGTATCGAGAAGGGCGTAAGCTTCCTCTTCCCGGCCCAGGAAAAACTCCGACTGACTTTTGAGTAGAAGCGCCTTGTTCCACTGAGGCAACCCTTCTAGAGAGGGGCGGCTCATGGCGATGGCCGTCTCGGTCCCCTCCAGGCGATAGCTTTTGAGATCCGCCTCCGCTAGAATCAAAAGGGCGCGCCCCGCCCATTGGTCTTTGCGCCCTCCTCCGGCGATCCGCTCCTCTAGAATTCGCTCGGCGATCTCACGAGCTGAGGCCAGCTCGCGCACGCGCAAACAAGATTCGGCCGCGTCGTGGAAAATCTCGGCCCGCGCTTCGCTGTCGAGAGCCGCCGCCTTTTCCAAAGCCTGCCTTCGGAGCCTGTCGCCCTGAGATCGGTAATCACGCCGAGCCTGACACTCGGCGTAGGCCAGCTGAAGTCGACAGACTAGCGAGATCTCCGATTCCGAAACCGCCTCCAAGGCCATGTCCAACAATCGAACGGCTTCGGTGACTCTCCAGTGATAACGCTCCAGGCGCGAAGCCGAAACCAGCAAGGCGGTGGCGAACTCCACACCCGCCGCGTGTCCGAGAACCGCCAGGTCCGCGACCGAGGTCTCCGCCTCCTCTAAGAGTTCCTTGACCTGCCCCAGCAGGGCGCGGGTGGGAAGCAGCGCTATGCGAGAAGAGAAGAGCTCTTCGGGGCTGGACTGTCCTGTTTCCAAAAGTTGATGCCGCTCGAGATGGTGGTCCAAAGCGGTATCGACATCTTCTAGCTTCTCGGCCAGACGGATCAGGTAGCCCAGAGGTTCGAGCAGTCGTCGGCTCCGAGCTCCGAACCAGGAGCGGAGAATCTCCGTCACGAGGACAACCTTCTGATACGCTTCAGCGTACTTTTCTCGGGTCTCGAAGGCGCGAGCCATGCGGGTGAGAGTCTCGATACTCTCGGTCGCTTGCTCGCCATAGCGGGTGACCTCGTCGGCCAGTCGACGCTGCAGAGTGACCAAGACCAGAGAATAGGAATTGGCGTCGCGAGCTCTGGCTTCGAAATGGTGGAGGGTCTCGAAGTCCTCGGCGGCGATGGAACTCAACGCCTCTCCCCACAGACGCTGGGCAAGCTCGGCCCCATCGGGAAACAGAAGCGAAAGCATCATCAGCGCGTCCTGGCGAGCTTCTCGCTCGTCCCCAAAGCGAGCCTGAACCTCTTGGAGAAAAGCTTCCACTTCTTCCTCGCTGGGAGGAGTATCCCGTTCGCTCAGGGCCGCGGCCATCGGAATCCGGTTCACACCCGTGGCGCCCGCCTGAGCGACCAGTGTTCCTGAATCGTCGAGGCTGCCGGACGTACTCGCTGAAGCGGCGGCCGAAGCCCGGGCGGCGGCGGGAGCTACTTCCGTAGCGGGAGCCTCCGTGGCGAGAGCCACTTCCACGGCGGGAGTCACCTCACCGGCGGGAACCACGGAGACCTCGCACTCGTCCTCTGTGTTAGGAGGCTCTAGATAACCGCTCGGAAGTTCCAGTGCCGCGGGCTGAGTTTCCGACGAGACGAGTTGCGGCTCGGGGGGTTGAGGTTCCGGCGAAGGCGTCTTTGGAGCGCTCGGGGGCATCTCCGAGGTCTCCACTCCGATGGGAGTGGACGGAATTTCGCTCCCGCTCAGAGAAGGAAAGTCTCCCAGCTCCAACTGGGAGAGCCACTCTTTGAGACGGGGGCTCTTGCGGATAGCCAAAGCCTCGGCGATCGTCACCTTGGCTTGTTCGCAGGATCTGGTCTCGATGTACTGCTCAGCTAGAAGCGACAACGCCGGAAAAAGGTTCACGTGCCGCCCGCCCAGCTCGCGCAAGGAGCGCCGCGCCGACTCGAGCAGCTCGATCTTTTCAGACGCGGTATCGGCCAATAGTGCCGCGCAGAGTTGAAAGCCGGCCGACAGGGGCGTGGCCATGTCACCGTAAGCATTAGTGAAACGTTGCCGGTACTGTATCAAGCGCTCCCGTGCCAAATCCACCTGCCCATGAAAATAAAGAGCTCGAGTCAGGTGCCGAAGCCCTACACAAGCCGCGTCGCGGACCGGGAACACCGTGCAGACAGCCTCTGGATACCGACTGGCGGCCAGAACCTGAGTGCCGACATCAAGCTCCGCGGAGTACTCCTCCTGGCCGAACGGCTCCAGCATGGTCAATATCGTCAGCGATCGGCGGGTCTGAAGATGCTGGCCTTTACGGAGAAAGGCAAAAACGGAGTCTCGCTCCTCGGAACCGAGATAGATATTACCGGAGTAGAAGGCGCCCTGGGCCGAGACCGCTTTGGACGCGATGATCAATGGATGTTCACGGCGTAGAGAGGACAGACTCTGAACCTCGATCAGAGCCTCCTGCATTTCGGAGAAGCGGCCGGTTTGACACAAGAGCCAGGCGAACTGCAGATGAGCCCTGGCTCGAGAAACCGGCTCGGTCAAACGAGGAAGAATCTGTTTGTAGGTTCGCTCGGCTCCCGACCACTGGCCCTGGTGAACCTGGCACTCGGCCAGAACCAGACGCGGGATGTCCTGCTCGCTATCGGGCAACTGCTCAACAGCGGCGTTGGCCTGCTCCACCGCCAGGTCGATCTCTCCGGCTTTGAGCAAAGCCTGGGAATAGGCGGTCAATCGTCGGCCGTGCCAGACACCGAACTCCTGATTGGTCAACATCCTCTGGACCAGCTTGGCGATGCGGCGAGAACGCTCGCGTTCGCCCAGCTCACCATACAGGCCGAGAGCCCGAATCATATTCTCCGGCCCTTCATCAAGGGCTAGACTCTGTTCCACGTAGGACAGCGCTTTGTTGTCGTCCTCGCGAAGCGCCGCGCAGTGTCCCAAGTCCATCAAAACTCGGGCGACGTCATAGTGGTGCGGGCCGCGCCAGGCCCGCACCCTGGTCAACACGGCCTGCAGAAAGCGATCGGCCGGACCCAGCTCCCAGCTTTCCTGCAGTCGGGTCTGGGCGGCACAAAACCCTTCAAAAATCCGAGTACGGACGGCCTCGGTGGGATCGGCTTCCCAGGCCGTCTCCAGTTCTCTCCAGAGGGCTCCACGTTCAGCGTCAGTGGCCGAGAGCAGACACTTATACTCGAGCAGCCAGACGAGAGCGTCTAAGCGCTCGGGGCCAGGTTCGTCGCGTAGCTTTTCCAAAGACTCGGTCAAATAGGGAGCGGCTTGTTCAAGACGCCCCTGACGAGCCAGGGCCTGGCCCAAGGAAACCACGGCTCTTTTGGCCATCTCCGAACGTGGTCCGTGCTTGAGCTTGATCTGCTCCAAAGCCTTGCTTAAGGCGCCTTCGGCCGAGGACCACTGACCGTTGCGAAGAAAGAGTTCTCCCAGGATTAACCGAGCCTGAGCCGCCTGCTCGGATCGGTCGCCATACCTTTCCTCTTCCACCCGCAAGTGCGAGGTCATGAAACGGGCCGCCAGATCCAGGTAGCCTAGTCGGATCAACTCGGTGGAAAACTCCTCGGCCACCGGAGGCCAGGCTCCCAATTCTTGCCGACCCTCGCCCAGAACGTAACTCAGAGCATCCTGAGCCTGGCCTAAAGCCTTTTCCCGCTCGGAACTGCTCAGATGAACGAGAGCTAAAGCAGCGGTGCGGACCACCTGCCAGGACTTGGTTCCGAACTGTTCAACGGCCTTATGATAAGTAGCCTGGCGAAGCTCCGGGTCGTCATGAACTTGCCCTGGGTCGGCCAAAACCAGGGCCAGATGAGCCGAGACCGTGCGAGCGTCTCCAGAACCGTAAAGCCCCTGGTAATACCGGAATGCTTTTCCCGTCATCTCTAGCGATTCTTCGTACCGTTCCAGGCGACGCAAAACTTGACCCAGTAGCAACGCGGTGTCGCCGTAGGACGAATCGTCGAGTTCGACAGCCTTACCCAGAGCCGAGCGCAAGTGAGTTTCCGCGGCCTTGAACTGTCCGGCGTTGAACGCATCGCGACCGGCCTCGTAATCGGCCTTCCACTGCTTCCTCTTGAACATGTTCTTTATCGCCACAAACTCTGCCTAGGCCTTATGATCGCGTCCGCCATCGCGTAAGTACCGGTCTTGAAGAGCCGACTCGAGATCGATCCCTTCCATATTCGCGAGCGTGGTCAGCCAACCCAGGACATCGGCGAACTCGCCGGCAAGATCCGAGGACCTCGTCTCGGCCGACTTTTTTCCCAGTGCGCTGGCCAACTCCCCTACTTCTTCCATGAACCACAGAAAGGTTTTGGAGACTCCTCTTTCGGCGTCCTTCGCTCCATATCGATCGCGAATGAAGTCTTGAAACTGTGCGAAAGACAACCCACAACCGTTCATGCGGGGTGGTTCCCGGTCTCGCCAGAGGGCTCCTTTCCCTGGCCGAAGTTTTGAATCTGGTCAGGGCAGAGCTAGACTTGTGGCGCCGACCTCTTGAACAAGAAAGCTCGGCTCTTCGGGCTCGAACTCCAGTTCGCCGAAAGCCCGCCGAACTTCACGAACCACGCTCTCCACAAAGGCTCGACGCCCGTCAACGTTGGAGAGTGCTGGAACAGCCGCGACCCGATCACAGATAACCGGGTCCTCGTAGGGCCCTCGACTGGTCTCCCTCACATCCTCTCCGTGAGAATCGGAAAGCACTAGGCGCCGGGACGCTACCCCGTGCAAAGAGACCCGTACCCTGAGACTGCCGTAATACTGAACAAAGCCATGGCTATAGACGGCGACGGCACGCTCCAAGGCGGCGGGCAAGATCTCGTGAAAGAGCTTGACTTCCTGAATCAACTCACGTCGCTTGGAGGGAAAGCAGACCCCGGCCGCCTGCTCGATCCAGCCGTCTCCGGAAATGACCGTGGTACGCTCTTGCCACCGACTTTCGTTGAAAAGGGTGAGAACTCGCGGCTCGATCTTTCGCCCCTCGTAGTTCCACAGCTCGCCGAGGAAATGATAGAACTCGCGACGGTAGAGTGGAATAGGAGAACGTCCCGGAAGGCTAGGGCAGGTCAAAAGGGTCAACGAGTAGTCCGCCTTGTCGAATTCATGGGCGACCTGGCGTCCGGCGATCAAGCGTTCCAAGCGCTCCTCTTGGGAAGCTCGCTTCTCGTACAGCTTCTCGATCAAGAAGAAGTTGCGCAGGGTCTCTAAAGGTCCACTCGACTCGCCGTTTCGAACGTAGATAACGCCGTTGACGTAATGGGGCGGTTGAGGGCTTTCCGGCACCTCGATGGTCAAAACGCAGCGACCTGGGTGTTGGGACAGTTCGATCAGCTTCATGCGAAAAACCGGCGCGGGACTGATGCGGGACCGACAGATAGCCCCCACCTTTTCTTTAATGCCATCCTCGAGAGCTATCCCCGGCATGGCCTGGGGAGCGTTGCGTTCTTTGTCGGCCGCCACTCCGATGATCAGATGTCCGCCGTGGGTGTTGGCGAAAGAAGCGACGGTCTTGGCCAGCTTCTTGTTGTCGATCCAATCGGCTTTGTAGTCGAGGAGAATCCCCTCCTCCACCCCCTCGGCCAACAGGCCGACCAGGTCGGTCTCGTTGAGCTCTTCCAGGGGCTTTTCAAAGAAGCTAACGGCCATGGGCTACCTGAACTCTTTCTCCACCAACCTTGAAAAAAACACTACCCTATTCTACCCCAGGACGACGCCGCTGTGAAGTTTACAATTCCCTAACACTACAACGGCCCTAGCCGCGCGATAGTGAGGCCGTGTTCGTGTTCTGGTTGGTGACCCGTTTTATCCTTGGCCTCTCGGTAGCTCTACAGAACCTGGTGGGGTTTGAGCTCGGTATGGTTTCTATACCGCTCCTCTTGCTACGAGGCTATCCCTTGGCTCTGCTCGCGGTCCCCTCGATGGCTGACTGGTGGTTTGCATGAAGCATCGAGTCTTTTTATGCCTACTGGCTTTGACCTTCGCCGTGTCAGCCCAGACAGCCCTCAAGACGATCAACTCCGGTCGTGAAGGGCAGCCTTTCACTATTTCAGATTACCTCGGTCGTGGCAAAATGACGGTCCTGGAGTTCTCCAGTCGTTCCTGCCCCAGGTGTCGGGCCTTGGAGGAAAAGCTACGTGAACTCCAAGCGGCCAACTCCAAGATCGTCATAAGCCGGCTGGAGATCGATCGGCCAGGAAGCACCGGTATCGATTGGCAATCTCCGCTGGCCCGCCAGTACAACCTGACCAGCGTTCCCCATTTCAAAGTCTACGACTCGTCTGGAAAACTTCTCGTCGAGGGCGAGCCAGCTCGAAAGCTGGTCATCCGGCTGCTGGTCGAATCCGGCATTCTGTAGGACGACTCGGAAGGGGGGGCTCGGGGTTTGACCTCGAAGAGGATGCTTATGAGATCGGAGAGCAAAGTGCACGCCCTTACGCTGGCCGCCTGCTTTGGCTTCCCCCTCTTCGTGCAAGCCACTCCCGACTACGGTCCGCTGGCGGTGGTCCTGGGATTGTCGCTCGTCTTGTGGGGGGCTACGGTGAAGAGCCGGGATCCCTTCCTTTCCACCGGGCTGGTCGGTCTTCACACCGCTTTACTTTACGCCAACTGCGTGGCCTACAGTCTGTCATCGGTTCCGACGATGGCTCAGATCGGACAGACCACCGCGGTGGCTCTGGCCAGCTACCTTTTCGCGGTACTCGCTATGATCGCGCCCTCCGGGCGCCGAGTCAATGACATCGACCTGGAGTACTTCCGCTACTCGCTTCCCAGCCGTCGACTCTCCGTCGACGTGGGTCGCCGGACCGGGCGGCTCGACCAGAACCAGGCCGCCTTGCGGCTGCAGCTTTTTGTCAAGGAAGGTCTCCAGTTCCGGCGCCTCTCCCGATTTTGCCGCTTGCTGCTGATGCAATGCTGGGGCGGGCTGCTTCTTTTTTTGGTCTTCGGAGCCCGCGAGCCGCTTCATCTGCTCTTTTACCTCCTCTCCTCGGTGGCCCTGGGCGCCAGCGCCGCTAGTATCGCCTCTCGCGCCACTCTGCACCCGACCACCGAAGGGTTGGAGCAGGATGAAGAAGATTTCGGTGAAGAGGAGCTTGAGGACGACGAGGAGAGTCGCGAGTTGGTAGCCCGTTATCTCCAGCGTCGCCGGGCCTCAGTGGGTTAGAGCCGTCGAAGTCCGTTGTCGCTTCTTAAATCAGCTACGCAGGCATAAATGCCGAATTCGCGTGAACAAGTTCGCTTAAAAATCAGTTGCGCAGGCATAAATGCCAGAATCACGCGTGAGCAAGTTCGCTTAAAAATCAGTTGCGCAGGCATAAATGCCCGAATCGCGCGAACAAGTTCTCTTAAAAATCAGCCGCGCAGGCATAAATGCCCGAATTCGCGTGAACAAGTTCGCTTAAAATCAGCCACGCAGGCATAAATGCCGGAATCGCGTGAACAAGTTCGCTTTAAGATCAGCCACGCAGGCATAAATGCCGGATTCGCGTGAACAAGTTCGCTTAAAAATCAGCTACGCAGGCATAAATGCCGGAATCGCGTGAACAAGTTCGCTTAAAAATCAGCCGCGCAGGCATAAATGCCAGAATCACGCGTGAACAAGTTCGCTTAAAATCAGCCGCGCAGGCATAAATGCCAGAATCACGCGTGAGCAAGTTCGCTTAAAAATCAGCCACGCAGGCATAAATGCCGGAATCGCGCGCGATAAGAAGGCCGGCGGTTAGAGCGCTACTCCCCCTCGCCTCGACGCTTTCCTTTAGCCTTCCCTGGAGGTGCCATTTTGACCAGGCGGGGGTGAAAGGTGGCCAGCACCTCGACCAGGTCGGCCTGGGCGCGCATCACCTCGTGAATGTCCTTATAGACGCCCGGCACTTCGTCTAGCCCCGAGGAGAGGAGCGTGACTCCCGCCTTTTGCAGCTGTCGCTGAACTTCTTCCCAGGAGAAGGTCCTGAGCGCCTGCGAGCGAGACATCACCCGCCCCGCTCCGTGAGAGGCCGAGGCTAACGACTCGGGCAGACCCTTGCCGCGCACGACGAAGGCGGGACTGGCCATGGAACCCGGGATCACACCAAGAACTCCGGGGCCGGCCGGTGTGGCCCCCTTGCGATGGACCACCACCTCCTCCCCAAAGTGAGTCTCTTTCCAGGCGAAGTTGTGATGGTTCTCGACGTCGGCTAAGACCTCGGCTCCCAGATGGCGCGCCACCTCCCGATGGATGACGTCGTGGTTGGCCGCGGCGTACCGGCCCATCAGCTGCATGGCCGTCCAGTACTCCTCCCCTTCGGCCGAATCGAGGTCTAGCCAGGCCAGATGCTTGAGCTCTTTGGGCAGTTCCGGATGCAGCTCCATGGCCAGGCTTGAGTACTTCTCAGCTATCGCGCTGCCAGCTCCTCGGCTACCGCTGTGAGATAAGAGAGCCACGTAGCGTCCCGGCTCCAACCCCAATTGAGGTTGCGAGAGTTCGAGCTCGCCGAACTCCACGAAGTGGTTCCCTGACCCGCTGGTGCCCAACTGAGAGCGCGCCTTGTCGCGACTCTTTCTCGTGATGTCGAGAACGCCCCAGTCATCGTCCAAGACGTCGTGCTCTCGAGGGGTGGCGAAGGCGGCCCCCATTCCGAACCGCGTCTCCTCCTCCAAGGCCCTGGTCAGACGCTCCTGTTCGGAACGCAGATATCCGACCGGTAGGTCCAGCACGGTCAGTTTCATGCGGCACGCGATGTCGACGCCCACGGCGTAGGGAATGACCGCCCCTTTGGTGGCCAGGACCCCTCCGATGGGCAGTCCGTAACCAAGATGGGCGTCCGGCATCAAGGCGCCGGCGAAAGCCACCGGAAGGCGGCAGGCCTGCCTCATCTGCTTGACCGCCTCGGGCTCGAGCCCCTCGCCCCACTGGCGCCAAGGGGCGAGCTCCGAGCGCTCCTCGAAAGTCTTCTCCTCGGCGCGGGTGAGCAAAGCTTTGGCTAGCTCGGAGAAGTGCTCGTCGGCCACGAAATTGTGAGGATGGTCCACCAGTTTCTTGAGAGTCTCCAGCATCTTTTTAGGCTTGACTCCCTCGGCGCTAAAGCGCTGCAGGTGGGGATAGATCAGCCTGTGGGTGGATAGGGGATAGCCCAATTGGATCAGTTCGTCGGCATGCATTCGGTTTAACGACCTCTCTCTCCTAACATCAGGGCCGAAAGCGGAGCGGCGTAGCCCGTCTGTCGCAAGATGGTCTTTCCTTGGAAGCGCGATCTGGGCCTTCTCTGATAGGGCTCCGATAGGGCTGATGGTCTTTTCAGATCACTTTCAGTTCGCTCAACTAGTCTGGGGCCAGACCACAAGATTCGATAAATACTGGAGACTTACTCACTCATGATCAGCAGAACCGAAGCCACTCAACACTTTCTTTCCGTCAAAGACTCGATCCGGCAACAGGCTGGTAACCCCGCCAAAGTCAAACAGGATGGGGAGCGCTACGAAGTGGTCGACTCGTTCCAGGTCAGTTCTCCCAGCGGAGATTACACCATTCGCAAAGGCAGCTTTTTCGACAACGATCTCAAAACGCGTGACCAGGTCGCTGTGGATATGGCGCCGACCGCCGAGGGAATTCGTGAGTCCCGCTCCTATGAGCACTACAGCGCTAAGAAACTGATCTTCTTCACCGACGAGCGCCTGAAGTTTGACAACCGGATCACCCAGGTCGGTGCCGGCGGCCACTTCTCCGCCAACAGTTCCGTGGATTTCTCCCTCTAACGCTTCTTTTTCTTCTTCTTTTTAGCTTTAGGCGGCACGAGCGGCTCGATCATCTCCTTGAGGAATCGAGTCGTTTGCTTTGGAGAGCTCAGGATGGCGCAGTGAAGAGAGCTCCGAGTCAGGGCGACGTGGAAGACCCGCCGCTCCTCCTCCGTGTCCTCGCTCAGGCGATGAGGGAAGAGCCCCTCGTCGGCCCCAAAGATCATAACGCAAGGCCATTCCAAGCCCTTGACCCGATGGACCGAGGAGAGCCTGATGCCGTTCTCGTTGCTGTCCTCCCGACTGAGCCAATCGCGCAGCCATTTCTCGAAGTCCGGGCCGTCGCACTGGGCGGCCAGACTCTCCAACGCGATCAGGTCGTCGCGGTGACTGGCCCCCGCCGCGCCCAGTCCGACCGAATCGAGAGTGTCGAGCGCCGTGGTGAATTCCGTCTCACAACGAAGCGCGGCGAAGAAAGCGGCCGGCCCTTTCTCGGCTCGGCGGGATAGGCGCGCGAGGTCGTCGAGAAACTCCTCCAGTTGCGACATCGGCCACTGCTCCTGCTTGAGAGCGAACCGCCTGAGTTCTGTCCGGTCTCGGCAAGACGCGGCCCGATCGAGAATCTCCCGACGAAGTTTGCGGTTGGGACGGCGCAAGGCGTCGGAGAGGTCCTCGGACCTCCACTCTTCAGTGCACAGCCTCCAGTAGGCCAGGGCTGAACGTAGCCCGGTTCGCTCGAGCAAGCCTTCGTCCACGACCTTGTTGTGAGGGAGCTCGGCCCGGCAGAGCGCCACCTGAAGCGGCATCAGCAAAGAGTTGACCCTGGACAGAACCGCAATCTGGTCGGGGCTATGGTGGGCCAACCATTCTCGAATCTGCTCAACCGCGCGGGGAGCCCACTGCTCCTGTTCGGTGGGCAGAAGATAAGGGTAAGCCTCGGTCCCGCTGGCCCAGGTCGCTTCTTTGCGGACTCGTCTCTTGTTGCGGGCCAGAAGCTGGTTGGCCGCGTCGACCACCCCGGAGGGGCAACGATAGTTGTTCTTGAGAAGCCGGCTGTCGGCGGACGGGAAGTAGTTCGGATAGTCGACCAAAAAGTCCGGGGTGGCTCCGGCGTAGCCGTAGATCACCTGGTCGTCGTCGCCCACCCCGAAGACCTGGTAGGAGGGCGCGGCCAACAGTCGGATCATCAAAAGAAAAGCCGGAGTCAGGTCTTGAAACTCATCGACCAAAAGGTGAGTGCACAGGCGCCGGCCCACTTTGCGCGCCTCGGGATGGCCGAGGAGAAGCTCCAGACATCCGTAGATCTGCTCGTCGTAATCTAAGAGACGGGCCGCAGCCATACGCTTTCGATAGCGAGGAAAGAGATTGGCGAATCCGGGAACGTCGTCGCGCTCCTGCTCGACCTCCTCCGGATCGACGAGAGCCAGACGAACGGTTTGCAGGGCCTCGAGATAGGGAGCCAGCGGGTCGGCGTTGACCTGTGGAGGTGCCTTGACCAAACCTTTGAGGATCTGGCGAATCTGAGCGGGCTTGGCCATCTTCAGATCGGGATAAAATGTTCTTAAGAGAAAGAATCCGAGAGAGTGAAGCGTTCGCACAGAGGAGCCGGCCCGCTTCACCCGATCCACCATCTCGAGGGCGGCCCGCCGATTGTAGGCCAGCGCCGAGACCCGAGTGGACTCGTATCCGTGCTCGAAAAGGTGGCGAAGTCGAGCGGTCAGCACTCGAGTTTTGCCTGAGCCCGCGGGCGCCAAGATGCGAAGCGAGGGAGCGGTCGCCGTGACCGCCTGGAGTTGCTCGGGGTCGAGTGTGTCTGAGAAGGTGGGGCTGAGCGGGAGGGTCAAGGCCAACTGTTTCTCCTCGATGCTCTCCCGGTGGACGACCGGAAAGGGCGCCGTGGTTCTGGGCCCTCCATCGCACCAGCGCGGACCGTCAAGATCGATCTCGGCCTCGGGATGAGCGACGGCTCCCAGGCTTTGAGCGAGGCGCGCGTGCCACCAGATGGGCTCGCCTCGAGTGGCGTCGTAGTTGTTGGCCCAGACCAAGAAGTGCAGTCGCTCGCGCCAGAATTCGAAGAAGGGGTCAAGAAGGTAGGGGTCGGTCGAGCAACTCTCCGGCTCTTTGAGCTCTCGGGGAGAAAGCGCGAGCTCCACCACCACCGGAAGGCGATTGGCCCAAAGGTAGTGGAGCGTCTCGACCTCGCTCTGAGGGTCCTCCAGAACGAGGTCGTCAACCACAACGTGGGGTGCCTTTTCCCAGGGCCTGGGCACCAGACTCCCAGGCTTGATGACCACTCCACGACCCAACTTTTTCGGCGCGAACTTCACGGGCCGAAAGTTGCTCACCCGAGGGTGTGGGGCCTCCTAGCTTCGGGATCGCCAACTACGATGTCGCCACTGTTTCGGCGGCGACTTCGCCGCGATTTTAGGATTTGGTCCAGAATAACTTTCCGGTTTCGAGTGCGGAGGCGCCCCGCTAGCAAGGCGCTTTAGACGCTGTTTGTTCGACACAAATGAGGAAAAAGCAACGCTGCTAGCGGGGATGGATCCGTGCTCCAAACCGGGAGGTTATTTTGGACCAAGTCCTGATGACGACACTCTAATAAGAACGTCGGGAGGCCTTCTGAGCTTCCTCGACCGAGCACTCCTCAATCTCCACGCAGGCCGCTGGGACACCGTCATCGTCAAGGTAGAGCGTTCCGAACGACTTGTGAATCTTGTAGTCGCCGGGCTCCTCGGCGGCGCGCGGAAGGCCTGTGGGCAAGCTATCTCCCCAGGCTTCAAAGAACTCGCCTTCCGTTTCGAAGTACTGAGTGACAACCTTATTGTAGCCGTACTCGCCGGGCCTCTTGTTGTGCTCTTCCAGCATCGCGAACTTCACTTTCACCGCGGACTCCATAAGTCACCGTCCTTCTGTAATCTGGCGGTGAATTAGCCAGGCGCGCGCCAGAAGCCTGGCGCGCGCCTGAGGGTCAGGGACTAAAATTCGCTCTGACGCCGCTGGCCCTGGAATTGACTCTGATGCCAGTAAGGGTAGGGCGGGGTCCTGAGACTGGCTGCGTTGAGGCGTTCGACTTGCTCGGCGCTCAACTCCCATCCCACCGCTCCCAGATTCTGCTTGAGCTGCTCCTCGTTACGAGCCCCCACGATCACGGTGGACACGGTGGGCTGGCGCAAGAGCCAGTTCAAGGCGATCTGAGGGACGGTTTTTCCCGTCTCCTTGGCCACCTCGTCGAGTGCGTCGACCACGCCGTAGAGAAACTCGTCTTCCACCGGCGGTCCAAAGTCGGCGGTGCCGTGAAGGCGGCTATTCTCCGGCAAAGGCTGACCGCGCCGGATCTTACCGGTCAAACGTCCCCAGCCCAGCGGACTCCAGATCATCGCACCCACGTTCTCGGCTTGAGCCAGGGGCTGAAGCTCCCACTCGTAATCGCGTCCGATCAGCGAGTAATACACCTGATGAGAGATGTGTCGAGCCCATCCGTACTGGCGCGAGACGTCGATCGACTTCTGCAAGTGCCAGCCGCTGAAGTTGGAAGCGCCGATGTAGCGCACCTTGCCCGACTTGACGAAGTCATCCAAAGTGGAAAGGGTCTCCTCGATGGGGGTGGCCGGGTCGAAGCCGTGCAGCTGATAGAGATCGATGTAGTCGGTGCCCAGGCGCTTGAAGCTATCCTCCAGCGCTCGGGTCAGGTGAAACCTGGAAGAGCCCAGGTCGTTGGGGCCTTGGCCCGTGGCGAAATTCGCCTTGGTGGCGAGCAACACTTTGTCGCGACGACCCGCGATCGCCTTTCCCAAAATCTCTTCCGACTCTCCATCGGAATAGATGTTGGCGGTGTCGAAAAGATTGACTCCGGCCTCCAAGCAGAGGTCGACCAGGCGGGTCGCCGCCCGCACGTCGTCAGAGGCCCCCCAAGCCTTGAAAAACTCATTTTTACTGCCGCCGAATGTTCCCGTACCGTAACTCAAGACGGGAACTTTCAGACCGGAGTGTCCTAAGGTTCGAAATTCCATGATTATGCCTCCACCAAAACGGGATAGTCGATGTAGCCTTTGGCTCCGCCACCATAGAAGGTCGTCGGGTCTGGAGTATTGAGAGGAGCACCGTTTCGAATTCGCTCCACCAGGTCGGGATTGGCGATGTAGGACTTACCGAAGGCCACGGCGTCCGCCTTTCCTTCCTTCACGATTTTCTCGGCACCCGGCCCGTCGAAGTTCTCGTTGGCGATCAGCGCTCCTTGAAACAGCCGCTTGAGCTCCGGCCCCAAGCTGTCCGGGCCTGCGGATTCTCTCAAACATAAGAAGGCGAGTTTACGACGACCGAGCTGCTCGGCCACGTAACCAAAGGTGGCCCCAGGATTGGAGTCTCCCATATCGTGGGCGTCGCCTCGTGGGGCCAGATGCATGCCGACTCGGCCCGCCCCCCAGACGGAGATGACGGCGTCGGTGACCTCCAGCATCAGGCGCGCTCGATTCTCGATGCTCCCACCATACTCGTCGGTGCGCCGATTACTGTGGTCCTGTAGGAACTGATCGAGCAGATATCCATTGGCTCCGTGGATCTCCACCCCGTCAAAACCCGCCGCTTTGGCATTGGCCGCGCCGGTGCGGTAAGCTTCGACGATTCCAGGAAGCTCGTCGCGCTCTAAAGCTCTCGGGGTGACGTAGGGGCGTTGGGGTCGAAGCAGACTGACCTGCCCGGCGGGGGCGATGGCCGAGGGCGCCACCGGTAGCTCTCCGTCGAGAAAGGAGGGGTCCGAGACCCTTCCAACATGCCAAAGCTGCAAGAGAATTCGACCGCCGGCGGCGTGCACCGCGCCGGTGATATCTCTCCATCCCTCGATCTGCTGGTCGGACCAGATCCCGGGAGTGTTCTCGTAGCCGACGCCCTGAGGGGTGACCGAGGTGGCCTCGCTCAAGATCAGTCCGGCGCCGGCTCGCTGGACGTAATACTCTCTCATCAGGTCGTTGGGGATTCGTTCATCCACCGCGCGGGCGCGGGTTAAGGGGGCCATCACGATGCGATTGGGTAGCTGAAGCTCTCCCATCGTGATCGGTTGAAACAAAGGTGATTGACTCATGCACATCACTGTATTAGCTGAATTATATTTAGTCAAGCAGTTGTTTAACTGTTTTATCAAACATGTATTTAACTTGTGCTTGCTGACCAAACCAGGTAACATGCTTTCCGTGAGTCAATTCGACCTATCCCAACGCGCCAAAGTCTTCAAGGCCCTGAGCGACCCCACTCGGCTATCCATCGTGGAATTCCTGGCCGACGGACAGGAGCGTACCGGCAAAGACATCGCCGACGCCGTGGGGATCACGCTGGCTCTGCTGTGCCATCATACCGGCACGCTGGATGAGGCGGGACTTTTGGTCAAACGAAAGCAGGGACAATCCTGCTATCACCGGCTCGACTGCCAGTCACTCGACGAGTGCCTGGGCTCCTTACACTCTCAAACACCGAAAGGATAACGAGTGCAAAGCTGAGCCCGTTGCTCGAGGCGACAAAGCTTCAAGGCCTGAACGCTTCGACTTTGGCCTGTTCGAAATCGGGCGGATTGGAAAGAAGGTCGCTCAGTTCGCGATCTTCTCGCTCGAGGTAGTGGGCCGTGAGGACATCGTAGAGCATGTAGTCCTCCGCCATCGTTCCGTGGACGCGGGGATCTCGGTTCTCGTAGTTGGCTAGAGCCGCCTTGTAAGTCAAGCCTGGACTCAAGGCGACATAATCCGGGTAGCCTTCGGAGAGCCACTTCGGTAAGGAGCGCCAGCGATTTTCACGAACCGCTTGGCCCACCATGGAGTGAGTGAACTCGTGAACGACATAGTAAGTTAAAGTTCTCGGTGGGGCGATCGGCCGGTCCTGAGGGGATAGCATGACATCATCCTCAATGCGGGACTTGGCGAAAAACACGTGGGGGACGATGGAAAAGTAGTTCAACCCACCGTACTTGGCTTTCCCTTGTAGAAAGTGCTCGCTACGCCACGTGGTATTGCAGATGAAGCCCAGATGTGTCTGGTTCTTGTCGTAGATGGGTGAGGCCGAGAGGCGGCGCTCGGCCTCCTTTAAGATCTCCTGACCTTTCTCTCGATCAAAGGGAGTATCGGAGTAGAATTGGAGACTTCCATGAGTGACCGAGTGCTTGAAAAGATACTCGGCGTTGCGCACAAGTTCTTCGCGCGAAAACTCCTCGGTCACCCTCTCAGGCGTTCCGATACGCCTGAGCTCAGCGTAGCGGACGGCGAGCCTGGCGGCGACAGAGGTTGTTTGAGCAGAGGAAGGTTTGAGGACAGATGGCCGGGATGGATAGCAGCCGGTCAGGAAAGTAAAGAGCGCTATCACCCAAATACGGCTTCCACTGACTTGCACGCTCATCTTCCCGCAGGCTTCGACCGCGACGGGTACTACCCTTGAGACGTCTCGCTCGGGTCAATCGAGAGACAATCCCGCTCTCAAATCCGGGATCTATCTCTCCTCAGCGGGAGATCCTCACGAGAAAAGCGGGAGCGGAACCTCTGAAGCGGACTCGCGACTGACCCACTCCCGAGAAAAGCGGGAGACGACCTCGCGAATGGAACACCATCCGGATAGATACCATAGGTTCCCGCAAGAAGCATCGTCCGCAGGATGGTCAGATTTCCCGAATAGGGCATTATCAATACATCGAAGGCCCCACGGACTAGCAAAAGACTAGCCAGGTCAGCGGACATAGATTCATCGGGACAGCGCCCAAACGGCGGACTGCTCGAGGTGAGACAAACAAACGAAACAAAAAGGGCCCCCGCGGCCCTTTTTGCTTTGACCCGCTAGGCTGGTAAAGACTCGCTTCCGGCCACCAACGGGTCAAAGACGCGACTCCCACGAGGAGCGCGAGTAAGACGAAGCCGTCGAGCCAGAGGCGAGTTCCATAGTCTACTGATTTTCGAAAACAGCGACGAAGCAGGTTCGGTCGTCACCGCCCATGTTGGACATGACACCGAGCGCGGGAGTGTTGGCGATCTGGTAGTCCCCGCACTGGCCCTTCATCTGGCGGAAGATCTCGGCGGCCTGTTTGACTCCGGTGGCGCCCACCGGGTGACCGAAGCCGACCAGGCCGCCTCCGGTATTGACGGGAAGGGAGCCGGTCAAAGTGGTCTTTCCGGACTTCACAGCCTCCACCCCGTGACCAGGTTTCTCCAGCCCCATCGCCTCCATCATCAAAAGCTCGGCGATGGTGAAGCAGTCGTGCACCTCGGCCACGCCCAGGTCATTGACCGTCACTCCGGCGTCGGCGAAACTTCGCTCGAAAGCTTGCGCCGCGCTCTCCATCTTCAACAGATCAGCGGTGCGTCCCAGTGGGTTGGTGGAGAGATGGTAAGAGCGCAGTTTGATGGCTTGAGAGGGAGAAAGACCCAAGGCCTTCAGGCCTTCGGCTGAGACCAGAAGGAGAGCGGCCCCGCCGTCGGTCACCTGGGAGCAGTCGGAAACCTTCAGGGCGTCCTTGAACTCCTCGTTGGCCAAAAAGTGCGGATTGTGGTCTCCTCCTTCGGCTGCTTTTTCCAAAGTCCAGTTATTGGCCACCATGTGGGCCAGAGGATTCTTGCGCGCGTTCTCCATCGCTTTCTGAGTGAAGTAAGCAAGCTCCGAATACGGCATGTCATAGGCCTCGTGATAAGCTTTGGCACGGCGGGCGAACATGGCCGGGAAGGTGAACTCATCGATGCCTCGCTCCTCGGCGAAGTGGGCGGCGCGAGCCAGGTACTCGGCTCCCTCGCGAGGGCGCACGGTAGTCTGGCACTCGGCCCCGGCGACCAGGACGACGTCGTGCCCGGCACTGACCGCCTCGGCCGCCGACATCAGGGCGATCCCGCCGGAAGCGCAGGCGGCCTCGGTCCTACCGATACCGACACCGGCGAGTTCCGGGACGGCGCGGGAGACGAGCGCTCCCAGGTGGCCCTGCTGGTTGAAAAGCTCTCCTGCGAAGTTCCCGACGTAACCGCGGGTCACCAGCTTCGGGTCTAAGCCCTGAGCGAAAAGTCCTTGAACCGCCTGTGACAAGAAGCCCTCCAGGTCGGGATTCTCCCTCTTACCAAAATCGGCATGGCCTTTCCAGATAAAGTCGGGATGCCCCTTACCTAAGAACGGGGTCAGTTGCACTGCGGCGATATATGTCTCGCGGGCGGGTTTCATAACAAAAGTTTCCTCATTTGATCAGATTATCCGAATGAAGACGCGACCGAGCCCAAAAGTTCCTCTCTGCTCACCAGATCGGTCATTCCATCCGCGCGGGCCAAAATTCGAGTAGCTCGCCACTCAGCCGCCAGCCAGCCTTCCAATCCCGAGATTCGCAGGCGGAGAGTAGGGAACGGCACAAAGAAGCGACCTTTGTCTCTCCCCTCTTCTCCGCACCGGTGAGCATGATCCCGATCTTACGAACCGCCTCCTCCGCCGCCAACGCCCAGCGCTCTCCGAACAGCCCAATTCGCAATCCCTTGAGCAAGCAGCGGACACGAAAACGGTCCATCGCGGGCAAGGCGCGAGACAACTGGTCGGCGTGGCCGCCGTGCTTGACCACCAGCGCCTCCTCCAACAGATGAAACCTCTCCCCCACTGCCGCGCGCAGCCACAGGTCGTAGTCCTCACAGACGAAGAGCTCCTCGTCAAAGCCTCCCAATTCGAGAAACAAGGAGCGCTCTAAAAGAACCGAGGAAGGTGAGACGCAGACGGCGCGCAGCGAGCGCTCGAACAGATCGCCAGCCTCCATCCGGTGCACCTTCAAAGGATTGACCCGTACCCCGTTGCGGATCCAGACCTCCTCCACCTGACCGATCCGCAGTCCGCTTGAACGCAGGCTCGCCAGCTGGCGCGAGAGCTTCCCCGGCAGCCAGTAGTCGTCGGAGTCGAGCAAGGCGAGATACTCACCACGAGCGAGCTCGGCCGCCCGGTTCCGACACGGTCCCGGTCCCAGACGAGACTCACCGCGCAGCACTCGATGTCCCAAAACCTCCACCCGCTCATACAAGGCCAGAGGTGGGTCATTCGAGGCATCGTCCACCACCAACAGCTCGAACTCCACCTCTTCCTGAGACAGGACGGAATCGACGGCGCGCTCCATCTCGCCATGACGATCATAGTTCGGAATAATCACACTGACCTCGGGTGGCATAGGAGCGTAGGAGTTTATCGCGCGAAACCTAACTCCTGGACATGCCGACTCAAGAGCTCACCAGCATGATGACCGATCTGGCCAAGGCGGCCAGAGTCGCCGGGCGGCAAGTCGCCCTGGCCTCTCGCGAACAGAAGGATAAAGCTCTCAGAGAAGCGGCCCGCCTGCTCCGGCAGCGGCAAGACGAGCTTCTCAAAGCCAACGCCGAGGATCTCCAGCGGGCTCGACAGGCCGGAGTCAAGGGCTCCTTCCTCGACCGCCTCGAGCTCAACCCCGACCGCATCGAGGGGATGGCCAGAGGTCTCGAGCAGGTCGCCGAGTTACCCGACCCGGTGGGACGGGAGCTGGCCGCATGGGAGCGGCCGAACCGACTCAAGATCAAACGGGTGGCCATTCCTCTCGGAGTGATCGGCGTGATCTATGAGGCCCGCCCCAACGTCACCGCCGACGCGGGTGCCCTGGCTCTTAAGGCGGGCAACGCCGTGATCTTGCGATGTGGAAGCGACAGCGTGGAGAGCTCGCGCGTCATCGCCAAGATCATGCGACAGGCGCTAAAAGCCGTGGGTCTCCCCGAGGACGCCATCACGCTCGTTCCCACCCAAGATCGCGAGGCAGTGGGGATCATGCTGGGGCTGCACGGACTGATCGACGTCATCGTTCCACGCGGAGGCAAATCTCTCATCGAGCGGATCATCAAGGACAGCCGCATCCCCACCTTCGAGCACCTCGACGGCAACTGTCACTGTTACGTTCATCACAAAGCCGACTTGGAGCAAGCCATCGCGGTCATCCGCAACGCCAAACTTCGCAGAACCGGGGTCTGCGGGGCCACCGAGTCGATCCTCCTCGATCTTGAGATCGCCTCCACCGCCCTGCCCCGTTTACTCGACGCTATGCCGGAGTGCGAATTTCGAGGCGACATCGTCTGTCAAAAGATCGACGTCCGAGTCGTCCCCGCCAACCCGGAGGACTGGAGCACCGAGTACCTCGCCCCCGTCGTCTCGGTCAAAACCGTGCACGACGCCGAGGAGGCCATCGCTCACATCAACGAATTCGGCTCGGGACACACCGACGCCATCCTGACCACCGACAGCGAGACGGCCCAACGGTTCCTCGATCAGGTGGATAGCGCCATCGTATTACACAACGCCTCCACCCAGTTCGCCGACGGTGGAGAGTTCGGAATGGGAGCCGAGATCGGCATCGCCACCGGACGCCTTCACGCCCGGGGTCCGGTCGGCGTGGACCAACTGACGACCTACAAGTACCAGGTCTTAGGCGAGGGCCAAACCCGACCAGGATAACATCCCTTGGAGGGTATACTCCAACCCGATTTCGAGCTATAATGGTTACCTCTAAACCTTTGCTTATGAACGACATCAAGCGCTGCCCAGTCTCTGACCAAACCTTCTCCGAGGAAGTGGTCAACGTTATCACTCACGGTCTCGGCGCCGTCCTCGCCTGTGCCGGAACCGTCTCGATCGTCAAGCACGCATGGCATTACGGAACCGGCTTGCACGTATTCACCACCGCGGTCTACGCGATCGCCTGGATCATCTTGTTCTCCTGTTCCACCCTGTATCACTACAGCCGCTGTTTAGAGCGAAAATGGCACCTACGCTGTATCGACCATTGCGCCATCTTCGTGGTTATCGCGGCAAGCTACGGACCCTTCATGGCCCATTTAGTCGGTGGCACCAAGGGTTACGGCATGTGGATCGCCGCCTGGGTGGTGGCCATCGCCGGGATCATCTTCAAACTCAAGAGCAAGCATCGCTACGGTTCTTACGCGGTCTTCGGATATCTTCTGCAAGGTTGGATGGTGATGCTGGTCTTCCCGGCTATCTACACCAATCTCAGTGCCGGCGGTCTCATCAACCTTTTCACCTGTGGCTTTTTGATCAGCGGCGGAAGCGCCCTCTACAATCGCGAGAGCATCCCCTATCACCACGGCATCTGGCACATCTGCGTCTTGGTCGGAAGCATCTGCCTCTACTACTGTGTGCTGCACTCCATCCTACCCGGGCCGCTTCCCATCGCCGGATGACGCCGGATTTCGCCGACTACGGCGAGCGCGACTCCTTCACCGCTCAGGATATCGAGCATATCCTGCAGATCCCCATTGTGGACGTGGTCGAGCTTTTGTCCAAAATCCCGAGAACGGGTCCGGGGCTGTATCAAGGCGACGGGTGCCGGGCGTTGGTAAAAAAGCTGGCCCGCGGACGACTTTTCGCCGACCTTATCGCGCGTCAGGCCGTCAACGCCATGCCGGAGATCCGGCGCGGACAGGAGGCCAAGCCGAAAGAGGATGACTTCGAGTTGGTCAACGCCACCACCGGCGAGGTGTTCCGCGTTCGCTTCTCCGGTGACTTGCGGGCCTATTTAGAACGTTGGTCCGCCGAGACGGGGTCAGCCGAACCCTCCGAGGCCCCGTCAGAGGACGAGATACCATCAGGGGACCCATCCACCGAAGAATGAGACCAAGCCGTGCTCGGATAACCGCGACCCCAGCGTAAAATCAGACCTACCGCGGCGACTTGAGCCACAAAACAGGCGAGATAAGTCACGTTCCCGAGATGCTCAAAATCCCATCCTCGCAGCATAGCGAAGACCGCCAGACTGTTATTCCCGATATGAATCAGCATGGCGGGCCAGACCGAGCCTGTCGCCAAAGTGATGAGACCTAGAACGAATCCGAGATAGGCGGTGGGAACCACCCGGAAAAAGGAGAGGTGGAACATCCCGAACACCAGCGCCACCACCGTGGCCAGCGCCCAGGGGGAGAAGCGCCGGTGGAGAGCGTGCAAGAGCACTCCGCGGAAGGCGAACTCCTCAAAAATTCCCGGCAGAATCCCAATCATCAGATAGATCTTCCAGGGTGGAGTGTTCTCCAAATCCAAAAGCTTCATCATCTGCTCCATCGCCTCGGTCGGAGTCGGAAGCAAAGGGCCAAGCAGATGAGACAGTCCCGTGGCGGCCACCTGGCCCAAGGGGATTAAGAACAGACAGAGCAAGACGATGGGAGGGGAGACTCCGCGCATGGGCACCGCGTCGGAGAGCTTTTGCCTGTACCAACGCAACAACAGAAACGGACCCAGGCCGAAAAGGACCAGCTGATTGAAGAGCCCCTGCCCGACTAAAGAGCTCAATCCGGCGAAGTTGGAGGGCACGACCATCAAGGCCGCTCCCAGTAGAGCATAGAGCGGAAGCGCCCGCTGAGAGAAGCGCTCAAAGACAAGCGCCTTCCCGGTGGAAGGAGGTTCACCGGCGAGAAACTCCTCGCGGCTGACGTAGCGGACCGTGGAATCCAGTAGCAGATAGGTCAAGCCGATATGAATCGCGATCTGCAGCGCCAGCATGGCAAGATCTACTCGTGAAGCCAGAATCTCCGGTATCAGCACCCCCGGCCCTGCCAACGGTATCAAACTTAAGACCGAGCGACTCTCTAACCCCGGCATCAGTCCCGAGAGCGAAAGGGCGAAGGCCACCAAAAAGAGGGGAAAGAAAAACAGCTGGGCTTCTTTGAACGAGCTGCTTCGGGCCGACAGATAGAGTAGGACCGCGGCGGTGAAGAGCGATTCGGCCAGGAAGAGAACGGCAAGACAGGCTAGCATCATCAACCCTTCACTCGGCGTGGGGCGGAAAGGCAAAGGGTTGGGCCCGAACGTGGCGTAGAAGATCAGGTTCAGCATCTGAATGAGGGCGATTGCGACCGAGATGATCGCGACCGCTCCGAACTTGGTCCAAAGCAGACTTCGACGGCTCACCGAGGAGAGGAACAAAGTGGTGAGCGTCCCTCGTTCCTTCTCTCCCGCTAAAGAATCCAGGGCCGCCACCGACCCTCCTCCCAAAAGGATCAAGACCATAAAGGAAGCCAGCGCGGGGCCATACTTGCGCGCCGCTCGTTCTTGCCCGGAAGAGACGTCTCGCGTTTCCAGCTTGACTCCAACCTCGACCTGACGGCGGCTGAAAAATTCGTCGACAAGATGGTCACGAAAATCCACCAGCCTGTCTCGGGCGGCCAAGAAAGCGCGAACAGAGCGGTCTCTATCAGCCCGATAGTGGAGCTCGACCACGGGACGACCCGGAGTTTCCTTATCCACCAGGTGGACTAGCCCAGGGAAGCTTTGCACGATAGCCTTTGCTATTGGAGCATCTTTTCGCTCGGGCTTCCCCACAGCCAGTAAGATGTCCACCGTACCGTCGGAGAGTTGAGTGTCCAGGTCACGGACCAGGGATTCTTGAAAAGGAGGACCAGAGAAAGCAGAATCCACCAGCATCTCCAACCCTTTCGACTCCAACGGTCTACCGACCAAGAACTGATCCTCACTTTTCGCGGTCAGTCGGGTCTGTTCGCCCAAGTGCTGAAGACTCATCAACAAAGCAGGGAGCAAGATGATGGGTAGGAAGACCGAGAGTAGCAGCGTCCTCGTGTCGCGAATCAGCCCGAGCAGTTCATAGCGTAGCAGGACTCGGTTCACGGACTCTCCACGACCACTTCCGGGGCTTCACCGTGACTTTCCAGCACCTGCACGAAGATATCTTCCAAGTAGTGTTTCCCCGAAGCTCCTCTCAACTCCTCAAGCGTTCCACAGGCAAGAATTCGGCCCCGGTGAATGATCGCGATCCGGTCGCAAAGCTTCTCCGCCTCGGACATCGTGTGGGTGGAGAAAAGTACAGTTTTACCAGCCTGCTGAAGCTCCCTCATCAGGCGATGAAAATCCAACACGTTAAGAATATCCAGGCCGTTGGTCGGTTCATCCAAGATTACAACCGTGGGGTCGTGGGCTACCGTGCGGGCGATGGCTACCTTCTGCTTCATCCCGGTGGAGAGGCGCTCGATGCGAGCATCGGCGTACTCGCTCAACCCGAAACGCTCGACCAGATGTTCCACTCGTGCTTTGATCCGGTCGGGCGGATAGCCGTTGATCCGAGCGAAAAAGTCCAGTGTTTCCCGGCAACTCAAGCGAGGGTAAAGAGCGGTGGTGGTACTGAGATACCCCAGCGCCCTGCGCACCTCGTTGGGAGACTCGAGCACGGAGTGACCCCCGATCCAGGCTGTTCCCGCGGTCGGCTTGAGTAGAGTCGCCAACATTCGTAGGGTGGTGGTTTTTCCCGCCCCATTGGTCCCCAGAAGACCAAAGATTTCGCCTGGGCGGCAGTGAAAACTGACCTCACTGACAGCCACCAGACGGCCCCGCCCCTCATCCTCGAAGACCTTCTCCAGGCCGTTCACCGCAATCGGAAACTCTTGACTCATGACCTCTTGGGAGCCTTTCGCCAGACGGCCATCAGCGACCGTGCGTTCAATTCGATTCCGCTTCCACTCATCAAGGCCTCGTTCCCCAACAGCCGGGCTCCCAAAGCCAGGCACAGCGCGATCAAAATCAGTAGAGTCAGGCCCGTCTGGAGAATGTGTATCGGCTCATAAACCCCTTGCAACGCCTGACGCCAGACCAACGCGAGATTGACCAGCGGAACGAAAGCCAATCGGGTGGACATGGCAAGTCCTGGGTCGGACAAAGGCAAAACCGGCAGTGCGATCAGCATAAACATCGGAGTCGTCAGCGCCTGACCCTCCCGAAAAGTTCGGGCGAACACGGCGCACAGCAACAAAGCGGCGGAGATAAAGAAGGAGACAGCCACGACTCCCGCCACCATCACCATTATTGTGGTGGGCGTGACATTGAAAGTGATATCTCGGCTATCCCTAAGAAGCGGTGCCACGATGGAACGGATCGAAACCAACATGGCGAACAGATTCAAAACACCCGAGACCGTGCAGACCAGGCTGACAAAGAGATACTTCGAGATGACGATTCGACCGAGCGGCGGTCCACACACTTGCAAAGTCTCCCAAGTGCCCCTCTCCCTCTCCCCGGCGGTGGTGTCGATGGCGGGATAG
Source organism: Selenomonadaceae bacterium (assembly GCA_037189585.1). Taxonomy (GTDB): domain Bacteria; phylum Vulcanimicrobiota; class Xenobia; order Xenobiales; family JADMJV01; genus JAEXNA01. The sequence goes on along the minus strand of JBBCJA010000026.1, from coordinate 20,413 downwards.
GCTCCCCCCAGCGCGATCATGACCAACAGCCCGATGGGAAGAAGCGCCCCCAAAAGATAGCCACCGACCTCCCCCGAAGCGGCTCGAGAAAGGGAGCGAATCTCAAACGGCTTGACCAACTCCGGCTCCAGACTGTTGTCCCGAAGCCAGTTTTTCCTTTCCTTCTCGTTGAAATCGCGAGTCAGTTCGGAAAGTCGTTCAGCCGCGCCGGAAGACTCCATTCGGTCACTGAGGTACTCCAGAGCGACAGCGCTGGGACCGTGACTCGGATCGGGCCTTAAGATCGCGTCGTATGCTCCTTCTTTGAGCTCGGAGGGCTCCTGGGCCGACAACTGGATCCGATCGCTTTTTCCTAAACTCTCAAGCCAAGCACGGGCCGGACCCTTTTGCAGACTCTCGTCGTAGGCGATGGCAAAGACGTGGCGCTCTCTTTGACCCTCCAGGTAGGTCATGGCGCTAACCATCAGCCAGAGCAGAAAGGGATAGAGAAGAAGAGGGAGCAGCACCGAGTAGAGCACGACACTAGTTTCCCGAAAGGCCGACACAAACTCGCGGCGGGTCAGAATCAGAACTTCTTTCCAGATATCGGCGGCTTCGCTGATTCTCGGTCACGACCCTGTGTGCGCCCTAGTTCCCGGGTCGCACGGTGAAGAGTTGCTGAAGGGTCAGGGGGTTGTCCGCTAACGAGACCTCTCCTACCCTGACTTTGCCACGCGCTTCGGCTATGGCCAGAGCTCTCAAGTCGACCTCGACCTCTCCATTGACTCCGGAAGAGACGCGAAAATAGAGAAGTTTCGAGGCCACGACCCGAGCCTCCACCAAATCAGGCTCGGAACTCATGCCACTCAAATCGAGATCATCCGGGCGCGTCAAATAGCTTGTGATATCGGCCGGCATCGGCTCTTCGGCGCCTTCAGCGGAAGAAGCCGTCGTTGTGGGCGCCTGGTCGATAGTTTTGCGAATCAGGATCTTGTGAGGACAGGCGTCGTCAAATCCGCCGGGGCCGCTACCACCCTGACAGGTCATCCCGTACAGCGAGTCGTGACGAGTCGGCACCGCGGCGTAATACAGAATCGTCTTCTGCCAAAAGGGAGTCCCGTCACTTTTTTGGCAATATCGCTCCTCGACCGGGTCCCAGGCCGAGCGAAAGGCGATCGCCTGTCCGGTCTTACCCCCTCCACCCACCTGATCGGGAACCTCACCTATGACGATCTCACCTGACCGTGCTCCCACCAGATCGCTCGAGAGCGACCGCTGGGCGATCCGAAGATTCCGCGCCGCTTCCGACGATGAATCGAGCCGTCGATTGGCTTGGACCCCGTGGTTGAGGAAAAGAAAAGCCAGAAGCGCGAGCACGGAAAAGAGCGTCAACGTCACCAAAAGCTCCAGCAATCCGACACCGCGGTGGAAAGACCCGCCTCTAATCATCGGGCTCACTATCGACATTGACCTCGGAAAAAAGGCGCCGTTGGCGATAGGTAGTCTCTCCTTGCCCCAATTTCGCAGTGGTCGAACGATACCAGTCGACCACGATGTCGACTTGTTTGAGCCGATGGTTCGGGTCGCCCACGGGGGTTCCCGAAGTGTCGAGAACGGTCTGACAGTAGATGGCGAAAGAGTACTGGATGTGGCTGACGGTCACCTGGCCGCTTCGCAGCGGTTCCCCCGAACTCGGATGGTCCGAATCCCAAAACTGCGCGCGCGTGCCCGCCGGCTGGTCGGACTTCACCGACTGCAACAGACGATCTAACTCGGAGTCCGCCAGATTGGCGGCCCCCGACATCAGGAAGGCCTTGCGGTCCGACTTAAGAGAACTGCCGAGAACAGCGATCAAGCTGAGCAGAACAACGCTCAGGATCACGATGGCGACCAGAACTTCCGCCAGGCTTAGCCCGCCCCGCCCGCTTCTGAACCTGCCAAATCCCACCGGTATGCCTTTCGCCGTCAGGACCCCTTACTTCCTGGCCTGATCCATTCAACAATGATATACTTCCCCAATGAACTCAAGACAGGGGAAACCTCGCGGAGTCGTTCTGATCGCGGCGTTAGGGTTAGCGTTGGTGCTGGGTATCGTGGTGCGCGGCGTGATGCGCCAAAACCCGACTCTGGTCGCGCATCGCGGGCAAACCCGCCAAGCCGCGCTAGAGGCAGCCAAGTCCGGGGTCGAATACGCCAAGAGCCGGCTGAGTCAGGACCCCGCCTGGAAAGCCGGCGGCTCGCGGGAGGTCGTGGTCGACTCTCCCGCCCTGACCGTGGTGGAAGACCACGGCAACGTGATAGGGCTGGTGACCCTCTCCGATGGAGGAAAGGCTCGGTTTCGCCTACGCTTTAACTACCAGGACGGCTCTGGTGGCCCCGATGGTCAAGACGATCCCAGCCTGACCATCCCGATGACGGAGCTTTCTTACAACAACATACTCTCACCCGCCGCCGTCGTCGTGCCTGAGGCCGACCCTCAAAGCTTCGTCGCCACAATTCCCGATGGCGAGGCCCAGAGTATCTCCCTTCCCGGCCGCGCCGTCCTTTTGGCCGTCCGGGGCGAGGCTGGGGTGGGCTTATCCAGCCTGACCTCCGGCTCTCCGAACGCCGCTCCGGTAGGCTTTGTGCAAACCGAGACCGTGCGAACCGTGATGAAGGCCGAAGTCGACATCCCCTCGGGCGACGCGGTGGTGATGGCCGGCGGTGGGATGGAGATGACCGTGGCTCAAGGCCAGGAAGTCCAACTTCTGGCCGCCGACGGAGCTCCCCGGCTTCGCACCAAAAAAGGGATCAAAGTCGAGAGTTCCAACGGACATGGTTCCACCGGTGATGGGGACATCCGCTTCGACGGAAGCACCTCCCGAATCGGCATGGACGAAAGTCTCGGCATGACCGGCCGCATGGTGGGCGATAACGCTCCCACCATAGCCAACGAACACGTCGGTGACGGCGTTGACTTCTACAACCTGCCCTGGGATCAAGTGCGAAAAGCCGACAGCGCACCTCTGAGCAGCGAATCAGTTCAGCTGCCCGCCGGAATCTATTTTCTCGCCGACAACGATCGCGTCGAGTACTACGATATGCCGCTCGAAGAGTTCCAGGAGATCTGCGACGACAAAGGATATCCCGACAAGGACAAAATCACCAAAGTCATCACATCCCAAAACTTTAAAGAAGTTCGTACCATCGAGAACCTGGACAGAAATCCGGACGGGCTCGAATTCACCACCGACCCAGTTCGCTTGGGTGGAATCATCGACCCACCTCCCCCGGCTAACCCAAAACTCGGCAACGAGATTCAGTCCGTCGATAGCGCGGACCCTATCCTGGGAACCAAGGGAGTTTTATCCATCACCAAGGACCTCTGCGTGGTCCCAAGCGACAAGACCGGGGACTTCGCTATCATTAATCCCGACCTCACCACTCAGGACAGAGTCATGCGCTGGGGACTGCAGCCCCTGCAAAACGATGACGCGCCGCCCCCGGTGAACGACGGTCCTCCGAAGCTCGCGGTGCTGGTCAACATCGAAAACTCGACCATCAGCTGCGGGGGCAGCATGAAGCTTCAGTCAGGCAACCTTCAACTCGAAGAGGCGACTCTTACAGGCCCCGGACAGCTCCTCTTCCAGACGATGGATCTGCGGTCGAGCGCGGGCCAGAACAATTTGAGCGTCTACTTTAAGGGAGATGTGAAACTCTCGAGTTGGAACGGTCACCACTATGGAGCGCTCGCCCTAGCGGGCACACTCTATTCCCAAAGCGATATCATCGTCAAAGCAGGAGACCCGGAAGTCAAAAGTCAGCTCTGGGGTAATTTCAGTATCGACGGCAACATCGTGGCCTACGGAGGGGATCCCGCCGAGGCCAACCCCGGAGCGACGGGAGGAAAGTTTCAGTTGACAGCGCGCAAGGCCGGGCTACAGTTCGATCCCACCAGCGTGGCCGGCCTCTTCTCCTTAGAAGAGGGGTTACCCGAGGCGGTAACTCTGTCCTCAAGCTCCTTCTTCGTCAGTCGCTAGGAGGCTCACAACGCTTGCATCAACTCCATCATCGGCATCAAAGAGATGATGACCACAGCCCCCGCGAGAATTCCAGCCGTGGCGAGAAAGAGCGGCTCCAAAAGGGCGGAAAGACTGGTCAGGGATTGCTGGGTATCCTCCAGACAAAGAGCCTGAGCGCGCCGGCTCATCTGCTCGAACCTCCCACTCTCGTAGCCCACCCTCAAAAGAGAGCGAGCCAGCTCCGGGAACGCCTCAGACGACTCCAAAGCCTTGCCGAAATCCTCACCCTCGCGCAAGACTCGCCTCAACTCCTCGATGGCACGACGTTGGATTCGATCCAGGCGCAAGCCGAGCATCACCTTGAAGGCCCCATCCATGGTTCCGCCCCCACAGATGACCAGACTCAGAACCGACAGAAGCCTGACAGCCTGCAGTTTATGCACCACCGGCCCGACTCCGGGAAGACGACGCAGTAAAGTCATACTCTGCTCATACAGTCGCTCACCGTCGAGGCGACGTAACGAAAGCCACAGGGCGGAGCCGAGAATCAAAACCGCCAAAGGCAGCCAGGGACTGGAAAGCAGAGACAAGAGCCACTCCATCCAGAGAAAAAGGGCGGGCGGCTGGCGGTTCATCGAGCCCAAAAGTTCGATGTCGATGGGAAGAACGTAGAGTAAGAAAAGAGCCGCCCCAAAAAAGCTAAAAAGACTCAGAATCAAGGGATAGGTCAAGCTCGCAATGAGGCGCGCGCGCAGCACCTGGCGAGCCTCCTGGCTGTCGGCGAGGTCGATAAGCGTCGAGGCTAAACGTCCGCACCCCTCCGCCGCCGTGATCAGCCCCACCGCGACGGAATCAAAGACCGCGGGGAAGCCCCGCATGGCTCGGCTGAGGTAGTGACCGCTCTCTACCTCGGCCTGCAGCATCCGAGCCACACCGCAAAGGTGTCGATCATGACTAAAGGAAGCCAGCTGGAGGGAAAACGGCAGTCCGACACCAGCGTTCATCAGCACCGCGAGCTGACGATAGAATAGAGCTAGAGCCGTGGAGTCGACCTTGAGCGTTTCGCGGCGGCGCGGGCTCCGACGCAGCTCGATCTGCAGAAAGCCTTGCTGCTCTAGCCAAAAGCGAGCCCGGTCCTCATCGCGCGCGAACCAACTGCCTCGTACCGTGATACCGCGCTTCGGGTCATAGGCCTCAAATAAGAAATAGCAAAGCTCTTCCTTTGTCCGCTCCCTAGCCAAGTTTCGATGTTCAACATCGAACAGATCCGCCCTCCGCTACTCTCTTTCGCGCAAACCTTCCTCCACCGTCGAGCGGCTCCAGCGGTAGGCCGGGAGCACACCAGCGAGCATGGCGGTCAGTAAGGCCAGCACGAGAGCATTGAGCATCGCCTCAGGTTGAGGGTAAAAGTCGATGGTCCATCCGAAAGCCCGCCGGTTGAGAACCGAAATCATCATCTTGGCCAAGAGCGCCCCCAGAGGGCAGGCGAGAAGCCCGCAGGCGGCCCCCAACCAGCACGACTGAAGAAACGACATGGTGAAAAGCTCTCCAGTGCTCAAACCCAGTGCCCGCAGCACCCGGACCTCACCCGCTCTCTCCTCTCCCAGAGCCCATAGCGAAAGCAGCACTCCGATCACGGCGATAGCCAAAGCCAGATAGCGAAGCACCTCGGTGACGGTGAAAGTACGCTCGAAAATCTCAAGCGCCATGGATTTGATCTCTCGAGTCGCTCGAATCTCCACCGATTCTCCCAACAGCTCTTTCAATCGCGAGACGGTCTGAGCGATGTCGGCATCGGGCTCGAGGTAGAGGCCCACCCCACTGTAGCCTCGGGGACCGAAGAGCGAGCTGAATCCCGACCATCCCATCAGAGCCGTATTACGGTCCGGCGCATAAGAATAATAAACCCCAAGGACCGGGAGCTCGCGCGCTCCGCGCGGGGTCGAGAGTCGAAGAGTGTCGCCGACGCGCTTTTTCGCGCGACGAGCGTAAGGTTCGGTCAGAAAGAGCCCATCGCCCCGCTCGAATCGCTCCCAACCTTCGGAGGCCAGTTCCAAAAAGCGGAGAGAAGAGCGATAGTCCCCTCCCGGTTTGACCCCGACAAGGACGGTTTCTCCGCTCTCGGAGGGAACCACGACCGAGCTTTGAGCCGACCAGTCACGCGCCTCGGACCATCCCGTCACCTGGGCCACCTGCTCGTGAGGCAAGCGAACCGTCCCCGTCGTATCGCGGAAACTGATGTAGATGTCGGCTCGCAAGGTGTTGGCCAGCCAGAGGGTCAGTGTTTGCCGAAAAGAGTCGACCATCACCGCAATCGAGATGGTCGCGGCCACCGCCACGGTCAGCGCCACCGCCGCTACGGCTGTGCGCGAAAGGTGCACCCCGAGCCCTAAAATCGCCATACGGTGAGACAAGCGCGAGGATAATCCCCGCCCCGCCCAGGACAATCCCAACAGGCTCAGTGGTACCAGCAAGCTGTATCCGATCAGTACGCCCAGCAAGGAGAGAAACCCCGCCGTCAGACTGGGGTGAAAGAGAAGCAGCACCGAGAGGGCGAGCCCCAGCGAACCCGACAAGGCGCAGAGAATCGCCGCCCGCCGGCTGCTAGCCAAAGTTTGCGCCCCAAACATCAAGCTCAGCGGCTCAGCTCGAGAAGTCCAGTAGGCCGGAAATACCGCCGCCAGGATCGCCGCCGCCATCCCGCACAAGCCCGCCTTCAAAACGAGCTCGACAGGCAAAACGAAGTCCGTGATCGACTGTTTGTAGTAGAGGTCATTCACCGTGCGGGCGACCAGTGGGACCAGACCTCGACCGAGCAAGAGCCCCAGAGGAAGCCCGATCGCGCTTCCCCCAACTCCCAGAGCCGAAGCCTCCAGCAGCAACAGCGCCCGCAGTTGGCCCGCCGTCACGCCTAAAATCCTCAAGCGTGCCAGGCTCTGCCGGCGGTGGGCCACGCTGAAACTGACGACGTTGAAGATCAAAAAGGTGGCCACCAAAAGGCAGAGATAGGAGAGAGCTCGCAGGCTGACGTGAAAGGCTGAGGAGAGCTCGCCGGCGGTCCGTTGGCTGGTGGCCGCCTCGGTCAAGACCAAGTCGGAAGGGAGCTCTCCTGTTACTTTCTCGACCTGCTCTGGAGTGAGAACAAGATCGATCCGATCCAAACCTTGCTGTCCCAACAGTTCCTGGGCCGTAGAGATGTCGGCGAGCAAAAATCCATCCGTCGCCCCGGCCGATCTCCGACTGGAGGGGGTGAAGGTTCCCGCCAACTCCAGCTGAATCGGTTGCCCTCCGGCGCTCGCTGTCCGGCTCTGGTCCACCTTCCAATCCAAGCGTCGCGCTGTGGAGACTGTCGCCACCACTCGGTTGGCCGAACCCAGCATCGAGGTCGCCTCGAGGCCGTCGGAACTGGGGCCATCCTCCCCTCCGCGCGCTCCGGTCCACTCTCGGATGACTCCATCACTGAACGGATCGACTCCCAACAGAGTCAGGGTCAAACCACTGCCTGAAGTTTCAGGAATGGTCACGTAGCCTTCCACCACCGGAGCCGACTTACGGATCCCATGGTCCACGCGGAGCCGCCGGAACATTGAATCGGGGACGGTGCGTCCCACTCCGACCAGGCTATGAGTGGCCCGGCCCGTCAAGGCTTGGGTCGACAGCGCGAAGGAAGCTCGCGCACTGATACTGGCGAGATCTACTCCTAAAATCACCGCCACTCCGGTGGCGATGGCACACAGGCAAAGGAGCGGAAGCCACAGGTTCTTCCTAAGGTAGCGAAAGTAGGAGGTCCAAAGGAGCCGAGGTATCACATCGAGTCGCGCTCGAAGCGGGAGACGGCGAAGGCGTTGTGGGCGTGAATGCTCTCGTAGTTGGTCACCCGCACTTCAAAGGCGGATATTCGCTGGTCCGCTTTAAGCTTGAGCGCGACGTTGCGGGTGATGTCTTCGACGAAGGCCGGATTGTCGTAGGCCTGCATGGTGACGTGGCGCTCGTCGCTTCGCTTGAGCAGAGGATAGAGAGGGGCCGAGGCCGAGCTTTCCGCGATTTCGACGAGTTCCTCGATCCAAAGCTTGGGTAAACCGCCGTCTTGAGGAGCCAGGCGAACCTTCATCTCCACCTTGCCGCGCTGGTTGTGAGCGCCGTAGTCCGAGATGGCTTTACTGCAAGGGCAGAGACTGGCTACCGACACCGTCACGTGAAGGCAGAACCGCTCCCCCTTCGGGCCCGAGTCGCCCACGAAGGTCGCCTCACAATCAATGTAGCCCTTGAGTCCGCTGACCGGCGCGGTCTTTTCGAAAAAGTAAGGGAAAGTCATACTCACCTGAGCGTCCTCGGCTTCCAAGCGAGACTTCAGGTCGGCCAAGATACGCGGGATGGCGGTCATGGTCATCTGGCCACGATAGGTGTTGAGCACCTCGATGAAGCGACTCATGTGGGTCCCTTTGATCTTGGCTGGAAGGGAAACCGAGAGACTGACGGTGGCGATCGTCTGCTGCTGTCCCTGCTCCCGGTCCAGCACCGTGATAGGGTACTTGAGGTCGCAAACCCCCACCTGGTCCAGCGCCACCCGGCGGGTATCCTCGGTCTTCTGAATATCGATAAGCTCCATCTCTGGCTATCCCCCCGGCAGGTGTGGGGATAAACCTGCACTCACGGACTAGCAGGGAGCACCGACCTTTCCCAGTAGCCTCCCTCATGTCCAACTACGGCAGTCTTCAGCCCTACATCCCCTGGCGGTCCAGGTCGTTGCCCTTGGATTGGGCCGCCGAGTTCGGTCGTGAAGCCCCCTTGAAGGTGGAGTTGGGATTCGGCAACGGCGACTATCTGATGCGCTGCGCCAAGGAAGATCCCGACTCCAACTACGTCGGTGTGGAGATGACCTGGGGCTCCGTCTGGAGGGCGTTACGCACGGCTCGCTCTCGCGGCGTGGAGAACGTTCGGCTGCTCTTAGAAGATGCTCGGATCGGACTACTCTGGACCCTCCCCGAAAAGAGTGTGGACGGCTTTGTGGGCCTGTTCCCTTGCCCCTGGCCCAAGAAGCGCCACGCCAAAAATCGACTTTTCACTCCAGAGTTTTTGCGCCTGTGCAACTCGCGCCTCATCGACGGCGGAGCGCTCGTGGTGGTGACCGACGCGGCCGCCTATCGCGATCAGATGCTCGAGGAGATCACCGTGGAGAACAGCGGAATGGCTACTAATCTCGAGACCATTCCAGCGAGTTTCGGGACCAAGTATGAGAGAAAATGGCAGGCCGGCGGCCAAGAAGAGTTTTATCGCTTCACCTTCAGCAAGGTGGAGCACCAATCCATCCCCGTTCCGGAGAGCAATCCCATGAAGCACCATCGCGCACCCCATTTCCATCCCGAGAAATTCACCCCTCAGAGTGAGAAAGAGCCCTTCAACGTCTCCTTCAAAAGCTTTATCTTCGACCCCACCCGGGAGATCGCTATGCAAGAGGTGGTCACGGTGGAAGATTCGGTGGAGCAACATTTCTGGATCCGCATCGCCAAGGGAGGCGACAAGTGGAAGATCGCGCCCGCCGCGGGCTCGAACCTTCTTCCCGTCCCCTCGGTGCAGCGAGCGCTAGATCTGGTCTTAGCGGCGACAGAAGGTTAGCGTTTCTTGAGATGCCGATTCAAGATAGCGACGCTCTCGTATTGATACTTCCTAAGAAAATCATCGTGATTCCCCGGCAGGCGATGAAACATCACGCCGTTCGGAAAGAGGTTTTCCCAGCCCATCCTTTGGGGCCAGCGGTCGGAGGTTAGAAAGATGTCGGCTGGAGAAGCGTTCGGCCGCCAACCGGTCTTTCGTAGCATCTCAGAGAAGGCATTCTCTATCAGGTCGAGCTCTTTGGTCGAGACCTCGGGAGGTGTCCAGGTTCGTCCTCGCAGGACCAGGTTGGCCGCGCGCAAGAGATGATTGACGTGAGCGGTTCGCTCCCTCACGGCTCCTTTCATCAGTTTGCCCAGGTGATAACAACTCTGGCCCAGGGCTCGAAGGACTTCCCGAGCGACGGCTCTTCGGCGCCGCAGACCTCGTGCGAGCTCACCCGAGGCGGGTGGCGGGGGGTCCACGAGAATCAGGCGCGTTGACACCCCCCGGGCCCTAAGGACAGTGGAAAGCTCCGCGGCGGTCCTGGCGCCCGAGCACCAACCGACGAGAGACGTAGGCAAAGTATCCAGGCTGGAAAGCTGAGTGGCTAACTCCTTCACCAGGTCGTCCAGTTCTCCGGAGGGTTCAGGGCTGCAGTCGGCGGCCCACACTTCGGCTTCCAGGCGCTCAACAACCCCCGCCAACGCGACAAACTCCACTTGAGTCCCGTAGCCTCCTGGAAGTAACAGCAAGCTCGGTTCCGCGGAGTTGGAGCCGAGCCGGTGAAGTCTACCGAACTCCTGTCCTCCGTTGACCTTTTCCGCCAACTCCGCGAGGTTAGAAGAACCGGCGAGCGCGGCTAGTGATAGCTCAAGCGCATGCTCGCGACTCAGCCGCGCGGCCCCCTCGGCGGCCAAAAGAGAGGTTCCTCCTAAAGCGAAAAAGTTATCCTCGACCCGGACTGGGCGGCAAAGCCCTTCCAAACTCGAAGCCAAGAGGGGGCCCAGACCGCTTCTGGCTTCTTCGACTCCTAGCTGAGGCTCGGTCATCTCCAAGGTTAATGTGCGAACATCAACCTTGCCGTTGGGGGTCATCGGCAGTCTCTCCCTGACCACGAAGCTCCAGGGTAAGTCCTCCCGCAGCTCGCGAGACAATCCGGCCCGCCAGGCTGGCTCGTTCGATTGCTCGCTCTCCACGAACATTGTCAAGCCCAGGTCATGGTCGGGTTTGACCGCGCAAGCCAGACGGACATCGGAGAAGGACCGCATGAAACCTTCGGCCTGCTGAAGGCAGACCCACTTACGCACCAGCCGGGGCGCTCCGCTGCTACCACTGGTACTAAGAAGAGCCAGATCCGAGAGGGATAGGTCCGGCCCGACCAGACGTTCGACCTCCTGGCATCTCTGACGACTCCAACCCGCGTCGAGGTAGAGATAGGGCCGTCCCAGGAGAACCGTGGCCAGCAAGTCGAGCAAAAGGCCAAGATCGATGGGACCGCTGAGCACGACCGCCCGCTCGGTGGCCGAAAGAGTTCGTGAAAGCTGGGCTGCTCGTACCTCGACTCGCTCCCAAAGTTGGGCATAGCTCAGGGTCGTATCGGAAACCGAGAGCGCCGGTCGTAAGCCATGCTGCTCTGCGGAGCGCTCCAGGGCCTCCGCCACACTGGTCCAGGCGTTCACCAACCCTCACTCCTCATCGCGCCCATACAAAGCCTGGAGACGCGTGTAAAGAGCACGTTCCCAACTCCGTGCTCGGGAGGGCCCACACCAGAGGCCTTCCACCCTCCGAAAGGGATTCCGGTTTCTCCACCGCTGGTGGGCTGGTCGAACTTGAGAATCCCGGCCTGGGCGTGCTCTAGAAAGTTCTCTCGGCAAACTGAATCGGCGGAAAAAAGCGAGGCTACCAGTCCGTGAGGAACGGCGTTCAAGAGCCGCAAGGCGTCAGCCCAGCGTCCCAAAAGCTCGCCTCGCACGGGTAACGAAGTCCTGGACCAGCACGACTGAGTCCTTTGGCCAGCCTTAGCGGCCCGAGAAATCTCCAGGACCGAACAAGGCCGGAAGCTCCAAACCGGCTCTCCTTCGCAAGGGCCACGGTGAATCCAGGTGGGTCGGTCCGATTCCACGCCACCCGCACTTCCCAACCAGGCCGAAAAGAGCCTCCGAGACTCTTGCGACATCTGATCGTCTGGCGGTCTCACCCGACAAAAAAGCCCTCAGTTGGGAGAGGCCAAGACTGGGCACCAAGCGCTGGGCTAGATAGTCCAAGGTGACGGCCGCCTGCAATGGGTCGTAAGAGCCGACCGCCTCCACCGCCACCAAGGTCTGAAAGCGTCGGGCATAGGCCTCGAGCGCGGTCTGATAAACGCACGCGTGAGTATGGAGCCCCGCCACTACAACCCGCTCCACGCCCATACCACGGAGTGAACCCTCCAACGAAAGCTGACTGAAGGCGGAAAAGAAAGGTTTAACCACGACCAACTCTTCTTTCAGCGGAGCCAGGTCGGTCGGGACCCGCGATCCGGGCTGACCGGCCAGACAGCGGCGGATATCCCGCTGCCTCCAGTGAGGCATTCGTGTGTCGGGGTCGAGCGTCACCTCAGTGATCGCGTAGACCACGGGCTGGCCAGCCCTGCGAAAAAGCAAGATGGTCTTCGCGAGCGAGGAGAGCAGGCGGTCTCGCTGCGGCTCGACGACCTGATCGAAAAAATCCTCCTGAATGTCGACTAGCAGGAGGGCCGTGGTCACACCAGGCTCACTTCGTGAGACACCTTCGATGGGTGGGAACTTCGTAGGGCATGGAGCAGAAGCTCACCCATCTCTTGAGTGCCCACGACGGTCTCCCACCGAGACGGTCTTCTCTATGTCGGAAAAACCCGGTGGAGAAGGTGCAATCCAACGCTTCCTCGGTGAAACTCTCTCGGCATTGATATAGTCCGCCTAGATTCTCTCGCACCACCAGCAAATCGACGACTCTTGTGGGAGAAAGACCGGCCAGAGTCCGGATCGGATTGAGTTTGCAAAAGAGCCCGAAGCGGCGGCGGGAATCGTAAACGAAGCGGCCACCCCCAGACCCGGCGAAAATAGCGCCTCCCCACGAAAAGATGCTCCGGCAGAAGTCAGCCACCGCCTCCGTCAAGGTGATACCATTACCTTGATCCGCCTCGATCCCTATGGCTCCACCGAAAGAGACCTCGATAGGAAGGCCCCAAAGCTCTCGGAGAAGCTCCAGCACCCTCATCGCCACGCCCACGACCTCAGGCCCGATCCCCTCGCCCGGGAGAACCCCCAGGTGCCGTGGGGAGGCGTCCTCGGGGCACCGAAAAAGCGATATTCCAGAGATGAAGCGAGCTTGACTTATGGACACTTGGGTTTTGGCCTGGGGATTCGAATCCCTCGTCTCAGCCAGGCCCTAACATCTCCTCTCTTAGTAGAGAGCGCGCCAGCTTAGCAAGGTCAGAGAACACTCCGTCAGCCTCCATCGCGGGCTGCCCCTTGGCCGCGATCTGGGCCACATAGCGAGCGCCGATGCGGCGACCGAGCTCGATGTCGCTGGTCTTATCCCCGACCATCACCGCCTGGGACAGATCCAGTTCCAGGTCACGGGCCGCCAGTTGGGCCAAGCCCGGCTCAGGTTTGCGACAGTCACAACCTTCACTCGGAGCGTGAGGACAAAAATAAAGACCCGAGAGCGTTACACCCGCCCTGGCTAAAAGCTCTCGAAACCGCGTATGGACAGCTTCAAGGTCGTCTAAGGTAAAGTATCCTCGTCCCAATCCTGACTGATTGCTGATCACAACCAATGGCCAGCCCGCTTGATGGAAGGCGGCCAAGCCCTCGAGAGCTCCGGGCAGAAAGTCCACTCCCGCGGGATCGCTCAAGTATCCCGGATCGTCGATGATGGTGTCATCGCGATCCAGAAGAAGCCAGGGCCGGCTCATGGAAAGCTCTACTTGGTCACGGCGGCCAGCTCGCGGCTAGCCTCGAGGTGAGCGTAGATCTGGCGCAGTAGAAATGGAGGAACTTCAAAGCACGGACCTAGCATCCCAGAGCTGAGGTAGCGGGTCTTGCCTTCCAAACCTCGACTGACGAAACGCTCGCGCAAAGTAGCTCCACCGTCTCCTCGAGGATTGTGATCGGATTTCGAGGCCAGGGCCAGGCACCAGGTTCCGCCGGGATAGGTGGGAACGGGAATGGTCATCAGGTGAACCATGGGGAAGAACTTCTTGAGGTCCACCACCATCTGAGCGACCTGTCTTTGACCCAGAAAAGGAGAGCCGGCCTGCAGACAGGTGATCCCGTCAGGGGCAAGCGCGGCATGAATCTCCTCGAAAAACTCCGGCTGAAAGAGCGCCTCCGAGGGTCCTACCGGGTCGCTGGAGTCTACCAAGATGACATCGAGACCGCGAGCGGCACGGATCGCCTCGGCCGCGTCGGCGGCGCGCACCTTCACCCGTGGATCCTCGTCGAGCGAAGAGGCCAGTGAGGGGATGTGTTTCTGGCAAAGCTCGATCACCTGGCGGTCGATCTCGATCAAGGTGACTTCTTGAACCTCGGGATGCCGTAGGCACTCGCGCACGGTTCCGCCATCTCCCCCACCGGCCACCAGGATCTTCTCCGGCTTAGGGTGAGACAGAAGGGCCGGATGGGTCAACATCTCGTGATAGACGAACTCGTCAAGCTCGCAAGCCTGGACTTTTCCGTCGATCACAAGCATTCGGCCGAAGGCTTCGGTCTCGAGAATATCGATCTGCTGAAACTCGCTGCGGTGAGAGGCTAGAACCTGCTCCACCCTCGCTCCGAATCGACTGCCCCCCGAGAAATCTTCGCTAAACCAAAGCTCCAATGCCGTACCGCTCCTTTGATAACGTGAAGGTGGCCGTCGAGGTCGGATTTGACCCTAGTGCCACCAAGAAAGAATGTTATCGCGCAAAAGCTCGACCCCCGTCAAGGCCAGAGCTAGATTTCTCTTATCCGGGGCAGGAAAGCCCACGATCTCAAACCCCACGACACGCTCGCCGGGGATAGCCGAGACCGCATTCCGCACCATTTCGAAACTCACCGCGCCGGGAGCGGCCGTCTCATCGAGTAGGTCCAACGAGAACCGAATCCAAAGCGGTGCGTCACCAGCCTCATCCACCGCCGTCAGCGTGGCCACCACCAGGTCTACCTCATAAAGCGGCAGCAGACGTTGACGCAAGCGCATGAAGTCCCGTTGTTCCCTGGTGTAACACCTGGCCCCGATAGAAACGACTCGACCTGAGGCGCACTGTCGTCCCCACAGATCAGCCGCCGAGTCCAAGGTGCCCTCGAGCAAGAGCACCTGAGCGGTCGGAGCGACCCTCTGCAAGAGCTCCGGTTCGACCACACCGATTTCGGAAAAAACGGCCACGCGTGTCCCCCCTCTCCAGTCGAGAACCCCTTCCGGCTCCCCTCCGTCTCGTGCACCTACGTCGTCTAAGTCCCGATCGAGTCGGGGCGAGAAGGAGCCGAGTTTTAAGGACAGTTCGCGTGCTTCTTTGGGAGTCAGAAGGAGGACGGAACTGTCGGACTCCCGCTGGCAGCCGGCGAAGATGAGATCCGGCATCAGCTCAGCAGTTCGTCGATGTCAAACTCCTCGCCGTGACGAGGGACGACGGCGTTCCATCCCATCTCGCGCAACGTCCCTGCCTGAGCTTGCAGAGCTTCCGGCTCCCCGTGGACCAAGAACGTCACCTTGGGAGGCGCTTCAAAACCTTTGCACCAGTCCAGAATCCCTTGCGAGTCGGCGTGTCCGGAGAACCCCTCCAGCTTAGAGACAGTCGCCCTGACCGGGACCTTCTCACTAAAAATGGTCAGCTCTTTCTCTCCTTCGGCCAGGTGCCAGCCCCGGGTTCCCGGTGACTGGAAGCCAACTAAGAGCACGTGATTCTTAGGATCCGGCAGATAGTAGCGCAGGTGGTGAAGGACACGGCCACCCGTGGCCATGCCCGAGGCCGAGATAATGACCTTAGGATCCTTGTTTCTAAAGATCGCTTTGGACTGCTGGGTGGTTTCACAAAGGGTGAGATGCCGATAATTCAACACCTTCTCCCCCCTACGGACCAACGCGGTTGCTTCCTCATCGTAATACTCTTTGTACTCGTGAAAGAGTCGAGTGGCGGCCACAGCCATGGGAGAGTCGATGTAGACCGGAATGCGCGGAATGTCCCGGTCCCGGGCCAACTCTTCCAGGAGATAGAGAATCTCCTGGCTTCGCTCCACCGCGAAGGCGGGGATGACCAGAGTTCCGCCTCGGCGAATGACGGAATTGACCAGTTCACCCAGCTCTTCTTTCTTGCTGTTGGTAGGGTGTAGCCGGTTCCCGTAAGTCGACTCTAGAAGCAAGACGTCGCAACGACCCTCAGGCAGGACCGGGTCTCTTAAGATCGGAGCGCCCACCCGTCCAATGTCCCCGGAAAAACACCAACGTCGGCCCTGAATCTCCGCGTCGATCCAGGCGGACCCTAGAATATGTCCGGCGTCCCGATAGGTCATGGTCCAGCCAGGGACAGGCTCGAACGGAGTGTCGTAGGGATGACCCACCAGTTTCGGCAGGACGTGCTCGGCATCCACGATGGTGAAGAGCGGCAAGGCCGGGTGATGTTTGGACTTCTTCTTACGGTTGCGGAAGTTGGCTTCTTCTTCTTGCAGCCGCGCCGCGTCGGGGAGAAGAATCTTGGCCAAGTCCCGAGTTCCCCAGGTGCAATGCACGGGAGCCTTCAAACCATCGGCATCAAGCCTGGGCAGGTAGCCGATGTGGTCGATGTGAGCGTGAGTCAACACCACCGCGTCAAGGCCCGCCGGGTCCAACGGTAGAGGCTGCCAGTTCAACTCACGAAGCGCTTTTCGGCCCTGGAACATCCCGGCGTCCAGAAGAACCTGATGTTCGGACGTGGTGAGAAAAAACTTTGAGCCGGTGACCGCTTCGGAGGCGCCTAAGAACTGAATCCGCATAGGCCGGGGCGTTTCGTTCAGGCCAGCAGTCAAGCCTGCCGAACTCAGGAGTCCGGCCGCAAAGGCCGACGACGCCCAACGTAGGTTTCCGGTTGGACCTCTGATGGTCAGAATTGCCCATCGAATTGCCCGTTGGTTTACATTCTCGTCACATGCATAACGACCTCGGCATGGCATGATGAGCTTGCGCTAGAGCAGTAGCTCAATGGTGTGCCAGACTTCGAGAGCTGGTGGGCGCCGCGATAGGTGGCTGGACGCGGCATGGCGCGAGACGTTCTGGGGACGGATGCCCTCGAAAAGGGGTAGGCCGTCCTTTCTATTTCCGGCCAAAGGGTCCCGGGGGTTTTCGTCGAGGATGCCATAGGGTAGACTATCTGGCGTGAGAACAACGACCTGGCTCCGGAATTCTGTAGCCGCCGCCCTCCTGGCGCTGACCTTCGGCCAGACCTTGCCGGCTCAGAATCTTTATGGCGAGGATCTGGTTTGGCGTTTGGCCTCCCCCTCGGAGATCCGTGAAGTCACTTCTATCGGGGCCAGAAAATTGCGTAAAGAGAGTAGGCAGGCCGAACCTCTTTTCGTGCTCACCCCGCCGCCGTTCTCCGACGTTCCTGCCGCTCCGCCCAGCGAAGCGAACGTGACTCCTCGGCGGGCGAAGCAGTGGAAGCTGCCTCCGTGGACAAATATCGACCCCGCGCTCCCCGCCGATCTTCCTGAGGAAGTCCGAAAAGAGTGGGAGGCGCGCCAGAAAGCTTCCGAACCCGCCAATGTCTGGTCGGAGATCCCGGTGGTCGGCCAGGACCAGAACAGGCCTTCGATCTTCCTCAGGCCCCGCCCGGTCGCCCCCGGCGAGGAGTTCATCTTTCGCAACAAAGAGCTCCCTCCAGCCTTCTCTTTGCGTCGCTATCACGATGGGGACGAGAATGTGTTCGTGGAGATCGCCGCTTACGGCGGGACGACGTCATTTAAGGCCGAGGAAGCCTATCGGGCGATGAAGGAGGCGGCCACAAAGCAAGATCCTCTGCTAGGACTCGGAGAGGAAGCCTTCCTGACCCGGGTGGTCGTGACCAAGGAGCCCAAGTCAGCTCAAAGCGAAGAACAGCCTTTCATCGACGGACCCGCCCTGCCCACGGCGCCGCCCTTCGCCGAAATTGCTCCTAGCGATATCGCGCGCCCCGACCTTCTAGACTCGGGTCGCGCCGTGGCCCTGGCGGCCCCGGCCTTTACCGATGTCGCGGTGGCTGACCTGGAGGGCAAACGAGTCATCTTCCACCAGGGTCCCAAGAAGTACGTCCCTAAAGGAGGGGAGGTCAAACAGTCGCTGATGGTGGCTGTGGCCTTTTTCCCCGACCAAGCGGTCACCCTGACCTTTGCCATCGAAGAACGACTGGGCAATGTGCAAGACCTGATCGCGGTAGCCATGCTAGCCCAGCGCAAACTGCGTGAGGACATCGTCGCGCGTGACTAAAGCTAGACCACTAGATGGTCTGATTGCGACTACGGTCGCGATAGCGCTCGAGCCCTAGCTGGATCAGCTCGTCGAGAAGGTCGGCGTACTCTTTCCCACTGGCTTTCCACAGCATCGAGTACATTGAAATCGGGGTGAAACCGGGCATGGTGTTGACCTCGTTGAGGTAGATCGCACCGTCACCTGCGGCGTCGAGCAGAAAATCGACGCGGGAGAGGCCGTTGAGGTCCAAAGCCTGGTAAGTCTCGATGGCCAGTTCTTGGAACCTTTCGGTAAGATCGGAGTCGAGCTCGGCCGGGATCATGATCTTTTGTCCCTCAGTCTCGAAATACTTGGTCTGATAGTCGTAGAAGTCCCCACCATGCACGATCTCCCCGGGGACCGACACCTGAGGATCGTCGTTGCCCAAAACCGCCAGCTCTATCTCGCGAGGGGCGTTGAGACCCTTCTCGATCAAAATCTTGCGGTCGAAGCGGCATGCCTCCTCCAGTCCTGCGATCAATTCCGAACGGTCGCGAACCTTGGAAATCCCTACGGAAGAGCCCAGGTTACAGGGCTTGACGAAAGCCGGGTATCCGGCAACAGCCTCGATCTTGTCCAGGATCTCGTCTCGCTTGGCGTTGTCGGACTTAGCCTTCTCCCAGGTTCCGCGCAAGATGGTGTAGGCCGGCAACACCGGTAGTCCGGCGGCTTGACAGGCAGCCTTCATCAAAGACTTATCCATCCCCAGGGCCGAGGCCAACACACCCGCCCCGACATACGGGATGTCAGCCATCTCCAACATCCCCTGGAGCGTTCCGTCCTCACCGTAGGTACCGTGGATGACCGGGAAGAGGATGTCCATCTGGCCGATCTCCTCGGTCTTGCCTTCCCAGCGGCCCGGCTGGTCGCTTGCCCCCGGAACTAAAGAGAGAGCGTCCGATTCAGCAAACCCTTGGGTCTTCAGCTCCTTCACGTTCTCTGTGGAAAGTTGTTGCTGGGCTGTGGCGGGAGGGAGCCAGCGTCCGTCCCGACTAACATAAAGAGATGTCACCTCATATTTGGAGCGGTCTAACTTAGAGATGATGGCTTTCGCCGACATCACCGAGACCTCGTGCTCGCCTGAGCGACCACCAAAAACCACCGCAACCTTCAACTTGCTCATAGCCCCAGGCGTTCGAACAGCTCATGTCGCCCCCCTCTCGCGATGGCGGGAGAAATTGAATATTTTGCCAGAGCAAGAATAAGGAGCACTCCGACCCCTGAAGGGTCTATGGCATGGAGACGCTTTCCCAGATCAACCCCGGTGCGACTTGTCGACGCACAACGGTGATCCCCTCGCCTGATTCGCCATCGGTGCTTCGATCTCTCAAGCCGGGTGCCATATCGTCAGGCTTGATCCAGAGGTACTCTCGCTCATCCATGAGGCCTCCCATTCGAATAGCCAGGGCTGCGTCGTCGGAATGAATGGGGCCGATTATAAGAGATCCCAGCTCTCGCAAAGAAGCCCCGACGCGGGGGTCTCGCTGACCGATGAACAGTCCATCCCTTCCAGGAGCTAGCTTGGCTGCCTCAACCCGACCCGATTCCAGGAGGACTCGCGCGTCGGACTTCAAGCGCTCCACGCCGATCTGGCGTACTCTTCGGTCGACAAAGAAGCTTTGCTGCCCCCGTAATAGCAATGGGGCCCACAGGGTCAACCAGATGACCAGAAAAGGCCAGGGCGGCATCCGTCGTTTGAACAGAAAGTACGGCCCGAGCACCAAACCGCTCAAAAACGCTGGGAGCGTCATAAGAATTAAAGTGATATAGAGCAAGTTGTCTAGCCGAAGCGCCAGACTGCAGTTCCACCCAAGTAGAAGCAGAGCCAGAATCAGAAGCGCATACCTGAATCCCATTTTGAGAAACTTTACCAAGCAAAGTATTTTCCCCTGTGACTCGACACGGCACGCCTTCCACGTCGCAACGCGGTACAGAACGAAACTCAATCCGTCAGTAGGTCGGGGTCTTCTCCGAGTTCACGTAGACGTGCGGCCAACCGATGGGCTCTCCTGGCCTCTTGTTCGGCCTGGTCCGCCCTCTGCCGTTCCACATCACGCTCCTGCTCAGCCTGTTCAGCCCGCTGGCGCTCCTCTTCAACACGCTGGCGCTCCTCTTCAAGAAGCCGGCGTTCCTCTTCAAGAAGCCGGCGCTCCTTCATCACCGCAGCGGCGAGGTTGCTCGCGCGGTCTCGGTCCGCCTTCTCTTGAGCCTCGATGTAGGCTCGGATGTCGTCGCGGGCGTAGGCCTTTCTCATCGAATCGATGGCCATCTGAATCCCCTCCTCGTCTTTGATATTCTCGGGCAGCTCCCGAGTGTGGTAGAGGTCGGAAAACTTGAGAATGTAGAGCCATTTTTCGAACCGAGTCCGCACAGACCTTGGT
>JBBCJA010000025.1:0-86079 GCA_037189585.1 Selenomonadaceae bacterium | reverse complement strand
TCAGGACTTCCAGCGCTTGGATCTCGTCCGGCGTAAGTGAAAAGTCTGAGCTTAGTCCCATAAACCACCTCCATCGGATGGCTTCGCGGCGCACGGAAATTATCATGCAAGTTTATGTTAAAAATTATGCGCAACAGTTTAGGCTCGGAGCCAGCGCTACCGATGAAGTCCCGAAGGGGAGCTAAACTGGATCCAAGAGCTAAGCGACGAGGCTGGGCTCGCGTAGGAAAGGCTTGGACTCCGTTCGCCGGAGGCGAAACGGGGTCCTCAAAAAGGGCCGGGTGCCGGGCCGGAGCTCTGTTATGGCTCTTGGCTACGCGAAAGCCCCGGCAGCTATTGCGGATGGGGCGCCGGCTTAGTGCCATGCTACAAAGTCCTCTTGAATCCCAGCAGGTTCCCACCGGATTAAGGGAACTCTCCGTGGACATCGCCACGCTCTCCTCCCAGAGGACTCTTGACCCAGAGGCTGAGTTCCATGAGGTCTAACTTTTCATCGCAGGTCGACCAGTTGTCCCCGCAGGGGACAGCGGAGCGCGCTTAGAGCCAGATGTTACGGCATTCCGGTAGTTTCAAGGATGGCGGTCCAGCCGGACACCGAACCGTAAAGACCGTCGTGGTGCCTCGCAGGGGAAGGCGTAGGACTTCCCGTTCTAACCAGCCATTTCTGGACCTGCTGCTTATCAGGTGCGTACCGTGTAAGACCAGAGGCCTGCCAGGTAGTCTGAGGAGGTCCGGCCGACTAAGAAGATTGGTGAGATGGCATAGCGGGGGACGTCTCTGAAGTAATACTGGCGGCAGTCCGTGAGAGCAGTGCTCATCCGCTCCGCGATCTGGAAGAGCGCGTCGTCATCGGGCTCACCGAGGTATTCACCGTCATCGACCAGGTCTTTGTCGAAGAACAGATCGTAGGCTAGTTGTTCAGCCGGTCCCGGGCTGTGGCCACGTTCGGCCTTGAGCTGTTTGAGGTAGCGACCCTTCATGAATGGTTTCGCTTCCTCGAGAGCTTCCTTGGCTGGGAGACCGAGCACGGCCTTCAACCCCTTCAAGCCGTTAGCGCCAGAAATGCGGGCGACGAAAGGAGCGTAAGGAAGGCCGCGCCTGGATCCTTTGAGGAGACAAAGCAGCCCGCCATCCTCGGCGATGGTCTGGAAGTCCAAGGCCAGACGCCAGGCTTCGGCTCTGGCCGCCCAATCGCCCTCCGCCTCCTCTCCCTCTTTGAGCCAGCCCCAAGTGGTCAACGACCCGCGCAGAAAAGGGACTCCTTCACCTTCGTTCTCCTGTCGGGCCGAGTTGACGCGAAGGACGATGTCCTGGTCGGGTTTGGCGAACCAGGGTGCCATAGGGCCGAACTCAGCCTCGAACTCCTCACGGGTTGAGGGTAAGGGGAGGTCCCCAGGCGGCAGTTGCCCCTCGTAGGCCTGCTGCCAGAGGTGGAAGTCGCCATCGTGCTCGGAAAGCCAGGTCACGGCGGCACGGCGGTGAATCAGGCGAGAAGAGGGAGCGGTCGCCAGCGCGCGAGCAGCCTCCACGACGTAGGGAGAGAAAAGTTTGGGATCGTAGGCCCACGTCCTGACCCGCCCCTGGCTGATGGCTAGCAGAGCCTTGAACTTTTCGGTGACCGACAACGTCTCCATCGAACTTAGAACGGCTTGCAATTCCTCGGAGCGCCGCTGGGAGAATTGCTCCAGACTAAGGCGAGGTTTGCTTCGGCGCGAACTGGATGCTTCGCGGTAAAGTCGGCACCACTCACCGATGGTAGGATCGGCTTGGAACCCCTTGTCCAAGAGGGCCTGGCGTGAAGGAGCGATGGCTCGATGCTCCCATCCTTCGGCTAAGGCTACCTCCAGCAGACCCAAGGCCGCCTCTGAGCGCCCTCCCGCGTGCAGCTTGACGGCCGACCTGGCGAATATCTCGCCGATGCGAGCTCGGGTGGAGTCCGAAGGGTAGGCGTGGGAAACGTAACGCAAGTCCAGCAGCTGCTGGTGGGCCTCCATCGGTATGGGCCCAGTGCTCATCTCGACCTGCAGTTGAGACGACAGTCGCCCCATGATCACGCAACCCTCGCCCCGCTCTAGGACTTCGAAACCGCCCCCCTCTAGCCAACTGACCTGGCATTGGGGACTGAACTCGGTTCCTTCCAGGCTACTGCGGACGGCCTGGATCTCCAGCAGGTCGGCTTCTCTCCAATTGCACTCGCGCAAAGCTTGGACACAGCGCTGCAAGTCGCCGCTTTCCAGGGAAAGCTCTGCCTCACGGTAGAAGATCTCTTGAGCCAGGACCCACCCCTCGCTGTCGACCTTGACCTGCACGGGGGGCTCTTGGTGAAACCGCTGCAGACGTGCCAAGGCTTCTTGCGCGGTCAGCTCTTCGAGCTCTTGCAGCAATCCGCGAAGGCTTCGCAGGTCATCGTCTGTCATAGAGGGCCCTCCGTGTGTGTGGGAGCACCTTCCCTCTCCCAGCTCCATCACCTACCGATTGATTGGCCTGGTCGGCCAAAACAGGTACAAGTTGTTCATTCAACGGAGGGGATATTCCAGAGCCATGTCACCAGGGTTCCTAAACTAGCCCTACGATACCAACGAAGGACGGCCCGGGCTGCTATTGCGGCTGCGGTTTCGGCTGGAACCCGCGCTCGGCTAATTTAGAATCGTATGTGGCACCGAGGGCTGGTCCCCGCCTCCGGCGGGGAAAGAAGACTTGGAGACAGCTCGGAAAGCCCGGCCGGTCCCTGGTCAAAACTGGTACCGAGCGCTCCGGCCTTACCGACCTGCCCCCAGACGCCGTGGAGAGCTTGAACAAACCCGCGATGGTCTGGCTAAACTGGGTTTGTTCAACCTCACCACCGCAAGGTTTCGACGATCTTATATATATAAAAAATGGGAAGGGGAATGGAATTTAACCTTCGGTCAAATTGGGACCTTCGGTCCCCGCTAAACGACTTACCTGGTGCAAGCTCGGGTAACCCGCAGCCTTCAGAGCGGGACGAAGGTAGCGGCGCAGTAGGTTGGTGCTGTCCAACGGGGTGCCTTTATCCGAACGGAACACCAGGTCCGGTTCCGACAATTCCAGCGGTGGCTGACTAGCGGCGTGAGCTTTCAGCTCGTCCAGCAACCCCGGGGTGATCGAAATCGAGCGATAGCTCCGCTTTGTTTTAGGTGCCTCGAAGCGCCACCCGCCATCTTTTTGACGGTAGAGGGTGGGCACACTTGAACCCGACCCTGTTTCCAGTCGATGTCGGACCACTGTAGCGCCAGATACTCTCCTGGCCGCATCCCTGTGTTCAAGGCGAACGAGAAGAGCGTTCCGTGTTTGGAGACGGCCGTCGCCTCCAGAAAGCGATGGGCGTCTTTCGGGCTCAACACACGAATCCGGTTCTCACGACTTCTTCGTCCGACAGCCATTCCCCAGCCATCACCTTGGACAAGCGCGAATCTTTCATAGAGAACTTTTGTTCGTGGTCTTGAAGGTACTCGACAAGTCGTACTGTGGCATGATCGTCAAAACAAAGGAGCGGAAAATCTCCAAAACATCGCTAAGGCCTTCAACTTCTTTGTGTCTCGAGGCGAGCGCCTGATTTCGGATATCTACGAGGCCCATATGAAGTGTCAATAGAGTCCGCTGAAGTCGTTTGGTTTGCATTCTGTCCTCTTACTCTCATCCTAGCAGAGGACCTCACGTTGGCCAAACGTGAGTAGGTCAGCGACTCTAGCGCGAAGGAAGAACATGAGGCCTCACAGTGCTTCCAGCATCTCTAGACGGACAAAGGCTGTGTGAGCCAAAGCTGCATGGGCCGCGATCTAATCACTCGAGGTGGACGGATAGGGCGGCCTCTGAGGCGGACCGGTGTACTCTCCACCGCAGTCAGGAACTCCCCGCCATTCTTCAGGCGACATGAAAAGTGCCTGCGGGTCATCGACGGCCCGGGTGAGTCCGTGGCAGGCCGCAAGCCAGACCAACCTTTCAGGAAGCTTGCCGCGAACACGCTCCCGTACTGCGAAAGGGTAGTTGATGTCGCGTTTCAAGTCGTTGGTCAAACTGGGCTCGACATCGCACGCCGCGAGCATCGTATCGATCTCTTCAGCCACGGCACGAGCGAATTCTTCTTCGCTCGGAAACTTCCAAGCGTACAATTCGAGTCGTTTGTAGGTCTGACGATAGGAGTGTCCATTGGGGGTTGATAGAACGGGAAGTTGAAGGTACTGCTGGTAGTAGCTCTCCACGGATTTGGAGGTGCGAATCTCGGCTTGGGTGGGCGAGAGCATCAAGGTAAAGCAGAGAGAAATCAGACAGCCACGGAGGAGACTCATCCACCAGTTTTCGCTATACGCCCTGCACATCCTCGCCTTCAACGTTACTGCTGGCGTAATCAAAGTGAGACAGTTCGAGTCTCGGTGGCTTCTCGATCGGTGGTGCGAGGCTCGTTGTCGTTTTTACCTTTCATCGGGCAGCAACCACCGTCCACAGCGACCGCAGCTAATTCGTGGGTTAACCTCACATTTCGGCAGCGCAGGGTAACGGTGAGTTCCGTGTGCGACTGCGGCTTAGTCGCCGAGATGGCGGGTCGGATCGCCAAGTGGAGCACGAGCTTACCGCGAGCGCTTCAGAGTCCAAAAGTTTTTAAATTAGAGCATTTTTGTTCACACGTTCTTTGACTTGGTGGAGACTTTCTTTTAGGATGTGTGTGCATGGAAGATCACAGTATGAACCCTGCTCATTGGCGCCTTTCCATCCTTCTCAAGCTCGGTTCCGAGGATGTCCATGAGCTGGCGCGTAAGGCTGTCGGCACTAACTCCCTACCGACTGATCGTCGGTCGCTGCCTTTTGGCCATGCACGAATCGAAGGTTTACAAGAAACACGGTTGTTCCTCGGCCATTCACTATGCCTGTTCCTGGTTGGGGTTGAATTCGCCGGTCGCGCGAGAGTGTCGTCGGGAGGCTCAGAGGTTGCAAGGTTGACCTGAGCTTACCCTGGCCGCTGAGCTTGGCACGGTGGAATGGGGCAAGCTTCGCGAGATCGTTCGCCGAGCGGTTCCGACCACGGAGCGTTATTGGATAGCGTTGGCCAAGAAGCACTCTTACAAAGAAATCGAACAGCTGGTGAGTCGCACACCTGACGGTTCTGTCCCTGGCGAAGTTGATGTCGAGGGCACTTCCTATCGCTCCGAACTGCGTTGCGCGGCAAGTCCCGGACTGTTCGCCATGCTCGATCAGGTGCGACGGGTTTTCTCGGTAGAGAAAGAAGAGGCGGTGACCACGGCTGAGGTGTTGGAGATGGGGCTCGCCTCCTTGATCTCGAGCCGGCCTTTCGATCCTGAGGCTCTCGAGAAGGCTCGAATTGGCGCCAATAAGGACCTCTTGGCCGAAGAGGCGCGACGACTCCCGATCGTGGAGGAAGCTCGAGAGCTGGCGGTAGAGATGGGGTTGCTCACAGAGTCCGAGTTTGATGCCGAGGACGAGTGCCCCGACTCAGAGTCCGATTTCAACATCTCAGAATGTCCCGTGCGGGTTATTTTCAACACCGTGGAGACAATCGGTACGAACCTTGAAGCCCACCCCGGACCCTCACAATGTCCCGCACGGATGATTCTTGACACGGTAGTAACGCCTAGATAAACAGGTCGGCTTGGAACTCGCTGACTGGCTTGACCTTCACTTCGGATGGAGTGGTGAGGAGCTCGACTCTCACCAGGCCAAACTATGGCAAGGCGACTGGGCGGTATTCGCGAGTTAGGCCACGACGGTGAACGAGCCGACCTTGCCACACTCCACAAAGTCGAATCCTGCCGACCTCACCAGAGCACGGACGACTGGTGAGCAGCTTTCCCGGAAGCTTTCGCTTCGCCGCCGAGCCTATCAGAGCACGGACGACCGACCTGCTCACCACGCTTAGGACCTACCGAAAGAAGGGGTGAGGGACTTTGTCATTGTCGTATTTTCACTCCCCGTAACGTGCTCGGGTCCATCGTCGGACGATTTCGGCGAGGATCTCTCGGCCTTCTTCGGACAAGCTGGGTTCAACGTCAGCTACGCGGCCCTTGAGCTCCTCCGGTTGAGTCTTGGAATCAATCCAGCGGAGATAGGAAAACTGTTTTCTCGGTATGACCACAGGCGGTGAGAATTTGGCCTCCTCGATATCTTTGCGCAGAGTTTCCAGGCTCGCTTCATCAATGCAGAGGTTTTTTGCGCGGCGGAGGGTCTCGAGGGCGGTTCTTTTGCTTCCAAGCTGCAAGTAGAGATGCCCGAGTTCTCTGAGGGCTTGCCAGTCTTTCTGGTCGATGCTCCGAAGCAGCTCCGCGATCTTGCGGTTCGTTCTCCTGTAGTGCCGGAGCTTTCGACGGCAGTCGGGACATCCGGTGGGTTCAGAGCGTGTGTAGAAACGCAATTCTTCGTACCAGAATTTCTGTTCTGATGCGGTGAAGAGATAGCTGGCGCCGCAGTGAGTGCAGCGTTTCTTTTGATCCCAGTAGGCGAAGAATTCTGGAGCGAATCCGCCAGTATTTTGGCGACTGGGATCGCCTGCGAGAGGTTTGACTCCCTTCTGGGAATTCACGTGCTCAGTCGGCCCAGGAGCGCCGGGCCATAGGTCGCTATAGCAGTATTCCCAGAGCGACTGCGGCGACTCGCATTCCCAAGGCCTGAGATGAGCACTTCTCTTCACGCTGTCATACTAGCAGACGACCTCACAGTGGCCAAGAACTGTAAAACTTCTCATCTCCCAGGTGGCGAGTTCCCCTCGAACCTGGAAGCTACTCAACCGAGAGGATGAAGTTGACCCAAGGTGCGGTCACAAACGCCGGGGCGTTATCCAGCAGCAGCCAACGCTTTCCCGGAGCCAGCTCAGGCATCTCTCGCGGCTGTTCCAGCTTTTCCACCCGCTGTAGACTGAGCCCGTCCGCGCCGTAGATCGATGGCGCATCCAGGGCACGAGAGAGGATTTGCGACAAGATAGCCTCCGGCTGGCTCCTAAAGCTGTCTGGCTCTGAGAAGGCTCATGAATCAGCTGAAGAGAAGCGCCAGGGAAGCCGAGAAGAGGAAACAACTTTAGAAGTCGCGGCTTAGACCTCAACATTCGCAAAAGAGAAGGACACGACGGCATGAGCAGAACCCACGAAATTTCGGGGATCACCATTCACCTGGGAGAACCGGACGAACTCAAAGCCCGCTGGGTGGGGCAGGGCGACCTGTTGACCCAACTTCTGGCCGCCTGGTTGGTCTTAGACGAAGGCGATCTTCCTTTGAACCCGCGCCTGTTGGGGAAACCCGGGGTGGGGAAGACGACTTTGGCTTACGCCGCAGCCAAGCGCCTGGACCAAGAGGTCTACATTATGCAGGCGACCATGGACACCCGCCCCGAGGACCTCATCATTCTTCCCGTGGTGGGTGAAGACCAGAAGATTCGCTACGTCGCCTCGCCTCTGGTGAGCGCCATGATTCGGGGTGGAGTGTTGATCCTCGACGAGGGGAACCGCATGAGCGAGAAGTCCTGGGCCTCGCTGGCTCCGCTGTTGGACGCCCGGCGCTACGTGGAGTCGTTGGTCGCGGGTCTAAAGATCGAGGCCCATCCCGACTTTCGCTTCGTGGCTACCATGAACGAGGACTCCTCCACCTTCGAGCTACCCGAGTACATCCACAGCCGTCTGCAGCCCCAGATCTTCGTGGACTTCCCGGAGAAAGAGGAAGAGCTTTTGATCCTGCGGGAGAATCTGCCTCACCTTCAGCAGAGCGTGCTGGGTTACGTGGCCGACTTTCTGCAGAAGGCGCATCGAGCCGACGAGCGTTTCTCGGTGCGCGACGGGATCAACATCGCCCGCTACGCGGCCAAGTTGATGAAGAGCCAGGAGCTTTCCGAGGAGCCGGCCCTGCGCCGCTCCATCGAGATGGTGCTGGGTCGAGAAGCTCTCCTTTACGCCGGCTAACATGATCGAAGATAGCGAAAAGCCCTGGGTTCAGACCATCGATCGGATCAGTCTTCTTCCTATCTTGCATGGGAGAATGGAGTTCTGTCGACCGGTTCGCCAGGCCATTCGTGACCTGTCGCCTGACATCGTAGCAGTAGAACTGCCCAAGGGGATGGAGCCTATTTATCTGCAGGCGGTGGCTCGCTTCCCCAAGCTCTCCTTTATCACCGCCTCAGAGCTCGAAAACCCGGAAAGCGGAGTGCCGCTCTGGCGTGTCGAGCCCACCGATCCGTTCTGCGAGGCCGTTCGCACCGCGGTGGAGCTGGAGATTCCGGTTCACTTCGTGGACTCTTTGGAGCCGGACTATCCGCTCGGCCGGGATATGGTGCCTGACCCCTATTCGGTCACCGCCATCGGCCCGGGAGCTTACTACCAGAGCTGTCGGGAGCTGTGGTCCGGCATGGGCGACGACCCTCGCGAGTCGTTCGATAAACCTCGCGAGCACTTGATCGCGCTGCGACTTCAGCGCCTCTCGGCTCAGGGGAGGGTGATGTTCGTGGGGGGCATGAAACACGTCGATCCCCTGCTGGAACTGCTCACGAGCCCCTTGGAGGGTATCGACCCCGGGGCCGGAGCACTTCCGAAGATGGTCATCTTTCACCCCACACTGCGCACGGTGCGGACACTCTCGGAGGAGATGCCGTTCGTGATGACCCTGCACGAACTGTCCCGAGGCGGTCCCGGTCCGGACCAGGTCTGGAAGTCTCCGGAACCGCCGCCGGAGCCGAAGACGGAGCCTGAGGCCGAGCCCGAACCGTCGCTTGACCGAAAGTCGGTCTTCGGCGCGCTAGAGCAGCTTCTGGGGATGAAAGTCAAAGACGAAGTGGCTGACATCTCTCCTGATCTGCTCAAGAGAATTCACGCCTATCTCGCCTCTTTGAATCCAGAGACTTGGACCCCGCCGAGCTTCGGCGACGACGACGCTGCCGAGGCCCCGTCTTCTGAGCCCACCGTTGAGGGAGTGGGGAGGTTTTTCACCTACAAGGACGTGCACCACCGCCGGGGTGAGCTTCTGGCTGAATTTCAGCGCCTCAACGGGGAGTGCCGGCAGGCCGACGGAACGCTCGACCGTCAACTGGTCTACCGGGGGCTTATCGAGCTTGCCGCGAAGTTTTACGAAGAGAACACGGGAGAGACGTTCAAGCGCTGGCAGCACGAAAATTTCAACAAGTTCGCCCGCCGCTACGCCCACTTGCAAGGACGCCTACTCCCAGGGATGCTGCCGATGATCTTCGCGGCCCGGGCCTGCGTGGACCACAATTACGCCTTCGAGTTCTGGGACCTGGCCACGTTCTACCCCTGGCAGGACCTCGACCCGGAGGACGCCTCCATGTTCGACTTTGACGGAGAGAACTTGGAGATCAACGGGGTCCGGCTGCGCCACTTTCAGCTTCAGCGAACCTTTCCGCGCCTTCGCCAGACGATCAAGCGCCTGCCCATGAACGAGCGCCACACGCCCACCGACGACCCCAACGACTGGTCCGGAGCCTTCGAGGATGGACGGATCTGCAGTTACCCTCCGGAAGATCTGGTGATCGAAGACTACGGTCGCTATCTGCAGAAAAAAGCGATCAAGGTTCAGTCCGAGGCTCACTCGCGAACCGAGCCCTTCACCACCTCGCTTCTCGACGGCATCGACATGCGGACCACGCTGCGCAACTGGGCCGACGGTCAGAAACTTTACGTGCGGGAGGAGAAGAAGATCTCCGGCGGCACCGGATCGGTGGTTCTCATCTTTGACACCGACAAGGGGAGCAACAAGTATCCCTGGTGCATCACCTGGCACGGCGAGTATGATCAGGAGTCCGACATGGCGTTCTACGGTACCGATCGTCGCAAGAAGATCATCGGGCCGGGTATCGCGCGTTGCGAGTACGGTGGGCTGATGCTTTCCTACCCGCCGCGGCGTTTAGCCAACGTCTGGAACGACCCGCACTACGCGAGCGCCCAGACCAAAGCGGAAGTGCTCTTGTTCGCCGCCATCGACTACTGTCAGGACCGCCATGTCCTGTACGTGGCGGCTGAAGCGCCTCGCTCTTACTTTTTTAGTCTAGCTCAGCGTTTGGGTAAGAAGTTGATCTATCTCCCCATCGGCTCACTCTCGCCGACCTCGCTGGAGAGAGTGCGGGTCTTTCACGTGCTGGCCGGCCACCGCTTTCGCGAGATCGCCAAGAACTATATCTGGTGACCTTGAATTTTGATAGAATGGCACCATAAACCAAGGAGTTCACAAATCTTCGCTCTTGGTATCGCTTTAATATCCAGAAACATCATGAATAGACTCGACCTCCATAGACTTATCGACAAGCTTCCAGATAGCCAGATTCCAACTGTTGGAACATTTCTTGGCTATGTGCTCGAACAACACTCTGGTTCTAACGATGAGCATGACAGAGCCCTTTACGACGACGAAGAATTTTCCGAAGATGAACTGGACAGTCTAGAAGAGGCTCATCAAGAGTATCTTCGTGGAGAAGTCTTATCCCAAGAAGAGATCGAGCACAGGTACGGAGTAGGCTAGCTGGTCGATCGAATACACGCGTCGCGCGGACAAAGACCTTCAAGATATAAGCCAAACAGATCGAGCCAGTATTATCAAAGCCATCAGGCTTTTGACCGAAGAGCCTCCTCAAGGAGATTTCCGAAAGCTTACGGCACAGAGAGGTCGATGGCGGCTCAGGTTGGGGGACTGGCGAGTTCTTTACGAGCGTGATAAAGCACGAAGAACTTACGTCATTCTTCGTGTTCTTTGCCGGACCAGTACAACCTACTAGGAGACTGGTCATCTCTGGTAGAGCTATCGATAGCCTTCGGTCCAGCGCTTGGCTTGGCATTCTTGCTTGAAAAGATACTCTCGCCGCCTTCGTTGTCTCGAGGGGGCGACGGCGACTTGAGAAAGAGAGAAAAAGTCGGCCTCGAAGTCGCGCAGGATCTGTTTTAAAGCCCGGCCTCCACCGCGTGGAGCGGCCAGGCGCGCGCCACCGAAAAAAAGCGCCACCAGGGCGGGACGGAGAGCGCCGGGATCCGATTCACCCGGGTCTAACTGGAATCGTTGCCAGGTGCGAGCGACCAACTCGGCGCCGGCCGTTCCTAGAAGGAGGGTGAATTCTTCGCGAAGGTGAGACATCGGAGTCGGAGATTGTAACAGCATAGCGGCCTTCCTCTTCTCGTCCCAGCAACCCGATCGAATTATTACCTCGAGAAGATCTCTGTTCTGTGAACTGGCTCACAAATCTCCGTTCGACAGGCCCCCGCGCGCCTTCGGAAGAATGGCGCGATATGACAGGCGGACTAGCCACCATCGCTTCAACAATTCGGCATCGCCTGGCCCACGCGGGCGGTGACTCCAGGCCCCATGCGATGAGTGTGGTGTCCTCCGACGCCGGAGAGCGGGTGAAAGTAGGCTCTACTTTGAGTGGAGATAGTCTTTTCGTTCTAGAGCGAGATTCTAGGGGTGGATGGAGCCTCATCACGTTCCAGGGGACCGCGGAGTCCTGGCCCGAGGAGGAATTGGCCAAAGTCGCGCCCGATCCGTTGTGGGAGAGCGCCGACAGTATCTGCTCCCATATGGAGGCCGACCACGCCGACACCTTCGGGCTCTTTCTGGGACTCATCGGGCGGGCTGACTTCTCCGAGACTCAGGACATCACCATGCCCTGGGTCGAGTCCGAGGGATTTTATCTCACCGCCGGCGGTGAACACCACTTCATACCTTTTCCCCAAAGATGCGAGGACGCCAACAGTGTCCGCGCCACTTTGATCAAGATGCTGCGAGGTGCGCGTGCCGCCAACTCTTCCCACTGATCAGGAGCTACGCGCCGAGGTGCGTTTTCTGGGCGAGATTTTGGGTGAGGTGATCGCCTTGAAAGAGGGAGAGGAGACGCTCGACCTGGAGGAGCGGGTTCGCCAGCTTTCCAAAGCGCGCCGTCAGGGAGAGGAGGGAGCTGAAGAGCGCCTGCATGGCGCCCTCTGGGGCTGCTCGGTGAAGTCGCTCTTCGCCCTCTGCCGGGCTTTCTCCATCTTCTTCGACCTGGCCAACTTGGCCGAGGATCGCCACCGCGTCCGAGTTCTACGGCAACGGGAGAGAGAGCGCGAGCCTTCCCCTCGGCGCGAGTCGATCCGGGCCGCCATCGCTGGGCTGAAGTCGCGCGGAATGTCCGTCGACGAGCTGCGGGAGGTACTACGAGGCTCGCTCATCGAGCCGGTCTTCACCGCTCACCCGACCGAGGCCAAGCGCCGCGCGGTCAGGATGAAGTTGCGACGGATTCGCAAGCTCTTGGAAGAGCGCCAGACGGGCGAGCTTTTGGCTCGGGAGCAAGCTCGGCTGCGCCGTGACATCTCCAGCGAGCTGACCGCGCTGTGGGAGACCGACCTGTTGCGGGCCGACAGGCCCACCGTGATGGAGGAGATGGAACGCTCTCTTTTCGTGCTCGACAGCCTCTGGTTGGTCGTTCCGGGCCTGGCCGAGGATCTTGAGCAAGCCCTGGGCGAGCACTATCCGGAGCTGGTGGAGGAAGTCCCGACCTTGTTTCGGTTCGGTACCTGGATCGGTGGCGATCGCGACGGGAACCCCTTCGTCACCGCTTCGGTCACGGCCGCGACATTGGATCGCCTTCGCCAGTTCACCCTGAGCAAGCATCGCGAGAAAGCTCGCGAGCTGATGGAGGTCCTGACTCAGTCCTCGCTCCTGGTTCCGATGGACCAACGCCTGATCGATCGGCTGGAACACTTCGCCCAGGAGTTTCCGGCCCTCGGTTCACGCCTGAGCCGGCATCCCTCCGAGGAAGTCTACCGGCGTTTCCTGACTGTCCTGGACTGGCGGCTCGAGCAGACAGCCCTGGGGGGAGTGGCGGCCTACCGGGGCAGCGCCGGCTTGGTGCGCGATCTCAAGCTTCTGGAGAACAGTCTAGCCGCCCATCGCCCCGACTCGGCCTCCGCCGTCGTTCCTCCCTTGCGGGCCTGGAGGGCCTGCGCCGAGAGCTTCGGCTTTTGCACGGCCAGGCTGGATATTCGGGACAACGCCAAGTCTCTGCGGGAGGCGGTTTCGGAATTGATCGCAGGCATCGGTCTTCACCCCGACCTGGAGGAGGCGCCGGAGCAAGAGCGGATTCGAATTCTGGATCAGGCTTTGCGAACCGAGCTGCCTCTCACTCGGGTAGGGTATTCCGAAGCGACCCAATCCGTCATCGAGCTCTTCGGCGTGCTGGAGCAGTTCTGCTTGAAAAGTCAGGGAGAGGGATTGGGAGCGCACATCGTTAGCATGACCGAGCGCCCCTCCGACATCCTTGGGCTGCTCTGGCTGCGACGAACCTTCTGTCCCAATGTTCAACAGCCGTTGGCCCCTTTGTTGGAAACGGTGGACGATCTGCGCCATGGGCCGGACATTCTGGAGGCGCTCTTTTCTCATCCGCTTTATCGGGAATCCATGGAAGGCGACCCGTCTCAGCAGCTGGTGATGATCGGCTACTCGGACAGCACCAAGGACGGAGGCTACCTGTCCGCCAACTGGAACCTCTATCAGTCCCAGCGTCGTTTGGCTGAGGTGGCTCAAAAGCACGGCGTGGGGCTGCTGTTTTTTCACGGACGCGGCGGAGCCTTGGGGAGAGGTGGAGGACCGGCCGCCCGCTCGATCCTTTCTCTACCGGTGAAGGTGGCCCGAGCCGGTCTTCGGGTGACCGAGCAAGGTGAGGTCTTGGCCGAGCGCTACGACGATCCAGCTATCGCCTATCGACATCTGGAGCAGCTACTGTGGGCCCAGATCTCCATTCACGAGCCTGAGCATAGCGAAAACGAAAGTTTAGCCGACAAGTGGGCAGGCGCCATGGATCGCATGTCCGAGACAGCCTTGAAGGCCTATCGAGACTTGCTGGCCATGCCGGGATTCTTGCGCTTCTTCCGAGAGATCACCCCCATCGCCGAGATCGAGCAACTGCCCATCGGCTCGCGCCCCTCGCGGCGCGATCAGACCCCGTCGATCGAGAACTTGCGTGCCATTCCCTGGTCCTTCGCCTGGACCCAGGCTCGTATTCTTCTTCCGGCCTGGTACGGGTTGGGCCTGGCTTTCGAGTCCCACAACCTGGAGGCGTTGCGCGAGATGTATCAGGAGTGGAGCTTTTTCGCGGCCCTTGTCGGCAACGCCACCCTGGCGCTGACCAAGGCGGATATGGGGATCGCCGAGGCTTACGCCCGCCGGCAGCGAAAGACGCCCGAGGTGTGGGACGTCTGGACGAAGATCCAGGCCGAGCACGCCCGCTCCAAAGAGGCGATCTTGAAGGTCACGGGAGAGAGGGAACTGCTCGATTCCGTGCCCTGGCTCGCCGCTTCTTTGACCCGGCGGAACCCCTACGTGGATCCGCTGAACCTGATCCAGCTACGGGCCTTTGAGGAGGCCGAGGCCGGCAATCAGGAAGCACCGATTTTAATGCGGTTGGCCATTAAGGGGATCGCCGCGGGATTGAGGACAACCGGATGAGTCAAAGTCAGGCGCAGAAAAGCTTTCTTTCCTTTTTCGTCCTGCTCTTGGTGTGCGATTTCGCGGCCCAACTAGCCATCACCATGCAGGTGGTCGAACTACAACCGTTGGTCACCATCTGGTTCGGACCGCTCGACGACGTCTTCTACGGGCTGTGTGGACTGCAAGCGATCTACTTCATGCTGGACCCTGAAGGGGAGACCCGCGAGGGGGCTCAGATGTCCACCACCGCGATGGTGAAAAGGTGCGCGAGCCTCTTGAGCGACTCGGCGGAGTGCCAGGGTCGCTTCGTGGGAGGCTTCTTCTCGGGTGGTGTTCGGGTACTAGTCGCCCTGGCCGGCGCACTGGCTATGGTGTCGGCGGCCTCTCTTGCCGCGCCGGTCGAGGCTTTGGTTAGCCTTCGCCTGGTGCTTCAGGCTCACCTCGGCTACCTGCTGCCGGTCAGCGTGGCGGTGGCGGTGGCGTTGTCGGTCGGCTTGAGCGTGGCTCCCCGAAGCTGTTGGATGAAAGCCCTTTTCGCAGCCTCGGTGATACTGGTCATATCGGCCGCTCTAGATGGCCGGCTCTCCAACCACCTGTATCATCTCTTCGCGGCCTTGTCCAACCTACAGGCATGGGGAGCCGCGGCCTCTTGGATCGGGGTTGGCACAGCCTTTAGTCGAGAAGAGCGGCGTGAAGTCGGGGTGTGATCGGTTTCATGTCTGACGCCGCCGACGCCTACGAGCACCTGCTCGCGCGCCTCGAGGGCTCTGACCCTCGCAAGCGCGTGAACGCGCTCAACGCTCTCGCCGTGGAGCCAGTCGCGGACGAGCAACTGCTCGCAGCTTGCGAGAAGCTACTCGATGACCAGACCGTAACTATCCTCAGCCTGCCGTATCAGTTCGGGGAAGTGCGATGGGCCGCCGCGGACGCGGTCGCGGCGATCAGGCAGACTCTCGGGCGAACGGACCCCGTCCTGATCGAGAACGTCATGTCGCCCCTCGATACCGCCGGTATCGTCCGTCTTGCGGATGCCGTGGGTATCACTCGCGATGGGACCGGCGTCGAGCCCCTCATCGCGACGCTAACAGCTCTAGCCGCGGCGAACGCCGTACCGCGCCGCACGATCACTCGCTAAAGGAGTTCATTCTAGCCTTTAAGAAGTCGCCGCGGTGGCAGCGCCGAGAATTCTCATCCTGGAAGACGACGACAATCTCCGCGATGTTCTGGCCGAGGTTTTGACCGACGAGGGGTTCGAGGTCAAGGCCGTGGCGAGGGGGGAGACCGCGGTGGAGTGCGCGGCCCAAGAGTCTTTCGACCTCATCATCGCCGACATCCGCATGGAAGGGATCGGCGGCCTCGAGGCTCTGGAGCAGACTCAAAAGCTTCAGCCCAATATCGGCAGCCTGATCGTTAGCGGCTACGCGACAGAGCATGAAACCGCCAGAGCTGAACGGTTGCAAGTCGGGGCATATCTGACCAAACCGTTCAAAATGCAAGAGCTGCTTGGCTACGTCCGGGCGCAGCTTGCCGATCGCGTCCCGGAAGCTCCACAAAGCGAGGAAGACCTCGTTCGAGAAATTTTGGACTGGTCGCTCACCTCGCTTGCCAGGGTGGTCGACGACACGGGGGCGATCGACGGCTCGCTTTTGACCGCGGCCGAATCAGCCGTTGCTCTCTGTCGGCAGTTCCACCAGTCTCCCGAAGTTGTCCGGGCGGCCCGTTGGGCGACCATCGTTCACGGTTCCCAGAACCTTGCGGGGCTGGAGAAGCCTTCCGCTTTGCTGGCGCCCAATCGGCAGTTTCCGGAGTTACGAGAGATCCTGGCTTCACTCTCCACCAACTCCCAGGGAGAAGACCTGTCCACCGCCGTCCAGGCTGTGGCCATGGCGCTGGTGGCCCACGTGGGGACCGACCGCCCTCGCGACTCGGAATCCTTGTCGGGTGCGCTCAACGGTCGTTTTCGGGGCGACCTGATCGAGGCTTTGACTACTCAGGACGGTCGTCCGGCGGCCAGAAGCTCCGCCTCTCGAGAGCTGGCCGGCCAGGAGGGTAAGGAGGCGCCGAGGCTCGGAAGCTTAGCCAGTCTGGGGCGCACTCTCGAGCGGATCGGAGACAAGGAGAGTGCTCGTAAGGCCTATCTCGCTTTGGCGGGCAACGACACACCGACTCGGGAGCGCTTGGCCGGGATGTTGGGCCTGGCTCGGCTAGCCATCTCCGAGAATAAAGCCGGCGAGGCGCGAACGCTGTGCATCAAAGCGTTGCGACTCTCCCGCAGCGTCGGCCCGACCTCGCTTGTCCAGTTCGGCTTGGAGGCCGCGCTCTATCTGCAACAGTCCGGGGCGCCGGAAGCCGAGGAGGCGCTGAGAGCCGTCGATCAGGCGGCCGACAGCATGGGATTGGGCGTCAAGCGGGCTCTGATCGGCTACGCCCTGTCCTTGGCGACGGATGCCACCGTTGGCCAGGAGGTAGTCAAGGCACTCTTGTCTCCGGCTAGCGCCAATGAACTGGCTCCTTACGTTGACTGGTTCATACCGACCCTGCTGCGCCGCGCGGAGACAGCCGAGGGCTCACCGCTGGCCGCCGTCTTACTCCAGATTCTCAGCGATTTTCCGCGCCGCTTTCTCCACTGGTTCGAACCCACCCACTGTCCTCCCGAGCAGCGGGTCAGGGTGGCTCGTATTCTGGCCTCGGCTAGATATCTGCCCGACCTGGTGTTAGAGCAGTTGGAGTCCGACCCCGAACCCTCGATTCGGGAAGCCGTCGCCGCGGTTAAGGCGCGTCAGGAAGGCGGGCCTAGAATCCAGATCCTGCGGGTTCACTCCTTTGGCCCCTTGGAGTTGGTCAACCAGGGTGAAGTCGCGCCGGAGTCGCTGTGGAAGACACGAAAAATCAAGTTTCTCTTCGCTTACCTGGCTTCGCGTTGGGGCAAGCCTATCGCCGAGGATCACATCATCGAGGCCTTCTGGCCCAAAGACAATACCAAGAACAAGAACAATCTGTATTGGGGAACCACGACCTTGCGTGGAGCCTTGCGCACGCTCAACCCGGATTTCGAGACGGCCCTGGTGCGCGTACACGACACCCTCAGTCTCCATCCCGAGTTCCCGCGCTGGCACGACCTGGAAGAGTTCGAGAAAGCCGCGGCCGAGGGCCTTCGCCTGGAGTCCGCGGGAGATATCGACACCGCCCTGGGCCACCTTCGCCTGGCCGGCCGGGTCTATCGTGGGCCCTATCTCGAGGGATGCTACCACGACTTCGCTCTCGAAGTTCGAGAGAAGATGGAGACCACGGCGCTGGAGGTTTACGTCAAGGCGGCTCAACTCAGCTTGAGAAAGAACGAGGATGAGGAGGCGGCCGAGCACGCGCGTTCAGCGGTGGAGTTGGCCCCCTATCGGCAGGACGCTCACGCTTTACAGATGAGAGCGTTGATTCGCCTCAATCGTGGCACCCAGGTGATCGAACTCTTCAATAAACTGGAGAAAAACCTGCGCCTCGAGTATGAGCTCGAACCGACCACCGAGCTTCTCGAGCTGTATCACCGTGCTCGCCTGGGCTACACTGACGCCTAGACCGAACGGCCTAGAACTTTAAGGTGGTGGACTCGCCCTCGGGATGGCGGGCGGGAAAGCGCAGAGTGAAGGTTGTGCCTTCTCCTGCCGCGGTGGCAAACGTTATCTGGCCTTTGTGACGGTCGACGAGTTGGCGGCAAACCGACAGCCCCAGACCGGTGCCTACCCCGGCTTCCTTGGTGGTGAAGAACGGGTCAAAGAGACTTTTATGGTGTTCCGGCGCGATTCCGCTTCCCCAGTCTCTAACTCCCATCTCGATGACGGCTCCATTCTCGCTTGCGAAGAGAAGCACTTTCGCCCCGTCGGGACTAGCGTCGGCCGCGTTGAGGAGCAGGTTGATCAGAACTTGTTGAAGGTCGGTCGGGTTGGCCAAAATTTTTGACGCGATAGGTGGGCACTCGGTCTCGATTCGAATCTTGCGTCGCTGGAGCTGGGGTCCGACCAGCTCTTGAGCTCCTCGAAAGGCGTCTTCCACGCTGACCAGGACTCGCTCCGAGCCGGAGTGTCGAGCATGGTGCAGAAGGCCTCGAACGATCTCCCTGGCCCGGTCCAGAGCGCTGGAGGCTTTGCTGAGCTTTTCTCCAGCCTTCTCCGGCCGCAAGGCGACGGCTTCTATGGCCAACCCGATGGCAGCTAGCGGTGTGTTCAGTTCGTGGGCGACGGTGGCGGCCAGTCGCCCGATGGCGCTGAGCTTACTGGCTTGGACGACTTGCTGGTGGGCCGACTCCAGGCGCGAGAAGAGGCCTAGCGAGGTCAATCCGGCGGCGGCAAGGCAAGCGCAGGTACAGATAAAATCGTGCTGTTCGTCGTTGAAGGCGTGCTGAGGTTTGGCCCCGATGATCAGAACTCCCAAGAGCTGGCCTCCGTCTCCCGGTAGGGGAGCGGCCACGACCGAGGAGATCTCGGGGCCCGGGCGCTGAACTTTACTGCTGAGCAGATCGGCCAGATAGAGAGGGCGGCTTTCCCTTTTCACCATCTCGCCCAGAGCCAGCAAGGCCGAGCGATACGCTTCGGGACCACCCCATTGGTGAACTGTCCTGAGCTCCTCTCCCAGCAGCACGACACCCATTTGATGAGGTACGGCGCGAAGTAGGGACGATTCGAGCGCCGAGGTGACCTGTTCGGTCTTCACCGCGGCCAGAATGGCTTGGGCCGCTTCCAAGAGCTGGCTACTCAGCGCGACCTTCTCTCGCAGAAGTTCGCTCTGCTGAGACTGCGCGGCTAAGGCCTGTTGGGTGGCCACCTCCTTTTCGGCTCGTGTCAGAGCGGGGGCGGCGCGGCGAACAACGAAGAGCAGTCTCGCCGCCTCGGGCTTGGCGAAGGGACGATCCTCCTCTCGACCAAAGTAGAACACTCCGGCCGGTTTCAAAGGGACGGCGACGAGTTGGGGCTCTTTGGCCAGCAAACGGTTCCCACGAACGGTGGAGGCGGTACCCATGAACGCCTTGTCTTGCCTCCAGGCTTTCTCCACCAGCGGTTCTCGTTTTCTGATCAGTAGACTCTGAGCTAGCAGATCCGGCTCGGGAGAGTTCCAGAACGTCGGTTCCAGTTCACCATCGGGAGAGACTTTGAAGAGGACGACGCTTCGGTATTCGACCACCGCCGCCGTCACGCGACAGAGCTCCCGGAAGGCCTCCTCCGGAGTCAACGGACGAGCGAAGATGGCGGTCATCTCCTCGAGCAGCTCTTGTTTCTCGGAGGCTTTGGCCAGCCGACCCTGCGTCTTCTCCAGCATTTTGAAAGACTCTTCCATTCGGTCTTTCATCTCGTCGGCACTTTGTGCCTGGACTCGGTATCCGAGGTCGGTCGCCGAGCGTTGAACGGCCCAGCAGAGAGGAAGGGCCAGGACCATCACCCAGGTGTAGGAGTGGGGAAGTAGCGCGGCTACCGGCGCGTAGGCCAGAAGAAGCCGTCGCAACCCTCGTTGCCGCGACTCGATGCGAGCTCCCGTCAGGTCCGACTGGCTTCGGCGAGACTTCGCCACGGCGGCCTTGGAGCCGAAGTCGAAGAGGAGAACGGTGGCGACCATGACGGTCACGACAAGGAATACGCGAGGCAGTTTGTCGGCCGGCCAGGTCAAGAAGCTCTGGACTAAGGACACGCCGAGCAGAACGGGGCTTATCCAAAGCAGGTCCGAAATGTGGCGGTGGCCGCACAGCCGTCGGGTGCAGTATCCTCCCAGCAGGGATAGCAATGCTCCGACACCATCCCCGGTCAAGGCCAACATCAAGTAAAAGAGAAAGCCGCAGGAAAAGTCGACCGGCTCTCGGCGCACCGCTCCGCTCTCGAGCCACCAGGCCGCCAGGGCGAGCATCGCCGTCGCGGTCTGTCCCATCTGATCCTGGGTCTGGAAGCTATAGACCCCCAGGCTTGCGATCGATAGAACCAGGCCGAGACCCGCGAGCATTCCGTGCATCCCCACCGCTCGGAAGTTGGCCACCGAAGCTGCTTCTCCCCTCTATTCCCCGGGAAGGCTAGTGCCCCATGAGGGACAAATCATCCCCGATGGAAACGATGACGACACAGGTGTTGATTGTGGGGGCGGGGCCGAGCGGCTTGATGCTGGCTGGATGGCTGGTTCGCCACGGGGTGGACTGTCTGGTGCTCGATTCTAAACCGAATCTCTCCACGGCGACTCGAGCTTTGGTCGTGCACGCTCGAACGCTGGAAACCTACGATCAGTTGGGCTTGGGAGAGTCCGCGCTCTATCTCGGCCGGCCGGCTCTCGGTATCAATGTCTGGTCCAACGGTCGACATCGAGCCCGCGTGCGCTTTGAGGATATGGGGAGAGGTATCAGCCCCCATCCCTATGCCTTTGTCCTGCCTCAAGACAAAAATGAGGAGATCTTGTTGAACCACCTGCGGCTTCACGGCGGCTCCGTTCACTGGCAGCATCGTCTGTTGGAGCTTTGGGAGGAAGCCGACGGGGTCCGGGCTCGGGTCGAGACGCCGGACGGGGCGGTGGAGATTCTGGCCGACTACGCCTGTGGATGCGACGGAGCCTCGAGCGCCGTGCGGCACGCTCTGGGGCTGAAGTTCCCCGGAGGGACTTACCAGGATGTCTTTTATGTGGCGGACGTCTTGGCTACCGGCAATCTTGTGGAAGGTGAGATCAACGTGGCTCTGGACCGCGGGGATTTTCAACTCGCCTTTCCTATGCCCGGCGAGCATCGAGCGCGCCTGGTGGGTATCCTGCCCGAGCAGTTTCGCGGACGGCCGGACTTACGCTTTGAGGAGATTGAGGACGCGACCGCGGGCCGGTTCGGCGTGGAGGTGGCGGAGACGACATGGCTTTCTTCTTACAAAGTTCATCACAGAGTAGCCTCTCATTTCCATCTGAGCCGCTGCTTTTTGGTCGGTGACGCGGCCCACGTTCATAGTCCCGTGGGTGGCCAGGGAATGAATACAGGCTTGATGGACGCCACCAATCTGGGTTGGAAATTGGCCGCTGTTCTACGGCGGGGGGCCAATGCGAAACTGCTCGAGAGCTACTCTTTGGAACGAATGCCGTTTGCTCAGAGGCTGGTCTCGACCACTGACCGCGCTTTCGCCGCGGTGACCTCGCGCTCGGCTCTGCTGGGGTTTTTGAGAACTCGGATCTTTCCGTTCATCCTGGCCTTTCTAAGCCGCGTGGATTGGATTCGGCGCTGGGCCTTTCGCGTCGTCTCTCAAACTTCGATCGACTATCGGGCCAGTTGGGTCAGTCGCCAGATTGGTGGGCTGCCCGGGAAACTTCAGGCCGGAGACCGCTTGCCCTGGCTGTCGTCGGACGGCGGTCCTGGAAACTTCGCTTCCCTGGTCTCTTGTGACTGGCAGGTTCAGGTTTACGGAGAAGTCGATCAGACGCTGGCCAACTGGACCCGTCTGCCGCTCCACCGCTTCGACTTCGACAATTCGGCACGCCGAGCGGGCTTTGTGGCCAACGCGGCTTACTTCATCAGACCGGACGGCTATATCGGACTGGTGATGCTCAACTTTGATCCGTTCCAGGCCGAGGAGTACCTCGACGAAGTCGCTGGGAAGGAGAACTGTACAGAGTGAAGCAGAAGCTTCTATGAAAAAGTTGCGTTGGGTTTTGCTAGGACTGTTGTGTTTCGCCTCTTTGGGGTGCGGTGGGGGAAATGACGGTTTTGATCCGGGCGATCCGATCCTTCCTATCGGACGAATTGAAGGATATGTGCTCAACGCCGACTTCGGCGGCGGTATCGGCGTCGCGCGCATCAACGGCACGACGGGAGAACTCACCGCCGTGTCCGGCTCGCCCTTCGCCACCGCGGGCGTGGCGCAGAACGTCGCTTTGCCTCCGGGAGGTCGTTTCGTCTACGCTCCGGCGCGAGGAGACGATTTTCTGCAAGGCTTCGCCTTGGAGCCCTCGACCGGTGCGTTGACACCGTTGGATGGGTTTCCCGTCCCCACAGTGCAGGACGGCTTTGCCAGCTTTCTTACCTATAGCTACTTGC
Organism: Selenomonadaceae bacterium; assembly: GCA_037189585.1. Lineage (GTDB taxonomy): Bacteria > Vulcanimicrobiota > Xenobia > Xenobiales > JADMJV01 > JAEXNA01. The sequence goes on along the minus strand of JBBCJA010000025.1, from coordinate 63,638 downwards.
TCTATGTCACGGGAGAGTCGGAGATCGATGGCTTCCGAGTCAACGAAACGACGGGGAGCCTGACACGTCTCAACGGATTTCCGCTCGCCGTTCCGGGGATGGTCAATGCGCAGACTCAGCAGTTTAGCGTCAACGGACGTTTCCTCTACATCGCCGACCGCGACACCGATCAGATTTTTATCTTCGCCTGCGACACCTCGACCGGCGCTTTGACGGCGCGGGGCCAGGTCTCTTCCGGGGCGGAGGGTCCCACCACGCTGGGAGCCGATCCGAGCGGGAACTTTATCCTGGTAGCCCACGCCGATGGAACTCTGGTGACTTTCCGGATCGCCAACAATGGTGGACTGAGTCAGGAAGTTGGGACCGTCTACGCGGACGCCCCCGCTCTGACGTTTCGAATGGATTTCGTGGACGACGTGGTCTACCTGGGTAACGCAAGCGACGGCAGTTTGAATGCCTTCAGGCTCACCCAAGCGGGAACGTTGTTGTCCATATCCGGCTTCCCGAGAGCCGGTGGCGGTGGTTCCGTGCTGGTCTTTCCCTTTCCTTACTCGCCATTTCTCTACACCAGCGATCGAAACTCGAATCGTATCTTCGGTTACCTTCCTAGCGCCACGGGTGGAGTGAGCGCGATTCCGAACTCTCCCTTTAGCGGAACTGGCCAACCCACATGGTTAGAAGCCGCGGTGGTCAGTTTCTAGGTTCCCTCCCAGGATCAGAAAATTCTGGATTCCTGCCCAAAAACGGATCAAGGGGAGGTAGGGGAGCGGTCGCCTCGAGACCCGAAGGCTTCCTCATGAGCGAAGACAGCCACCCCCAGGATGCCGATCACGAGGGCGCGGCACGATTGCGTTTGATCGGCGAGCACCTGACCAAAGCGGTTCGCGAGGGGGCGAGCGGGGGAGTTCCTCCGGATCCCCAGGATCCCGAATGGCTGCGCCAGGCGCTTGCCGACTGTCCGATCTCGCCGGAGGAGCTGGAGAAGTTTCTCGACCTGATGGAGTTTCAAGCCAATGTGGCGCCGGTCATGTTCCGCGTGACCCAGAAGCTTCTCCGCCATGCGCCGCCTGGTCGGGGAATGCCGAAACTCGAGGGAGAGCAGCTACGCCGCGCACTCGTTGAGGACGGCGCTCTCACCGCTGAGCAGATTGAGCGCGTCCTCTCCGACTTTTCGGGACCCTTCGGTTCCAGGAGTTAGGCGGCACTGGCACCGCTGGGAAGCGCGCGAACCACGTTCTCCAACGGTGTGTTCTTGAGCAGCCTGGCCAAAACGTCCGCCACGCTTTCCCCTCCCAGGATAGCTAAAGGCGCCATCGAGGAGGCCATCTTCTCGGCCAGATGGCGATCGCCGAAGGTCTGCAGCGCGGCCACCAGGTCGGGTGAGATGGCGTGGGCTTTCTCCACCACGCTGGCCACCTCGGCGCGCAGACGCTCGAGCTCCTGCTGTTGTCGCTTCCGGGCTAGCTCGATTTCTTGTTCGCTGGCCAGCCGGGCTCGCTCCTGAGTCGAGGCGGATAAGGCATCCAAGGTCTCTTGGCGCTCAAGCTCGAGATCGTCTCCGCGCCGAGTGGCCAACGCGGCCGACTCGATCTTGGCTAGTTCCAACGCCGCGCTTCGCTCCAGCTCCGCTCGGGCCAGACTTGCCTTCAAGGCGGCCGTCTCGGCCTTGACCGTCTCGATGGAGCGGGTCAGCTCTTCCCGCTCGGTCGTCACCGCGAGCTCACGACGATGTTGAGATAGGGCCACCGTCTGTTCCACCGCGGCCTGTTGGGCATCCATCAAGAGTCGGGCTACTTTTTCTTCCCCCACGGAGAAGTCCAGGACATCGACATCGTACACCCGCATTCCGTTTTCCTCGAAAGTTTTGCCCGGGCGCTGCCCACTCGGATCGGGTGAGCCCAAGATCGCGTCACGCACTCGGCGAACCGCATCTTGGAAAAGATCCTCCACGGTGGCCTTTTTGATCTCGGCTCGCAGATGACTGCGCAGGTGCTCGGTGAGAAACTTCACGTAGTTCTCGACAGAAAACCAGTGCTGGGGATCGCCGGTGAAGCTCACGCGGTAGGAAAGGGTCAGATCGATCTTCACCAGGTCCGAGGTTTCAGCGACCATACGATCGGTCACCTGATTGTTCAACACTCGCAGGTAGACCGTCTCCAACGGATCATGATCGGACTTCGGCAGACCTCGCGATAAGGTCAGGCGCTCCAGGGTTTCGGTATATTCCAGTAGGCGCGAGGCCGGACCCACCACCACCTCGCGGCGTCCGTCGCGATCCACCACCTGAACAGCGTAACCGGTCCAGACGTCGATGTTCACCGCCCCCTCGTACTTGTCGTCTAAGACCAGAGTTCTGGGAGGAGAGTAGTTGCGCCCTCTTTCAAAACCTTCTCCTTTAATCACCTCCGAGGACGGCTCCGGGGACTGCGTGGCCGCCGGTTTTCGGCTTCTCTCCGGCTTGTCTCGCAAGGCCACGTTGTGAGCCATGGCTTCACTGGACCCTGGGAACCAGAGCGACACCTGCTCGGGCTCGAGAACCCGGCGAACGACCACCTCGTGGCGGGGATCGGGGAGGTACATACGAGGCCCTTTGACCAAAGCGATGTGACCGGTGTCCCGATTGAGAACATAGCGGGCTTCGCCACTGGGGATGGCGATGGCGTGGTGGATCTGGTGAGAACCGTAGCGGATCACGGCGTGCTCGGGTCGGGGGAAGTAGATCTTCTGCTCTTTGCCGGTCAAGAACAGCTCCTCTCCGACTTCGTGGAGCACACCCAACTCGTTGGTGTAGGGAGCGATCACCTTTAAGTAGATGCCGGACAGTTCGTGCAGTTCGACAGCTCTGAACTTTCGCTGCCGGGTCTCTTCCACGAAGACCTCGGTGGGCCGGGGGAAGACGACCTGAGGACCCTGGACGTATCTTTTGTTACCGTCCTCGTCGAGGAGGATGCAATATTCGAGACGCTCCAGGGTGACCGCTTCGCGAATGTATCGCCCCTCGGGGTCCTGCACCACTTCGACACCCGTCGGAGGTATGACGAAGGCCACTTCGGTGCCGCGAATGACCAACTCCTTGCCGGTGGTCAAATCGTCTTCGGTCAGCGAGGTCGCGTCCTTAGTTTTGATCACGGCTCGAGACCAGTTCTCGCGCGCCGCCTCCTCGTTGTACACCCGGACCAGGAGATACTGATTGGAGCGAAGATGGTGCCCTTGAATCACCCGCGCGACCTGGCCGGGCCAGAGTGGAAAAGTGGCCGGTCCAGCAATGCTGACCTTGCGTCCGAAGGTCAACTTGGGCACGGAGTTGGGTCCTGGTTTGGGATGGGCCGAGTCGTCGGCAGGACCCGGATTTTCAAGTTCGAGATACCAGCCTTCCTCGGCGAAGGGGAAGCTGGTGATGGACGTTTCTAAAGAACAGGAGCGAAAGCGTCGGGTGGACTCGTCAAGGTAGACCGGCTGGTCCGTGTTGGCGAGGCTTGTCTTGTGCGGTCCGACGTAGACGATGACGTGACCCTTGGTTTCATCCAAGATGTAGGCGAACTCGTTTTGTGACAGCACAAGGTCTCGTTCGCGGCGGTTTTCATGGGTCTCTTTCATGCAGTTCACGCTCCTGGATCGAGATGTGGGTTTCAATATAGGAAACATGTCCTAGACTGTTCAGTAATCTTGATCACCAAATTCGACTTGGATGAGGCCCACGTCTTATCATCGGGTGTCAAAGAGGGGGGGCCTCACTCGACGGCAAAACGCCCGCCATGTCTACTACCACGCAAGCTCCCGCCAATCGCGACATGCTGGCCCAATGGGCCTTCGACACTCGACCTGTTCTCGGCCGTTTCCATCTCTGGCTCGAAGACGTTCAGACCGAATGGAGCAAGGGGAAGCCGTCCCCCGACAAGCCTTGCGACATGTCGTTTGTCCCTGGAGCCTTGGAGCGCCAGCTCGCTATGACGGCGGCTGTCACGGCGCTAGGTACCAAGCTCTTCGGAAGGTTCGGGGAGGGCGCGGGGCTAGATAAAGCAGGGCTCAATCAAGTCAAGAAGGAGGCGGACGGCGTCTCCGCCTACGCTATGAGCGAGGGGCTCTGGTATCTGACCCGCCATCTGCCGGAAAATCACGCCATCATGGTCTGCCTGGGCGAGGGCTTGATGCCGAAAGCCGGAGAGACCCCGGAGATGGGCTCGAACCCCAATCTCGGTTTCGGGCGAGTCTACGCGCGTCCCGAAGTGGCTCGAGCCCTCGACGCCAAGGTGGTTCGCCTTCTCAACGATCCCGACTATGGGTGGAAAGAGTTCTACACGGAGATCCAGCGCGCCGGTATTACTGTTTGGGGAGCGGCCATCGACACCTTGGAGAACACCTCGCGCTTCGCCCTGGGGCGTGCTCCGGGCACCATGACGATTCTGCATATCTTCGACCAACCGCTCCACATCGTGCGACCCTACGAAGGCTACATGGGAACTTTGTTGCTGCCCAAGGCTGTTTCGGAAGCCGCCGCCGAGGCCAGCATCTTGCTGGACTACCGGACACCGAGAAAGCTGGTTCTAGAGGCTATCACCCGAGCCTATCCGGATATGGAGCCCGGCAACATTCACGTCTGGACCCTGGGGGGGTCGAGCCGTAAGACGAGGCTCTCCGGACTGTGGGATAGTTGGAGCGAACTGGGTGTTCACCTGGTGGAGGAGGGATGGACCTACCCGCCCACCGGAGCCGCTTTCTTCACCGAATCCGGTACCTATTCTCCCACCCACGCGGTCGGAACCTGGCAAGACGACAGGGGAGCGACCCATCTTTTCTTAGTCGACGGTTACGCCGCCTCGGCCGAGGCGGTGGCGGCGGCGACCCTTGCCGCCGCCAAGGAGGTGGACGCCTCGCTTTCCATCTTCACCTCGTCTTTTAAGCTACCTTATCAGCGCGAACAGAAGATCATGCACCTGGATCCCCAGGCCGAGAATTTCGTGGCCAAGCTTTCCGCTTTGACCGAATCGGAGGTGGATGAGGAGACGGCCCAGAGTTATCGCGAGCAGATCGCCGAAGGGGCGGACGCGGGAATCCCGCTGCACAAGACGGTGCTCGGAGCTGACGATTTCTTCCCCGAAAAGAGCTGGGGAGTCCTAGCCTTGGGAAGCTATATGGGTGACGACCCCTACACCGGATTGCCCGGCGTTGAGGACCTGGGGGATTATCGCTATCGGGTGACCACGCGCTTGACTTCCAAGACGGTGGATAAGCGAGTTCACTTGACCTTTCGCATGATTCAACCTGACGGCAAGGAGCGTCTGGTCTTTCAGCCGCTCCTGCAGCGCTTTCTGCACGGTGAGGACTACACCCAGCGGGCAGTCAAGATCTCCGACTCGGGACGCATTCGTAACGAACTGCAGACGCTTTGTTCCGACGCCCTGGAGTTTCCGGGAGGGCGGAGCATGCGCTTGATCTTCGATCGGATTCCGGAAGCGGTCTTCTCGGAAGAGCAGAAGGTCCGGCTGGCCGAGCTTCTGCGCTGGTATCAGGAGCGGCACCCGGTCTGGTTCTCCTGGCTTGAGTTGGTGTAGAACGAAATGCGGGGGTGGTTCGTTCGCGGAGATGTCGACGGCTTCTTCGCCTTAGCTCTGGATAACTTCGTACAGCTTCTTCTGATAGACGCGCTGTGCCGGTTCGTGCTGGGATTTCCCGAGGAGATGGTGAGCGGCCGAATCTTACCCGGCGTGGCCATCTCACTTATCATTGGAAACTTCTTTTACGCCTGGCAAGCTCGCCAGTTGATGGAGAAGACCGGGCGGACCGACATCTGCGCCTTGCCTTACGGGATCAACACCGTTTCGCTTTTCGCCCACATTTTTTTAGTCATGCTGCCGGCCAAGTTCGCGGCTCAAGCCGCGGGCGCGCCAGACCCTGCGCTGGTGGCCTGGCAGGCGGGCTTGGTGGCCTGTCTGGGCTCGGGAGTGATCGAGCTAGTGGGCGCTTTTCTGGCCGAGCCGTTACGACGATCGACCCCGAGAGCGGCGCTTCTCTCCACCCTTGCCGGGATCGCTCTGGGATTTATCTCTCTCGGCTTTCTCTTTCGCACCTTCGCCCATCCTTTAGTCGGCTTTCTCACCCTGGCCATCGTCTTGTTGGTCTTCTTTGGAGGAGTGAGGTTCAAGGGGGGCGTTCCGGGCGGAATGGTGGCGGTGGCTGTCGGGACGGCGGTCGCCTGGGCCACCGGACTGGCTCCGGTGGGGGACCAACCAGCCTGGGCGGGCATCGCGCTGCCTCAACCCTGGCTTGGGGACCTGGTGGCCGGAGTTGCCGCCGGTAGCCTGGTCAGCTATATCTCCGTCATCTTACCGATGGGTCTCTTCAACGTGGTCGGCTCGCTGCAGAACATCGAGTCGGCCGAGGCCGCCGGCGACAGCTATCCCACCGCGCCTTCTCTTGCCGTCAACGGCATCGGGACCATCGCTGCGGCGTTTTTTGGATCCTGTTTTCCCACCACCATCTACATCGGTCACCCAGGATGGAAGGCCCTCGGTTCAAGAGCCGGCTACTCCATTCTCAACGGCCTTTTCATGGCTTTGGTTTGCATCACCGGAACCCTGGGTCTTCTGGCCTGGGCGGTGCCGGTGGAAGCGGGGATGGCGATCGTCATCTGGATCGGCCTCATCATCGCCGCTCAGGCCTTTCAGGCCACACCCACCAAGCACGCTCCGGCGGTCGTCGTCGGGCTGCTTCCGGGCCTCGCCGCCTGGGGAGTGTTGATGGCTAAGGGCGGCTTGCGAGCGGCCGGAATGGGACCGCCCGGCCCGCCCTTTAGCGAGGATCTGATCGCGAAGTTCCAAGCCTCGGACCTCTACATGGTCGGAGGGTTCGCCCTGGAGCAGGGATTCATCTTCACCTCTATCTTGTGGGCGGCTTTGACGGTCGCCATCATCGAGCGGGAGTTTCGCAAGGCGGCGTTGTGGGCTTTGGCGGGAGCCGCTCTCTCCTCGGTGGGATTGATGCATTCCTACCAGATCACACCGGGCGACGTGGTCGTCAAACTCGCCTTCGCCGGGCCATGGGTGTGGGGATATTTAGGGGTCGCCGTGGTCATGCTTCTGGCTCCCTATCTCACCGAGCCTGAGCCGGAAGGTGCCGGCCACGGCGTTCTCCCAGAGGAGTTATGATCGAGTATCAAATCTACCGGGGTGAGGAGATCGCCTCTCAACTCGAGGACCTGGCCGGTCTACGGATCCGGGTCTTCCGAGAGTTTCCTTATCTGTATGAGGGAACGATGGAGTATGAGCGCGAGTATCTCAGGATTCTTCCCGCCAGCTCCTCGAGTTTTCTGGTGATGGCGCGCGACCATGGCGCTGTGGTGGGTGCCTCCACCGCGCTGCCGCTGCAGGACGAGGGAGCGGAGTTCCGTCGCCCCTTCGAGAGCGCGGGACTGCCTGTCCAGGAGTATTACTACTTCGGAGAGTCGATTTTGCTGCCCGCCTATCGGGGGCAGGGCGCCGGCCATCGCTTTTTCGACCGGCGTGAGACCGAGGCGAAGGATCTGGGTTATCGCTTCAGCTGCTTCTGCCGCGTCTTGCGTCCTCAGGACCATCCTCTTCGACCGCAAGACTACCGGCCGCTGGACGGCTTCTGGACCCGCCGAGGCTACCAGCGCCGCCCCGATCTCCTCACCACCTACTCCTGGCCCGATCTGGGCGAGACGGAAGAGAGCGAGAAGAGCATGGAGTTTTGGACTCGCGAGCTCTAATTTCTCCAGATGGGAGAGCGTTGGCGCGCGTACTCTAGCGCCGGGTAGACGGTGGACCAGAGTTGGAGGGCGTTGGACTCGGTCTGGTCGCCGGCCACTCCGTAGGCCCGCCAGGTGAGGCCGCTCTCGTCGAGGTCGATGGCCCACAGCTCCGAGGTGGCAAGGGGCCCGACCCGCTCCTCGCCATCGCGAATCTCCCGGGCCAGGCGCGCGATTTTTTCGTCGAGCTGAGGGAACCGCCCGTGCTGGCGTAGCAGCCCGAGGCTGAGCATGGCCTGGGGCCAGGACCAGACCACCAGGCCGTGATACTGCCCGAAACCGAGACTTTGATAGTGTCTGGGATTGCTGGAGAAGATCGGGTTGGCCACCAGATAGCCCGCCGGAGTCTTGAGCCCGTAGGGAAAGGGGCGCTCCAGCAGGGTGAGGATGTCTCCCAGCTGTTTCTGGTCAGGATGTCCGTAAAAAAGGGTGAAGGCGACATCGCTGTGGACCACCTCCACCGGCTGTTGCTTGTCGTCGAGGGAAAGAGCGGGAAAACGGAGCGGCTCCTCGAGAAGGTCCGAGTGTTCGGAAACCAGTTTCTCGAAGCCGGCTTTTTGGGCGGGCGAAAGCGAGCCGGCGAAAGCCTCCAGCCGGGACTTGACTTGAGCTGGGGAGAGCTCTACCCAGAAGCTGTCCGAGCGCTTCTTCCACTCCTTTTGAAGCTGTTGAAGCTGTTTTTTCACGCCGGGTCTGGGCATGGGCAGTCGATCCTCGATCGTCTCCAAAGCTCGCAGGGTGGGGGGAGCTAGATCGGAGTTCACGCTGGCCGGATAAACCCCGTCGCCCAGACCTTCGTGAGAGTCCCTCCAGTCGCCGGTGACTTCGCCAGGAAGCAGGCGGACCAGATCGTGCTTGGCGAGCTTATCTCGGGCGAAATCGGCGTTGCGAAGGATGAGTTCTCGGGTCTTGGGTTGGCTCAACAGAGTCTTCAGAAGATCGCTATGGCCGGACTCGTTCAACTTGGCTAACAGCAGCGGCAACAGGAAATCGTCGTCGATCATCTTGTAGTCGTAGACCGGGTCGAGTCCGGAACTCCCGGCCTCCAGGTTGCGCCACTCCGCGAACGGGCCGATGTCTTCTTCATGAGCGACGGCTCCTTCGGGAGAGAGGCGGTCGAGCACACTTTGGAGTGACGCGAGCAAGGCCTGATCACTTAAGATCGGCTCCAGCATGGCCGTCGAGATCAGGGTGTCTCGTCCGAAGTAGGTGAGAAAGCGCCAGGAGCCGGCCATCATCTTCTCTCGTCGAGTTAAAAACTCCAGGGCTTGCTTGGAGCTTGTCACTCGAGGCGAATCGGAATTCGTGGAGGTAAGGTAGTCCGAACGATAGAGCTCCTGAGGAAGAAAGCGACTCATCGGAGCAAAGGGGAGAGTCGCCTCCAGCGTCACCTCCCCGGGGAGAAGGGTGACCTTTCCATCACTTTCGAGCCGCGCTGGGGTAAGAGTCAGCGAGAATTCCGGAGCCCCCGACGGTAGGCCCGCCTGCCGGCGTGTGTAGTTGACCCCCTGCTGGTGGCGTGACAGACTCATGCGTGACGGCTCTCCGTGAGCTTTCAACCGAGCAGCTTCCACTCTTTCCGCCAAAGCGCCGTCACCCTCGCCTTGATCACGCAGCACCCGGAGACTGTCCATCAAGACCTTTCGGACAACGGTGGGTTGGCGCACCTGGAGTTGAAGTTGGATGCGCTGACCCTGTCCTGGTGTGGGGAGCTCCTTGAGGCTCTCCGGTTGGACTACAAGATCGCCGTCAAACCACAGACCGTGCCCCGAATTATCGGCAGGAAAGGCTAAGACCAGACGCTCTTGGGGTCGCACCAGAACGTGGACCTGAGCGGTGTCACGGTCTAGGAAGAGGTTGGTCTGGCCTGCCTCCTCGATGGGCGAAGGCTCGGCCAAGGCCGCGACTTGCAGAATCACAACGGTGAGTAAGGAGAAGGCGAGAGTACGCATGAAGACGCATACCTTCTCGTCCTCGGAGATCCTGGCTAGAGGCCTAACCGGAAACCCCGGTTTTTACGCGGCTCTCGTAGAGGGCGCCGTTTTCCTTGAGAGAAATAGCCTGGTTGGCCTCTAGTAGCCTCCGCGTTGTTCTCCGGCCGCGATCTTCATGAGGACTCCTCCGGCCACTCCGGTTAGGAATCCGGTGGCGGCACCGAGGCCGGCTCCGATGGCAGCTCCTTTGACGGGCGTCAGCCAGTGGCTGTTGGTGGTCACCTGAACAGGCTCATAGCGACCGGTGAAGACAGGGCGATTGACCGGCTCTCCTCCTTGGGAGAATCGGGGAGAGCCGAGGAAGTTCTCGGGAAGGTCGTCGTAGTTGACGCGGAAATCCCCCCAGCGACGTCCCGGAATGAGATGGGTCTGAGATTCGCGAGGAATATAGCCGATCGTCTCGTTGCGGTAGATCGGCTTGTCGTAGACTTGAGTGAAAGTCTGGTTCTTATCGGCCGCGATGGACCCCGCCCAGGCCCCAGCCCCGGCGCCGAGCAGGGCGCCCGCCACCGTACCGACCAGAGGTGCTTGATCGGCGCGTCGCGCCAACTGCTCTTTCTCGGGAGTTTCGGGTCTCTTCGGCTTTTTCGACCAACCCGCCGGCTCGTCGGTGACCAGTTTGGTCAAAGAGCTGACCAGGGCACCCACCACCGCGCCAACCCCTGCTCCCACGGCGGCTCCGGCCAAGGGACCGAAGGAAGAGGTGTGCTGAAAGACTTTTTTGACGTCGCGATATCCGGTGTCCTGTTGGCGAATCACGGGATCCCAGTCCGCGGGATCATAGTGCCACTGAGTGTGGGTGGTGGTGTTCCCATCCGAGTCCGTGGTGGTGTACGTCGTGGTGTAAGTGTCGGCGTCGTCGTAGTCGGCACCGACTAAGACCGGCCGCGTGATCGCGTCGTTTTGGGTCACCACCTCGACCCGGTCGTTGGAGAGATTGTGAGCGCCCCACAGAAAACCCGCGGTGCCTCCCACCGCGGCGCCGATGCCGGCGCCGACCAGAGGCTTGGAGAGACCCTCCGCACGAGCTTTGTTGACTAGCGAGTCACGAGGGACGTAGTCGGACTTGGTGGTCAAGTGTTTGGACATAAAGGCGCCGATATTCATATGCTTGGAATATCACACCTGAAAGCGCCTTGATTCTAAACGATGTGTGAACACACCGTCGAAATGGTTTTTCTGTTCCACCTTGCGATGGGATGGCTAGTCCAGCGTCGCGGGTTTTAATAGGTCCTCACGAGTCAGACAGTTCGGAGCCTTCTCCACGAAGGCGGCAATGTAGGCGATAGGCATTTCGAGCCTCCTCTGTTCGTTTCCACCATTCTAGGCCATAGCTCGCTATCGCGTTCCGAAGGGTGGAACCAAATGTAACATTTTGGGGAGGCAGACCGGATCATAGAACGAACCGAAGCCGCTATGAAACGAATTCTCCTCTTTTGGACACTGGCTTTGGCGGTAGCCTCGAGTATCGCGGTCCAGGCTGAAGGCTCCGCGTCCGACTATCAGACAGAGATCGAGAATTGGCACAAGGAGCGGCTCGCGCGTTTGACCAGGCCCGATGGATATCTCAGTCTGACCGGACTTCACTGGTTGACCGAATCTCCCCGAGTGCTCCTGGGGATCGGAGAGGCCTATCTGGAGGGTCAAGATGTCGTGTTGAAGCTTGAGGAAGGAGTGACTCTCGATGGAAAACCTGTCGGCGAGTACCGAGTTACTCCTGACATGCCGCGTGGGACGCCGGACTTTCATAACGGGACGAGTCACTTTTTTATCATCCGGCACGGTAAGAAGATCGGTATCCGAGTCAAGGACCCCAACTCACCCACACGCGCGAATTTCTCGGGGATCGAGAGGTTTCCCGTCGACCCTAAGTGGCGTGTCGTCGGAGAGTTTGAGGCCTCCCCAGCCACCATCCCGGTCCCTTCCGTGGTGGACGAGTCGACCGATGAGGTCTCCCCAGGTTACGCCGTCTTCAGCTGGGAAGGGAAACCTCACAAACTGCGTTTGGTGGGAGATGCCGATGATGACTCATATTTTCTAGTGTTTTCCGACGCCAGCGCCGGAAAAACCACTTATTCCGGTTGTCGATTTTTGGATGTGGAGAAGGCCGATAACGGTAAGCTGGTTCTAGATTTCAACAAGGCACAGAATCCACCATGCTCTATGACGCCTTTCGCGACCTGTCCGTTGCCTCCCGAAGGAAATATTCTTCCTTTCGAGGTCAACGCGGGAGAGCGACAGTCCGAAGAGGCGGCTCACTAGGACGACAGCGTGGGGAAGAGTTTCATCGTTTCGGTAGCGCCCGCCTCCAGCGGGCTTTTTCGTCAGGAGTTGAAGAGGGATGAGCGCGCCGAACTTCTGGAGTCCTTGGACGATTGGCGCCACCTCTGTGAACTGCCCCCGGATCATTCCTACCTTTTCGCTCTTCACCAGTTCCCGGTGCGTTTGACTACGACGTTGAAGGACCTGGAGTTCGATACCGTCGCTGAAGTCCTGGCGGATTGGCTCTCAGAGCAGACGGTGGGAGATCAGCCTTACGGAGTGCAGATTTCGGCTAATCTTCGCATGGAATGGTCATTTTCTCGGTTGGTGGAAGAGCTCATCGCGCGAGTGGGGCTTGCCGAAGTGCGCTTCTCTCCCCGACAACCAGGAGTGGTCATCTCGGTCTACCTTCAGCAAAGAGCCCAGGGCGGCCGTCTCTTCGCCGGAATCTCCAAGGTGGAAGAGAATCTCTCACCCTGGAGTTCCGGCCAATGCCGTATCCCCCGCGACCCAGATTCCGTGAGCCGAGCGGAGACCAAGCTGATCGAGGGATGGGAGGCATTCGGATTGGGTAGACCGCGACCCGGTCTAGCTCTAGACCTGGGCGCGGCGCCGGGCGGATGGAGTCGGGTACTGGCCGATTGGGGATATGAAGTTCACGCGGTGGACCCAGCGCCTTTGGACCCTCGAGTCGCTTCGCGAGTTCATGCCCATCAGGAGACGGCGGGCCGCTTTCTCTCTAAACCGGGACCGACGTTTGATCTTTTGGTCTGTGACATGAAGATGGAGGCAAGGAGAGTTGCCGACTTACTCGTTTCATGCTCTCCGCGACTCAAAGTCGGGGCCAGAGTTTTCACCACCTTGAAGCTGGGCAAGGGGAGCGGCGGGTTGGAAGAGGCGGACCAGGCATTGGAAATTTTAAAAAGCCGCTTCCGAGTGGAAGCGGCTCGCCAGCTGTTCTTCAATCGCTCTGAAGTGAGCGTTCTGCTTTCTAATCCTTCTTGAAGATCATCACGTACTCATGCTTGAACACGTAAAGACCGTTGCGGAGGGCTCGGTAGCGCCACAGGTTATTGTTTTTCCCCTTGGCTTTCTCGTTACCCTGAATATCCTTGATGTTGATCGCACGCAGGGTCAATCCGCAGGCGCGCACCGCGTCCATGCACTCGAAAGCTAGCGGAACCCATTCCCCCCCGGCGTACTTGTCGCCGATAACTAGAGTCATGAACTTGCCGCGCTCCAGCAGCTCGGCTCCGTTTCGAACCACCGCCTCGAAGGCTTCCAGAAAGCCCTCTAGGGTTTCGAAGGAGGAGAGATCGCGCTCATCCTGGCGGTCAGTGAAGGTGATGATGTCCCAATAGGGAGGGTGGAGCAGGAGGTGGTCCACTCCAGTCCGACCGAGCGGCTGTAAGGCTTCGCGCACTCTCTCCACCACCGAGGAGCAAGAAGAGTCCGCGCATACGATTTGGGTTTCGACGTCTTGAGGATTCTCCGCGTCTGCCAGTCGTTGGCTCGCTTCCTGGCAGATCGAGGACTGCAGTTCCACTCCGATCCCGTGACGTCCCAGACGGCGACACTCGATCAAGGTGGTGGCCATTCCGTTGAACATGTCGAGCACGACATCTCCGGCTTTGGTGAACCGGCGCAGAACCTGTTCAGGGATCTGAGGGACAAAATTCCCGTGGTAGTCGCCCTTGTGGACGCTGGCTCGGCTGCGAGCGCCCAGGGTCCACAAGCTGTCGGTGATGAGCTCGGGATAGTCTTTCCAGTTCTTGAGATCCAGATCGTGAAACTTCGAGCCGGTACTGGGGCGGCGTTGGGAGTGAACGAGCTTTTTAGCTGATGACGATTGAGACAAGAGACCCTCCATTGGTTAGAGAGCTTCTTGAATAAGATTCACGACGTTCCTGGTCGTAGATGAAAAGAAGGCGCCACACCTGACGGTGAGCACCCTTCTCCTAATCGACGTGGTCAGCGGAAAGTTATGATCGGCGTAGGGACTCGAAATAGAGCCGCAACGCATCAAGGTTCGACGGTCCACAGAGCGTGAGCTCGGACCGGCTGGCGTCCTGATTCATGCAAGCCTCCTCATCTAAAGCTTACCGAAGGGTCCACGTAAAGTGTGGACCGATGACCCGTCTTCGGATGTGATTCACGCGATGAAGGACCCGGCGGCCTCTTCATCTCGTGGCGGCATTCTATTCTGAAACTCGGGTCGACTCTGTGACCAAGTTGTGAACTGATGCCCAGTCCTGGTTAACAAAACAAAAAGACCGCCTCGACTTTGAAGCGGTCTCGTTTTGCCCCCCTGAAAGAAGCATAGGTGGGCAGTTGACCTGTGGACGATGTTTCCTTGTTTGCATCGCCGCCCAACCCACTCCCGCCTCGGACGGCGAAGGCTCGCCTGGATCGAGGGGGAGACCTCGGCGGTCAAACTACCCAAATGACTGTTCCCTCATTCCCAAAGGTCAAACATCAGAATTGATGTTTGGTACAAATTTACCAAGAAATGCACGCCCATATCCAATTTTGGCGATCTAGTCAAAAATGGGGGAGTTGGAATGAACCATGATCAAAAAATTCGGGGTTTCTATCCAAAATTCTGGTTTGCAAGGTGGGTGAGGCGAAACTGGGCTGGTAGTCAATTTAGCACTAATCAGTGCTGGCAGCGTGCGCACCAGGTGGTGGTCCGTCCGCCAAACTCTCCTCGTCGAAGGGTTTCCCCACAAATGGGGCATGGCTTTCCATAGCGCCCGTAGACCAGAAGGTCTTCCTGGTTGTATCCGGCTTCCCCAAGGCCGCTGACGAAATCTCTCAAGGTTGTGCCTCCGGCTTCAAGTCCTTTGTTGAGGACTTGAGGGATCGCCTCGGTCAACCGGTTGAGTTGCTGGCCGCGCACTCGGAAGGCGCCCCGTCCGGGTCGAATGCCGGCTAGAAAGAGGGCTTCATCGACATAGATGTTGCCCAGGCCGGCCAAGAGCTTTTGATCTAGGAGGGCCGCCTTGATGGCGGTTTTTCTCGTCATCAGCCCGCCGGCCAGGTAAGAGCGGCTGAACGCCTCCGAGAGGGGATCGACGCCTAGAACGAAGCGACTCACGATCTCCTCCCGTGTGGTTTCGGGGATGAAAAAGACACGACCGAATTTTCGAATGTCCCGGTAGTGTACCTCGACGCCGCCGTCGAGATGGAGGCTGATGTGAGTATGCTTGTCGGGGGGATGCTGTAACGTACGCTGCAGTCCGGTGGTCTCGTGCCGGGTGAAAGCGGTGTCGTCGCGATTCGGTAGGCGAACGGTGAGCTGTCCGGTCATGCCCAGATGGACGATCAGCGAACCGTGCTCGAACGGGAAGTACAGGAGCTTTCCATGCCGCTCCAGTGTCTGGAAGGTTTGTCCTTGAAGCGCTCTGGTGAAGTCCGCGACCGGCTGTCCGCGCAGAACATAAGGATCGCGGACCTCCGCTGTCAGGATCTCTCTCCCGGGCAGATGGTCGACCAAACTGCGCCTAACCGTTTCAACCTCTGGTAGCTCTGGCATTCTTCGCAGTTTGGTGAGTGGTGCCGCGGTCCCTTCAGTCCAACGCTAAGAGGCTCTCATCGCCCCCAATACGAAGCAGATCCCTCTATGAGCACCGTTTTTACCAAGATCCTCACCGGCGTGTGGCCGGGACATTTCGTTCACCGCGACGATGTTTGTGCGGCTTTTCTCTCCATCAATCCCATCCGGCCAGGCCACACTCTGGTGGTTCCCATCGCGGAGGTCTCCCACTGGATCGATCTCGACACCGAAGCGAACGCCCACTTGATGAGGGTGGCTCAGCGGGTGGGGAAGGCGCAGATGGAGGTGTTCAAGCCGAGCCGTATCGGCATGATCATCGCCGGATTCGAAGTTCCGCACGCCCATCTTCACCTCGTTCCGATCTCCGAGGAATCCCAACTTAGCTTCGCCCACGCCGCCAGCGAGGTCGACCAAGCTGAACTTGCCGCAATCGCGGCCAAGCTCTCGGAGGCACTGTCCTCAAATTGATCAAGTAGAGGGTCGTTCGTCCAGGGCGGGAAGCTAGATAGAATGAAGCGCATTCTCTTATTGCTCGCGACATTCTTGGTCCTGGTCACCGCCGTCGCGGCAGAACAGATTTTTGTGGCCAACCAGCCGTTCAAAGGACGCGTCATGGGGGTCGGCTCGGAGATCAAGATTTCGCTGAACGACCTGGCCAAGGCGATGAGCCTCAGAGCCGAGCAAAGTTCGGCTGGCTGGACTCTTGGCGGCCACACCATTCCCGTTTCCGAGGATGGAGGGATCGTTTGGGCTCGATTAGATCAGCTCCCCCCAGAACTCGTCAGAGTGGTCGTGAACAAAGAGTTCAAGACCATTGATCTCTATCGCGCGGCCGGAGAAGGGAGCAATAGGGGAGTTTGGGGTGGAGAAGGGATCCTGGTCGTCTTTGGGACCTCATGGTGTCCAGCGACCCAGGCGATGCAACCGACGCTCGAAGACCTGTCTAAGTCACCGGTGGTGGAAGTGGTGCAGGTGGACCTTGAAGCTCCAAAGTCTCCGAGCTTTCGAGACTATGCTGGTTATTTCGAAGGCGACAAGGTGCCTTACTACGTGATTCTAGACAATTCTGGATACAGGCTACATTCGTTTTTCGGTTTTATGACTTACCAAGAGATGGTGAGCATCCTGGAAAAATACCTGGGCTCCATCACCGGACATTAATCCGGTGCTGAGCCCGCTTTAGGCTTGACGCAGCACTAGGAGGAAATTCAGCAAGTCCGGCAACCGTCGACTCCAAACCGGTTCCGAATGATCTCCCTGATGGAGGCGCAAGCGAACCTCGGCACCACGCGAGCGGAGAGCCTTCGCGAGCTCGCGATTGGTTGTTTGAAAGGCGGTGTCCATGCCGCGATTCCCGCAGGACAGATAGATCTTGGGTGCCGGAATCCCCTCGAAACGCGAGAGCAGTTCGCCGAAGTAGTGCCGGCCGGCCGACAGGCATCCGATACCGGGGAAAAGTTTAGGATAACACCAGCCCGTGTAAAGAGCGGCCACTCCTCCAGCCGAGGCGCCGACTAAGCCACGAAGCCTGGCGTTCGGGTAAAGCGAGATGAGATAGGGTAGCACGCAGTGAACCAGAAACTCGGCATGACTGGGCCCGGCGGGAGAGTAGTGCTCCTCGCTCCAGCCGACGTACTCCGGATAGCGCCGCCGGCTGGCGGGAACGGCCGCGACCAGGAGCGGTTCCTCCACCGTCGACAGATGCCTTTCCGCCGACCAGTGGGGGTTCGGACCTTCATGATCGGTCTCGAAGAGATTTTGCCCGTCGAGGAAAATGAGGAGTTGGCAGTGCCGATTACAGCGTGTGAAATTTCGCCATACGACCAATCGTCGTCGATAGACGCCGCTACCCCCCGAGGGTTCCCAATCGGTGTGACGCTCTAGAATACCGCCGTGGGCGGCTTCGGGATAGAGACTGATCCGGCTCACTAAGACACTCTTCGCGCCGAATTTACCTTCATCCCGCAGCTATATAGAACATTTTTCAGGCAGTTCTTTGACCGGGCAAGGCACGAAGGCGCCGGTGGACCTCTGCTACCGTCTCGTCGGTGGTGGAGGTGCCGGCGGTCAAGCCCACGAGGCGCATTCCCAGGAACCATTCTCGACGTAGCTCCTCGGCGCAGGAAACCCGCCACCAAGGCTTGCCTCGAAGTTCAGCCTTGCGACCCAGTTGTAAGGTGTTGTGACTTTTCGGCCCGCCCACCACGACGAGAGCGTCCACCCGTTCCACCAAGCGCTCCACCGCGCTTTGACGGTCCCGGGTCGGACCACAGACCGTATCGACGAAGACCAGGTCGCGGTCGAAGTTTAAAGCACGGATCGCGCGATGGACCTCCTGAACTTGATCGGGCGGGATGGTTGTCTGATTGACCACGGCCAGACGAGCGTCAGACCAGGAACGAACTTCTTCCGGAGTTGACACTACGTGATGGCGATCCAGGTCTCCGACGAGTCCCTCCACTTCGACATGTCCTTGGCGCCCCACTACGACGACAGTGTAGCCCAGATTCTGGTAGTGGAGCGCGGCTTTATGAACCCTTCGCACGAGGGGGCAGGTCGTGTCCAGCAAGACCTTCCCGGCTGATTCCAACCGCTGTCGGGTCGTGTTACTGATCCCGTGAGCGGTGACCAGCACTTGTCGGGTTTCTGGAACTCCCCGGTCTGTTTCGGAAAGCTGCCGAAAACCTCGAGACTCCATTTCGTCGAGCACCACGGGGTTGTGCACCAACTCACCATAAACGGTGACATCCTTGGGCTCTGGAAGCTCTCTCATCATGGTGAGCGCATCCTTGACTCCGAAACACATTCCGAGGTGGTCCGCTAAAATCACTAACATACTTGATTTTCGCCTTTCTTGCTTTGTGTTGCAAAGTGTTGGGGTAAAAAAAAGAGCGGTCCGCTCCGCTAGGCGGGGCTAAAACCTGCTCCGAATTGGGTTTGATCTCGCTGGGCCACCGCTCGCAAAACGGTCTGCAGTTCTTCCAAGTAATCGAGATATCGCTGGCGTCCAGAATCGGTAAGAAAACACGTGGTCTGGGGACGCCCTGATCCTGTTTCTTTCACGATCTCCACAAGACTTTCACGTTCGAGAACTTGCAGATGGCGACTCAGGTTTCCATCGGTTAAGGAACAGAGCGTCTTGATATCGTTAAACGTCAAACCCTCAACGTGAGTGAAAAGCGAGGTGAGAATTCCCAGCCGAGCTTTTTCGTGTAGTACGCGATCCAGACCGTTATAGGCGAATCTGCCTGCATCATCATCATTCATGCCGTCTTCCTTTCAAGATTTTGATACAGCACCCAGGCCATGGCTGCCTGGCCAAGTCCGAAACAGCCTCCCATCGCCCAGGGTTGACTGAGCGCGCTACCCTCAAAACTGATCAAGAGCGCCGAGGCGATCAGGTAGTAAGCGCCGACCCAGCCCACACCGCGCGGCAAGTAGGGGCGAGAAGAGAAAATTCCTAGCGCGAAGAGCCCTGCCCACAGACCCGGTAGCAAGTTGAGCGCCTCTCCGCGGCCGGCGATGGCGAGTGTTAGCACCGCCCCAAGGGCCAGCGACGGGAGAAACTGTCCGACCGTGCGCCGGGTGATCTTACGCTGGTGCTCCGTTCGATGGTTACCGTAGTCACCGAGAACTTCCCAGGCCATAATGGCCAGGTTGAAAGCCGCGACCGCGACCCAAAAGCCCACCCGCGAAAGTTCTCCCGCGGAGGAGGCCCACACCGACATCGCCATAGCGGCCAGCACCCCGCTCGCTCCGGTGAGAGCGATGGTCCTGGACCTGTATCCCCGGTAGACCTCGTTTCGGCCCAAATGATGGCGAATCTCGTCGAGCTGTTCTAAGGCCTGAGAAACATTCATCCGCGCTATGATAACGGTTTGACTTTGCAATGTAAAGATAGGTAGAGAAAAAACCGACCCCTATACCCCGCCTAGGGCAGGCCTTGGATGAACCGAAGAGAACCCCAGGGCGCATGTCGCGCGCGAACAGCCATATCTCTTTGTCAGCAAGAGTCGCGTCTTGAGTTCTCGCCCGGATGTCGGAGCGAGCCTCGACGAACTTGAACGCCGGGAGCTTCTGCTCGAAGAGTTGCTTCCCGTGGTCGACTCCGAGCCGTCCGAACGGGTCGTGGAGCGGCTTTGGTCCTTGCATCCAGCCGACCAGGCGGACTTTTTAGAAGAGCTGAGCCCGTCCAAACGCCTGGAACTGGTGGAGCTCTACGACCAGGATGGGCTGGCCGACCTCCTCGAGTTCTTCAATGAATCCGCTCGGACGGAGCTGTTGGAATCGCTGGACCCCGATGTTCTCTCGGAGGTCCTCGTTCTTATCGACGAGGATCTGGCCGCGGATTTAGTCGAGGAGCTTCCCGACGAGCGGGTGCACGAGATCCTCTCGCGCCTGGACGCTCCGACTTCGTCCACTATCACCGACATTCTCTCTCTACCGGAGGACTCCGTCGGCCGCTGGATGTCTCGTGATATCCTGGCCTTGCAAACCGGCTGGACCGTGGCCGAAGGTCTTGACTATCTGCGTCGACTGTCACCGGATACAGAGCACCCCTTCTATCTGTACACGGTGGATAAACAAGGTCACCTGCGCGGCGTCATCGACCTACGCCGTTTGATCACCGCCGACCCCAAGGCGCTTCTGGCCGACATCGAGGTGCGCGACGTCATTTCGGTCAACGTCGCCCTGGACCAGGAGGACGCGGCTCAGCGGTTACGTCACTTCGACCTTCTCGCTCTTCCCGTGGTGGACGATGAAGGGGTTCTGTTAGGTGTTCTGACCGCGGACGACGTGCTGGACGTGCAGATCGAGGAGGCCACCGAGGACATCTACCTGCAGGTTGGTCTCGACGCTGAGTCAGAGGCGCTTTCCTCGGTACGAGCGACGCTACGCCGGCGCGCTCCCTGGCTTCTGGTAAATTTGACGATCGGGTTTTTGTCGGCATTTCTGGTCAGTCTTTTCGAGGGAACCCTGGCCCATGTGGCCATCTTGGCGGCCTTTATGCCCATCATCGCAGGCCATGGTGGAAATACGGGCTGTCAGACCACCACGCTTGTCGTGCGCGGTTTGGCCCTTGGTGAGATCTATAAGCGCGATATTCGCGAACTGGTGATGAAGGAGCTCGGTTTCGGGCTGCTCTACGGGTCAATGGCGGGACTTCTGACCGGTAGTCTGGCCTATCTTCTGACCAAGAATATATGGATGGCGGGAATCGTGATGACCGCCATGACGCTCAACATTGTCTGTGCCGGATTCGCCGGTTCGGTTATCCCGATGGGCTTGAAAGCCCTCAAGGTAGACCCGGCGCTCGCCTCCACCGTCTGGCTGACCACTTTCACCGACTGGATCGGGTTCGCGTTACTGCTTGGTCTAGGAACGATGTTTCTGGACAAGATTGGACACTAGCCGGCGAGTACAGCTGCCGCGACCGCGGCTTCTCGCGGAGATTCGGTTCCCGCCGCAGTCAGGGCGGCCGCCACGGCCATCGCTCCGGTCTGTCCCTCGGTGGGCGACAGAGCCCGACTCATTCTGACGAACCCGGGCCCTCGTTCGGCGCCGATCAGTCCGCCTACCAGGGCGAACATCGCTTTTTCTTGCTCGTTTTCCCCCAGGTCCTCGGCCATGCGTAGGGCAGCCGTCGCCTCGTCGGCTCCGGCTAGCGCCACCGCCACCGCGTAGGGACCGGCCAGGGTGGGGGAGGAGGCGAAGTCGCGCGCGATCTCCAGCGTCGAGCCCAGCTCTTGCGCGCCTCCTACCAGCGCGGTAGCCAGGGCGAAGTAGGCTCCCTCTCGAGAGTTAGAGCCTTCACTCAGGCCCAGGTTGATCGCCTCCTGTGCCCCTTCTAGTCCCGCCATCGCGCCGGCTACGCCGAGCAACCCGTTCTCGGACGGCGTCGCGCCGTAGCCGGTGGTCAGGTCCCTGAGGGCGGTAAGGTCCTCACCTCCCGAAAGCGAGCCCGCCACCGCGAAGAACCCCCGCGAGGTCGGGTCGGCGAAAAGACTCTCCACGGTTTGGATGAGGCCCAGGCCGGTGGCGGGACTTCCCGAAAGAGCCGAGGCCACGCTGTAAGCCCCTTTTTGCCAGGAGTCGACGCCCTTGGAACGTCCCACCTCGGCGAACTCCGCGGCACTCTTCACGTCGGCCACGCCCGCGGATAGGGCGAAGAGGTCCTGCTGTACCGGATCGGCACCGAGCTCGACGCCTTTCTCAATGGTCTCGGCGGGATTGGGGCGAAGGTTGCCCGCGAAGGGGCGCACGAAAGGCATGTTGACAATCATAGAAACGACTGTATCCGGAGCCGGCCGCGCGGTTGGATCCGGGCTGTGAACATTTCTCCAAGGGCCACCGACTTCGGGGCCAGAACAAGAGCGGCATGACCGACTATCACCGTTTCTCAGGAACCTCCGACTATCTCTCCGACCCGGCCCTGGAGGCAGCGGTCAACTGCGCGTTGGCCCTGGAGAAGCCACTTCTCGTCCGGGGAGAGCCTGGTACGGGGAAAACTCTGTTGGCGGAAGCCCTGGCCCAGTCGCTGGACACGGAGCTGATCCGTTGGTCGATCAAGTCCACCACCAAGGCCGAGGAAGGGCTCTACACCTACGACGCGGTCTCGCGCCTGTACGACAGCCGTTTTGGAGACCGCGACGTGGCAGATATCGCCCAGTACATCCGCCTTGGGCCTCTTGGTAAGGCCTTCGAGGCCGAGCGGAGGGTGGTGCTTTTGATCGACGAGGTGGACAAGGCCGACATCGAGTTCCCCAACGACCTGCTCAATGAGCTCGACCGCATGACTTTCACCGTGCGTGAGACGGGAAGGGAGGTCACGGCCAAGCATCGCCCCGCCGTGATCATCACCAGCAACAACGAAAAGGAGCTGCCCGATCCATTCCTGCGACGCTGTGTTTTTCACTACCTCGACTTCCCCCAGCCGGAATTCATGCAGCGGATCTTGGACGTCCACCATCCCAACCTGGAGAAAGAGATCGCCCGTCAGGCGCTCGAGATCTTCTACTCGCTTCGCGAAGCCCCACTTCGCAAGAAGCCAAGCACCAGCGAGTTGATCGACTGGATCGCGGCGCTCAAGGTGGCGGGCGCCGGAGGATCGCTCTTAGAGGGAACGGTGCCGCTTTTGGGACTGCTGTTAAAGAAAGAGCAAGACCTTTTGACCGTGGCCAAGAGCTTCGCCAAACGCTCCATCAACTAGGACGTGCCATCAATTAGCGTTCCGTCGCTACACTTGCCCGACACCCACTTCGTGGGTACCCGCGCCCTCCCGAAGCGATATTTTATCTTAAATACGCTTGGTATTAGGCGAAAAATCTCACTTCGGGAGGACAAAAATGTTCTACGTATATCTTGAAACGCCAACTGATGACACGCCCTAGCCGTGCTGGTCCGGTTCTTCTATCTGCTCCGCTCCCAGGGTCTCAAGGTCAGCCCGCAGCAACTGATGACCCTAGCCCAGGGCATGGCCAAGGGGCTGCACGGACAGACTTTGACTGGGTTCTACCATCTGGCGCGTTGCACCCTGATGACCACGGAGACCGACTTTGACCGCTTCGACCAGGCCTTCACCGCCTTTTTCCAGGGAGTGGACCTGGCCGCGGCCGAGATCGAGGACCAGTTCTTGGAGTGGCTTCGCCAGGCAGCCGAGGGCGAGATCCCCGAGCTGACTCCGGAGCAGCGGGCCTTTTTCGAGTCGATGCCCTTCGAGGAGCTGGAGAAGATGTTCCGCGAGCTTCTCGAGGAGCAGAAAGAACGGCACGACGGAGGCTCCAAGTTCATCGGTACGGGCGGGATTTCACCCTTTGGGCACTCGGGCGCCCCCCGTCCAGGGTTTCGCGTCGGTGGCCCGGGGCGAAACCGGCGCGCCATGCAGGTGGCGGAGAAGAGAAGCTATCAAGACTACCGCAACGACCGGATGCTCGACGTTCGCCAGTTCTCGGTGGCCTTGCGCAAACTGCGCCAGTTCGGGCGTAATCCGGGAGAGGAAGAGCTCGACATCGACGCCACCATCGAGGCGACCGGACGGCAGGCCGGAGAGCTGGAGGTGGTCTGCCGCCGGCCGTTGGAGCCCTCCATGCGGGTGATTTTATTGATGGATGTCGGCGGGACGATGGATCCTTTCATCCACCAGGTGGAAGCGCTTTTTTCCGCGGCTTCACAGGCTTCTCATTTCAAGGAGTTCCAGGCCTACTACTTTCACAACTGCGTCTACGGAAAGGTCTACAAGGACGCTCGTTTTCGGGAAAAGGTACCATTAGCCGAGTTGTATCGTTCCACTAATCGAGAGTATCGTCTGATCGTGTTGGGCGATGCCATGATGGCGCCCTACGAACTGGTAGCCAGTCGCCACGCCATGTTCTTCGGTCCCCCCGAGACCGAGAGAGGATGGGAGTCGCTCACTTCCCTGCGCGACCGCTATCCCCACTCGGTCTGGCTCAACCCCGAGCCGATCCGCTACTGGCACGGGGAAACGCTAACGGCCATCTCCCAACTGTTCCCGATGTATCCCTTGACCATCGAGGGACTGGAAGAAGCCATCCGCGATCTCCGTCATTAAAGCTCTTCTTGGACCGTCCCCGGCGAGTGGCTCTCCAAAGGTCATTATGGCTGCACTATTCGAACCTTCACCGCCACGGGCGGCGTTTTCACGAAAGCTCCTTACTGCGAGACCTCCGTCTTGCGATAGCTTGCCTGGGCCTCCCGGACGCGCTCGTAGTTCTCTTCGGCCCAGACAAAGAGGGAGTCCAGAGAACTTGCCAGAGACCGCCCGAGGTCGGTCAACGTGTATTCCACTCGCGGCGGAATAGTGGGATAAGCCTTCCGCGTCAGCAGTCCATCTTGCTCGAGGTTGCGCAGCGTTTGCGTCAGCACGCGCGCCGAGATCGTTCCGATCTGTTTCTGCATCTCTCCGAACCGCATGGTGCCCGTTGTCAGGCAATACAGGACCAGCATGCTCCACTGGTCACCCACCCTCTTGAGAGCATAACGGATCGGACAAACCCGCTGTTCCTCAAGCTTGTCTTTTCCGCCCACGCCGGCACAACTTTGCCTCATGATCACCGCCCCTTTCCTTACCTCCGAGTAAGTGAGTTACTTTCAAATCCGTACTTGATATCATTTCCGAACTCACTTACAAGAATAGTGCACCGTATGGTCAAAAACTAGAGAGCCACACAGGAGAACTGTTATGTCGAAAAAATTGCGAGGAAAGGTCGCGATAGTAACCGGCTCCTCCAAGGGGATTGGAGCCGGCATTGCCGCGGAGCTCGCATCCGAAGGCGCCCGAGTCGTGATTAACTACGCCAGCAGCCGGAGCGATGCCGATACCGTGGTCGCGGATATCATCGAGCGGGGAGGAGAGGCGGTGGCGATCCAGGCCGACGTCTCGCAAGCACAGCACGTCCGCTCGCTGGTGGAGTCGACAGTCAAAGCCTTTGGTCGCCTGGACATCCTGGTCAACAACGCCGGGGTCTTCGAGAACGGCTTCCTCGAGCAATTCAGCTCCGAGGTGTTCCACCGGCTGTTCGACCTCAACGTGTTGGGCTTGCTGCTGACCACGCAGGCGGCGGTCGAACGCATGGGCCCGGGGTCCGCCATCATCAACATCGGGTCCAACGTGACCAGACTGCGTCTGCCTGGAAGCACCGTATATTGCGCGACCAAGGCCGCCGTCGACTCCATCACCCCACTGCTGGCCAGAGAGCTTGCGCCTCGGAAAATCCGGGTCAACTCGGTCAATCCTGGCTACACCGACACGGAGGGCACCCGTTCGGCCGGAGTGGACATGCCCGACGGCTTTCTCGACCAGCTCGTCTCCCAGGTTCCCCTTGGCCGGGTGGGGAAGCCCGAGGACATCGCCAAGGTCGCGGCCTTCCTGGCCTCAGACGACGCAGGATGGGTCACCGGCGAGATCGTCACCGCCAGCGGCGGATGGTGATTTCGACCTTGGATATAGAACAGGAGACAAACCATGGATAAAGCCGCGCTCGACGCTCAGAATGCCCAGGTTCTCGAAGAATTTCGCGCTAACGGCGGAAAGGTAGGAGGCCGATTCGAGGGGATGCCCGTTCTCCTACTGCATCATAAAGGCGCCAAAAGTGGCAAGACTCGCGTCAATCCTCTGGTCTACAGCGAAGACGGCGACCGCTTCGTGATCATCGGCTCGAAGGGTGGAGCGCCTACCAACCCGGATTGGTACCACAACCTCGTCGCCCACCCTGAGACCGAGATCGAGGTAGGAAGCGAGACGATCGCCGTGCGAGCCGAGCAAGCCTCAGGGGCCGAGCGACGACGCCTCTACGACCAGCAGTCCGAAATCATGCCGTTCTTCAAAGACTACGAGAAGGCGGCGGCCGGCCAGCGAGAGATTCCGGTGCTCGTGCTCGTACCTAAGAGTAGTGCGTAGGAGGAGGACCTCCATGGTGAGGGAGCACTAGGCTTTTCCGGCCTTCGTGGGCTCTTCGCTAGGTATCTTGCTCATATCCATGTGCGCCATCTCCCAGATGTGGCCGTCGAGGTCCTGGAAGCTGCGGTAGTACATGAATCCATAGTCCTGCGGCTCGCTAAAGGTCCTGCCGCCCTCGGTGATGGCTTTGTCCACCAGACGGTCGACCTCTTCTCGGCTTTCGCACGACAGACAGACCAGCGCCTCATGCGTCTTGGGACCGGCGATCTCGTGGCCTTTGGGCAAGAAGCCCTTCATCTTGTCGTGGGTCAGTAGCATGGCGTGGATCTCCTCGGATATGACCAGGCAGGCGGCGGTGTCGTCGCAGAACTGCTCGTTGAAGCTGAAGCCCAGGCTGGAGAAGAAGGCTCTCGACTTGGCCAGGTCCGTGACGGCGATGTTGACGAAGATTTGGCGTTTCATATTGGAAGACTCCTTGAACGGATGATTGATGTGATCTGCGAAGGACCGGGGGCTCTTCTTGACTCTTTCATGACGTAGTCGATTGGGTCGCTCTCGGATCGACAGCTCGACCAAAAAAGTTTGCTTCTCCAACTTCTCGAGGGAGCGCGAGAGATGGCCGTAAAACCTGGTGTCGCATTGCTCGAGCAAGGACAGCTCTCCAGGCGCGTCATGTAGTAACTGGTGCATCAGGGGTTGGAAGAAGCCATCCGCGACCTTCGACATTAAGGCTCTTTTTCCGCCGCCCAGGACAAAAGGTGGTCGAGAACCGGGCAGAGAGCTTGCCCCCAGGGGGTGAGTCGATACTCCACGCGCGGCGGAACTTCAGGGAAGACCTCGCGGAGAACGAGACCGTCGGCTTCGAGTCTTCTGAGTTGTTGGATCAGCATTTTTTGGGAGATTCCGGGGATTGCCTTCTCGAGTTCGGAGAAACGAAGAATGCGTCCGCCAAAGAGCTGGAAAAGAATCGAGAGCTTCCACCGGCCGTCGAGATAGCTGAGGGCCTCGACCACTCCGGAGGCACCAGTTTCCCTCGTCCATTCTTGTTTCTTACTCAAAAGTTCGTACCCCACTTTCTCGTCGGCTCTTCCACTTTCCGAAACCGGCCTCTATGCTTGGCTCGAGCAGTGGCCGCTCGCTCTCGATTAGACGTAAGGAGAGCCAAACATGCGATATCAAGAATTTCAAGAGGCCATTGTGCTTGTCACCGGTGGTACCCAGGGGATGGGCTTGGCGATTGCCAGACGCTTTGCCGAAGAAGGAGCGACCGTGATCACTTGCGCTCGGAGAGAAGCGGATGCGGACCATCCGGGCCATCATTTCACGGCTGACTTATCCACTCCAGAAGGGGTTGAAACGCTGGCAAGACAAGTGAAAGAGCGCTTCGGCCGGATCAGTATCCTGGTCAACTGCGTCGGAGGATCGAGTTCTCCGGGCGGCGGGTTCGCGGCTTTATCGGAGCAGCACTGGCGGGACGAGTTGAATCTGAACCTTCTTGCCGCGGTGAGACTCGACCGAGTCTTTCTTCCATCCATGCTCGCCGCGAATGGCGGTGTTGTAATCCATATCAGTTCGATACAGCGCCGTTTCCCTCTGTATGAGTCGACCTTAGGATATGCCGCGGCGAAAGCGGCCTTGACGACCTACAGCAAAGGGTTGGCCAACGAAGTCGCTCCGAAGGGAGTCCGAGTGAACTCCCTGGCCCCGGGTTTTATAGAGACGGAAGCAGCGAGTCGCTTGATAGACAGACTCGCGAAAGAGTCGGGAACCGATAGGGAGGCGGCAAGGAGGAACCTTGTCTCCGGTCTCGGAGGGATTCCGCGCGGCCTACCTGGAGCGCCTGAGGATGTCGCCGGTGCGGTGCTCTTTCTGGCCTCTGAAGATGCACGAAACATCTATGGCGCGGAGCTGGTCGTGGACGGAGGAACGATGCCGGTGGTCTAGACTGGCGTGTTTAAGTCGCGAGTAGGGGAGAGTTGATCACTGGCGCCGACACGGCGGGCGGTGGGGTGATGGGAGTTTCGGCCTTGGCTTTGGCCGCTTTCTTTTCGGCCAACTGTTTCTTCCAAACTTTGACTCGGTCGGCCCCATGGAGGACGCCACGAATGGAGTGACTGACCGAGTCGGCGGCGTAGGAGACGCCGACCAGCGTGTCACCCAGAGCAGCCTGAGCGGGGAGGACAAACTGCATCACGCTTCCAGCCAGACCCGCCAGGTCGGTTGCCACGCGAGCCACATCCAGACCTTTCTCGACCAAGTTGGAGCCGGGGTCTTTGAAAGTTTCGTTCGCCCGATAGATATTGGCTCCCAGGATGGCCAAGCGGATGGTGGGGATGATGGCTTGATTGAAGGCGGGACGGACGTTGTCGCCGGTGCCTTCCAAAAGTTTCTCACTGATGGTGGTCGCGCCATATCGCATGGCTAGAGCGGGATCGTTTTTGCCCAGTTCGGCGATCTCATTGGCGGCAAAAAAGGCGGTGTCTACCGTCATTTCGCCGAGGCGCGTCAAGATGCTTTCTTTGGGAGAGCCCGGTGACACTCCCGGCGCGGTTTGCGCGCTGGCGGGTCGAAGATAAGTAGGCAATGCGTGGCTAGCGCTCGAGATGTTCATAGCATAACGGCCTTTGGCTGGATTTTCGCATGAGTTTCTCGACCGGCGATCTCTTCAAGGATCGTCTCAGAGCGAGCCACTTCTACGTTGCGATGAGAAACATTATAGGCCGAGGCTTCAACGATTTGGTTTCCGAAATTTGAACGAATGGCTAGGGTGTGTCGATTCGCTTAAGACGCACTTCTCCCATGATGCCTGGAGGAAGCTCGTGCGTGTAAGGTTGAGGTTCAGGTTTTGGCTTGTGGACTTGAGGATTGGGCTTCGCGGGAGCGACCACAGCACCGGGTGGAGGAGGCTGCATGGGATCTCGTATTTTTCGCCGGTCGACGGGAGGCTCGATGCATTTTTTCGCAATCTCCGGCTCTGGTGTTTGGTAGGCCGCCGGAGTCGCCTCAAGTGGCGGAGGCGCCACCATCTCTCCCGCCGCCACCGGAGGCGTCGGTGTGATCTCCTCTAGCAGAGTCGTCTTAGCCAGTACCGCGGCCGCGGTCAGGCCACCGCCCACAAAGAGCAGGTCGGCCAAAAACCTCCGGCGACTCTTTTTAGAAGTGGAATTCTCCATCTGTGATCTCCTATTTTCTTGGCGGACTAGGCGAGCCGGCCAGCGGAACTTCTTTAGGTTGACTCTCGAAACTCTCTGGAGGAGTGGGGGGCTGGGGCTCACCTTTCACCACCGGTGCGCAGGTCGAGGAGGCTTGAGGCACGGCCACGTCTCCGTCCGGTGAGGGTGAGGCGACATACTGGCCACGCACCACGGGAGGGTTTGTCGGCGGCGTCACAGGGGTGGAGGCTGGCGTTGGAGTCGTCCCGGGAGCTTGAGCCTCGGTCTGAGTCAGAAAGGCCCCCGCGCTCAGGGCACCGCCGAGAAAGAGGAGGTCCGCTAGAAATCTCCTTCGTGTTCTTTGACCGTCACTCATAGCGCCAATACCCCGAGGGCTTCCTCGATCTCTCGGGATACCGGTAGCGCGGCGTCGCGGGTCCAGTGGGCGAAGCGAGCGCTATGGTCGAGCTGGACCTTTGTGTCGCCGGGCATCAGGGGGATGCATTGACAACCTCCTTTGCCGCAGCCGCCCTGGCGAAGACCTTCGTCACCGGCCTGCTTGAGAGCCTCGGCCTTGCTTTTTTCCCAACCCATTTTGACATGTCCGATGCGCACCTCGGGACGACGGTCGGTACCGACCAGCCGCGCGCAAGGGTAGAGGTTGCCGGAGGGAGCGATGGTGACCTGGCGTCCTCCAAAGTCGCACTGGCCCTGGCCCTCGGCGGGATACACCTCGTTGGCGGGAAAGTAGGAGGAGAAAGGAGCCAGATAGAGAGGCTGGTCCGTGCACATCGAGAGCAGGGAAATTCGGGCCAGTTGAGCCCAGATCGCTTGCGCTTCGCCTTCGACCGTGCTCCAGTCCGCCTCCAGGTCGGGTAGCAGCGAAATTCGGCTGGCACCAGCTCGATACAGGCGTTCCACGGCGGGAAGCAGCGAGGTTATGGTGGTGGGAGTCACCACCATCAGGATGTGGACGCGCTCAAGTGTTTCCAGCGCCTTCTCCACGTTACGCCAGACCAGCTTCCCCGAGCCTCTCCCGTTGACAAAGGGACGAGCCACGTCTTGAACATTATCGGGGCCGTCGAGGGACAACGCCGTCCAGACCTGATATTCCTTAAGGAAGCGGAGCTGCTTGTCTTCCAGGATGGTGGCATTGGTGGTGACCTGAAAGCTTAGCTGGCGACCCGAGCGTTCGGCACCCCCGCGGGCCCATCGGCAGACCTTGGCCATCAGCGCGAAGCGAAGAAACGGCTCTCCTCCGAAAAAGCTCAGCTCCATCGGGCCGCTATCTGAAAGGAGCATCTTGAGGCCCTCCATGGCGGTTCGTTCGTCCATGTGACGATTGAACTTCTCGCCCGCGTAACAGTAGGAGCAGGCCAGATTGCACTGATGGGTGAGAACTAGACAGACTTTCATGATACCCCCTCTCGTCGCCGCCCGAGTTCGCCTATTCCCCGGGATGTTAAATTTCTGCAAATCGCGCGGTGATCCTAGCTGCGGGAGTTTGAATGAGCCGTCTCCAAGGCTAAAGTGTTCCGTGCTTACAAGGCCTTATCCTCAAAGAGGGGGACCTGTGAACAGCGTCGTACCCCCGGGCGCTCACCATACACGAATTGGGGGCGAAAGAGAGATTCGAGTCAGACTATGGGCTTAGCCCTGATACTAAAAATTCTAGCGATTCTCGCGCTCTACGCCGGACTTATGGGCCTGCTGGAAGCTCGCTGTCGAAGGAAAGGTTCTCATGTCGCCTCACGCGCTCAGGAGCCTCCTTCGCGAGCGGCGCGTAGAGGCGGACGAGTCGCTTGAGGGTGAGTGAAATGGCGTTAGTAAAGAAAGCAAGCAAAAAGCGTAAGGCCGTGTCTCCCAAGGCCGATGCCGAGGGGCACGAGCTCAAGTCGCTTTGGGCACAAGCCCATGAGCTTGAGAACCAGTTGGAGCGAGAGCTCCTGGAAGACGCCGTGAAGAGCGCTCGCCAGGCTATCGAGGAACTTCACGCCGAGACCAAAACTCAGCCTTGGGAACGCCGACGCGGGCTTCGCCTGCGAGAGAAGGCGGAGCGAGTCGAGCGAGCTTTCAACCGGCTGCGAGCACTTCGCAAGGGAGATCTTCTCCCCGAGCGCCATCCCGATGACTAGCTCTTTGCTCCATTCACGAGTCGCGGCCCTGGAGTATTGGACCGGTATCGTTGATGCTTTGGTTAAGCCAGGGAAGGGGTTGTCCTTGGAGTCGAGCGGGCTGTCGGCCGCCTTTCGATATCGTCTGATCCACGAAGCCGAGGCGGCCACTTCACTTTTCTCACGCCACAGGCCAGCCGTCATCGAGAACAACCTCAAGGACCTGTGCGCACGCAGCTATTGGCGCGGCTGGTCCGAAGGCCGACCTCAGGTCTATCTGGCTTATCTTCGGACCTGCGACGATGACCGGCGCCGTTTTAACGGAACGCAGTCACTGGCGACAGCGTTGGAGGGAAGAACGGGTCTTCTGGCCTTCGACGAATGGAATCAAGAGATGCTTCAGACAGGATGGCTGCCTCAGCAAGCTCGGCTGTGGTATGCCTCCA
This sequence comes from Selenomonadaceae bacterium, assembly GCA_037189585.1. Lineage (GTDB taxonomy): Bacteria > Vulcanimicrobiota > Xenobia > Xenobiales > JADMJV01 > JAEXNA01. The sequence goes on along the minus strand of JBBCJA010000025.1, from coordinate 31,932 downwards.
TCTGGATCTTCACTCTTCGGTTGCCCTGGACGCTGGGTGCGGCTCACTTCGCCTCGCACCTGATCGACGCCGACCCCGCCTCCCAGGTTTTGCTTTGGCGCTGGGTAGCGGGACTTCATCTGACTCCGAAACCCTACGTAGCCAAGGCCGCCGAAATCTCGAAGTGGAGCGAAGGCCGCTATGACCTGACCGGCCATCTTAACGAGTCGCCTGTAGCTCTCACCGGTCCCGCCATCCCGGGACCGCGCTTCCAAGAGCTTCCGAGCGAACCGAGCGGAGCTTTGGGTGAGAGCTATGCTTTGTTGGTGACCCCCGACGACCTCAGTCCTGAAGCCTCAGCCGCCGGAACTCTAAAGCCCCGGGTCGTTTTGATGACCGGATTTGAGAATCTCGATAAGAATGTGGTCTTTAGCCCCAAGGTCCAGGCTTTTGTGGAAGCGGCTCTGGCCGACACCACTCAACGCTTGAGCCAGCACTACGGCTGTCCTGTAGAATTTTTACCTGTTAGCGAGAACGTGGGGGAAACTGTGGGGCAGCGACTCGGCGCCGGCGGTATTCCTCACCTGGTCTACCAACAACCGGCGCTCGGACCATGGCAAGAGATGGTCTCTCGACTGACCGCCAAGGATGTCGGGCTGAAATACTTTCCCTTACGTCGAGGCTGGGACAGCAAACTCTGGCCCTCGGCCACGCGGACGCTCTTGGATTTCCACGAAGCGGTCAAACCGCGCCTGGTGAAAAGTCTAGGAAAACTGTAGAGTAAGGGGCGGGCTCATGGTGTGGCCAACCCATCGGCCCCTTCGCTGTCTCCGATGCTCTCGCCCCAGTGGCCTGGGGCAATCAGGCCAGTGAGTGCGATGATCATCCCTCAGGGATACAGCTTGATAACGCACATCTCGTCGATGCGTGGATATCCCGCGGGAGTGCTCTGGTGGCTACCCGTGCAACCGACAACGAAACGTCCACTCTGCTGTTGCGGATGATAGGCGTAAGGTGTGAGCGTGGTGGGACAATGACGCTCTGTAGACCATGCCACTCGCGATTCTCATGAGTGGCCCTTCGGCTGCGACCCAGTGGGCCCCTGGCTTGGATTTGGGTTAGGGTCAAATGGCCCTGCTCGAAGTCGAGAATATAGTTTATGTCTATTCTATGATGGAATTGTGCCGAGTTCCACTAAGAGCCCAGGCCCAGGAGCTTGCCTTTGAGGCGGGCTAAGAACCCTCGTTTCATAGGTCTGGGTACCGTTTGGGGTTCGCCTGAATCCTCGCCTTTGGCAAGCCAGGTGGAAATATCCAAAGCTGGTCTCTCTAGCGGCCCTAGCGTAACTTGCTGCCCAACTTCCAGAAGGCATGCCGCAGGCACCAGGACCGCGCCGGGGGGAAGCCAGACCGCGCCTGAAGCGACCCCGTCAACCAGAAATCTGGCAAGTCCGTCGGCTTGTCGTGGAAGGTGAGCTTCCACCGTGATCACACCTTCACCAGAGGGAAAAGTAGGAAGCCCGCCCTCGATGGAGCGAGTGGCCAGGACCACATCTCCAGACGACGGGTCATAGGCCCAGGCGCTCGAACTCGAGCCGAGATAACCGAAGAAACCCCAGTCGGGTCCCACCGTCCAGTCCAGCATGAATCCCGCGCCGAGTTGGGCGCCGGCCATGTTCTTGACCCGAAATTTCCAGCGGAAATTTCCACTGTGGAGCCGCGCGCGGCTTTGCACGGGGACCCATAGACGTGGACCGACATCTCCAGGCTCCTGGTGACGCTGACGCCAGACAACTGCGAGGCCGTTCGCGCTGTACTCAAGATCCTGGGGATTAAAACAGCTGTCCCATCCCCACGTACCACGAGCCTCCCGCGGCAATTGAGATGCCGAAAGAAGTTCAGGATTCATCTGTCGAAGATTTCGCCAAGCACTCGCACCCGCCTGCACTGCCATGGACGCTTCATCGGCATGTGTCGCTGATTCTAAAGTGTGGATACGCGACTCTGGGGAAGGGTGTACCCACTGAAAGCTGGATATATCACCACGCTTCGGTGGACACACGTCCACGAAGTCAGCCTCTATACCCACATCCATAGTATTTTGCATAATCTTGGCGGCGAAAGCCGAAGGCGTTCCTCAAGCCAGGCGTTACGAAGCCCGGACACCATCCGAAGTCGCCGCGCCGCGCCGCGCCTCAGTTACATATTCTCGATATCCCGACTGCGTAACGTCTCGACTTGCAAGCGGGACCGAGGTGCGCCATCGGATGGTCCTTGCGCTTTCGGCGCCTCCCCACCAATCTTTATGCAAAATATTATGGATATGGGTATAGAAAGGATTTTTGCGATGTTGTGAGCCAAGCCACCGAACATGGTTTCAAGATTTCTTTGCGCGTGTCTGCTGAGTCTCTCACTATGTTTCCCATCCTGGGCCAAACCGGAGGGGATCAATCTGGAGGGGTATGACTACCCTTTCCCCGTAAGCTTTCAACAGCTCGGTGGATTTGAGAGTCCATTCAAAATGGCGCTGATGTTGGTGGAGCCTCAAGGGGCGCCGAACGGGAAGTCCGTCGTTTTGTTGCATGGCAAGAATTTTAACGGAGCCTATTGGGAGACGACCGCGAAGTCGCTTGCCGGGCGGGGATTTCGAGTGATCATCCCGGACCAGATCGGGTTCGGTAAATCGTCCAAGCCAACCGACTATAGTTATACCTTCGGCCAACTGGTGTCCAACACGCGCGAGGTTATACGCGCGGTTGGGGCCCAGAAAGTCACGGTCATCGGACACTCGATGGGTGGAATGCTGGCGGTGCATTGGGGATTGCTTTACCCGGAGGACATCGACAGCCTGATCCTTGTAAATCCGATCGGGTTGGAGGACTGGACAGAAAAGGGAGTTCCCTACCGTGGACTCAACGCTTGGTACGAAAAGGAATTAAAAACGACTCCCGAGACCATCGAGGCCTACCAGAAGGATTCTTACTACGACGGAAAGTGGACTCCCGAGTACGCCCGATGGGCCGAGCTTCTGTCCGCCCCGATCGGGTCCCCGGACTACCCTCGGGTGGCCAAGGTCCAGGCCTTGACCACGGCGATGATTATGAGTCAGCCGGTGGCCCGCAAGTTCCACATTCTGGAAGTGCCGACAACTTTGATCCTGGGTGAGCGGGATCGAACCGCTCTGGACAAGGACCTAGCTAAGAAAGAGGTGGCGGACAAATTGGGACGCTACGACCTGCTCGGCTCGGAAGTCGTGCAGCGACTACGTAAGGGGCGCTTGATCCCACTGGAAGCTCTCGGCCACCTACCTCACATCGAGGATTTTCCGCGCTTTGAGAAGGCTTTGTTTGAGGCTTTGGACCTCGACCCCACTGACTGAGCATTGATGTGGTGGATGCGTGTGGTGAAGCCCCGCACGCATCCAACCGGTTTGGGTTAAACGCCGCAGCAGCGCTTGTATTTCTTGCCGCTTCCACAGGAGCATGGGTCGTTGCGGCCGACCTTGGCGTGACTCCGCTTGATCGTCGCGCCCTCGAGCATTTCACCGCTGACGTACTTCCATTCGCCTTCCACACGGCTAAAGCGGGCTTTCTCATGGTGGTTACGGCAGCCATGATGGTGGTAGTGCGCGACAAACTCGACCATGCCGGTCTGGTCCTCAGGGCCACCCTTGCTGGTTCCAATAACCTTCAAGGTTTCCCATTCGGGGAGCTTGCGCTCTCGTACCTCTGGAGGAAGTGGGTCAACCTGGGTCCGCTCGATGTAGTCGAAGTCTCCCATCCCGAAAGCGACGAAGCGTGAGCGCATCAGCTCTTCGGCCGTTTCCGGTTTGGCGCCGCCGCCTAAGAAACGTCCGCAGCACTCCTCGAAGGGTTGTTCCTGACCACATTCACACTTCATCGTTTGTCCACCTCGGGAGCCCGCATTCCACACCAATGCTCCGGTGCCTGTGAGTTGGTGAACCTTCTCGGGGAATTCCCTGAAGGTTCTTTCTCCGACCTTCCTAAGGGTTCCACATGGATACCGAACTTTTGATCCTTTCTCGACTTCAGTTCGCACTGACCATCATGTTCCACTATCTCTTTCCTCCGCTGACCATTGGTCTCGGGGTCTTGATGGTGATGATGGAAGGCATGTGGCTCAAGACCGGAAACCCGGTTTATGAGAAGGTGGCGTATTACTGGACCCGGCTTTTCGCGGTCAACTTCGCCATGGGGGTCGCGACCGGGATCGTGATGGAGTTTCAGTTCGGGACTAACTGGGCCACCTATTCACGCTTCGTGGGGGACGTCTTCGGGTCGGCGCTGGCGGCGGAGGGGATTTTTGCCTTCTTCTTAGAGTCGGGATTCCTGGGAGTGGTGGTTTTCGGCTGGAATAAAGTTTCCCCAAAATTTCATTACTTCGCCACCTGCATGGTCTGCCTGGGAGGCTTCTTCTCTTCTGTCTGGATCGTGATCGCCAACAGCTGGATGCAGACGCCCGCCGGCTTTCACCTGGTCGAGCACAACGGAAAAACTAGGGCCGAGATCGTCGACTTTTGGGCTATGGTTTTTAACCCCTCGGCTCCCGACCGTTTGGTGCATGTCTGGCTCGGCTGCTTCATTCTGGGTGGCTTCTTCGCCCTCTCCATCGCCTCATGGTACCTGCTGAAGAAGCGCTATCTGCCCGAGGCGCGTGTGATGTTCAAGGTCGCTCTTGTCCTGGCGCTGGGGTCATCGGTGGCGATGGGGCTCTCGGGTGACTCCAACGCCAAGATGGTGGCTCGCGAACAGCCGACCAAGATGGCGGCGATGGAAGGACACTTCCAGACGGGTACAGGTGGGACCGGCATGTACCTGGTCGGCTGGCCGGATCAAAACGCCGAGAAGGTCCACTACGGTATTGAAATTCCGAAGCTACTGAGTCTTTTACTCTACCTAGACCCCAACAAACCCGTCCCCGGCTTAGACCAAACCCCCAAAGATGAACGCCCGAATGTGCTGATAACGTTTTGGGCCTATCGTGTGATGGTGGGTTGCGGCCTCTTCTTCATCGCGGTCTCGGCGATGGCGGGGTTAGCTCTCTGGCGCTCCGATCCGGAGCGACATCCCTGGCTTCTCAAGCTGTGCGTTCTCTCAGTCGTCCCCGCCTATGTGGCGAATCAAGCCGGCTGGGTCGTGGCAGAGGCCGGTAGGCAGCCTTGGATCGTCTACAAGCTCCTGAGAACAAGTGAGGGACTCTCTCGCTCTGTCCAAGCCCACGAAGTCTTGATCTCGATCATCATGTTCGGGATCGTCTACTTGCTCTTGTTCGGGGTTTGGGTTTTCGTGATGAACGAGAAGATCCAGCACGGACCCCAGCTTCCACCTCCACGTCCTGAAGGCCAAAGCGAGCTGGAGGGACTGGCCGACGCCGCCGGGCAAGAGGTGGACCCGAGCCACGACCTGATGGAGGACTCCTAATCGATGGAACTTGAAGTCTTCTGGTTTATCTTGATCGGCATCCTGTTGGCCGGATACGCTTTCCTCGACGGATTCGACCTGGGAGTCGGTATCGTCTTTTACACGGCGAAGACGGACAAGGAGCGCCGCATCTTCATGAACTCCATCGGGCCGATCTGGGACGGGAACGAGGTCTGGCTGGTCACCTTCGGAGGTGCGCTCTTCGCTGCCTTTCCCGAGGTGTACGCCACCTCGTTCTCGGCTTTCTACCTGCCCTTCATGCTGCTTTTGATCTGCTTGATCTTTCGCGCGGTTTCGATGGAGTTTCGCAGTAAGGTCAAAAGTGTCCCATGGCGAAAGTTTTGGGATTTCTCTTTCTTCGCCAGCTGCACCATGGCCTCGTTTCTTTTTGGAGTCGCGGTGGGCAACTCCATGGTGGGTCTCCCCATCGGAGCCGATCATGAGTACCAGGGTCATCTAGGACACCTGCTGGGCTTCTACCCTCTACTGGTAGGCGCTTTGGTGGTCGCGCTGTTCGCCCTGCACGGCAGCGTGTATCTCACCTTGAAGACCGAGGGGGAGCTGCAGAAGCGACTCCGCCCCTTGATGTGGAAATCGTTCGGGAGCTTTCTGGTGCTCTACTTGATGGCCACCATCATCACTTTGGTCAGTATCCCCCACGCGGTGGAGCCTTTTCGCCATCCGGGGCCGGCCTGGCTAGCCGTGCTGGTTAGTATTTTGGCACTCGCTAATATCCCCAGGGCCCTTTACATCGAGCGTCCCGGCGAGGCATTTTTGTCGAGCGGCGCGGCGATCTTGTCCTTGACAGCGCTTTTCGGAGCCGCGCTCTACCCCAACATGATGGTCTCCAGTCTGAACCCGGCCTATAACCTGACCATCTATAACGCGGCTTCCTCCCAAGAAACGCTCAAACTGATGCGTGTCATCGCCTTCTTGGGACTCCCCTTCGTGCTCTCTTACTCGGCGGTGGTCTATTGGGTCTTTCGCGGTAAAGTCAAACTCGACGACACCAGCTATTGATGTTATCGGCGAATACGGACCACCAGGCCGTTGTTGGTTCTGACCATTTCCTGAGAGGTCATGTGTAGAAGCGTCCTTTGACTGCCACCGCCTCCGTAGAGCTCATCGAGTTCCAACACTTTGGGATCGACCAGGCAGGGGATGTCGACACCGACCGGTGGGGTACCGCCACAGGGATAACCCGTGAAGGCCAACACTTCGTCGGGTGTGGCGATACGGACGGGAGAACCGACGGCTTTCCCAACGCGAGTCGAGCTGACTTTATCCACTCCACGAACGATGGCTAGAAAAAAGCGTCCGTCCTCGGTGAGGCACCCTATCGACTTGATGAAGTCGCCCGGTGTCACACCGGCGGCCTGGGCCGCCTCGGCCACCGAATGGCAACTCTGTTGGAACACCAGATGATCGGCTTGGACCCCACGACGGGTGAGCTCGACTTTCAATTTGGCTTCAAAGGCCTCGTCGTTGGGTTGCGGATCGGCGTCGATCGGAATTATAGTCCCGACCAGAGTGGTAGAAAGGCTATCTGTCATGGCAAAGTCGAGTTCGTCCCTTGAGAGATTCTTCATTCTCTGGATCGTCATGTGGGTCGCGGGGTGCGGAAGCTCTAGGGGTGATACCGCTCAGGGAAACCTCAGTCCTAGCGGTCAGGGCGGTTACGCGGTTCAATTCCGGGCCCAGGACCTGGCCGAACTGTTTCCTGACCCTCTGGCTTTACCAGCCTTGAAGATCGATCCAGAGCTCAAAAGATTCACGCTGTTCGTTTACAACGCGGACGGCGTTCTGGTCACTCACGCGAGCTCAGCTTACACCACAGGCTCGTCCTACAGTGAGACGGTCAATGGGATTCCCGTGGCCCCCTACGATGTGATCGTCGCGGCTCGTGATAACAACGGAAACCTGCTCGCGGCGTTGAAAGCACGGGCGGTCTTTCCCTTAGTCGGTGGATTCCAGACTCTGCTTCCCGGACTCTTTTCCGAGCTGCAAGGCTTCATTCTGCCGGACGAGACCTAACTTGGCTTCGAAGTTTGAACCTGGCCATGATTGAAGACGGCATCGGTACGTTGGGCGCTGAGGAAGTCGTTGGCATGGATGCCGCCAACATCGTGAGTCCACCAGCCAACGGTGACTTTGCCCCACTCCGTGAGAAGAGCCGGATGGTGACCTTGCTTCTCGGCGAATTCCGCCACGCTGTTGCTAAACTTCATGGCTGTCACGAAGTTCTTAAATTTGTACTCTCGCTCTAGTCGGGGAAATCCGTCGACCGACCTGAGGTTCCAACCTTTGGTTTTTTCCAGGAGCGCCTGGGAATCCACCTCGTTGAGCCTTCCGCCGATCAATGGATACATGTTCTGGATCAAACCGAGGTCCGCGCTGTCACCCGAACGTGCGAAGGCGTCACTAGGTTCGGGCGGATCACTCGATGCGATGGGCTTGCGTGGAGTGGTGGACGGAGTAAGGATGCGGGAGGCTTGATTTCGGATTTCAGAAGAGTTCACGATGATAAGCTTCTTTACTCGTCCGTTCTCTCCTCGCCGGGTAGGAGTTTGAGGCCTTGAAATTCCACTGATTAGAGATTGCGCATCCAGCGAGCCAGTTGTCGCTCGGACGCCCCGGGCGCGGCCTGCTCTAACGCCTCTTTGACCGCCGCCCTGGCTTCTTCATTTGTCCAGGATCGCGCGGCTTCCCATTCTGTGGGAAACCAGGCTTCCACCAGAGCGTAGGAGTTCGCGTCCCATCCGGAGGCTGTGCTGGAACGACCGGCGCGGGTGAGCAGCAGACGGCGTTCCAAATCTCGACAAGCCCGGTCGAAGCGGCCCGCGTCTTCCCGGGAAGACAGCCCCGACGCACGACGAAGAGACTTGCGGCCTAAAGGTTCAGTGGCTTGCTCGACGGCGGTCACTACCCGGAAGGCCTCGTGGGTCAGCAGACCATCCTCATACAGCTTTTTCACCCGGGGCTGATCTCGCCAGGCCAAGAACGGCGGTAGCAGACGGCGATGCAGTAAAACCACGCGGTCCCCGAACAGCTGGCCTAGCCAGGCGGTCTTTCTAGCCGGCAGATCGTCCTTCCAGGTCCACACGCGCTCCATCGCCTCGTCCCAGACCTCGCGGCGCTCTCGGTCTCCTCGAGCCTCCCAGAGTAAACAGGGTAAGAGAGCATCCTTGGCCGGTAATATCGTGGCCAGACCAACGCTTTCCAGCAACGCTTCGCATTCCTCGATCGTCTTCATACCGCCCTCGTTCGTTGTTTTCTCCGACTCACCCGTCTTCTAGCGGTGAGCCGCTTCGGAGACGGCGTCGCTGGTCTGGATTCGCCCGTCCTCCAGATGGACGATCCGATCGGCGATGTCCTCGATGCGCGGGTCGTGGGTCACAACCAGGACGGTCGTCCCTTGCTCTCGAGCCAGTTTCCGAAGCTGGTCCACCACTTCGCGTCCAGAATGGCTATCGAGGGCCGCCGTCGGTTCGTCGGCCAGGACCAATTGGGGTCTTGCCACCAGAGCGCGCGCGATGGCCACGCGTTGGCGTTGCCCACCGGAAAGCTGGTCGGGGTAGTGGTGTCCGTGCTGGGCCAGGCCCACCGCGCCGAGAATCTCCGTGATGCGTTGTCGCCGTTCCCGTCCGCCCATACCGATGAGTTCCAAGGGAAGACTGACGTTCTGTTCGGCGGTCAAAAAACTCATCAGGTTGTGAGCCTGAAAGATGAAGCCGATCTTGTTGCGCAGCTTGCGGCGGGCTCGCTCGGAGGCTCCTCTTAGCTCTTTGTCCAGCACCACCAGAGAGCCGGTCTGCATGGCTCGCAGCGTACCGATCAAGGTCAAAAGTGTGGTCTTTCCACCGCCCGAAGGTCCCACCATCAAAACGATTTCGCCTTCCGGCACTTCCAGATTGACGTCGAAGAGGATCTGTTTCTTCAGTCGCCCCTGACCGTAACTGAAGTTCACATCTTTGGCGACGATGGCGGGCATGCTCAGAAGATATCCGCCGGGTCGGCCGCGTTGAGGCGTCGTGATGCGATCAAAGCGGAGAATCCGCACATCGCCACGGTAGCGAGAAAGACGCCCTGAGCGCGTTCGACCGTCATGTAGATGGGAAGTTGAGTGGCCTCGTGAGCGGCCGTGTAGAAAGCGTTGGCGATGAGCGTCCCGGGCAGGTAGCCGAGACAGGCCAAGAGCAACGACTCCAAGAGCAGAATGCTGGCCAGGGTAGCGGTGCCGTAGCCCATCGCTTTCATTGTGGCGTACTCCGCCAGATGATCGTTCACGTCGCTGTGGAGGATCTGGTAAACGATGATCACGCCCACGACGAAACCTAAGACGACTCCTAGATTGAAGATGTATCCGATGGGGGTCGCGGTCCGCCAGTAGGCTCGCTCTCGCTCCATGAACTCGGCCTTGGTGGTGACCAGTCCGGTTTTTCCGGTGACCGCATTGAGGTCTCGGGCGACGGCGATCGGGTCGGCCCCCGGCTGGAGACGAATGACTCCCACCTCAATGTCGCGAGGCTTGTGATAGGGAAAGATGCGGTGAAAGGTGGTGTCCGAGCAGATAATGTTCCCATCGGCTCCAAAGCCCGCCCCGATGGTGGCAAGTCCGACGACTCGGACCCGCACTTTGTTGACCTCGGTGGTTACCGGTCCATCCTGGGCAAGCAGCTGTGGGACGGGTCCGAACTCGGGTCTCCCGAGACGGTCGAACAGCACGTCGCCAAACCGTTTGAGCTTGTCCACTTCCGCACGACTGGCGATCTTTTCGTCAAAGAGATTCACATAGGGGTCGTATCCCATGACCAGGATGCCACGATCGGTTCGGGTGACGGGGTTTTTCCAGGGGATGATGGCCATATAGAGGGCCGCGACTTCCCGCACCTGTTCGTGTCCGAGGACGCGATAGAGGGTCGCCCGCTCGATGGGTAGCGGAGCGATCAGGGTCTCGAAGTTTTGGTTGACCATGAAAAGGTCGCCCTTGATCGCTTCCTGCACGGTGCTAGTGGAGATGAAAAGAGCATCGCGGATGGCAAGCTGCATCAGCATCAGCACATCGGCGAAAGCTATTCCCAGGATGGCGATGAGAAGGCGGGTTCGCTCTTTTTTGAGCACCCGCCAGGCTAGCAATATGCGGCGCCAAAGACTCACCTGGTCTGCCCGACCTCGATGACGGCCTCGGCCTGCAGATTGGACAGCCGGCGCACTTCGGGAGCCGTGGTCATCTCCAAGGCGATCTCCACTTCCACTACTCGCTGGTCGAAGTTTTCACCGGGGATGTTGCTAAAGATGCGCTGCCTCAGGACCTGCTCGCCAAGCTTTTGAACCTTTCCCTGGATCGGTTGAGAGAGAGCGGGCGAGCGAACCTCCGCCAGCATGCCCAGGCGAACGCGGGCGGCATCTTGTTGATGAACCTCGGCGATGGCGACCATCCGCTCGACTTGCCCTATCTCCACCAGACCGTCGGTCCCCGGCATCTCACCGGTACGGGTCAAGATCTCCAAGACCTTGCCGTCGATGGGGGAGAGGACTCTGGTCTTTTCCAATTCGGCTTTGACCCGGGCGACCTCGGCTCGCGCGGCCTCGACCTCGGTCTGAGCCAGTCGAACGTCGGTGGGACGCACCTCGGCGATCCGGTCGAGCTCTCCACGGGCCGATTCCACGCTGGCCAGAAGGGTCGCGTCGAGTTTCTCCCTGGCCCGCTGTAGCTCCTCACGTTCGCGTTGGCGAAGTAAGTATTCGGTCTCTTTCTGATCGTAGACGGATTGACTGACCGCACCTTCGGCCATCAGGGCGCGGTATCTCTCCCACTCCCGTTTGGCGGTGTCTTCCGCCGTGGTAGCCCGCCGGATGGCCGACTCGCTCTGCTCTAGCCCGATGGAGCGCTCGCGTCGAAGTCGTTCGATCTCGGCCTCCTGGCGTCGCATCTCGCCAAGTTTGGGGCCCGCTTCCACCTGGGCCTGTACGGCCAGCGCCCGTTGGACCTGGGCCTCGGCCTTGGCCAGATCCGCCCGTAATAACGTTTCGGAATCCATCACCGCGATGGCCTGACCCTTGCGAACTGTGTCTCCCTCTTTGACCAGCCAGCGGTGGACCGGTTCGTTGGCTCGTCCCACCGGAGGCGCAACTCGATGAATCTCTCCCGAAGGTTCCAAGCGGGCCAGAGCGGAGACCGAGCGGAGAGCCTGAGGAGTCGGTGTCGGAGTAGGGGAGGAGGTGATGGCGGGAGTTTGACAGCCGATCAGGAGAAGGCAGGTGAGGAAAATCGCGCGCTTCATCATGAGGCTCCTAGAAGACTTCCAAAGGTGGTGAAGACCTCCGAGAATGTAGGGTGATCCGGCTTCACCTGACGATGGAAGGTTAGACCGTCGACCACCGATGCCAAAAGAATGATTAGGCGCGAGCGAGCCTCGGTGGAGATCGACTGGTCGTCGAAAATTTCACCGAGGACTTGAAGATAGCGCGCATAGAGGGTGCGGAGTTCTTGAGAGAAACTGTCGCCCTTGTCCAGGTGAGCGGCTACCTCGCGCCAGATACGGTATTGGCGGGCGAAATAGATCTCGTTCCTGTCGATGTAGTCGCCGAGCTCTTTGAGACGGCTCGCTACCCCATTCGCTCGGGCGATCACTCGACCCCATTCTTCCAGGTCGGTTTCGGCGATGGTTCTCACCACACACTGGAAAAGCTGAAGTTTATCCTGGAAATAGTGGTAAAGCGTTCCAGGTGTTACTCCAGCGGCCTTGGCCAGCTCTTTCATGGTGCAGCGAGCGAAACCCTGATCGGCGAAAACGCCGTAGCAGGCCCAGATCAACTCTTCTCGATACTGCTCGTGGTCGACAATCTTCGGCATTCGCCGCTGAGTATAGGCATTTTATTTTGAACGGTCAATCAAAATAGCACGAGTCCAAATCACCATCCGCGACGAGGTGTCTCCAGCTACTTCGAGCCTTCGGGAAACCAGAAGTCGGTCTTACCGAATGAAAACCTGACCGTCTCGACCCGGCATTCCGGGGACGCCAGGTTGTCCGTTGGATCCCGGCTGCTGGGCGTAACCGTAGTGGTACTGGAGCTCGATGGGAATGCCGGGAGCGCGGCCTCCCAGCCCGGCGGCGCCAGGGGCTCCACCGTCACCGCCACGCGTGTCGAACTGGAGAAATCTCCTCACATCCAAACCGTTGGAGACCACGGTGATGTTTCCACCGTCTCCCCCTCTGCCCCCACGACCGCCGTCGCCGCCCGGTTCGGGCACGGACACGGCTCGGGTACCGATGAAGAACTCTCCGTCTCGACCCTTGTACCCTGGTCCGCCGGCGCCCCCAGAGCCGCCAACGGAAGATAGGAGCAGAGGGCTCGCTCCTGGGGCGAGGAGAAACTGCCGATTGGCGGGCGCTCCGGTGACGGTCAGAGCTACATACTCGCCCATGGGAGTCAGGGTGGCCGTCAAAGGAAGTCCATTTTTTCCGCTCTCCCCGTCGCCGCCGCGATAGTTGCTCGCACGTGTTCCCGGCTTTCCGTTCTTACCGCCCACGCCCTTGATGGCGACTTCGGTGTCGGTCACGACCTGAAAGTTTTGCGTGGGGACAATTTCTTGAAACCCGGCAGCCGTCATCCGACTGACCTTCCACTGGTAGCCAAGTCCCGGTCGAAGTTGGAAGGACACTCGATTGCCCGTGACTTCTTGCTCGGCGACGATCACTTGACCGGTGGTGATCTGGAGCAGGTATTTCGTCTTGGCCGCGCCCGGCCAACTGAGCACCACGCCCTCCAACCCGGCGACCACGCGCGAGCCTGACGGAGGCATGACGTCCTGAGCCAGGATCGGACATGCGAGTAGTATGACCAAAAGAGAAAAGGAAAAAGCCAGGTTTTTCATAAAGAGAATATTCCTCATGGTGAGAAGCTCTCCTGGGGGAAAACCGATTTCCAGGCTACTTGAGCAGCTTGGCCTTGGCCGCGTCGTACTCTTCTTGAGTGATCGCGCCGGCATCGAGGAGATCCTTAAGCTTTTTGATCTCCTCGGCAAGCGAGCTTCCGCCGCTAGCTGGCTGGCTGGCTCCAGTAGCTGGATTTTGTTCCGGGGGCTTTTGAGCGGTCTGTCGGGGTGGAAGCTCGTAGCCTTTCACTCCGTGTCGCTTTCCCGCTTTGTAGTCGGCCAACAAGGGTTTGAAGATCGCTTTATTATCGGGGTATCGCGTGGAAACGCCGGTGGAGCTGGCCGCGATCCAGATATACTCTCGAGCTAGCCGCTCGCCGCGATCCACCCAGCCGCTACTGATTCTGTCTTTGTCTTGAACTTGCAAGGCGACGTTAAAAACCACCTCGGTTTTATTTTCCTCGAGTGGTTTGATGCGCGCGCTGAGTTTGGTCCGGATCTGCTCGGCACCGACTAAAGTGAAGGGAATCTGCTTACGACCCTGGACCAGCCAACGGCTCTCCATGTAAGTGTCGGAACGCGCTTTCTCGACCTTTTCCAGGCCGTATTCGCCGTCTTCTAAAAAGACGCGAAGCCCTTCCTCCACGAGCCACGAGGGGTGATTGTAGACCCAGGTCATCCGCATGTCGGAGTCGTCGGAGTGGGAGGCTATGTCGCCGGTCAATTCGAGATCCCGCGCGATGCTCATATAGTAGGGCTCAGCCAGGGCGGGAATGGAAAACAAGAAGAATAGGATCAATAGATATCGCATATGGCGTGTATCCTATCTTCTTGATGTTACATATTCGTTAAGTGCGGCGTGGAATTGGGGCCTTTCGGCTCCGCGCTTGGGATGTATCGCGAAGAGTCCGCCTGTATCGCGAGGGGCCTTCGAGCTCTCTGGGAAATAGGGGCGAATGAGCCACCAGGATAGCAGTGATAAAGAGAACGCCCAGGACCAGTTGGAACGAATGGCCCGAGCCGAATTCGGCCGGCGGTTGGCCGAGCACGACCTCAAGACCAGGGATAAGATGATTCAGGCGATGCGTGATAACGGAGCGGACCCTGCTTACATCTATGCTTTTGAGAGGACGGGGCTGCTGGTTTTTCAAGAGACGATGGAGCACATGGAGCCTCAGGACCTCGAACGCTGGGCTCAGGCCTACGAGGAGTTTCCCGGGTGAATCAAACCAGGCAGCCGGCCTCTTATATCTTCCTCGGCGCCATGGTGGTGGCGGCACTGTATGGCTGCTATCAGCTTTTGACTCCCTTTCTTTCCGCCATGGCCTGGGCGCTGGCTTTCGCCGTGGTGGGAAGTCCGCTTCATCGCTTCTTCAGCCGAAAAATGCACAACCCGAATGTGGCGGCCGGGATCTCGGTTATGCTGGTAGCTTGCATTTTGATCCTTCCCGCTTGGATCGCAAGCGATCTCCTGGTGCGGCAAGCGACCCTCGCCATTCAATACTGGATCGAGCATGAACCGTGGAAGGAGATCCCGCTACGTCAGTACCTCGACGTGCAGGACGGCTTGAGACAGGTCGCCGGTCGTATCCCGGGTCTTTTAAAGAACTCGCTCAACGCGGTCACTCAGCTCCCGGTGGCCGCTTTCTGCCTCTTTTTCTTCTTTCGGGACCGAAAGCTGATGGTGGACTATCTGCGCTCCTGGCTTCCCCTCTCCGAAGAGGAGTTCGATCAGATCACGAGCCGAATTTCCGACATTCTTCATGCGACCATCTGGGGACGTCTGATGCTGGCCACCATCCAGGGCGGTTTGGGCGGCTTGATGTTCTGGTGGCTGGGACTTCCGACTCCGCTCTTGTGGTTTATGGTCATGAGCGTACTGGCGCTGTTGCCGTTTCTCGGCGCGGCTCTCGTGTGGGCTCCCGCCGCGGTCTATCTCATCTGGAGCGGAAGCGTCGGGAAGGGAATTCTCCTGGCGGCTTGGGGCGTCCTGGTGGTCTCCACCATCGACAACGTGCTGTACCCGTTTCTCGTCGGGCCTCGCATGCAGCTTCACCCTTTGATGACCTTCTTCGGAGTCATCGGCGGGGTAGGATGGTTCGGAGCCTCGGGTATCATCCTGGGGCCGGTGATCCTCGCCACCACCGCGGCCTTGCTTGAAGTGTGGAAACATCGCATGAGACAACTGACGGAGGGACAGGAGCCGACCCCAGTCACTCTTCCCGAATCGGTTCCACCCGAGAATCCTGAGAGCACAGTCGAGCCTCCCCAGCCCGATGGAACCGTGGCGGGTTAGACAAGTATCCGTTGTGGGACAATTTTCTAGGCGTGACGAAGATGAGCGTATGACGAAAGAGATGATGATGATTCTCCTGGTTTTTCAGGCTCTTTTGGTGGTTGGTGCTATTCTCGGAAGAATACCGGTACACGGCTACATTCGGGAAAGCGGCTGGGTCAGCCGGACGGACAATCCCCGTCTGTTCTGGTCTCTCTGGGGATTTAGTTTCGTGGGCATAACAATCTTGATGCTCATTCCATTGATAAGGGGAACTCTTCATTAGGTTCGAGATGAGTTCCCACGGTAAATTCCGGTCTTATGGAAGCCTGGACAGCCGGTGAATTCCGATGTTCTCTTGATGCTGGGGCATGACCACATCGAGTACGGTAAAATCTCCCACGGTTCCCTCGGACCGGTCACCGCTTGTCTTTCCGTCGGCGCCGACGCCGACAGCCCGTCGCTCGCCTTCAAGGCCGACAAGAGCCGCCCCAACGAGGACGCGCTTTTGGTCAAGCGCCATGGCGACCTCTACATTCTGGCGGTGGCGGACTCTCACTTCGGTTTGGAGGCTAGTCACCGGCTTCTGGAGCGGTTGGCGGAAAGAGATTTCCCTTCTATGGGCCCTGGAGAGGAAGGGGCTCGAAGGGAATTGATGGAGCTATGTCTTCAAATTCAGCGACCGTACGAACCGGTCATGTCGGGGACGACCCTCATCGTGGCGCTCTACGACGCGCGGTCGGGCTATGTGCTGGCTTTAACCACCGGCGACAGCACGCTGGCCACCCTTTCCAAGGCCGGCTGGACGGTCCACAATCAGCACAACAACGAGTATGCGCGCTTGGACCGGCTTTCCTATCCGGACGTGTGGGAACAGGTGGAGCTAACCTTGGAGCCTGGAACTCTTTTGGCACTCCACACGGATGGGCTCGACGAGTGCCACTATCGAAAGCCTGAGACCTCGTTGCTGTCACACCATATCGAGAACTTGTGGGAGTCCCTACCTCAAGGGGCGTTAGAACGGAGGGCGAGTCGGTTCGCCACCAGTTTGGCGCAAGCGGCGCTCGACGGAGTCGACGGTCATCCGGGAGGTCAGGACAACATCGCGTTGCTGGTCTTGTTTCACGGAGAGGATTAGGCCTAGAGACCCAACCGGAAACCCTCCCGTCGCCAAGCTCGTCCATTATCGTGCATGCGAAATCGTCTGATTGTTGCCAAATATTCCCGATATTACGCAAAATCATCCAATTCCGCCTGCCCGAAATGTCCGTCGCTTGGCTCGGTCCGGGTTTCCGGTTGGGTCTCTAGGAGGGCCAGGCCCGGTGCTTGCGCTCGCGCTGACGAAAAGAGCCTTCGAGTGGCCAACGCCGCCGGATCCATTTGTGAGCCTCCACGACCACGAGGATCGAGGATGCGACCGCGATCAACCTTATCCAAGCTGGGGGATCCAGAGGATGAACCGACAGAAAGGCTTGAGTCGGAGCGAAATAAAGGCATCCGACGTGGACCGCGAGGGAGACCGCCGAAACCGTAAACAAGTGTGGGTTAGAGATGGGGCTGATCTGCAAAAGTGAGCGGGTGTCGGAGCGGGCGTTCCCCACGTGAAAGAACATGAAGATAACCAGGCTGGTCAGGGCGATAGTTTGGGCCTCTATCAAAGAGCCCGTACGGAGATATTCCCAGCGGAACAAGGCCAGGGTCCCGATAGCCATGACGAAGCCCGCCAACACCGTACGCTCCCACAGCAGCTTGGAGACAACCCCTTCTTTGGGATCACGGGGAGGTTTCTCATCGAGACCGGGCTCGGCCGGCTCGAAGGCCAGGGCTAAGTCCTGCAGGCCACTGGTGACCAGGTTGATCCAAAGAATCTGGGCGGGAAGTACGGGAAGGGGCCAGCCGAGGACCAGAGCCGCCAACAGCATGATGACGATGGCGGCTCCGGTGGAGACCAAAAAGAACGTGACCTTGCGAACATTGGCAAAGGTCACCCGACCTTCGTGGACGGCGGCATAGATACTGGCGAAATTGTCGTCGGCCAGGATCATGTCCGCGGCTTCACGAGCCACGTCCGTTCCACTCTTGCCCATCGCCACCCCGATATCGGCGGCTTTCAAAGCAGGAGCATCGTTGACCCCGTCACCCGTCACGGCCACCACGTGACCGAGAGCGCGCAAAGCGTGGACCACCTGCAGCTTGTGTTGAGGAGAGACGCGGGCGAAAATCGAGACCGTCTCAGCGTGCTCCTGTAGCTCTTTTTCGGACATGGCGTCGAGCTCGCGCCCCGTCAATACCTCGGGGTTGTCACCCCCGATGCCTAGCTTCGCTCCGATGGCGACGGCTGTCCGTGCATGATCGCCCGTGATCATTACCACCCGGATCCCGGCTTGACGACAGCCTTCGATGGCGTCTTTGACCTCGGCCCTGGGAGGGTCCAGCATACCCTGCAAGCCGAGAAAGGTCAGCTCTCGAGGAGGCAGGACCTCGCCTCCCTCTCCTTTGAGCTCGGCGCGACCGCGGGCCATGGCCAAGACCCGTAATCCATTGGAAGCCATTTCGTCGGCGGCTTTCAGAACGGCTTCGGGATCGAGATCGGTCGTTCCGTCGGCGCTACGGAGCCGACTGGACATGCCTAACACCACCTCTGGAGCACCTTTGACGTAAAGTATATCTCCCTCGTCAGCGCGGCGGATGCTGGCCGCGAACTGGCGCTCGGACTCAAACGGGATGGTCGCGATCTCTTTCCATTGCTGGCGCGCCTGGGCGGGCTCGAGACCAAACTTGTAGGCCGCCACTAAGAGGGCGGTTTCGGTGGGATCTCCGTCACCGGAGAGCTCCTCGGAGGACCAATCGACCTCGGCCTCGTTCGAGAAGACCCCGGCTTCTAGAGTCTCTCTCAAAGGAGAGGCCAGATGCTCCGGCGAGGTGCGTTCCGAAGGAGCCTTGGTGAACCCATCGCTTGTCCACAGATCCATGGTGGTCATTCGGTTTTCCGTCAAGGTGCCTGTCTTGTCGGACCCGATGACACTGGTACAACCTAAAGTCTCTACCGCGGGAAGACGTCGTACGATAGCGTTACGTTTGGCCATGCGCCGAACACCCAAAGCCAGGGTGATGATCAAGACCACCGGTAAGCCTTCAGGGACCGCTCCCACGGCAAGCGCCACTCCCACACGGACCATCTCGGAAGCTGTCTTTCCCGAGGCTATGCCGACGACAAAGGCCAAAACCGCGGCGATCCCGACGGAATATCCGATGACGTGGGCGAAGTTAGTCATTCGCCGTTGCAACGGGCTTTCTGGCGAGACTTCCTCTCGGACCACCGCGGCGATGGTGCCAAGCTCCGTTCTGGCTCCCGTGGTGACAACGATCCCTCGGCCACGCCCGGCGGTGACCACGGTTCCGGCGTAGGCCATGCAGCGCCTTTCGGCCAAAGGAGCGGTTTCGGCCACCGCCTCGGTCCCTTTGTGGACTGGAATCGACTCTCCGGTCAAAGTCGATTCGTTGATGGCAAGAGTCGTGGTCTGGAAAAGTCTGAGATCGGCCGGCGTCCGAACACCGGATTCCAAGAGCACCACGTCCCCGGGAATAAGTCCCTTGCTTTCGATGGTCTGCTCCCTTCCATCGCGTACAACCCGAGCCTTGGGCGAGACCAGCTTCATCAAGGCTCGAGCGGAATGTTCGGCCTTCCATTCTTGAATGAAGCCGATGACCGCGTTCAGGCTGACCGCTACCAGGATCAGTGTCGAGTCGGCGTAGTCTCCCAGCAGAAAGGTCACCACCGCGGCCGCCAAAAGAATATAGATGAGAGGGCTCTGGAACTGGTGTAACAGCACCCAAAGGGCGTTTGGGGGAGGCAATGAGGAAAGCTCGTTGGCGCCATGAGTCTTCAGGCGTTGTCGCGCTTGTTCGCGAGACAGGCCCTCAAGAGAACTCTTCTGACTCTCGGCCACAGCCAAAAAGTCAAGGCTATGCCAAGAGACAGGAGGGGAATTCATAGCAAGATGGCCCTTTCTGACGAAGAAAAGCCATCTCCTTTCTCTCCGTCGCTTCGTCTTGTCTCAGCGAGAGGGCTTCGAATCCGCCGAGATTCGATTCTGAGCCCATTTCACGGCACGCATCGCTATTCGCTGGGCGGCCGAGAACGGAATGTGGAAAGTTCTGGCCAGAAACCAGCGTTGGCGAAGATATTCAAGGAAGTTGAGAAGAGTCGGTTGGGGCTGCCAGCGCAGATAGTCGAGGACCGGCATCAACCAGAAATTCAGGGGACCCCCTTTGACCGCGAGATGAAAGTAGAGTCGGTCGCTCCAGGTTTTAGGGGCAGCGCCAAGCCGCACCATCACAGCCTCGGGAACGGGGGCATGCAGTTTGTCGCACAGGTAAGACAGAGCCAGGTGAAGGGCCGAGACAACTCGGTGCCGCTTCGCCGATTCGAGGACGAGCTCCCAGTCCAACTCTCGGTTGGTCAGGATGTGATAAGCGTCGCTGACCCAGCCGAGGTCCTGGTTCGAATCAAAGCGAGCTCCGTGAATACAGACATGGATGAGCTGGTGTTCGGGGCAAAGAGCCCTCACGACGGGACCACCCAGCTCTTTACCGGGCTCGCGAAGCGAGAGCTTTTCCGAACGCTCCCAAAAGTCGTCGTCGGCGCCCTCCCAACGACTGGAGTGCATGACGAACCAGTGAAGGTCAAGCGAGATGTTGCCGGGACCCTGCAACCCGCAGGCGTGGCCTATCCATACCTCGTGGCAAGGCTCGTGGTTATGCCAGTCCAGCCTGGACAGAAGTTCTAGCGCTTCTCGTTGACGTTCCGGATGGACTAAAAGATCGAAATCCCACATAGGCCTGACACCTAGGTCGCGATAGTAGTCAAGAATGAGCGGGAGCCCCTTGAGAAGTAAGACCTGGATTCCGGCCGCCTGGAGCTGTAGGGAGACCGTCCGCGCTTGGCGTAGGGCCAGCTGGTTTCGGGTCCAGTTGTACCGGTAAACCCCTCTTAAGATTCTGTGGTCGTCGGGATCCAGGCCGCCCTGCTGAAAGCGACGATAGATGAGCGGCATCAGGCGGTTCATCTTGATGTCGCAGGCTTGAAGCGTGTGGAGTTGTCTCCAGCGTAGCCAGGCCTGATGGGCTCTTTGATGATCGGGGTCGAGGGCCGCCCTTAATAAGTCGAGCGCATCTTTTTGAGGAAAGAACGGATAGGTCTGGTCAGAGCTCATCTTCGGGGGATAGCTCTCCTTTCTCCACGCGGTAGATGCGGTCACAACAGTTCAAACTAGCTCTTTGATGGGCGACCATGAGAATAGTGTGGGTTCCGGCCAGACTTCGAATGGTAGCGATAACATCGGCCTCGAGGCCGCGGTCCAACGCGCTCGTGGCTTCATCGAGAACCAGGATGCTCGGTCGGCGATATAGCGCTCGCGCGATACCGAGTCGTTGACGCTGGCCGCCGCTCAGGCGTGACCCTCGGTCTCCGATTTTTGTCTCGTAACCTTGGGGGAGCGTTTCGGCGAATTCATCGAGCCGAGAAAGCCTGGCGACCTCCCGGACGCGTTCATGGTCGAGGGGCTGTCCCAGCGTGATGTTGTGGAGCAGGCTGTTATCAGTCAGAAAGATGTCCTGGGGGACGTATCCCACTGTTGTCCAGAAGGCGCGAAGTTCCGAGCCTTCGAGGGGACGCCCGTCGGCTAAGATATCTCCTCGCTGAGGAGTCAACAGCCCGATCAGCAGATTGATCAGCGTCGTCTTCCCGTGCCCGCTGGGACCCGCGATTCCGATGCACGCTCCCCGCGGAATGATCAAGTTGAGATTTCGAAAGAGGGGGGACCTGTCGTCGTAAGAGAAGTCGACATCACGCAAGCTCCACTCTCGGTCCAGCGGTCGCGCCGACTTCGACGGCTGGGGGAGGGTCGCGATGGAGGCTTTGAGCTCATCGCGAAGCATCCGCTCGATGGTCTCTCCGTGCTCGAGTTGCGACAGGCTCGACAAAACTTGCTGAACCAGCGGCAACAGTCGATAGGCGATGATGGCATAAAAGGTCGCCTCAGCCACCACTTTAGCTCCATCTTCATAGAGAATAGCCAGGAGGACGACGGAGCCCAGCAGCACGGAGTAGACCAGGGTTTGCAAGAAGAGTCGGGGAGCCTCCGAGTAGAACAGTCGTGTGCGCTGCTGCTCGGCGATCCCGCCAAGCTGCTCGGAGTAGGAGCTTTCGTAGCTCGACTCACCCGCGGCTAAACGAACATCTCGCATCCCTACCATCGGCTCGGCTATTGTTCGACCCATCGACTGCTCGATGTCCCATTCCGCCGCGTAGGTCGCAAGAGAGCGTTTGCGGCAGAAACGGAAGACTCCCGCATAGATGACCGCTAGGGTCAGGAGTCCCACGATCGTGACCAAAGGGCGGAGTTTGAGCAGCGCGCCCACGAGAACCAGAATGCCAAAAAAACGAGAAACGATCTGGAGAAGCGGTAGAAAGCCCTGGGGCGCGAGCTGGCGAGCCTGACCGAGGTGATAAACAAGCGTTGACGGATGCCGGCGCAGGTGCCATTCGTACGGCTGGTTGAGGTAGAGACGAAAGAGGCGGGTCGACAGGCGGCGTTGCTGTTCATGAGAAAACTTCAGGCTGAGCAGGTTACATAGGCTCATCAGAAGATTGCTCGAAGACAAGGTGACCAGACAAAGAACTCCTAGCCCGATCATCAAGCTCGAGAGGCTGGGCTGCCCAAGATGCTGATAGTAGGAAACACGGCTCAAAAGGTCGGGACGCGCGGCGGCTGACATAAATGCCACCATACTGGCGGCCGCCCCTAACTCCAGAGCAGCCGAGGCCGCGCTGAGAAGGGCTAACAGCACGGCCTGCCGTCGACCACGACTGTCGAGAAGTTGTAGAAGTCGGCCGACCATGGGTCGCCTCGTTCAACATCAAGGAATTCCGACCTGCGAGCCAGGAATCGATCTTATGGAGGTTAAAACTTCGCCGATGGGGTTCGTTATAAATTCGGACGATGTGGTTCATGAAACACTCGACGGGGAGGTTGTCGTCGTCAACCTCAAGATGGGTCACTATTATAGCCTGACCGATGCGGGAGCTTTGATCTGGGCTGGTTTGCAACAGTCGCTTTCCGCTCACGCCCTGAGCGGGCTATTGTTAGAAAGTTACGATGTCGAACAGGATCAGGCTCTTGGAGCGGTGGAGACATTTCTGACAGAGCTGGTTTCCGAGGGGCTGCTCAGCGAGGGGCCGGTGCTCGAACAGCACGAGACTTTGGCTGGCCACACTCGGGACAGACTCAAATTCCATCCGCCAGTATTGGCTCGCCACGAGGATATGGAAGGTCTTCTTCTTCTGGACCCCGTTCACGACGTCGCCGCCGAGGGATGGCCTACCGTCGCGTCTTAGAGTCGCTGAATATGCTCGATATTAGCGTTATTATTCCAGTCTATAACGGGGAAAAGTATCTTCGAGCATGCCTTGAGAGCGTTCTCGCCAGCGTTTCTCCCGTGAGGGAGATTTTGCTCATCGACGACGGGTCCACTGATGGGACTCTCGAGATAGCTCGAGAGTTTCCGCGGGTACAATGCTTTCGTCAGGACAATCTGGGCGCCAGCGCGGCGAGAAATCTTGGAGTCAAGGCGGCACTCGGAGAGTGGCTGGCCTTCATGGATGCTGACGACTTGATGTTGCCGGGCCGCTTGACCGCCGGATGGAACTATCTGTCCTCGCGACCGGAATTCGATGGAGTTTTTGGAGAGGCGGAGCAGTTTAGCGACCCTCCTGGGGTATTCCCGCACGATTCGCGTCGTCAGCAGGCCCAGCTGCCTGGGACTTTTATGGTGAGGCGTTCAGTTTTTGAAAGAACGGGGCTCTTCACCCCCGAGTATCGGGCAGCGGAATTTGTCGACTGGGTTTTGCGGGCGCAAGAGAACGGGGCGCGTTTCGCGCTCTTACCGGAACTGGTTCTTCGGCGCCGCTTGCACGCTCACAACTCGGGTCGCTTGAAGCCGGAGGCCAGGCAAGACTATGCCAAGGTCGTCCTGGCCGCCTTGCGAAGGCGTCGTCAGGTTCAGGAGTCTCTAACTTGACCTTCACTGTGGAACAGGAACGAGTCGAGTTTTTTGACATTCTCTCTCGGACGTATCGTCAGGCCGAGACGGAGCTGGGGCAGGTTCGCTGGGACGGAGCTTTAGGTGGACAAACGATCAGTCTGCTGAGTGCCGGGGCTGAGCCTTTGGAGCGCCTGGTACCAGCTCTTCGCCCTTGGAAAGTGAAACAGATCGATGCCTCTCCTTCCTTAACTGTCTCCCTTTGGGACGGTGGGGGAGAAGGTCGCTATCTGCCCCTGCTGGTGCGCGCTCTCTTCTCGGCCGTCAATCATTCGATCTATGAGGCCCTAGACGCCAGGCACGAATTGAGAGGTTTCAATGACGACAGGATTTTCACCGTCTATCGTCAGGGGCCATGCAAAATCCTGAGTGTCCTGGATCGACAGAGAGCTCAGGCTCTCTACTGGGTCGAGGACGCGAAGAAGATCCCTTATTGGGAGTTGGGTTCACCACTACAGACGATCCTGAACTGGTGGGCCGAAGGACAGGGACTGCAGTATCTCCACGCCGCGGCGGTCGGTTCGGCCGACGGCGCCATACTTCTGACCGGGGCCGGGGGCTCGGGAAAGTCCAGCACGGCTCTGTCGTGTCTTAGAGCCGGGATGGGCTACCTGGCCGACGACTACTGCCTGGCTGGACAGGGGCGCATCTGGTGTCTCTACGGCACGGCCAAACTGGTCGGAGAGATGGACCTTGACCGTTTCCCCGAGTGGTCGGCCGCGGTGGAGAATCGGCAACGCGAGGAAGGAGATAAGATTCTGCTGGACGTTCACGCTCATCGGCCCCAACAGGTATTGAACGAGGCTCCCCTTAAGGCGGTCGTCGTACCTCGCATACCGCCGGTCCAAGCCAGGGAGAGTCGACTTCAGGAATTGTCCGGGTCAGCGGCTCTTTTGGCCCTGGCGCCGACAACCCTGTTTCAACTTGCCGGCACCGGGCAGGCCAGTTTGGCGCGAATGGCCACGATTTTGCGGCAGGCGCCGGCCTATGTTTTAGAGTTGGGCAGCGATGTCGAAGCGGTGCCGCGTCTCTTGGAAACTTTGTTATGAAAGGATTTATCTTAGCTCGTGCCTGGGCCGCCAAGGGCAACCTGCCCACCGCGATCGCCGCCTGTCGGCAGGTGGTGGAAAAAGAGCCCGGGTACGAACCGGCCTGGAGGCTTCTGGCGGAGCTTCTTCTGATGGAAGGCGAGGCCCAGGAGTCACTCGAGATCTGCCGGCGTTATCCCAAGGACCACTCGGAGTTCTTCATGCTGAGCGAACTGTGTGAAGAGGTCCTGGCCGACAATGAGTTGGTGAACCATCCGGAGGGGCGCTTCTGCCTGCGCCGTCAGCGGCGCTTTTCCCACCATCGAAGTGGCTGGGCCTACGCGCTGCACCATTTGAGACCCTTGCATAACGAAGGTGGAATTCTGCTCGACGGCTTCTTGGAAAACAGCTTCGCCATGGCGCGTTACGCGGGCCGATGTTGGGAAGGCCGAAAGCCGCCCTATCGGCGCGACTGGGTCGGCTTTCTGCACAATCCGCTGGAGATGCCGTCCTGGTATCCTCTAAGTACGGGCTCTCCAGAGCAGATTCTTAGTCATCCCGCCTTCCAGGAGAGTCTCCCGAACTGTCGGGGGTTCTACACTCTGTCGGAATACTTGGCGACTTGGCTGCGCGAGAGGACAGGGAAACCGGTGGAAGTCGTCTTGCACCCCACGGAGTTTCCCGAGGCGCAATTTGATCCGGAACGCTTCCTCAAGAACACCTCGCCGAAAATTATTCAGGTGGGATGGTGGCTGCGCCGGCTGATCAGCATTTTTGACCTGCCGGTCTATGACGACTATGAGAAGATCTGGCTTGTGCCCTCGGGTCTGCAGGGGTTGGAAGACACTTTCCAGTTGATCCTTTCCCACGAAGGAACTCCCGACTGGACCAACGTCCGTCGCGTGGTGGGGCTAACCAACCAGGAGTATGATAGCTGGCTGAGCGAGAACGTGGCTTTCGTTCACCTTTACGACTCCTCGGCGAACAACGCGATTGTGGAATGTATCGCGAGAACCACGCCGATTTTGGTGAACCCTCTACCTCCGGTGGTGGAATATTTGGGAGCGGACTACCCTCTCTATTTTGAGGATCTCACCGAAGCCGCCGACAAGGTGCGCGACCGAGCGCTCGTCGTGCGCGCTCACGAGTATCTCAAGAGCTATCCGACACGGGAACGTCTGCGCGGAGAGTCGTTTCTTAATGAGATTCAAAGCGGTGAGATCTACCATAGTCTTCAAGTCGTCGCACGTTGATTTTGGTCAAGGGGTCGATCGCTTCAAGCTCGAAGCTGTGGAAATGCAAGCCACTGAACCCAGAATTAGTGAAGGCACTCTACAGACGCTCGACGGGCGCGTTCTTCCCCTGGAATGGACGAAAGTCAAAGCCTCGGTCCGAGGACCGCTGGCCCAGGTGGAGGTGCGGCAAAGTTTTCGTAACCCTACAAACGAGACTTTAGAGGCCACTTATCTCTTTCCGCTTCCCCATCAAGGCTCCGTCTTCCGTATGGAGTTTCGCATCGCCGATCGGGTGGTCAAGGCGGTGGTCAAAGAGAAGGAAGAGGCCCGCCGGGTTTACGAGAAGGCCCGCTCGGAAGGCCGCGCCGCCACCCTTTTAGAGCAAGAGCGACCGAACCTCTTCACTCTATCCGTGGCCAACATCTCCGCTGGCGCGACCATCGAGGTCTTGATGGAGTATCAGGAACCGGTGGCTTACGATTTCGGCGAGTGGCGTTTCGCTTTTCCGATGGTGGCTTCCGAACGTTACTATTCCGGCATGCCGGAGGGACATGGAACGACCGAGGTCGCGGACGGCGCTCGGATCCGGCCCCCACGCCCGCGATCGACCGAGCGCCAGAGTCCGGTGTCACTCGAGTTCGAGCTCAGGGCCGTGGACGGCCGGACGGCTCCTTATTCCCCTTCTCACGCGGTGAAAGTCGAGACTCACGGTGACCGCTTTCGGGTTAGCCTGGACCCAGAGGAGAAAGTCGCTAATCGTGATTTCGTTTTGGTCTGGCCTTGTCAGAACCGGGGACTACTTCCACAAGTGTGGTACGAGCGGGCCCTCGACAAACCCGGAACTTTTGCCCTGACCATCCCCGCCCCAGTCGCGCTCGGAGCCCAGGAAACCACCAACGTGGAGGGCTATAGTTGCGGCAACTGTGGAGCGCCCATGGGTTCGAAAGAGGCGGTCTCGGAGATTCCGGGATTAGGTCATGCTTGGCAGTGCGACTACTGCGGCGTGTATCAAAGGGTCCAGCCGGAGGAGAAGACCACGGAAGGTAAGGACGTCGTTTTCTTGGTCGATCTCTCGGCCTCGGTTGGTCGATTGACGGCCGCTGTGGAGGCTGTTTCTAGTTGCCTTTCCAAGCTTTCTCCTTCGGACCGGTTCCGTCTGATCGCGTTTCATCACGAGCTTTTGGAACTCTCGTCCGAGTGGTTGCCCTGCGACGAGACTTCCAAAGTCCGCGCGCTGGAGTTTCTCGAGGGACAGAAGGTCAAAGGAGGAACCGAGCTTGAGGTCGCGCTCCGCGCCGCGGGGTCCGAGACCGGAAATGGACGAGCTCGGGTCGCGGTCTTGATCACCGACGGTGCCGTTGGAAACGAGGGACGGCTGCTGCGCGAACTGCCCAAGTGGCTCAAGGACACCAGACTCTACGTGATGGGTGTGGGCAATACGCCCAACCGATACCTGATCGACAAGCTGGCTCGTTTTGGCCGGGGCGCCTTTGAGGTCAGTCAGGGTGGGGAGGCCCATCTGCTGGAGCGTTTCGCCCAAAGAGTGGCCCAGGCCGCCCCGATCCTCTCCAATGTCACGGTGGAGGTGGAGAGCGGGCAAGGGCAGGGGATGGACATCTATCCCAGGGGCGGCCGCGAACTTTTCTCTGGACAGATTCTGAGACTGACCGGACGATTCATCGGTGAGGGCCCAGCCACCCTACGCGTGCGTGGGACGAACGCGGACGGGACACCGTTTTTGCAAGAGGTGGGGTTGACCCTTCCCGAGTACAGCCAGGAAGCTCCCGGGATCGAGCGCGTGTGGGCTCGTGAGAGGATC
Source organism: Selenomonadaceae bacterium (assembly GCA_037189585.1). Classification (GTDB taxonomy): domain Bacteria; phylum Vulcanimicrobiota; class Xenobia; order Xenobiales; family JADMJV01; genus JAEXNA01. The sequence goes on along the minus strand of JBBCJA010000025.1, from coordinate 4,174 downwards.
GAGGAGCTGCAGGACCAACTGGTCCGCCATCCCGAGCGTCTCAGCGAGGTTCGCCTGGAGACTCTGGGATTGGCCTTGAAGCACCACTTGATGAGTCCGTACACCGCGTTGGTGGCCGATGACCAGGAGGTGACGGTGGATCCCGAGGGACCATCCCACACGGTGGACGCGGCGGAATCTGTTGGACCCGACATCGGCCTGAGGCGCTCGGCGACCAGATCGGCTCCGAGAGCCGAGAGCGCGCCGGCCGACCGCCCGGTGCGCCTGAGTACCCTTGACTCAGCGCGCTCTGAACGCAAGGGGTTGGTGTCTCGAACCTTTGCTTCGGAGAAGCCTACTTTGGGCCACCGCCCGATGTTGGGGGCTAGGAGTTTCCCCGAGACTGTGGTGCTAAGAAGCGCCTCGCCGCCACTACCTCCATCGCCAAGTCCAGAGGCTTACGTCGATGACGATTGCGTTTTCGAAGAGCCTTTCCCGGATGGCGGCGACCTCTTCGGAGCGGTCGGCGAGACCGCTCCCGAACCGGCTTTCTCCCCAGTCTCCGAAAGTAGTCTCTTTGACGACAGCGAGTCCTTCGCCGCTGCTCCGGATTTGAGCGTCTCCGAAGGCCTCTTTGACGACGACGGTGCGTCCTCCGCCGGGGATGGCAACTTCGATGTCGACCACTACGTCATCGAAGGCCTCTTTTCGGGCGAGGACGAGCCGGTTCATGGCCTCTTCGATGATAAACCTCCCGCCTCTTCCGCCCCTCCGAAGCGGTCCTGCAGCTCGTGGACGATTCCCTCCCCACCTCCGCCTAGGGGTCAGAACCTGCAAACTCCGGTTGGCCTTACCGGCAACAAAGAGCGTGCTCTCTATTCCGCCGAGGAGCTGGCGAGAGCTCGGGAACTCGTCGTTGGCCGTCTCGATCTGGTCTTTTTGATAGACGAGACGGGCAGCATGGGGCCCTACATTCAGGAAGTTCAAGAGCGTTTGCTTGAGCTGATCAATGTCTTGCGTAGCTCTCCTCTGTGCACCGAGCTCCGGCTTGGTCTGGTGACCTTCCGCGACCATCCGCCCCAGGATGCGACCTTCGTGACCAGAGTTCTGCCTTTGACTTCCGACTGGAACGAGATTTCGGCCGCGGTGCAACGGATGCGAGCCAGCGGTGGGGGAGACGGTCCGGAGGCCGTCACCGATGGACTGCACGACCTGTTGAACCTGGACTGGGATGGCGAGGCCGCCCGTCTGGTGGTGATGGTCGGGGATGCACCTCCTCACGGAGTGGAACCCGAGGGCGATGGATTCCCCGAGGGCTGCCCTTGTGGACGCCACTGGTACACTCAGGCCGAAGGCTGTCGAGAGATGGGTATTACCGTTCATACGGTGGGCTGCCGCGGGATTCGAAATTTCCGAGGTGCCGAAGCGGTCTTCGAGACGGTGGCGAAAGTCACGGGTGGACTGTACGTAGCCTTGGACGAATCGTGGCTTTTGATAGAGCTTGTTTCCGGATTGGCCGATCGAGAGCTCGACCGTCAACGCCTGGCTCAGTATGTCGCGGAGATCTACGCCGAGAACCGACAGGCTCTGGACGCGGCGGATCTTGAAGAGCAGGTGCGCTTTATCACCGAGGTTCTCGAGCAGCGAGGACTGGAAGTGCTCGACCTGATGCACAGGCCCGGACTACCGCCAACTTTCCGCCCGGTGAAAAGTGAGGACGTGGCCCTGGCTCTCGACGCTCTACGTCGACGCGACCTGGCGGCTGCCTAACATACGTAAAATCCATGACGATTGACGATTTGGTGGATGTCTGCCACCAGATACGAGCGAACGCGACGGAAGTCGACCTTTCCGTCACGCCCCCTAAAGGACAGCTGGAGCTTTTAGCTCAAGCCGGCTACTTCGCCACCACGGCCCGAGCCGATGCGGCCGAGCGCCGCCGCCTGCTCGACCATCTGTCCTCGGCATGCGGAACGACGGCGTTTTTGGCCAGCCAACACGAAGCCTCGTGCCGACGACTCTTGCAGGCTGGACATCCCCTTTATCCCGCGGCCGAAACAGGCCGGGAATGGATCGGGATCTGTTTTGCCCATCTGCGTCGTAGCCCCTCACCGGTGAGAGTCGCGGAGTGCGGTGAGGAGCTGGTCTACAGCGGGTTAGGGCCGTGGTTTTCCGGAGTGGGGTTGATGGAAAAGCTCTTGCTCGCTGGTGCGACTTCAGAGGAGAGATTCTTGATGGCGCTCGTGGGCCTGGACGTTCCCGGAGTTTCGGTCGGGACACCACCTCGGCTTGCCGTGATGAACGCCACCGCGACCGCGACTCTGGGACTCCAGGAGGTCACCGTCCGACGGTCCGAGGTCGTCCTAGAAAATGACGCATCCAGCATGAATCATGCGGATATGCACGCCACCGTCATGCAGTCGGCCCGCTCTCTGGGCGTCGCCAGGGCCTGCGCGGTGTTCCTGCCGGACAGCGCCAGGCAAGCGCTGCTTGACCACTTGGAGCGCCAGCATCAAAAGATGGACCGTTGGGAACTAGAGCCAACCTGGACCACCGCCACAACCTTGCGATTGCAAGCTCTCAGTCTTGCCGGTAGTGCCGTTGGGGCGGCTCTGGTCACGGTGGGAGGGCGAGCTCACGCTATCGACCATCCGGTCGGGCGCCTGGCCAGAGAGGCCTCGTTTTACGCGACGACACAAACCACGAGGGAGCTACGGGAAGCTATGGTAGCCAACCTCGCTATAGGAGACCGACTGGGCAACGTCGATTCCTACTAACAGTGCAACAGCATCATTCTGTCCGCCTTCTGATCGCCGACGACTACAAGACCGGCCGGGCGGTGCTCAGCTTGCATCTGACCAACTGCGGCTACCATGTGGAGCAGGCCGGCGACGGGCATGAAGCCCTGGAGCTGGCTTTGAGCGGGCGTTTCGATCTGCTGCTATTGGACATCGAGATGCCCGGACTCAACGGTTTGGAGGTTCTGGCTAAAGTGCGCGAGCGGTTCACTCAAACGGAACTTCCCGTCATCATGATTTCCGCCCGGGACGAGAGCCCGGACGTGGTCGCCGCTTTCGCCGGTGGGGCCAACGACTATGTGACCAAACCGATCGATCTCGCCGTCACCGAGGCGCGTATCCGAGCTCAGAGCCTTTTGCGGTTCGCGGCCGGGCATGAGGTGGTGGAGGTTCCGGACCTTTCCGGTAGGGGAACGGGCGAAGTTTTGACTGAGGTGATCGATCTTCAGCCCGGTACGATACTTGGCCCGTATCGCTTGAAGGGAATCCTGGGCAAAGGCGCGATGGGCGAGGTTTATCGGGCCATGAACCAGGCCTTGGATCGGCCAGTCGCGCTTAAGATCTTGCAGGCGAATTTCGATGAGAATCCGGAGGTTCTGGCCCGCTTTCGCCGGGAGGCCAAACTTGCCGCCCGGATCGATCACCCGAACGTGGTGGGGATTTACGAAGTCGGGAAGTGGCAGGGTCGCTATTTCCTGGCCATGCAGCTCGTGGAGGGAGAAAGTTTGGCCAGCCGGCTGGACCGAGAAGGCAAGCTAGCGCCCGAGGCGGCTCTGCGAGTCGTGAAGGAGACAGCTCTGGGCTTGGCCGCGGCTCATGCTCACGGAGTCATTCATCGCGACATCAAGCCCTCCAATATTCTGTTGACCGAGGAAGCGGTGAAGCTGGTCGATTTTGGACTCGCTCGGCCCAGCGACCCTCGAGATGGTCGGCTGACTCAGGAAAATCGGCTGCTCGGAACCCCAGAATTCATGAGCCCGGAACAGTTCGCGGAAAAAGAGCTCGCACCACCCTCCGACATCTATTCCCTGGGGGTCACCTGGTACATGTTGCTGGCTGGCCGGGCGCCGTTTGAGGATGAATCCACCCTGCTGGAGCTTGCCATGGCCCATCTCAACAAGACGCCCATCGATGTGAGAGAATATTCTCCCGAAGTCAGTCAGGCCACCGCTGACCTCTTGGCTCGGATGCTGGCTAAGGAGCCGGGCGACAGGCCGCCTGACGGGACGGCCTTGCTGGCCGAGTTGGAGCGACTTTAGGGCTGTGGTGGAGAGGACGCTTCAAGCTTTCGTTGTCGCGAGCGGACGAAGTGGACCACGTCCCAAACCTCTTCCGGAGTCAGAAGTCCTTCAAAAGGTACCATGCCTGTGCCATCCACTCCGTAAAAGATCGAGCGA
>JBBCJA010000024.1:0-85526 GCA_037189585.1 Selenomonadaceae bacterium | reverse complement strand
CAAGTTGGCCTTTATCCTCTTTTCATTGTGCCTACGTGTTCTGGACGATTTTGCCTACCTTGCCGCGTGCAAACCCAGGTTTTATGCGGATGTCGATCCGGCGCTGTGCCCAAAAAGGGCTTCCAACTGTCGAACTCGGGTCTTGTTCACAAGTTGTTTACTCACTCCCCATCGGCCAAAAACTTGGAGAACAGTTCCAATCGCTATCCTTAGAATCAAAGCTCGTACAGTGAAAGGTCGTGACATCGATGAACATTAACATTAATCTAGGTGGACCCAACTACGGCGGAGGGTTTGGAGGCGGCGGGTTTCCCGCTTTGACAGGATTCGGCTCGCCCAACGGATTTGGTACCCCCAATACCGTTATGGATCCCATGATGGGAATGATGATGACTATGATGTCCATGGCTATGATGGCCCTCGTCGCCAAAACCATGGGCCAGGTCGCCATGCCCGGTATGGGAGCTTTCGGCGGCGCTCAAGCTGGTGGCTTCCAAGGAGGCTCCCCTCTGGGTAGCTTCCTTGGCGGTGGCTCCTCCGGTGGGATGATGGGCTCACCTGGTGGGGCAAGTTTTCTGGGGGGAGACGGCAACGGGCTTTCGAGCGGCTTTCCAGAAGCCGGAGCGGTGACGGGAAGCTCCGCACCGAGCGGCCCAGCCGGCAACGTCGGAAACATCAACGTCGAAAAGCTCGTCAACGCCGTCCCCGCGGAATATCGCGACAATGCCCGCAAGCACTGGCCCGCCATCGTCGCTGAAGCGCAAAAACAGGGCGTGACCAACAAAGCTCAGCTCGCCTACATCTTAGCCACGACCGTTCACGAGTCAGCGGCGGGAAAGTACATGGAAGAGATCGCCTCGGGCTCGGCTTACGAAGGCCGGTCAGACCTGGGCAACAACCAGTCCGGGGACGGGGTCCGTTACAAAGGACGAGGTTACGTTCAGATCACCGGTCGCAACAACTATACCAACTGGAGCAAGAAACTGGGAGTCGATCTGGTCGGCAATCCGGAACTCGCCGAGCGCCCGGAGATCGCGGCCAAGATCCTTGTCGGAGGCATGAAAGAAGGCTCCTTTACCGGTAAGGGCCTGAACGACTACATCAACGATTCTAAGACCGACTTCGTCGGAGCTCGACGGATCGTCAACGGAACGGACAAGGCTAATACCTTCGCGCAAACCGCTCAAGCGATCCTCGGCGCCATGAACTAACAACGACAGCGGAAAGTTGGAGACGTGCAAGGGTGCTCTCGAGGCACCTTTTTTCTTGGCGTATTGCTTCTTGCGTTCTTTGGCTAAAAAGCCCGAATTTTTTGATCGTCCTCAGGTCGCGTGTGAAGGCGTCCCTTTCAGGGTATGGGATCCACCAATTAAGCTACGAAGACGAGGAAGAGTAACGTGACATCAGCAACGGCGACCAAAAAGAAGTCCCCTAAGGGAGTCAAAAAAGAGACTCTGGTCTGGGCTCTCAAGACCATGGTGCAGTCTCGCCGAGCCGACGATCGCGAGATGTTGATGAAGACGCAGAACAAAGTCTTCTTCCAGATCTCGGGCGCCGGTCACGAGTGCCCTCAGGTCGCCGCGAGTCTCTACTTTAAGCCCGGCCACGACTGGTTCTTCCCTTACTACCGCGACCGCGCGCTCTGCCTCGGCCTCGGCGTGACCTTGGTCGAGATGTTCCAAAGCTCCATCGGAGCCGAAGCCGATCCCGCCTCGGCCGGTCGCCAGATGCCCTCTCACTGGGGGAGTCAAAAGCTCAATATCGTCAGCTCCTCCTCACCCACCGGCACCCAGTTCTTGCAGGCTCTCGGGTGTGCCGAAGCCGGTATCTACATCGAGAATCACAAGAAGGAGTTGCCCGAGTTGGCAAGCGCCGCCGATGAGGTGACCTTCGTTAGCACGGGTGACGGCACCACTTCCCAAGGCGAGTTCTGGGAGGCTTTGAACACCGCCTGTAACCTCAAAGCTCCCGTTCTCTTTCTAGTCGAGGACAACGGCTATGCTATTTCCGTCCCGGTGGAGGCCCAGACCGCGGGCGGCAGCATCTCGACTTTGGTCAAGGGCTGGCCGAACCTTCATCACGTGGAAGTGGACGGCTGTGATTTCTCCGCCTGCTGCGACGCCTTCGAGAAAGCCGTCGCGCATTGCCGAGAGCGCAAGGGTCCGGCTTTGGTCCACGCTCACGTCATCCGTCCTTACTCCCACTCGATGTCCGATGACGAGGCGGCCTATCGTCCTCAAAAAGAGCGCGACGCCGAGGCCGAGCGCGATCCCATCACCTTGCTGGGCCAACGCTTGATCGCCGAGGGACACTTGTCGGCCCAAGAACTGGAAGAGCTCAAAGAGGCTTGGAACAAAGAGGTCATTGAGGCTAGCATCAAGGCCGAGGAGTCTCCTCAACCCGGCCATGACAAGGTTTATGAAAACGTCTATTCTCCCGAGGTCGATCCCACCTCGAGCGAATTCGACCACCCGGCCGAGCCGGTGGGCGGTCCGGTCACCATGGTGGATCTGATCAATCGTTGCCTCAAGGACGAGATGAAGCGCGACGTGCGCATCCGCGTCTTCGGAGAGGACGTGGCCGACGCCACTCGCGGCGAGGTTCTGGGAGAGTGCAAGGGCAAGGGTGGAGTCTTCAAGCTGACCCACGGTCTGCAGACGGAGTTCGGCGGCGATCGCTGCTTCAATTCTCCCTTGGCCGAGGCCAACATCGTGGGCCGCGCTATCGGAATGGCCGTGCGCGGTCTCAAACCGGTGGTGGAGATTCAGTTTTTCGACTACATCTGGCCGGCTTTCCATCAGCTGCGCAACGAGCTTGCCACCATGCGCTGGCGCTCCGGCGGCGCCTTCAAGTGCCCCGTGGTGGTCCGCGTTCCCATCGGGGGCTACCTGCGGGGCGGCGGTCCCTATCACAGTCAGTCCGGTGAAGTGCTGTTCACCCACACTCCCGGCGTTCGCGTGGTCTTCCCCTCCAACGCCGAGGACGCCAACGGCCTCTTGCGCGCCGCCATTCGTAGCGATGACCCCGTGATGTTCTTAGAGCACAAGCATCTCTATCGCCAGACCCACAACAAGGGCGTCAATCCCGGTTCGGAATACTCCATCCCGCTGGGCAAGGCCAAGGTCGTGCGCGAGGGGACCGATCTCACCGTGATTACCTACGGAGCGCTGGTCTTCCGCTGCGAACAGGCGGCCAAGGAGATCGAAAAGGAGAGCGGACGCACGGTCGAGATCTTGGATCTGCGCAGCCTCTCGCCTTACGACTGGGACGCCATCGCCGCTTCGGTCAAGAAAACCTCGAAAGCCATCGTGGCCCACGAGGACTGCCTCTCCTGGGGCTACGGAGCCGAGATCGCGAGCCGCATCTCCGATGAGCTGTTCGAATGGCTCGACGGCCCGGTCCGCCGCATCGGCGCCACCGACACCTTCGTGGGCTACGCGCCTCAGTTGGAAGAAGCGACCCTACCCACCCCCGCCACCATCGCCGCCGAGATGCGCAAGCTCCTCGATTATTAGTCTCAAACTAAGAATCTGACCGGCTTGCCCGATTCTATTTTTCATGATCAGAGAATTTTGGATTTCTGTCCCGAATTCGGCGTGAGGCATGATCAAAAAAACTCGGGCTTTTTGTCCAAAAAAAGCCAGGGAGAACTAGGGTTTTCTGGGTGAAATGCCCAGGAAGGCGGGGACGGGGGCGAGGCCTGGTAGGGTGATGGTGCGTTGCCCACCACGCAGGACGAACTGGGTGGAGCTGCCGCCGTCGAAGTTGAGAGCTCGCCACGCTCCCACGCCACCAGCGGAGACGGGAGCGCTCAGAAGAGCTGGAAGCTCCGCCAGAGTCACTTGAGAAGTGACAGGCAGAACGAAGAGAGTCACCCGACCCTCTTTGTCGATGGCCACTCCGCTACGTGCCGCGCGATCGGTTTTTTCCAGTCCCGGAATCGCCTCACCATCCCAAACCAGACGTGGTCCCGCTTGAAACAGCACCGGTACTCCTCGTGGTAACGGCTCGTCGCGAGACTTCAATCCCGCCCGCGCTCCGTCCCAATAGAAGAATCCTCCGAACACTCCTCCGTCAGCCCGTGCCGACAAGATCTGTCCAAACCGCTCGTGATAGCCTAGGACGCGGTCCTTTTCATCAAAGTAAGAGCAGTTGATCACGGCCAACTGAGCGAAGCGGCGAGCTATCTCCTCAGCCTGTCCCACTTTCGCTTTCCCTTGCCGATCGGAGGCCAGCAACAGTGAGAACCGAACGAGTTCAGGGTCGCACCGCAGCTGGGTCATGGCCAGCCGGCGAGGCTGACTCAGGACGACCTGCCGCACCTCCACCCCGGGAGCCACCCTCTCGAAAGGCGGCGCGGCGGACGCACTCAGGGCTAAGAACAAGAACAACATGAAGCGCCAGGTCACCGTCATACGCGATCCCGTTCACGGCGATATGGAGATCCCCTCGGAGCTCCTGACCCTGACCGACACTCGCGAGTTTCAGCGCCTTCGAGGGGTGCGCCAGTTGGGCACCGCGAGCTTTGTCTATCCCGGAGCCGTTCACACGCGCTTTGACCATAGTCTGGGGACCTGCTGGCTGGCTAGTCGGCTCTTAGAGCGACTCAAACCCGAGATCACCAGTCGGCATCGTCTAGCCGCTTTGGCCTGGGCCCTCTTGCACGACGTCACCCACATTCCATACGGACACACTCTGGAGGACGAGCGGAGGGTTTTCGACCGACACGATACCGAGGAGCGGATTCGAAAGGCTTTGCCTCAAGGCGAGCTAGGAAAAGCTCTCAATAAACTCAAGCTCACCGAAAAGGTCCTCGAGATCGCCCTCGACCCCGGCCGGTGGGAGCATCAGCTTACCTCCTCGGCGGTGGCGGCGGATCTGCTGGACTATCTGGCCCGTGACGCCTTTTTCTGCGGACTCACACAAAAGTACGACCCGCGCATCTTCTCCCTTTTCGCGCTAGAGAAAGACCGCCTTTACTTAGACGCCCAACGCGACGGCGTGGTGCGCCAGGACGCCCTTTCGGAGATTATCCATCTCTTGCGGATCCGCTACTTCCTATCGGAGCGCGTCTACTTCCATCACACCAAAACGGTCTCCGGAGCCATGGTTAGCCGATCGGTGGAGGAAGCGGTCGCTCAGGGCCTGACCCTGCCCGAGATCGCGCGACGCACCGACGAGGGCCTTTTCGACCTGCTGGAGACAGCCTACGGAAGCTTTCCCGTGGTGGGGAAGCTGATCGCCGCGCTTCGTTCCCGCAAGCTTTACAAGCGGGTCTATCTGCTTACCGCGGAGCTTTCCCTAGAGCGCCGCGAGCAGTTTGTCACCAAGTTCCACAAAGACGCGAAACGGCGCTCTCAGGCTGAAACGGACCTGGCCAAACGCTGCAAACTTTGTCCCGAGGACCTGATCGTTTACTGCCCCGCGCTCAAAATGCAGCTCAAAGAGGGCGGACTTCCGGTCAAGGTCGACTCTGGTCCTCCGCGAAGTCTGGATGAACTTCCCGTCGACGAAATCGGAATCCTCAAGGAGAGACATCGACTCCTCTGGCGCTTCTACGTCTTTCTCAATCCCGAAAAGATGGTGAAGGCCGATCAACTGGCCTTAGCCTGCGAGGACTATTTCGGAGAATCCAATCACCTGCCGCGCTACCGTAGCGGCCAGCTTTTCTTAGGAGTTTAAATGAGCGGACCTTTAGCCGCGGCGCGTAGCCTACTGGTCAGAGAGAAACAGAAAGACTATCGCAACACGGTGATCTTGCAGATTACTATTTTGACCGTTCAGCTCTTGCTCGAGGATCTTCTGAAGCTGGCCGGACTGAACCCTCCGATGTCGGTTCTTCGTCCGCTTTTTTACGGCCTCTCCGGTATCTATCTCGTCTTCTTGTGGGATCTCTTCTGTAACTTCCAGCCGCCCCGTTGGCTTCTGAGAGGATGCCAGGTCGCGCTCATCTTAGCTTTTGGCGTTTTGGTCGTGCTCGACGTGTTTCTTGCCTCGGGCGAACATAGCAAACAGGGGTGGCGTCTGGCTTGCCATCTGGCTATTTTCGGGGTGCAGGTCGTGGTGATCTCGGCCGCCCTCAAGGACCTTTTCCAGGGTCCGCGCGAATCGGCCGATAAACTGTGGGGCTCGGCGTGTATCTACTTTATGACAGGGTTTGCCTTCGCCGGCTTTTATTACTGCGTCTTCCTAATGAACCCGCTCGCCTTCGGCAAGCAGCTCGACTCCAGCGCCTGGGGATTTTTCGAAGCTCTGTATCTCAGCTTGACGACCCTGATCGGGCTCGACAACATCTACGGAGACTCCATCCGTCTGGTCCGCAACGCGACTCTGGTGGAGGGGACCTGGGGGCAGCTCTACCTGGTTCTTTTGATCGGGAGACTGCTGGCTCCAGAGGGGGAGGAGACGCAGGAACGCTCATGACTGTCCCAAATTTAGGCCGATGCACGTCATCTCCAAGCTCTGGCTTCTTCTGGCTCTCACTGTATGGGCCACGGCGACCGTGGCCCAACCCGCTCCCGTCCAGCTCTTTGACGGGCGCCAGGCGATCTCGGGAAAGGGCTCTCAACTGCCTCAGAACGAGGTCGCCCTGGTGAAAAATGAGCTCCAAAAAAGAGCCAGTCATCCAGTTCTTAGGAGACGCTTGGACCAGCTCAACCCGACTTTCGACGAGTTCGAGGTGAGGGACTGGGCCGACGGCTCTTTCACCCACAAGGGAGCCAAACAGCGCGCCTACCTCTATCGCTACTCCTACACTAACGGGGTGGTGGTGACCGAAGGAGGAAAGGTGGTCGCCCATTACAGCGGCGATCCGGGGGACTACGCCCTCTTTATCGCCTCGAGCAAGTTACCCGATCTCAACGGTGATGGGCGTAGCGAACTGGTCCTTTTGTGCAACACCGAAGATACAGCGGACGTCTTCGCCCACTTTTTCACGCTAGGCCCCGCGCAAGCGAGACATTTGGGGGTAAGTTTGGTCTTCACCAGCAATATCATCCCCGGGGATGACCCGGTGCCCGATGAGGATATTCAGGACACCGCTTTCAGGGTGACGGCCTCCGGTTCGAAGCTGACGCGGCAGCGATACGTCAAACACGCCGACGGAGCGTGGAAGGCGCAGGGTACTTCTGAAGCGCTCAAGCTGGAAGACCCCGGTCGTCTCACCCTATTTCGTTTGGATGGTAAGAATTAAGATGGCACGCTATCTTGCTCTTTTAGCCTTCGCTCTCGTCTCGATCAGCATTTTCGGATGCGGGGATGACGACAACGATTTCCTGGTTTCTAGCGGACAGAACACCTTCGCCGCGAGCTCGGGGACGGGCAGTTTGCTCTTTTCTTTCGCCACCGGGCAGGCGGCACTGGTTCCCACACAGAGCACAGAGCTTGCTTTCGAGTTCTTCGAATCTCTTCCCAATGACACCGATAGGGCCGAGCCGCTGATACGGAGTGACCAGTCGTTCGCGGTTTCCGTGACCGTTACCGATGTTCCGGTCTCGGCAAGGCACGTTCGCATCACGATCTACGGTTCTCAAGGTGAGCCTCTGCTCATCTTGGCCGACGAGGTTACCGTCCAGGCCGGTCAGACCACGAGCGTCGACCTTAGCGACGCCTCGGTGGAGACCATCTTAGCTGTGGGCTTCCAACTTTTTCCCCAGCAGTCGCTACTGCGATTGGGCCAGACCTTGCAGCTCGAGGTGCTCGTCGACTACTCTAACGGAGATCAGATCGCCCTGGCATTCGAGCAGATCGCTCGCCAGATCAGCTTTCAAGTCGAGCCCGGAGGGATAGTCGAGGTCGATTCGCAAGGTCGAGTCACACCCTTCCACACGGGAATAGCCAACATCACCGCGGCCCACCGGATTCTAGGAACGACGAAGTCCGTGGTAACGATTTTACCCAGTCGTTGAAGATTGACTTGTAAGTTCATTTTCTGTAAAGTAAGTCAGTTTACTCTTAAGGAGCTCAACATGGACAGAATTTCCGGAGCGAGCAACGCTCACCAGCTCTATCAAAGAAACGCGACCCCTCGCTACAATGAGGAGTCCGAAGGCGTTTCCTACGCCTCTTCGGACAGCGCCAGCGTTCGCAACACCTGCAACCTTGATGTCGAGAAGCTGGCCAAAGAGCTAGGCTTCGACCCTCAGTTTCTGGGCAAGAAGATCGACGCCGTCATCGCCGCCTCGAACACCCTGGGCAACGGCACCGAGCCTCCGTCCCAGCCTGATCAGGGCCCGGTCGCCTAACACACAGTCTTGGCTTTCTTGAATAACGAGCTCCCGACGCTGAGTGAAAGCGATCAGGAGTTCACCGACAAGATTCTAGCCCTCTTCGAGGAGCAGGACGCCAAGGGAGACTACGTCTATCCCGACGAGGATGTTCGACATGTTCTTCCGGCGCTACTCCTCGGAGCTGGTGTCGCCCCCAGCCGCTTCACCCACGGTCCCATCAAGGGATTGCTGGCGGAATTTCGCCAGAAGATGAAACTCGATCCCGAGACCAGTGACCAGGATTTTCTGGTGGCCGCGCGGCGTTACTATCGCAAGTATCCGCCCAACAAGCAGTTGTTGGAGAAGTTACGAGGATTGTTCAGCTGATCGAGCCGGGGTGGGACGTCCCACCCTCGTTACCCGCTGACTGTCCGGAGTGCGCCGACGCTGTCGGCATGGTCCATCGCGCCATCGCCTCCGACCCGGAGAGCGCTCTTCAAAGGGCTAGGGGTTTTCGCCAACAAGTCCAGGCCCGCGGTATCGACCTGATGCCGTGGGAAGGATGGCCCCTACGCCCTTTCTTTTTTCCTCGAGCCTCGCTTCAGGCCTTGGCCGTGCAGCTGACCTCGGCTCTGGATGCCTGGAGAGAGAAGGCTTCAAGAGCGACCCCCGAGGAGCTCTCTCAGAGATTGGGACTCAACCTCGAGTTTTTGCGCCGGATCGAAACGGGTCCGAGTTTTCTCGCTCCTGAATTTGCCTCTTACCTTCGCCCCGACGGATTCTTTTTCTCCGATCATTACGACCTGGTGGAGCTCAATTTCGCCAACGGCCTGATCGTCAGCAACGCCTACACCGAGATCCTGGCCGATTTCCACGCCCAAGACCCGACTCTTCCCTGGGCGGAGTCGCCGCGCCCGTTCCAGGCCTATCTCGATCACATCGAGTCCTATCTGCCTCGGGAGAGGGAAGAGAAACCTCTGATCGGGCTGCTCTCGTTCCAAGAAGAGTACGACACCATTCACAGTTGGGAAAAGCGGGTGGCCGACATGGTCCTTCTGGGGCGGGACCTTTTCCACCAACGGGGCTTGGACACGGTGGTCCTGCATGAGAGAGATGTCGAAGTCGGACCTTCGGGAAAAGCTGTCGTGAAAGAGACCGGACGGGCCCTGGATTTGATCGTTCAGATCACCATCAACACCTCGTTTATGGACCGACCGGAGCTTTTCGAGAACGAGTTCGCTCTCTGGAAAGGCAGTCGTGTCGGCTCCACTCCGCTGTTGAGCCCTCTGTCCGGCCTCTGTCTGGACAAGGGAACTCTTCCCTGGCTCGCCGAGCACCTGACCCCGACCGAGTTTAGGATCGCAATCCCGAGCACCCACATTCCCACTCCAGAGCGAGAAGTCGAGTATCGGTTGCGGCGTGAGGAATGGGTCCTCAAGCGAAGCTTTGACGGTAAGGACACACACGCCGGCTGCTCCACTCCAGGCCGGCAGTGGAATAAGGTCGTGGCTCGCGCCATCGCCAACGGTGGGTATGTGATGCAGCGCTATCGGCCGATGCCGACCACGGTGGTACCGGTAACACCGGATGGGGAATCGATCCACTGGCTGGAGGTGTCGTTCGAGCTCTCTCCTTTTATCATCGACGGCCGGTTCGCGGGGGGAGCGGTTCGCTACGCCCCCAAGGCTCGGGGGCTGGTCATGAGCCCGCCGCCTCCGGGCATGGGGTTCGCCCTGGCGGCCGCGGTGTGAGCAACTGGGAGATCTGGGGCAGCTTCCAGGTCCGCTCGGCCGGTTTCCCCGCGCATTGGCTTGACGGACTGAGCCAACCTCAGAAGCTTGATTTCAAGACACGGATCCAGCGTGAACGCCGCCACCTCAAAGAGGTCTACCAGAGCCTCAGGATTCAAGAGGCCGTGGTTTGGCAGAACCCGGATCTTGCCGCCAACTTTCTTTTCCCCTGGCTCGACCGCGCGGAACTCCCTCCCGATCGAAGCGACGCCCGCCGCGTGGAACGAAAGCTCCTGGCCTACTTGCAAAGGTACTGCGCCAAGAATGAGGCCATCGGGACCTTCGGGCCGATCGGTTGGGGGCGATTACGAGACGACTTGTCGCAGCCGTGCGACGAGGACGCTCCATGGTTGGCGGCCCGGACCGTCTACTGGGAGCCCTGGCTTTTCGGGCAGCTGTGTCAGGATTGGCCCTGTCGGCTAACGCTCTCTCCCCGATTGCGCCTCCAGGGCGGCTTGCTCTTCGGGGAACCGCGCACCAGACGGCGCGACGGAGGGGTTCAACTGACCGCTGCTCAGCAACGAGTTTTGAGCGCTCCCGCCAGCGCCTCGACCTCGGAGGAGGAGCACGAGGTGATTGCGGACTGCCTGCAACGGGGCTGGCTATCTCGGGCTCCCGCCGTCCCCTCGAGTCCTCATCCCGAAGCCTGGGCGCGCAGCCTGAACCCTGAGTCGGAACAGCTGGACCGCCTGCGAGAGCACAAGGAGCGACTCGAGCGGTCTCGAGATAATCCCCGAGAGCTTTTGACCCGCTCTTTGGAGTTGCGAGAGACCTTGAGGCAATGGGGGCTCTCGGACAGTCGCTTCCCCGGAAAGACTTACTCGGGACGCCTTCCCTACTATGAGGACGCCCGGAGGCGAAACCTCGATCTGCCCTCGCGATATCTCGACCGTATGGCGGAACCGCTGTCTTTGGTTCTCGAGTCGGCCCGCTGGTTTATTTCTCGAGCGGAATCGCGGTTTCAGGAGCGCTTGCGAGAGCTGTGTGCCCGCCTGATCGGTCTAGCGGGAGAGGGGTCTTCAGCAACGGCTCTCTGGGATCACGGCAACGCGCTCTTTAAGGACCCGGAGACACTAGGGCTTCCCGAGCTTTCTCGCCGGCTGAGCCGGGCCTGGCGGGAGTTGCTGGAGTCTTGTCGCGACCACTCGTCCGGCGCCCTGCGAAGTGAGGTCTCGCGCGCCTTCGCCTCGCCTCCCGTCAAGGCGCCGAGAGGGCGCTTCCACTCCGTGGATCTTTTTTTCACACCGGGTAGCGGCGCGGTTCTCGGAGAGATCCATCCGGGACTCTATCCCTTTCACGACATCTCCACCAACTTTCAGCATCCGCGACCCGAGGAGCTGTCTCGATGGTATGGCGAGCGCGCCGGCGCCACCGAGATCTGGCCCGCCTGGCAGATGTCCTTCAGTCGCCTGACCCAGGACGGCTGGGCCGACTCCGACGGGTATCACCTGTTGGTCAACGCTCTTTGGGGAAGCTGGAGGGAGCCGGAGCGGCAACTTCGATTGGGAGATTTCTCGCTTTTTTCTCAAACGCCGGACTTTGTGGTCCGCCACTCCTGTGGCCTTGAGGTGACGCCCCTGGTTTTTTTGCAGAATGAGCTGCTGGCCCATCTGAATTCAGCCTTCAAGCCGTTCGACTTCGACTCGCAGGAGCGCCCTAGAATTCAGATCGACGGCCTGACGGTGGCCCGGCGTCGCTGGCTATTGCGGCCCGCCGAGCTTCGCTTGAGCAAGGACCGAGAGTCCCGCTACCGCCAGCTCAATTCCTGGGCCGATGAGCGGGGACTGCCCGACGAGCTCTTCGTCAGCATCCCTCAAGAGGTCAAGCCGGTGCTGTGGCAGCGTCGCTCCGTTCTCTCTTGTGATCTTTTCAGCAGCATGGCCGGTTCCGTCGAGACGGTCAAACTCGAGGAGATGTGGCCGGAGCGCTCCCAGGCCTGGGTGGCCAATCCTGACGGAGTCGGTACGGGAGAGTTTCGCTTCGTGGCCTTCGATCAAAGGACGGACCATGAGAAATAGCCGCCGGCTACACGAATTGGCTTCGGGGTCGCTGCGACGCGCGGTCGAGGCGGGTCTGATGCAAGAGAGCCTGCTCTCTCGGGAGGGGAAAGAGGTGGTCTTAAGCGATGGACGTCGCGTCACCGAGTTCATCAACTGTTCTTACCTTGGCTTAGACACTCATCCCGCGCTGATTGAGGGCGCTCAACGCGCGGTGGAAGAATGGGGCGTTCACTTCTGCTGCGCTCGCTCGCGCTTTTCCATCGAACCCAATCGCCGGCTGGAGGAGGAGCTCTCCAGTCTGTTCGGCTCTCCCGCCGTCACTTTTCCCTCGGTCACGGCCGCCCACATGGCCGCTCTGCCGCTGGCCGCCTCCGGCGTTTTGCTGGGAGAGGAGCGTCCAGTGGTGGTGGTCTACGACCGCTTCGCCCATGCCTCGACCCAGTATCTCAAGCCGGTCCTGGCCGCCGAGACCGAGGTCACGGGCATCGAGCACAACGACCTGCAGGCCTTGGTCGACCTGGCTCGCCGGGCGCGGGGCCAGGGAAAGACCGTTCTCTACATAGCCGACGGAGTCTACTCGATGGGAGGCAACTCGCCGGTGGCCTCGCTTCGCGATCTGGCCGAGGAGGAGGACTTCTACGTTTATTTAGACGACGCCCACGGCACCTCGATCCTGGGCCAACGAGGAGAAGGTTACGCGCTGTCGCTGTTGGGCCGTCTGCCGGAGCGATTTCTTTTGACCTTTTCCATGGCCAAGGGGTTCGGCTGCAACGGTGGAGGCTTACTGGTTCCGAGCGCGGCGACGGAAAGTTTGGTGCGGTGTTACGGCATGCCTTACGCTTTTTCGACGCCTTTAGATTTTTCTATCGTGGGGGCGGCCTTAGAGGCGGTGAAGCTGCATCGAGACGGCACCCTAGCCGCCTTGCAGCAAGAGCTGTGGCGGAAGGTTCGTCACTTTCGCGGCAGCGGTGAGGAGTCGGCGAGCCCCATCGTGATGGTACCGGTGGGAGAGGCCGAGCGCGCCATCGATCTCGGCATCGCTTTGAAAGAACGGGGAATTTTTGTCTCCGTCGTCTTTTTTCCCACCGTCGCTCGGGGAGCGGCCCAGTTGAGGGTGGCCGTCACCGCCGGACACAGCTTGGAGCAATTGGACACGCTGTCTCGAGCGCTAAAAGAGCTCTCGTTGACGTGGAACTAGATCTGCGAAAGAGGTTAAGGGTAGAGCACTTTCAAGAGCTCGCCGAGATCAAGAAGGGGCAGCTCTTCGAAGAGGTTCCTCTCTGGCTCTGGAGCCCGCTGGTTACAGAGCGGCAGTGCCTCGGGATCGCTCGTGCCGCCACCGAGTTGGGAGAAAAGCTTCTCGAGATCGGAAGGAACGAAAGGCGGCTCGGGCGTGAGGAGTCGTGGCTGCCGCGACGAGAGGGACTGCTGGAGAGCATCCGTTCCGACCCCTGGGACGCCGATCCGACCTTTCACTGGCGCTTTGACTTCTTGTGGGATCGGACGACCGGCGAGCTGAAGTTCTTGGAGGTCAATGCCGGCGACCCCTCGGGGCTGGGATGGGTGGAGAGCTTCACTCGCGCCATGCGGTCGCACTCTTTTTGGGAGCCGCTCTTTCAAAGCGGGAGCTTGCGTTCGTTCGAGCTGGCCGCTGGGCACCAGGCCGCGCTGGAATCGGTCCTCGGGCCGGGGCCTCACGCCATCGCTTTCGCGGCGGCCGAGGCGTCGACGGTGAAGAGCGACATCGAGTGCTGGGCCGAGCATTACCGTCGCGCCGGTTATTCGGTCGGGGTGACCGACCCGAGGCGACTGTCGTTGGAAGATGACGGAGTTTGTTTAGACGGAAAGCGCCTCCGAGCGGTGGTCCGCGACACCTATGAAGAGCTCTATCTCGGGCCCTATCAAGGCCTTGGAAAGAAGCTTCAGAGCCGTGTCACCCTTCTGAATCCTCTCTGCTCGAGCTTTTGGGACAGCAAAACCCTCTGGACGGCTCTACCCTCCTCGGTGACGGTGGCCTCAACTTTCCTGGTCCGTCACATTCCCAGTGAAGAACGCCATTGCTGGGTACTCAAACCAGCCTTCGACTACGGTGGAAGGGGAGTTCTGTGCGGTTTCTCCTGTAGCGCCCAGGAGTGGGAAACCAGGTTTGGGGTTGCTTTGAAGCAACCCCAAGAATGGGTGTTGCAAGAAGCGGTGAGGGCGACCCCGGAAGAGTTCCCGAGCCTTGCACCCGACGGTGAGATCCGTTGGGAGAAGCGCTTCGTCACCTGGAGTGTTTTTTTGAACCGCCTGAAGTTCAGCGGCTTGTTCGCGCGGGCCGGACAGAACCCCGTGGTCAATGTCCATAATGGCGGAGCCATCTTTCCCGTTTACTTGCAAGCGGAATAAGGATCCAAAATTCTGGATTCCTGTCCAAAAACTTTTGTGCGGGGCCAACATGGTATCGAAAAAGGACCTCCGAGAGAGGAGGTCCTTAGTAGCCTACCGTACGCTGGCTTTAGGCGATGGGGTTATGAGGATTGGCCCCCACGCTCTCCATGCGGGCGTTATGGAAGGCGCGCATGGCGTTGACTTCCACCTGCTCGCGCAGTTCAGCCGCCTCGAGCTTCTTCTGCTCGATCTCTTGAGCCATCACCCCCTTGGCCTGCTCCACAGCCTGTTGGGCGCTCTCTTTGCCGGTCTCCAGCAATTTGTCGCGGGTAGGACCCATCAGGTCGTCCTCGTGACGAGTGTTGGGAATCAGACTTCCTAAGAGAAGGCCGACCCCGAACACGGCGGCTCCCAGCATCAGGGGATGCTTACGGTTGAGACGACGAGCCTGGCGTACAGTGCGGCGCTGAGCTCGCATCAAGGCGGGGCGCTGACTGAGCGCCTGGGTGAAGCGACCCGGTTCAGTAGTACCATACAATTCCATGTTGGAGCGGGTATTTTGCCGCTCGGCCATCGAGATCAAGAGGCCAAGCCCGAGACCAGCCAAGAGCGCCGGCATCGGATTGTGGTGGAAATACTGAGCGGCCTGGCTACCTATATCCTCCACCCGATCGCCTGCGGTTCCGGCCAGCTCCTTGACCTTGTCCTCGACTCTTTGAGTGCTTTCAAGGATGGCTTGGCGTGCCGTTTCAGCTAGGTTGTCAGGTGTCACCCGCGCTTTTAACTCCTCGGCGGTGCGCTCGATTTCGGCCCTGGACCGAGCCATGTCTTGTTCTATGGTTTGAATTTTATCCTTGTCACTCATCACTAGGTCACGCTCTCTTTCAGATGGTATCCGTTTGTCTTCAGGGTTTCTTTGGTATGCTCCAGGCCCGGCACTTCGGTCTTGATCCGTTTGGCGCCGACCGAGATGGCAACCCCACCGACAAGACATGTGACGGCGCCGACGATGAACGCGGCGGCCCACATCGGGAGAACGGTGCTTAACCCGAGCATCGCACTGGTAAGGAGGAAGAAGAGACCTGCGTAGACCAGGGCTCCCCCACCGGCGATGGCGGCGCTGTCGGCCGCGGCTTCCTTGGCTGTCTGCTTGAGTTCGATCTTGGCCAGCGCGACTTCGTCACGAGCCAGATTGGAAAGCTCTCCGGCCAACTTGCCTAAGAGCGCTGGGATATCTTGTTTAATAAGATCCATTGTAGGGCACCGCCTTTGCTAAAGAAGTTTGCTGCTCGAGTCGGGGCGGAGCGTTGAGAAGGTTAATCTCGAGCTCCGGCTCATCGAGACTGTGTTGCTCGGTTGAGGTCAGGAAGCGTCCGGCCACGAAACCGAGCGCGAACAGTCCGGAATAGAAGATCACGGGACTTTGCATGGAGAGACGTCGCAGCGCTACTCCAACATCGTCGATCTGGTGACTGTCGAGGAAGCGCTGAGCCGTTTCCACAGCATCGGCCATTCGCTCGACTCCCGGGGTAATGTTCGAATCCCCTATCCTGGTGGATGTGTTGCGCAGAGCTTTCTTGACCGAACTCAATGAATCGGCCAGCTCCATCCGCTGACGCTCCAACTGGTCCTTGGCCGCGGCTTTGATGTTCTCCACAGCCCGCCCAGCCTCTTGACTCACGGTCTCTTTGACCTCACGAGCTCTGGTGGTCGCGGTGTGGAGCACCTCTTGCCGCGTTTGTGATGATGTCATCATATCGCTTGCATCGTTCATGACGTGTCCTCCTAAGTTCTGGGACTATCATGGCGGAGCTAGCGGAACGTGAGGCCACCGCTTCAGGGCCAAGGCCCTACTTCCATCGGGTATATACTACCGCTGAGGATCGGTCTCTTCTGGCGTGGGAAAGCTGACCTTGCAGCTTCCACCGTAGGGAACGCCGCGATGGCTGGCCACCCAGCGATACATCTTGTCGGCCAGTGCACGATGATGGGGAAGGAGGCGGAAAATGAAAACCAGCGGCATCATCACCGGAAGCTGTTCGGCAAGCCCTATAATCCCATCTCCGCGAGAGAGAACCTCGCCGCGTGGGGTGATAAGGTGGGAACTCGCCCACTTCTCTTCATCCGTGAGGTGCCCGAGTTCGATGTAGGCCGCGTCACTATCGAGGGGGACAAAGGTTACCCGATGGCGCCAATCGAGCGCTTCTCCCAATCGCTTCATGCTGTTGCAGAAGCGGCAGTTGGAGTCCCAGTAGAAGCGATATCCGACGGGCAGGCGCGAGCTCATGCGCTGGGCGGAACATAGCCTTCCGGAGGTTTGGCCGTATCTTTGAACAAGAACTGATCGATTTGATCAAAAAAGATCTGATTCGTCCCTTCATCCATCAGGTCCAGACGAAGCTCGTTGGTCACCATGATGAAGTGCTCCTCGAACATTTTCCAGGCCTCGGCCGAGACGTTGGACTGGATCTTCTTCCCCAGCTCGCCAGGGATGGGAGGGCTCTCCAGGGCGGGAAGCTCCTTTTTCAGCTTCACGCATTGCACGGTCTGTTCACTCATAGGCGGCGCTTTCTCTAAAGGGTGCGAGAACTCCCTTCACCAGGAGGCGTCCACCCGCCCCTGCCGGCGTAACTGATCGAGGATTTTCCGCTCGCGTCGACGCCGTCCCGTCAAGGTGGTGGACCAGTGGTCGCTCGAGATCGGTTTGACCCAGATGGTGTAAAAGCCCATCCGGTTTCCGCCCACGATGTCGGAGAAGATCTGATCTCCCACCATCACGCATTCGGAGGGCTTGGCCCGCAGAATTTCCAGGGCCTGACGGAAAGGAGCCGACTTGGGTTTGCGGTTCCAGAAAAATCCGGGCACGACATGACGGATCTCGAGTTCTTGAGCCAGACGCCGAAGTCGTTGCAAGCGGTGCCCCGGAAAGATAACGTTGGAGATGAGACAGATTTCCGAGACTTGACCTGAACCGCGCAGCTCCTGAAGTTTAGTGATCACGGAACTTTCCAGAATCTGTCCCTTCTGAGGCAGTAACGTGTTGTCGAGATCCAGACAGAGATAGCGACGACCGTGGGAAAGGGCTTGCTCGAAGTCGATCTCCTCAAAGCGGTGGGCGATTTGATCGGGATAGGGGTGAGACATCAGGCGTCAGGAGGAAGGCGAAAGGTCGTTTCGTCGGGCACGGGGCGGCTGCTCACGGTTTTTTCGTTGGTGTCTCCGACTCTTCTTAACGTCTCCACCGTCGTCTCCACCGCGCTTTCCACCTTGGTCTCGTGCATTCCGACGGTGAGGATCTGGTGGGCCCACCCGTTTTGCCAGAGGTAGACCCGATCGTTTCCTCTCAAACTCAAAGTGAAGAACTCGTTGAGCTTTTCAGCCGATTTACCCAGACGAGGGTCATCGAGCGACTCCACCGGATTTTCCAGGCCGGCCTGGCGAAGTGCCTCGAGGACATTTGGGCTGACGGCGTGAGTGGTGGCCTCGGAAGCGCTTTCGACACCACCGGACTTGCCTTTGGATTCGCTTCGCGTGGTCTCCCCGATCATCATCATCGGCATCCCGATCCCTGGAAGGGTCAGACACCCCGGATAAAGATTGGGAGGAGGAGAGCTGGAACCGCGCCGTTCCGCTTGTTCTAGGAGTTGATCCTTGCGGTACTCCTCCGTCTCACGAGCCTGTTTTTCGATATCCTCCTCGGCCGTTTTGACGGTGCGGGGCTTCATGGCGCTGTCGAGTTCGTCGTCAAACTCCTTGATGTCGCCGCGATCCTTGCTATCGCGAACTCCGGTGCCGATAGAGAAAGTGTCGGCGCGCTGCATCAGGCGCTTGCGATCGCCTTCGATTCCGTCTCCTATACCGGGGGGCATGGCCATGGAAGCTACCGGACGTACTGGTAGCGGGCCCGCGCGAGGAAGAAGAGAACCACACTGATCAGAAGATACAACCCACCCATCCCTAGGGGCTGCTCGAGAAATCTGAGACTAAGTTCCGGATTTCCGTCGAAAAAATCTTGCAGATAGCGCCCAGTAAAGGTCAGGGGATGGAGCAGGCTGACGCCTCCACGGGGCGGCATTAGCGAAATCAAGATAGGAAGGCCGGCCACCAGGACTCCGGCTCCCACCAGCAGGACGGCCCGATGGGGAGTCCGGCGAGTGGTGGCGGACAACCAGAGGGCCAAAGCCGCCAGAGGGACCACCCAACCGTCCGACACGGCCGTGAGTATGGGGAAGAAGAAGAGCAAAAAGAAGATGAGGAGTCTGGCGTTTCGAGCTGCTTGAAGAGGCGCCGAGGTGGTGGAACCCACGGCCAATCCTAGACAGCCGCAGACCAGGCTAGAGCAAAAGAGAAACCCGACGACGGAAGCGATCGCCACCGGCGAGAGCCAGAGGTAGACGGAGAAAAAGAGAATCGCGACCGGAAGGTAGAGCAGCAGTTCCGTCCACAGCGGAGCAAGACATGCGCAAAGCTTGGCGGCCAAAGTCAAGGTGCGTGAGACGGGAGAGACCCTGACCACCGCGGCCGCATGATTTTGCAGGTCGCGCGACATCGAGATGGCGCAGTAAACGGTGGAGCGTAGCGCGACTAGGAAGATCTGAGCCAGGCTCAAGAACATAAAGTGATCGACCACCGAGCTCGAGCTCTCGGGAGCGAACCGGCTGGAGTTAAATTCCAGAAGCAGCGCTCCGGCGCACAAAAGCACGAACCAGTTGACCCCGGGGTAAACCCCCCGAGGGAAGCTTCGGCGTCCGTCGAGT
Source organism: Selenomonadaceae bacterium (assembly GCA_037189585.1). Taxonomy (GTDB): domain Bacteria; phylum Vulcanimicrobiota; class Xenobia; order Xenobiales; family JADMJV01; genus JAEXNA01. Next base: position 66,402 of record JBBCJA010000024.1, on the reverse strand, counting down.
TGAAATAAGAACTCGCGACGGAGCAGAAACAGAAACTCTTTCCAGCTGGACAATCTCACTCTTATCAACACTCTTCGACGGCTTCGCTCTCGATCCCTCATGCCACAGGCCCACCCCGAAGAGGAGTCGAAGCCCGCGGCACAAGATGATGATGTCGCCCTATCTACGTTTATTTCGTCGTGAACTTAAAGCTCGAGAGCGGACTGGAGGTTTCGCGGCCAGTGGCGAGTTCCTCGAGGAGTGTCACGATCTCTTGACCTCGCCCGAGCAAAGCGTGATCGTTTCCTTAGAACTTGCTCGCTTTGAGTTAACTCGAGGAGAATGGGAGCGCTGCCTGGCTTCTCTGGACCAGGTTGGAGCCGATGAGCACCTTTTGGATCCCGCGGACCGAGCCGTCTATTACTTAGTGAGCGCCCGCCTGCATGCCGGATACGGCGATCTCAACCAGTCCATGACCTTCTTGGAGATGGCTCTGGCCGAGGCCGAGGAAGCCGCTGGTCCGATTTTGGTCGAGACTCTGGTAGAGCTAGGCGGACTGTTTCATCGATTGGGCGAGCGGGAACGGGGAAGTGAGTTCCTCGAGCGGGCCGAAACGATGCTGGCCGAGGCTCCAGAGCCCGAGATCTCTGCGGCTCTTTGGGTTCAAAAGGGCTTGCTGGCTTTCCGTGGGGGACGCCCCAGGGAGGCGGAGGAGTGTTACAAGCGCGCTTTCGGCCTACTCCCCTCTCCCGAGCAGCCCTCGGTGGCTCGGGGAGAGATTCGTCGCTATCTAGGAGTTTTGGCGGCCACCGACAGTCGCCCTGAGGATGCGCTAAACTATCTGCGCGAAGCTTTAGAAGACTTCCGCCGAGTGCGCCATCCCCTGGGTAGCGCCAAGGCTTACAACTCCCTTGGCCAAACGTGCCTTCGGATGGGCCGGTACCCCGAGGCGCGCTACTTCCTGGAGAAGGCGGAGGCGTTGTGCCGAGATCTCGGGGCTGAGGCGGAGCGCGCCAGTATCTTGGGCAAACTGGGTCGCGTTTATTCCGAGACGGGCCAGTTTCAAAAGGCGATCGAGTTTCAGCAGCAAGATCTCGAGCTGACCACCCGTTTCGGAAACTATCGGGCGTTGGCATACGCGCTAAGGAATTTGGGACTTTCCCACCGGGCTCAAGGAGAGTTCGAGAAGGCGGCGGGCTATCTTCTGGACAGTCGTGATCGTTTCGCCGAACTGGGTGACCAGATGCCGCTGGTTCGAGCCAATCTCGATCTGGTCACGACGTTGGTGGAGCTCGAGAGGTGGGAGGAGGCTCGAGCCAATCTCGATGACGCCTTGGGGATTCTGGAAAAGCGTTTTGAAGCTAGCCCAGAGCTGCCCTGGGCCCATCTCCTGGCGGGGATCCTGGCTGTCTTTCGAGGGAACCGGGCGGAGGCTGAAACCGCGCTTTGGCAGGCTTTGGAACTTTCCGAGACCTTTCCTAATCCGTCACGCCAGGCCTCGATCTACCTCGAGCTTGCCAAGCTGTACGGAGGGACTCGCGATCGGGAGGCCGCGGTGGAGAATCTCATCTCGGCTTACCGTCTGGCTCGGACTCACAATCTCCCCGTGTTGTTCTCCATTGTGGAAAAGCTCTACGAGACCAGCCCGCGGAGCCTTTTTGAACTTTTGATGGATTAGAGTTAGCGCGCTAGAGCGGCTCGGAGACGCGCACGTTGTATTCCGGCCGACGGGTCACGTTGCGCTCGATGGTGCGACACTTGCCGTCGTCCCAGGTCACGCGAACCTCATAACGGTCGCCGGCTTTGAGGTCATTGATGTAGACTTCATAGGTGCTGTACTGGGGGCTGTTCTCATAAACTTCGGTGCGGGGGAAGTCTCCTCGATAGGTCACGACTTCAACTCTCGAGACGTAGCGGTAGTTGTTGGACCAGACGTCGAAGTATCGGTCGGCACGGAAGGTGATGTCGTGGGTCGGCACGCTGACCGAGGAAGGTCCACGCAGGCTGCGGCCTCGGTTGTGGGAGTAGCGAGCGGCGGCGGCGAGTTCGGCCGGGCTGGGGCCGGTATAGGGTGTCGCGGCCGCGATCAGAGCGGGAAGTTCAGCCAGATTGACGATGACAGGGGCTTCCACCGCGGGAGCGGTCACAGCCGCCTGAGGGGCGGGTGCCGAGGCCGAGGTGTCCTGCCAGCCCAGAGTGTAGGCGCTCGAGCCCGTGTCGGCGACTTCTAAGTTTGAGCTTTCCCAACCCTGGGAATAAGGCTCGGCCAGCAGTGTGGACGTCAGTCCGGCGATGATGGCTAGGGTGATATATCTCTGAAGGCTTTTCACGTCTTTGTTCCTCTTTGGGGTGTAGGGCCCCGTCTATTACAATATCACAGATCGCTCTGAAAAAGCTCTGAAGAAAAAGCTTTAGGATCGCGTGGTTATGCGAAAGAACGTGATAAAGCCTGGAGTTTGAGGCTGCTCTAAAGAGTCTCTGAAGTTTTCTGATCGTTTCCTTAAGAAAAACGGATCAGCGATCCACGCCAAAGCAGAAGAGATCGAACTGCCCTTCCTCGTCGCTGTCCTCGGACTCTCGCAGATACTTGACGGCGTACTCGCCAGGTTCCAGCGCTTCACTGGGAGACAGTTGAAAACAGTGTTCTCCGTAAAGCCGGACCAGAAGTGGGCGCCCGACCTGCCTCTTGGTGTAGGTAAAACCCGACTTAACCAGAGTCATCTTGCGTTGCTCTTTGTCGGCTTTGAGCTCGACGAGTTTGAATTTCGTGGGATCGCGGAGGGGAAAGAATCCGGCACGCGGATCCGATTCGTCTAAGAAGACCCTGAGATAGAACACGATGGGTGTGTTCACTTTGAAACGTATGGAGGACTTGGCTCCGGGGACGACTAGAAACTCCTCCGAGGTCGAGGCAAAAAAAGATGTGCGGTCTTGCTTGACCGCCGATTGAAGCTCCAGTGGAACGAAGGTCTGATTCTGAAGGTGGAGGAGCACACCCAGATCCTGAGGTTCGGGAACTTCGTTCGCCGAGGTCTCTTGAGCCCAGGTTGTGCCGCTGGTCAGGACGAGTAGGGCAAGGAGGCTAAGGAGTCTTCGTTTCATGGATTCTGTCCTTTCGCTGGGCCCTCGATGGCGAAACAGAAGACGGTGGCCCCGCCGCTTTGGGGATGATAGACGAGTGCGTACTCTCCAGGCGCCAGGGGGCTTCCCGGCTCTAGTCTCAGATGATCCCGCCCGATGGGAGTGACCTTCAATGGCAGACCCGAATGCTCGGTGTCTTGGCGAGGATTGCTTTCGGTCAACATCAAAATTCGGCTTTGACCTTGGGTTTTCAGGCGATGAAGCTGGAATCCGTCGAGAAAGAGGGCGGTCCAGTTCGTGCCCTCGGTGTCGCGGACCTCGGTTCGATGGCGGACCGTCCAGTGGAGAGCTTGGGTTTCCGGGAAGCGATCGCTCGACTCTCCCCCGGAGATTCTCAAGAACTCTCGAGAGTACCCACGTAGCTCCGGCTGCCGCACGAGGGGAGGCCGGTGAGCTTCCATCTTCTCTAACCGCCCTTGTCCTGTGAAATAGACAACCGCGAAATCCTGTGGCAAAGGTTGAGCCAATACTCCCACGGACAGAAGGAGAAAGAGCAAAAGCCAAGCTCTGAGCCCAGTCAATAAGTGGATCCTCCCCATGCTAGCGGTGCTTCGTCACTCATTTATGGACACCTTGAGACCGGCCCACCCGAACCCAGGATCAGAAAATTCGGGCTTTCTGTCCATAAAAACATGATCTGAGGGATCGCTAGGACCAGGGACGAATCTTGCCAGCATGCGATTTGTTTGGATTTTCATAATGCTCTGTTTGGTGAACGGTTGTGAAAGGACACAAGCTGACCCCATCCCCAGCGTGGTCTCTTCCACCACCGCGGCCATCACCTGGACAGCGGATTCCGAGATGGTGAAACGCCTGGAAGCTCATGTGGTGATGCTGGCTAAGTCTATCGGCCGGCGTAACATCGAGAATCCGGAAGGATACAAGAAGGCGGAAGCTTATCTGGTCGGTGAGCTCAAAAAGTTGGGCTATCAGGTCGAGCGCCAGGTTTACCCGGTGGGAGAGCATAAGTCGGTCAACCTGTGGGCCGAGAAAGCCGGTTCCGAGGACGGGATCGTGGTTTTGGGGGCTCACTACGACAGCGCCGACTCGGGAACCCCGGGGGCTGACGACAACGCCAGCGGTTGCGCAACCGTACTCGAGCTCGCTCGACTCTTCCGCGACCACAAAGAAGGTCCGACTCTGCGATTTGTCTTCTTCGCCAATGAGGAGCCACCGTATTTTCACGACGAGACGATGGGTAGTCTAGTCTACGCCAAAAAGTGCAAGAAAGATGGCGACAAGATTCTGGCGATGCTCAGTCTGGAGTGTGTGGGATTCTTCTCCGATGAGCCCAATAGCCAGAAACTTCCCACACCGCTAAAGAATCGCTACCCAACCACCGCCAACTTTATCGCTTTCGTAGGCGATCTGAGCTCCAAGGCTCTGATGGAGAAGAGCTTGAGCGATTTCCGAGCGGCTAAAACCATGCCCGCGGAGGGGATCGCCGCGCCCGCCATCATCGACGGCATCAACTGGTCCGATCACTGGTCTTTTTGGCAGTGCGGCTATCCCGCCTTGATGGTAACCGACACCGCTATCTATCGGAATCCCAACTATCATATGACCAGCGATACCCCCAGCAGTCTCGACTACGAGAAGATGGCCGCCGTAGTGGAAGGGGTCCGGCACGTCGTCTTAGGGATCGAAGCTCTGTGAAACGGACAAGACTTTCGAGCGCCGGTCTAGACTAAGATTTTGGCTTTCGATGGCCGGCGTAGAGCTTTCAGGGCGTCGAGATTGACCTTATGCATAGTTTCGAGTTCCGGCGTCTCGATGACCGCGGGGACTTTACGGAAGCGCCCGTCGCGGACCAGCCAGCGGAAGGTGGTCGGACCGATCTCTCCCTCTCCGATATGGTCGTGTCTGTCCACCCTACTCCCCAGCGCTTTTTTCGAGTCGTTGAGATGCAAGGCTTTCAATCGGTCCAACCCGATCAGGGCATCAAAAGTTTGCCAGAAAGCGTCGTATCCGGACTTTTTGCGCAAGTCGTAGCCGGCGGCGAAAATGTGGCAGGTGTCCACGCAGACGCCGATCCGTGGATGAGCCTCGGTCAGTTCGAGAATCCGTGCGATGTGCTCGAGCCGGTGTCCAAGGGTGGTCCCCTGCCCGGCACAGGTTTCCAGCAAAATGGGGAGTGGCTGGGCCGGTGTTCGCTCGAAAATCTCGTCTAGAGCCCGGGCGTATCGAGCCAGACCGACCTCCAGATCGGCATGGGACCCCAGGTGACAGACCAGTCCATCGAGCCCCAACATGTGACAGCGCCCCACTTCCTCCACCATGGTTTCGATGGAGCGCCGGCGGATCTCCTCATTGGCCGCGGCCAGGTTGTTGAGATAGATGTCGTGGGCGACAACCGCTGGGTTACCGTAAGCTTTGCGCTCCTTGCGAAACAGAGCGATCCCGTCGGGGGTTAGGGGAGCGGCGTTCCACTGGGAGGGGGCGCGGGTGAAAAGCTGCAGGCACTCGGCTCCGATCTCGGCTCCTCGAGCAAAAATTTTGTGGGCGCCCCCGGCGGCGCTGACATGGGCTCCAAGCTTTGGCATAAGGCGGGCTTTGGTGCTGGGGGGAGGGGGGTCCTCCCCGTCGGATAGGCGGGAGGGCGGGCTGTCGAGCCCGAACGCCGCCGGCGCGGGGGCAAGGAGAGAACTCATGAAGGTAGATGTTCAAGAAGTCGGGCCGTTCGCCATGAACGCCATGATCGTTTATGACGAAACCACGAAGCGGGGGATTTTGATCGACCCGGGGGATGAAATCCCGAGGCTCCTCCATCGGATCAAGGAGCTCGAGGTGGCCGTCGAGGCGATCGTCTTTACCCACGGGCACCTGGACCACATCGCCGATGCGCAGAAGGCTCGCGAGGCCTTGAAGGTGCCGACCTATCTCCACAAGGATGATTGGGAGATGGCCAAAATGGCGCCTCAGCAGGCCATGATGTTCGGCCTACCTCCCTGCCCTCTCACCACCATCGACCACGAACTTCCAGGAACGGGCAGCTTAGAGTTCGCGGGAATGACCTTCGAACTTTATCACACTCCGGGACACTCGCCGGGCTCGGTCACACTGGTGGCTCCCCCGGCCAAGATCGCTATCGTCGGCGACGTCGTCTTCGCCGGCTCGGTCGGACGAACCGACCTCCCCGGCTGTTCGCATCAGGCTCTGATGGATTCTATCGAGAGAGCCATCCTGACTCTGCCCGACGACACGATTCTTTTTCCCGGCCACGGGCCGCGAACGACCGTGGGTCAGGAACGGGAAACCAATCCTTTTCTTCGCGATTTCAAGTCGACTCGCTGACTATCGAACAAAAAATCGAACACAAACGACGTCAAAAACCGTCCTATCCGAACGTAATCAAGCCGCTCGCGGCGAATGCTAGAAGTAGGAGCGCCGTGGTGACGGCTCCGACCAATCCGGCGAGGTAGGGGTTGCGTTGAGGGACCGGAGCTGGTACCGAACCGGCGTCGAGGAGTTTGCGCTCCGTCTCGGCCCGACTTTTTTCGCGTTCGCCTTCCTGATTCTGAAACCACTCCAGCACACGAGCCTGGGTGGCGGCTTTCCCTTCTTGCTCACCCAGAGCTCGTTCGAGCACCATGGCGCGCTCGTTGAGGCCCAGGATGCGCGCGTCCCGCTCTTTGATCTCGAGTTTGAGCCCGCGGTTCTCCTCTAAGATGTAGTTGAGAAAACTCTGGCGGACACCCCACTCTTCTCCATCGTCATCGTCCTCGTCATCGCACAGTTCGGTTCCGTCGGGAACCAGCGCCTGGGTGATGGGAAGACCTTCCAACGAGTCATCGGTGATGGCGCGTGTTTTAAGGCGAACCTGAGGCGGTTCGGGCGAGTTGTACACCTGGGGGAGTTGGGACGGCTTGGAGCCGGGATACAGCTCTTCGAGACTTTCGATATCGATGAGCCACATGAATCCACCGAATTCCAACGGCTCTTTTCGGCCTTCCAACAGACCGGCCTCGATTTTGCGCCGGAGCGTTTTCTCCGACTTACGGCATAGTAGAGAGGCTTCTTTGAGGGTGACTTCCACAACAATCTCCTTGATTAAATTTCAAAACAAGGATACTTTTTATTCAACGGAGTTCCTGCCGCCCGGGTGGACATTTTGTCCACTCGGTCTGTTCCCGGCCCCAGCGGTCCGGGGAGGTCTGTGGACAGATGCCGTCCCCCCTTCCCGTCAGAGGGGTGAACAACGCTGTCAGGAGGAGCGGCATTTTGTCCGGTGGGGATGGACAAACATGTGTTCGCGCAAGGTCTTTCAGGTTGGACACACGGCTAGAGGGTGGACAGCGCTGGCGATCCCCCCTCCCCAGACTTCTTTTTTGGACAGAAAGCCCGAATTTTTTGATCCTGGGGGACGGGTACGGCAATGCTGTCCGGGGGGCGGCGGAATGCCGAGAAATGAAATCTTGACCGGCGAGTTTCTTTTTCCCAGAACGGGAATAAGGGCTTACTTAAGAAAGGGAGTCTGAATGCTTCGGGCATTGCTAAGGATTATGATGGGGGCGTTATTGGTGACGGGCTGCACCACGCCTGGCGATGATATCGTCCCCGCTTCACCGACTCCCGTTGCCAGTCCCACAGCGCCGGCCCCCGTCGCCTCCGCCTCTCCGAGCGAAAAGCCGGTGAGACTAGAAAAGACGACGATAAGAACCAAGCAGGGCCAACGCTGGGAGATGGAGGCCGACACTGTCGACTGGATGGACAATGCCGCCAAGGCCAAGGCACAGGTGGTTACCTGGTTTCTCCTCAATCCCGAGGGAGAGCGGACCGTACGGGTGGATTCCGCTGGGGCCGACGTCGATATGAATACGGAGGTTGTGGTTTTCACCGGTGAAGTCAATGCTCGCCGCCTGGACTCTAAGGAATCCCTGGAGGTCAACCATCTTGTCTACGAGGGGAAGAAGCGAATCTTCCACGGGTCGGAAGGAGTCCTCTGGAAGAGAGAAGGCATCGAATTGAGCGGGGAAAAGTTGACGGCCACCGCTGAACTCGATAAGGTGCAGCTCAAGGGCAAGGTGCGAGGAAAGTCCGACGGAAGCTCTTTTTCCGCCGGGGGGACCCCCTCCCCGGCACAGGTGGACAGATGAACATCGAGGTTAGAGAGCTCGTCAAGAGTTTCAAGCGCCGACGAGTTGTCGACGGCGTTTCCCTCGATGTGTCCCAGGGTGAGGTGGTCGGCCTGCTCGGCTCCAACGGCGCCGGCAAAACCACCACTTTTTCCATGGTGGTCGGACTACTCAAGCCTGATAAGGGCAGTATCTCCTTGGATGGAAAAGATATCGCTAAGTTCCCTATCCATAAACGGGCTCAAGCCGGAGTCGCTTACCTGGCCCAGGAAAATTCCGTCTATCGCGGACTCTCGGTGGAGAACAACATTTCTCTAGCCTGGGAGGCCCATGGCATGCGCCGAAAAGAGAGGGAGCGCCGTCTTGACGAGCTGCTCGACGACTTCTCCTTACAAAAGGTAAGAAAAAGCTTGGGTATTCAACTCTCCGGAGGGGAGCGACGCCGCGTCGAGATCGCACGTTCACTCGCCATTGAACCGAAATTTCTCCTTCTCGATGAGCCCTTCACTGGAGTCGACCCCATCGCGGTGTCCGAGATTCAGGACATCATTCGTCGCCTCAAAGCTCGCAACATCGGTGTCTTGATCACCGACCACAACGTGCGCGAGACCTTGGCTATTTGCGACCGCAGCTATATTATTCGTGAGGGAAGAATTCTAGTCGACGGAGACGCGGCGACCATCGCTTCTTCTCCCTTAGCGAGAAAGTTTTACCTGGGCGAGAAATTCCAGACAGGCTTCGAAACGCCAACCAACGGCGCGGCCCATCACGAACCCGTTTCAGAAGAGCGGGAAAAGGAAGCGGCCACGGGCTAGCCGTTCGAATGAAAGCCTTGGATCGATACGTCCTGCGAGAGGTGCTTAGCCCCTTTATCTTTGGCTTGGGAGCCTTCACCATCTTGTTCTTCTCGGTCGAGACCCTAGTCGGTGTGGCTCGCATGATCACCGAGGCCGACGCTCCCTTTAGCCTGGTCCTGGAGTACCTGGGCTGTCGACTTCCTCAAGTTCTGATCTTCACTTTCCCCATGGCTTCCTTGATGGCTTGTCTACTGGCTTTCGGGCGTCTTTCCGGAGAAGCCGAGCTGACCGCGATGCGGGCCTCCGGCTTGTCGTTTCTGCGAATCGCCTTTCCCGCGTTGGTCTTTTTCTTCTGCCTTTCGGCCTTCGCGTTTTGGCTCAATGATGAGGTCGTTCCTAAAAAAATGAAGCGTGCCTATGAGATTTTGTTCCGCTCTCAGGAAGAAGACATCTATCAAAAGGCCCTTCTCACCGCTCCCAAAGCGCTCAAGAGCGGACTGGAGCAGATGCTCTATGCTCATAAGTTCAACCTCGAGGATAAGACCATGCAGGCAGTCTACATCCACTACTTCTATGAGGATATGCGGCGGCGGGAGATCTACGCCGAGAAAGCTCGTTGGAACGGCTCGGTTTGGGAGCTTCTGAACATGCGGACTACCGAGTACGACAAAAATCAGAACGCCACGTTCGAGGCGACCGCTCAGAAAGGTTGGACGGGTCTGTCTCCGGGAGAATCACCCCCCAGTCCCGAGGACCTGAGCAAACGGGACCTGCGTCCCGATGAGATGTCTCGGGCCGAACTCAGAGACGCTCTTATCGCGCTAGCTTCGGAGAGAAACAACGAGCTAGCCGAGAAGCGGGACCGCTACGCGGTGATCTATCACCAGAAAGCGGCTTTGCCGTGGGTCTCTTTCATCTTCGCTACTTTCGCCATCCCGCTGGGCGTTCGACCTCATCGCTCTTCCAAGTCGATGGGACTGGGTCTATCTCTAGTCTTTATTCTGCTCTACTATGTGCTTATGACAGCCGGCATGATCTTGGGGGAGGCGGGTAAGATCGATCCCATGGCGGGAGCCTGGCTGCCCAGTCTAGTCTTTGGGATGGCCGGACTCGGACTTTTGATTGAAGCGGGGCGCTCATGACTCACGACGTTCTCAACCAGGCTCCTCCTCTCGAAAACCGCAGTCTTTACGACATCGACCCTCTTTTGAGCGAGTTGAAACTTCCTAAGGCCGCGACCACTCGTCTCAAGAAATTCGGACAACGTTTGGGTCAAGCGGATTTCCAGCAGCTGGGATACCTGGCTAACGAAAATCCGCCCATACTTCGAACCCACGACCGGTATGGACACCGTGTCGACCAGGTCAGCTTTCATCCGTCCTATCATGAGTTGATGTCCGCCGGCATGAGTTTCGGGATCCATAGCCTCCCCTGGGAGTCTGACTCCCCCGACAGCGAGGGCTTCCTGGAGCGAGCGGCCGGCCACTACATGCTCACCCAGATCGAGGCGGGTGTCGGGTGCCCCCTGACCATGACCTTCGCAGGGGTACCGGCACTTCAAGTGTCGGCCCCCCCGGAAATTCAACAACTCTGGCTTCCCAAACTGACGGGGCGACAGTACGACCACAGATTTCTGCCCGTAGAGCAGAAGACGGCCGCCACCATGGGGATGGCCATGACGGAAAAACAAGGCGGCTCCGACGTCCGGGCCAACACCACGGTGGCGACCTCGGTGGGGGGAGGGGTGTACAGCCTGCGTGGACACAAGTGGTTCTGCTCGGCTCCGATGAGCGACGCCTTCTTGACACTGGCCCAAACCTCGGCTGGTGTGACCTGCTTTTTTGTCCCCCGCTTCACCCCTGAGGGCAAGGTCAACAATCTTCGGGTCATGCGTTTGAAGAACAAGTTGGGAAATAAAGCCAACGCCTCCTCGGAGATCGAGTACCAGGACACCTACGCCGTGCGGGTCGGCGAGGAAGGACGCGGGGTCTCCACCATTATCGAGATGGTCAACCACACTCGCCTAGACTGTGTGGTGGGAAGCGTCGCCATCATGCGGGCGGCCTTGGCCCAGGCCTTGCACCACGCTTGCCATCGAAGAGCTTTCGGAGCGCTCTTGGTGGATCAACCGCTGATGCGAAACGTCCTGGCGGACCTGTGCATGGAGGCTGAGGCCTCTTGGAGGATGATGGTACGCCTGTGTCAGGCCTATGGCCGTTCCAGAGAGGACCGGCGCGAGCGGCTGTTCGCCCGTTTCGCCACCGCGGTAGCCAAATTTTGGATCTGCAAGCGCACCCCCATGTTCGTGGCTGAGGCCTTGGAGTGTCTAGGGGGCAACGGATATACCGAGGACTTCCTTCAATCTCGGCTGTACCGGGAAGCTCCTCTCTCTTCGGTTTGGGAGGGGTCCGGCAATGTTATTTCGCTCGACCTACTGCGCGCTCTGCAGCGAGAGCCGGATTCGGTCGCCGTTTTTCTCGACGAAGTCGCCCAGTCTCCCCACGTCACTCGGCAGACCCTCGAGGCTATGGTTTTGCAGGTCAGTGAACCTTTCACAGCGCGCAACCTGGCCAAGGTCCTGGCTTTGCAATGGCAAGCGCAGTTGATGGAAGGATCCAGTACGCCGGGGGCGTCCGCCCTGTTCTTTCCCTCTCGTTGGGAAAGTCGCTCGTCGGTGTTCGGAACACTGGTGGACGAATCGCGGGCCGACAAGGTCCTGGACCGCTTCGCCGAGCCTTTCCGCTAGCCCCATATAGGGGGTTTCCCCCAGGCCGATAGGGAAAGCCCTAGACTTTCCCGGCTTCGGAAGATCTCACAAGCGGAATCTCCGAGAGACGACAATGCTTAAGGTGTATGTTGAAAACACCTGATGTCGTTGCCACCATTCCCAGGGCTTTGAGTCCTAGTCAGAAACAGATGTACGCGATGTCCTACTCGCGCTACGTCCTACCGATCGCGCGCAAGTTAGCCAGCCGGCTGCCAGGTCATCTCGCGATGGAGGATCTGATCCAGGAAGGGGTCGCGGGTTTACTGGAGGCGCTCAATCGGTTTGACCCCTCTCAGGGGATCGAGCTCAAGACCTTCGCCGCCAGCAGAATTCGGGGAGCCATTATCGACGCTCTCCGTCGTGACGACGTGGCCAGCCGAGGGTTGCGTCGCCGCACTCGGCAGGTTCAGGCGGCCGAGGACGTTTTGTGCCATCGCCTTCATCGCGAGCCGACTCGAGCCGAGCTCGCCAGGGAGCTGGGGTGGTCTCGTTCAGAGCTGGTCCGCCGTAGCGACGAAGCCGTACGGGCCAGCGTGACATCGCTTTTCGTGGCATCAGGGAATGGACGCGAGGGCGCCAAATTGATTTTGGAGACCATCGACAATGGACAAGACACGGCTCGAGAGGCCGAGCGTTCCCTCCAGATTCAGGAGATGCGTCGTGCTCTCGGCGACCTTAGGCAGCGCGAACAGATCCTGCTGTCTCTTTACTACAAGGAAGGCTTGACAACGAGAGAGATCGGCGAGGTGATGGGTGTTTCAGAAGCCCGCATCTCCCAGTTGCACAAACGTGCTCTTCGGGACCTGGCGAATTCCATGGACGGGGCTTAAGGTCTCTAACTTCTCGCCGATAGGCATAGTACATTCACATTAAGGAGACGTCACACCGATGATCGAGGACAGCTTACCCCCCAAGACGATCTCCGATCCCTTCGGTTTCGGTTCGCCGAACCGACGAGATTTTCGCCAGCGCGAGCTTCGCGAACGGCTATCTCGAGGGGAGTACTGGGTGGATCTTGACTTTTTGGCCGGTCTTTTGGTGGACTCTCGAGCCCTGGGTAGCCGGGGACGCAAGGAGCCCAGAGTTTAACCGCGGACCACCGAAGCAGGTACGGCGACCCTTTTCTGCGATAGTAACCTCGGCGGCCATGCCTGGTTGGAATAATTGATCAAATCCGCCGGGGGCCCTCCGATGCCATGCTGATAGTTCTCAGAGTCGCCTTCATATTTCTGTTGGTGGCCGTATTGGCCGGTGGCATCGCCATGCTTGGAAACCAGTTGGGGCGAAAGATCGGCCGCAGAAAGATGACGATTTTTGGATTGCGACCGCGCCACACTTCAATTTTCATCACCACTATGACCGGTAGCGTCATCGCATGCTCGACGCTCGCCTTGGCGATGCTCTTCTCTCAGGATGTGGCGGACGCGGTGAAAGGCACCTCGGCTCGCTTAGATGCTTTGCTTCAGCGGGAAAAACAACTTCTGGAGCGGATCGAGCAGCTTTCCGACGAGGTCCGTCGCGGAACTATTATCTGGAACTACGGTGAAAGAATCGCTTTAACGACAATTCCAGCTGAATCCGACCGTACCAAGGTGGAACGATCCATCGGTGAGTTGATCGTCCAGGCTAACGTCTTGACCGTGACCAAGAACAATCGTATCGCGGTGAGTCAGAATCAGCAGCAGTTCGATCTTGATCGGGTTTTGATCAAATACTCACCAGAGGTTTTCCAGAACTGGCTCGATACCTACACCATGCAGCCTCAACCCATCGGCCTCTGGCTTGAGGTGACGGAGAACTGCATGTATAAGGACCCTGTCCCCGTCACTGTGCGTAGTTTTCCGGTCAGCCCGATCTTCACTCAAGGACAGGAGGTCTACTCCAAGGAGATCGATCCCAAGCAGTTTCTGGTCGATTGGTACGAATTTATTGAGGAACTCCGCTCCAGGGCGCTCAAGAAGGGAATGATCGAGCTCAACGATAGTCTGGGAGGGGGTATTACCGCCGAGCGCTTGGTTAAGATTTCCCAGAAGGTCGTTGAAGCCGGTGGGCGGGTACGGCTTAAAGCGGTGGCGAACAGAGAGCTGTATCAAAGCAGCAACCTGGATGTCTCTATCGAGGTTGAATCCCTATAAGTTGGAGTTGTTTTCCGTGGATATCTTGGTCGAAGAGGCGGTGGCTATCGATTGCGTCCTGGCCGTCGACCCCGGCAGCAAAAAGTGTGGTGTGGCCGTGGTCAGCGCCAAACGCGGCATTTTGGAGCGTCAGGTCGTCTCTTGCGAGGAATTTTCCGCCGCTCTGCGCGACCTGTATGAGAAGTACCGCCCCAAGGCGATACTGCTGGGGTCCAGCACCGGATCGAAACCGATAGGCGCGGTCATTCGGCAGAGTGTCAAGGTAGAGCCGCAATATGTCGACGAGAAACATACCACGGAATTGGCTAAGCTGCGCTACTTTCAGGAGTTTCCGCCCCGCGGAATATGGAAGCTGGTGCCGCTGGGCCTTCAGACCCCTCCGATATGCTATGATGATTTCGCCGCCGTCGTGATGGCCGAGCGATATCTTGAAAAGGAGAATCAAGATGCCCGATAAGTCGATATCTCGCCCTCGATGGCGCCAGGTACTGTCGTTGATCCTGATTTTTGGTTTCCTGCTGAGTGGGGGAGCCTTAGCTAAAGAGCGCAAGAAAAAAGACGATCCCAAGAAGATGGACCCAAATAGAGGGGACATTCTGCTGGCGGGATTGGTTTACTCGCCCGAGTCTGGGGCCGGCAGCAACGCCCTGGGAGAGGGGATGAGCGCGGTGACGGGAGCGCGTGTCGTTTTAGAAGGGACCGGCTACGAGACCACCACGGACGCCAACGGGATGTTCGTTTTTACCGCTGGTCCCGAGGGTCCGGTCAAGATCGTGATCACCAAAGAGGGCTATAAGCCGGAGGTCCGCACTTCTAAGATTGAAAAAAGCGCTAGCGAGCCGGCCCAGATTAGGGTTGAAATGATGCCGGTGGGTACCAACTACGTCGGCAAAACGCCAACCGGGACCGGGACGCTTTACGTGGCGTATTCGGCGCGCCAGCTGGACAAGTCGCAACCCGGCGGTCATACCACATGGGATCGCAACCTGCAGACCATTTCTTCGGCCATAGCGGCCGGAGCCGACCCCTTGACCCTGGAAAGTAATGAGCAAGGGCAGACGAGAAATCCCAGCGAGACGGAGTTTAATCCCGTCAACGACGCACCCAACTCGATTATGATCTTGCCGCCGAAGTCTCCCTCGCGCACTGGTTTTCACAACACGGCTTCTCCCTCGTACTGGCTCTGCTTTGATAAGAGCGGCAAGACTCTCTACGTGGCCAACGCCGCTAAGCAGATTCAGGTGTTGGACGCGGCCAATGAAAATCGCGTTCTGGCCTCTCTTCCGGCCGAGCAGAACGGCGTCGTCACCAGCCTCAACCTTTCCGGGGATGGACGCTTTGTGATGGCCACCGTCATGGCCGTCACTCCCGGCGTGATGATGATCGAAACGGCTACTCGCCAACCCGCGGCTTTCCTGGCTATCGACGGTGTGGGGACTATGACCCCGACCGACGCGGCGACCGGCCCCGATGGTTCCAAAGTCTATGTGACCCTGGACGGACAAGCGGCCAAGGGCGGACAAGGTTTACTGGTGGCGCTCGATCCTTATACCGGCATGGTTATGGGGAAAGCCCCGGTGGGGCAGGCCCCCACGGGCGTGATCCTCTCCAAGGACGGTCGATTTGCCTATGTGGCGAACTCCGGTGGTGGCAGCGTGACTGTGATCGATGCCTGGACCATGGCGCCTTTGGGCCTCTTATCGGTGGGTGTGACCCCACAGAAGTTAGCGATCACTCCTGACGGAAGTCGGATCCTGGTAACCAACAAGGGCTCCAACACCGTCACCTTCATCAATACCGCGACGAACACCATCACCAACACGGTCAACGTCGGGAAGGCGCCCATTGACGTGGCGGTCTCGATGGATGGGACCATGGCCTTCGTCTCCAACAAGGACGACGGCACCATCACGGTGATCGACATCGGACGGGCGGCTTCGATTCACGTGACCGACCCGATGCCCAAGTCGAGCCCCTATGGAGTCGCCATTCGGCCGTAAATTCCAGCCGAGGGAAGAGATGGCGGAGTTCGGGTACTATAACTGATCATGAGACCCAGTTCCGCCGTCTTTTCTTTTCTCTTCGCCATTTTGCTCTGGACCAGTAGCCAAACTCTGGTCGCCGCCAAGGAGAAGCGTCCCACCAATCCTGATAAGGGTGATATTGTCCTGGCCGGCGTGGTGCTGGTCCCCGGCGAGGGGTCCAATACCGGGGTTCCGGGCCTGCAAGCTTTACAAGGGGCGCTAGTTGTCATCGAGGGAACCAAGCACGCCACCACCACCGACGCGCGAGGACTTTTCATCTTCACGGAGGTGCCGGAGGGAGAGATAACCGTGCTGATCACTTGCGAAGGGTATCAACCGGTCAAAAAGCGGGCCAGGGTGGCCAAGGGCGCCGACACTCCCGAGACCTTGCGGGTCGAGATGCTTCCAATCGGGGCGACCGTGACAAAAGGGACTCTGTCCGGGCCGGGCACTTTATACGCTACTTTTGTCCCGCGACAGTCCGAAGAGCGTGGCGGAAGCGACCTCACCAATTTTCTCGCCGTGTTGGCCTTGGAAGTGGACCCGGTTGGGGAACCTCGGGAAATTCTCACCCAAGACCCCAACGCTCCGGGCTGGAATCCCATCACCGATCTGTCTCATTTTCTCATGATCTGGCCTGCGGAAGCTCCTTCGCGGACCAGCTATCACAAGCTGGAAGCCGTGCCTATCTGGTCCTGTTTCAATAAGAAGGGAGACGTTCTCTACGTGTCCACCACGGCACGGCGCATCGAAATCTTGAACGCGACCAGGGGGAACGAGCTGATGGGAAGCGTTCCCGTGGGGAAAAATTACGCCGTAACCGATATGGCTCTGTCCACCGACGGTCGGTTTTTGTGGGCCTGTCTGATGGGTCAGAGCCCGACCTTGTTGGCGGTGGACACGACCACCCATCAACCGGTGGCAAGCCTACCTTTGGATGCCGAAATGATGATCCCGACCAGCGTCGACCCCCGTGGTGATAAGATCTACGTCACCCTGGTCTCCGGCTTGGACCGAAACAAGCCAGGCAAAGTTATCGCCGTGGACCCCCATACCGGCGTGACTTTGGCCCAGGCGCCGGTGGGCAAAGTTCCCACCGACGTGAGACTCTCCCCAGATGGAAGCGCGGTGTATGTGGTGAATTGCGGTTCCGGAACGGTGTCTGCCCACCACCCCGGCACATTGGCGGAGTTGTCCAACTGGGCCGCGGGTGTGGCTCCCGTGAAGCTGGCTGTCACCCCGGACAGCCAAAAGGTGATGGTTACCAACCGCGGTTCCGGGACGGTGACGATGTGGGATCATCGGTCCAGGGCCGCCTACGTTCTCATCAGGGTTGGGGATAAGCCGGTGGACATCGTGCTCTCTCCGAACGGCAAACGAGCCTATGTGTCCAATGGGGGGGACGGCACCATCAGCACCATCGACGTGGATGGGGGCATCGTGATCGGTACCACCTCTCCCAATCCTCGGGCCAATCCCCTGGGTCTAGCCGTGCGCCCTTAGGGCCTGGACAGGTCCTCAGTGGGCTAGACTGAGATCGCCGGGTTTGAGGCTATCCACGATCACCTGGCCGAGTGGCTGCTTCTCCTCGCGAAACTTGTAAGCGTAAGAAACTTCCACCGTGTTGACGCAACCCTCCCCCACGAAGGTTTTGCGATGAACGCGTCGGCCGTCCTTGAGGTAGAGAATCTCGTGCCAGGGCGGTTCGACCCCCGCCGCCGAGTTTCGTTCGTCCACGATACGGTCGCCAGCCGAAGCTCGAACGTTGGAAAACCAGCGCTCCGGGCTGACGCGATAAGGATTGTTGGTACCGAAGACCTGGACCCGAAAGGTGCCGGTCTGCCAGGTCATCCCTGACCCATCCTGGGCTCGCGCCACCACTTCAAGCCCTCGTGGCACGATCACCTGAAATCCGAAACGAGAATTCTCGTAGTGGTTCCAGGGAGCGGCCAGGGCGCTAAGGGTCAGACAGAGGAGTCCGGATATCAAATAACGGAGTTTAAGCATGCTAAAGGCCCATTTTATCGCCTTCCTGGGCGAACCTTCCGCTCCGATTCCGGTCGTTCGCGTTTACTTTCACACAGAGTTGATATAAATTCCCGAGACGAACTGATTTAGGTTCGGTTGACCCGGCCCTCCGCGGGCCCAAGATTGGAAGAGATAACCCATGCTGCAAACGCTCCTGAAAAAGGTGTTCGACTCTAACGAGCGCGAGGTGAAGAAGCTCCGCAAGATAGTGGAGGGCATCAACGTCTGGGAAAGTAAGTTGGAGAAATTCTCCGATGATGAGCTGCAGGCGCAAACCCCGAAGCTCAAGGAGCGTTTAGCCAAGGGCGCGACCCTCGACGACATCCTGGAGGAAGCCTTCGCGACCGTACGAGAGGCCAGTCGCCGCGTCATGAAGATGCGTCATTACGACGTCCAGCTGATCGGAAGTCTCGTTCTCCATCAGGGACGTATCGCCGAGATGAAGACCGGTGAAGGTAAAACTTTGATGTGCACTTGCGCCGTTTACGCCAACGCCCTGGAGGGCAAGGGCGTCCACGTGGTCACGGTCAACGACTACCTGGCCAAGCGCGACGGTACCTGGAACGCCCCGCTCTATCATTTTCTGGGGATGTCGCTAGGCATTATCAATCACGACACGGCCTACCTTTACGATCCGGAGCGGGCCGAGGGCTCCGAGCCGGTGCGCAAAGTGGAGCGACGCGAGGCCTACGCCGCCGACATCACCTACGGAACCAACAATGAATACGGCTTCGACTACCTGCGCGACAACATGGTCTGGCAGCTCGAACACAAGGTGCAGCGCGGTCACAACTACGCCATCGTCGACGAGGTCGACTCGATCCTCATCGACGAAGCTCGCACCCCTCTCATTATCTCCGGACGTGGGGAACAGGGCGACGCGGACTACGGTAAGTACACCGACATCGTCAATGAACTGGAACGCGACGTTCACTACACCGTGGAAGAGAAATCGAAATCCGCATCCCTGACCGACGAAGGGAGCGAGCGGGTGGAGGAGCTTCTCGATATCGACAATCTGTTCGATTTTGAAAATTCCGAGGCGGCTCACCGGATCGGCAACGCTTTGCGGGCCAAGGAGTGTTACCGCAACGACATCGAGTACGTGGTCAAGGACGGCGAGATCGTCATCGTGGATGAGTTCACCGGGCGATTGATGTTCGGGCGCCGCTACTCTGACGGATTGCACCAAGCGATCGAGGCCAAGGAGGGAGTGGAGGTCCGCTCGGAGGATCAGACGCTGGCCTCCATTACCTTTCAGAATTACTTTAAGATGTACAAGAAGTTGGCCGGAATGACTGGTACGGCGGCCACCGAGGAGCGCGAGTTCCGCGAGATCTACAGCGTGGACGTGGTGGTGATCCCGACCCACCGCCCCATCGCTCGCCAAGACCTTTCCGATCTGGTCTACCGAGACGAGACGGCCAAGTTCCGTGCCGTGGTTCAAGACATCCTCGAGACCAATGCCCAGCAGCGCCCTATTCTGGTCGGTACTCGATCCATCGAGCAGTCGGAGAAACTGTCTCGGGAGTTGACCAAGCACAGCATTGCCCACCAGGTTCTCAACGCTAAGTTTCACGAGCAGGAAGCCGAGATTATCGCTCAGGCGGGGCGCCCGGGAGCCGTGACCATCGCCACCAACATGGCGGGACGCGGCGTGGACATTGTTCTGGGCGGGCATCCCGTGGACCCCGAGAAGCAGCAACTGGTCAAAGAAGCCGGCGGATTGTGCATCATCGGTACCGAGAGACACGAATCGCGGCGTATCGACAACCAGCTGCGCGGTCGTTCCGGACGTCAGGGCGACCCCGGCTCGTCCCGATTCTACATCGGACTCGATGACGAACTGATGCGCCTGTTCGGCTCGGAACGTATCACCAAGGCCATGGACCTGTTGAAGATCGAAGACGATGTTCCGATCGAAAGCGGCATGGTCACCAAGGGTATCGAGAACGCTCAGAAAAAAGTCGAAGGCCACCACTTCGACATCCGTAAGAACGTTCTCAAATATGACGATACCATGAACGAGCAGCGGCGCATCATCTATGAAGAGCGCGATCGCATTTTGAGCGGAGAGGCGCTCAAGCCTCACATTATGGACTTTGTCGAGCAACTGGCCGAGTCATGGGTGGAAACCTACTGCAATCCCGAGATTCCGCCTCAGCGCTGGGAACTCGAGGAGATGTGGGAGGAGATGGGTCAGATTCTCAACCTGCCGGAGGAAGCCAGTCTGGACGGTCTCAAGGCTCAGAAATCTCCCAAAGGGATGGTCAAGAAGATTCGCGCTTGGGCCGAAGAGTACTACGATGCCAAAGAGCAGGCCCTCGGTGCGGAAACCATGGGAGCGTTCGAGAAATGGTGTCTGTTGCAGACACTAGACCAGAAATGGATCGACCACCTCAAGAACATCGACCAACTCAAAGAGGGTATCGGGCTTCGAGGCTACGGCCAAAAAGATCCACAACTCGAGTTCATCAAAGAGGCCTACGACATGTTCACGGCCCTGAAGCATCGTATCTTGGAAGATACCGTGCGCTTTTTGTTCAAGTTGGAGGTGCGCGTGGATCAGGAGGTCCAGACCGAGCGCTCCATCGAGGAGACTGGGACGAACCGCGATGACGCCGTCGCTCCCGAGGCTCCTCGCCAACCCACCCGGCGCCAGGCGGCCAAAATAGGTCGCAATGACGTCTGTTGGTGTGGAAGTGGGAAGAAGTGGAAGAAGTGTCATTATCCCGATGAGGGGTAGAAGAGTTGAAGTCTACGACTTAAAGTCTCCATAGGAGGGATATCGTGCTCGGACAGTACGAAGGTCGGTTGGAGGAATTTCGCGCGCGAGTATCCCGTATGCGCGAGTATCTTTGACCTGGAGCTCAGTGCTCAAAAGATTGAAGAGTTAGAAGCGGCCATTTCCGCTCCTAACGCCTGGGACGATACCGAAAAGGCTCGTGGTATTTTGCGTGAGCTTGGGCGCCATAAAGGTGTGATCGAGCTCTGGGGAAATTTGCAGGACAAGTTGCAGGAGGCGGCATTCTTCGCTGAGATGGCCGCCGAGGACGGCGGCACCGATCTTTCCGAGGTCGACAAGAGTGTCGAGGAGTTGGAAAAGACTCTCGAGCGCGCGGAAACCCAGATTCTGTTGTCGGGGGAGTACGACCAATCTCCGGCGATCTTGAATATTCACTCGGGATCTGGAGGGGACGACGCTCAGGACTGGGCTCAGATGCTCTTACGCATGTATTTGCGCTGGGGAGCCGACGAGGGACTCAAGATGGATCTGGTGGAGTCGTCGGCGGCTGAGCACGGGATCCACTCGGCTACTATCATGGTCAGCGGAGAGAACGCCTACGGGCTACTGCGCTCCGAGCGCGGTGTGCATCGTCTGGTTCGTATCTCTCCTTTTGATTCGGCCAAGCGACGGCACACCTCGTTTGCTAAAGTGGACGTCGTACCTGAGCTGGAAAAAGCAAAGGAAATCGAGATCCGTCCGGAGGACTTGAGGGTCGATACTTACCGTTCCTCCGGGGCCGGTGGACAGCACGTCAACAAGACGGATTCAGCCATTCGCTTAACCCACATCCCCACAGGTACGGTGGTGGCTTGTCAGAACGAGCGCTCTCAACACTCTAATAAAGACACCGCGATGCGAATGCTCAAAGCCAAGTTGTTTGATCTGCAGCAGCAGCAGAGGAAAGAACATCTTTCCGAGCTGCGCGGGGAAAACACAGAAGCGGCTTGGGGCTACCAGATTCGCAATTACGTTCTTCACCCCTATTCTATCATCAAGGACCGTCGAACGGGGGCCGACGACGCCAATGTGCAGGCGGTACTCGACGGGAGATTGCACAAATTTATCACCGCTTATCTCGAAGCGTGCGCTCGTTTGGGACGAGAGCCGCTCCCTGGAGAAGGCGGAGGGGAAGACGACTAACTGGATCGGTTTGGGTCACTGTTAACATGTCGGCAATCGAAGTTTTGCCGAGTCAGCAGTAAAAGAATGGCTTAGAATCAGGTTTTTTGAGCTCACTGTTTTAAGCATGATGATTTTCTTTGTTTGGGCAGGAGGTTGAGTTCAGCCAAAAGAATCGACCGGCCATCAAAAAACTGATGAAAAATTTTCCTCTCTTTCACGAGGGAGGAGACTCAGAAGAGAAAATTCTGGGTCCAACGGGAGAAGGTGTTGACCTTCCCCGCAAATCTGATTATAAGTAAAGTCAAATTTTCCCGGGGGGATTTCTCTCCGGGGAAAAGGACGGGGTCTCAGGGCCGACGACATCTCAAGAGCGCTACGAGGAAACATCAGACACTCGAAGTCACCTCTCGGGGCGAAAGCGGCAGAGAGTCCCCTCCTAGATAAGGAAAGGGATATAACATGAAGAAGCGCATTTGGTCCGTAGTGGCCTCCATGCTCATGTTCTCTATGGCGCTGCCTGCACTGGCCGCTCCGCTGTTCCCTGATGTTCCGGACAATCACTGGGCCAAAGACGCCGTAGCCGCTCTCGCTGCTAAGGGTCTGGTCGAGGGATATCCGGATGGGACGTTCAAAGGCGATCGTGCCGCTACCCGTTGGGAAGTTGCTATGATCGTCGCCCGTCTTCTCGCGAAGATGGAACAGGCTCACGCCACTTTCGCCACTAAAGCCGAGCTCGATGAGCTCCGCAAGCTGGTTAACGCCCTCCGCGAAGAGCTCGATGCCCTCGGTGTTCGAGTGACCAACCTCGAAGAGAGCGTCAGCCGTCTGGACAAGCGAGTCACCGAGCTCGAGCGAATCACCTTCTACGGTGAACTCGATGCCCGCGCTACTTTCCAGTCGTTCTCCAACAACGGCCGTATCGACAATGACGGCCTTCGTGGTGGTGGTGGTTTCCCTACGGGCGTGACCTACAATAACTACGACGCTTTGGTCGGTACTCTTGGTGGTGCCGCCCTCAACCCGCAGACCAACGGTGTGCTGCCCGTTATGGATTACCGTAACGGTCGCGCTCTGACCAACGGCACCGGCTTCACCGCTCGCGCCTTGCTGGGTCTGCGCATCCGCGTGACCGACGATATCGACGCTGGCGCTGAGTTCTCCGCGTACTCTTCGCAGGGCGACGCCGTCGTTGACGCTTACTGGGGTGTTCAGCAGCCCTTCTTGAATTCCGTCTGGACCGGTAACAACACCGCTGGCGGACCTCAGAGCCTGTCGAACGTTCCTTTCACCCGCATGAACCTGGACAACTTCTGGGTCATCCACAACCCCTCGAAGACCAAGCTCGTTATCGGTGCTTACAACGAGGACAAGATCGACAACATCATCTATGCTGGTCAGCAAAACCCGGGCGCCTTCGGCAATCGTTTCAACGATAGCTACGGCTTCGACCTGACCGGCCTGCATGACATTGGCGACTGGGGCGTGGTGCACTGGGAGTTGATGGGCAGCCGTCTGCCTGACGCCGTCGCTGGCGCCGGAAACCTGGCCTATGAGCCCTGGATTTTCGGTGGTAGCTTGGCTCTCGAGTTCGAAGGTGGATTCGTCAAGGGTAACTATGCCCGTGTCATCCAAGAAGCCAACGCTGGTGGAGCTTTGCTCACCGGTGGTGTCGGTGGCGTGAACACCGGTGGATTCGGTTTCACCCCTCTGCAGTGGGTCAACCCTCCGGGCTTCTACGCCGCTCAGCAGTCGCAGTTCAACCAGGTTAACGGTGGTGCCGGTACCACTGTTGACAACCGTCCCATCTCGGGATGGGCTCCCGGTGCTGACGTTATCCTCAGTGGTAACTTCGGTCCCCAGAGCATGGATAGCTACGGCTTGTCGGCAGCTTACGCTTTCGACATCGGTGAAGGCGACCAGATCCGTATCGACGGTGAGTGGGGTCACTCTGTGTACCGCCCGAACCGCAACTCCAGCTACGATGTAGATGGTGATGCGTTCCGCGTCGGTGTCGGTGTGAACCTGTTTGACGGCGACCTGGATCTCGCTGGTGAATACGTCAGTGTTGACGCGACCTACGACCCCTTCGTCCTGCGCTATCCGCTGGCTGGTGTCACTCGTTTGCCCAACATCCACTACTTCACCAACATGTACTCGCTCCACGATACCGAGAAGTACCCGCACAACCGCGAGGGCTTCCGTTTGAAGGGAACCTGGAAGTTCAACGAGCGTCGCGGCGCTATCTGGGGTAAACTCGGATTCCTCGACCAGAAAACGACCAGCCTGTACAATGTTCGCGTGACCCCCGGTGCCCTCGGTTCCGGAACCCCTCAGGGAGCAATCCTGGGGATGGCTCCCGGTTTCATGGATCCCGTGTTCGCTGGTTTCGCCAGCCCGCTGGTTTACGGTGGAACCTCGGCCAGCTCGTTTACGGCGAACTTGGCTCCCCTGGAGAATCCCTCCGGTGAGCACAACCAGTATGCCGCTGGTATTACCTACAAGTTCGACCAGCCCCGCATCAAGCTGGACCTCGGTTTCGAGCGCAACGAGTACGAGCGTAACTCTGGCCTGTCCGCCGGTTTCGGTGGTTCGCAGAACCAGGTTAACCTCGACATCACCAGCATTCACGGTGAACTCGGTTGGGAAGCTAGCGACAAGTGGACCATCCGCGGCGGTGCTGACTGGGTCAACATCGCTGGTCACTACGACCCCTCCGGTATCTGGAACTCGGTGGCTGTTGCCACTGGCTCCACCACCTTCGACACCGTGGACTCCGATCAGATCATTCCCTTCATCGGGTTTGACTACGATGTCTCCGAGAACACCACTTGGAACATGGATCTCCGGTACTACGATACCACCAGCAACCTGAACGGCGGAACCACGCTTGCCACGGATGCTATCGGTAACACCCAGAACCCGTTCGATTTCAGCGGTTTCCAAGTTACCACCCAGTTCAAGGTCAAGTTCTAATCGAACTTGCCTAAGAGCAAGGAAAGGGCTCGCCGAAAGGCGGGCCCTTTTCCTTACTCCCCCAAAGAAAAAGTATCAGAAAGCCGCGGTCATGAGGGTCGAGGCTTTCTTGAAAAAATTCTGCTTCTTTGGCGGAGGATATTCTTTAGGGCTGCTTGAAAGGGCGGCGACTCACTAGCAGGAGTTGGTGGGGGTGGGGATGCGCCTAGGTGTCACTCCTGCCGTTCCTAAGAGGAAACCTTAGAGGCTCTTAAGACGATTCGACTCCTGCCAATTACCAAGGAGGCAGATAGTGAAGCGCTTCAATTCACTTGTTTTGACGCTCTGTTTCACCCTAACTTGGCCTGCCTTCGCAGCACCGTTGTTCCCTGATGTTCCAGATAACCACTGGGCCAAGGACGCGGTTGCTGCTTTAGCCGCGAAGGGACTTGTCGAGGGTTATCCCGACGGCACGTTCAAAGGAGACCGCTCCGCCTCGCGCTGGGAGACTGCGATGATTGTCGCTCGTCTCTTGGCCAAGATGGAGCAGGCTCACGCAACTTTCGCGACCAAGGCCGAACTAGACGAGTTGCGCAAACTCGTGAACGCCCTTCGTGAAGAGCTCGATGCTCTCGGCGTTCGTGTGGATAATCTCGAAGAAAAAGTAGCCGACCTCGACAAACGTGTCACCGAGCTAGAGAGAATCTCTTTTTACGGTTACGTGGACACTCGAGTGGCTTTCCAAAGTTTCCAGAATACGGGACGCGATTCCATGCGCTCGCTCAATCCTGGAATCAACTTTGATACCATCAACTACAACGCCATCGTCGGTACTGCCGGCGGTGCTGGCGGGGCGACTCGCCCCTTCTCTGGAACGGGCCCGCAAGGTGTCATCCTGCCGCCCGGTCAGGCCACAGTGGTTCCCACCTTCAACCCGTTCACCACGGGTGTCTTAGGAACGACGAACTGGCAGACCGGTCGTCCGTTGACCAGCGGAACCGGTTTCACCGCACGAGCCGTGTTGGGTCTCGACATCCGAGTTTCGGATGACATCGAAGCCGGCGCGGAGTTCTCGGCTTACACCTCGCAGGGTGACCAGCTCGTGGACGCTTACTATGGTGTGCAGCAACCCTGGCTCTCCAACCCCTTCACCGCGACTAGCGTCAACGGTGGATCGGGTGTGCAGGGAACCAATCACCAGCCCTACACGCGGATGAATCTGGACAAGTTCTGGGTTCGCCACACCCCGACGGGTACGAAGTTGACTGTCGGCGCCTATAGCGAACACGACTTCAACGGAAGTGTTTTCAAGGGCTTCCTGAATCCCAACGAGTACGGTCCGCTGTACCTGGAGAACTACGGTTTTCTCCTCGACGGCAAGACGCCGTTGGGTGATGGCGACGATATGAGGCTCAAGTGGCAGTTGATGGGCACCTTGCTTCCTGACGGAAGCACGGGACCTGTGACTCCCGGAGCTCCCGGAGCTGGAACCAATTACTTTGGGCATAGCCTGGGTGCCAAGTTAGGATTGGAATTCCACGACGAGCGTGGTCACGTCAGCTTGAACTTCCTGCGTACCGCGCAGGATGCTTCCAACGGCGGAGCCCTCAATGTCGGTTTGATTCAGAACCCTAATTTGAGCCGCCAGATCAATTGGGTTAATCCTCCCGGTTACTACATCAATCAGCTGGCTGGTACACCCAACGCGACAGCCGGCCTGGGTAGCACCGGCGATGTTCGACCGGTGCCTATGAACGCAACCTTCGGTAACGACGGTTCGTTAGCCGGCAACGTGGCCGCCGGGCTGTTGCCTCAGGGTGTGCCCAACGTGGGCGGTGTCGGTCCGCAAGAGCAGACCACCTATGGGTTGGCTTTCGACTACGCCTTCGATCACAACTGGTCTCCCAAGATCTTCGGTGAGTGGGCGCATTCGGAGTATCGGCCGAATCGTAACTCGGCTTATACCGCCAGTGGTGACGCTTGGAAGATCGGAGCCGGTGTGGCTCTTCTCGACGGCGACCTCGACCTCGAGGGTCACTACCTGTCGGTGGACTCCCGTTTCTCGCCTTTCATCATCCAGATTCCCGTCGTGGCTGGTGTGAGCACCCCGATCTGGCACACACCGGACTTCAACTACTTCCAGAACTTGTACTCCCTGCACGATACGAAGTCGCTGCCGCACAACCGTGAGGGCTTTCGTCTCAAGGGTACCTGGAAGTTCTTGCCTACCGGTCGTGTCACGGTAGAGTACGGGAACCTGGACCAGAAACAGAGCTCCCTTCAGGATGTTCGCTACTCGGCGGGCAGCTTGGGTCTGGCCACTCCGAACAGTGATGTTCTAGGCTTCTCGCCCGGTTGGATGGAGCCGTTGTTCCCCGGTTATCACGAAGCCACGTTCGCCGCCGCCGGCGGCAACCGTTTCGCGGTGCCGTTTGAGGACAACAAGGGTAACATCGAGAACCTCTACGTCTCCGGCGGTTACAAATGGCTTCTCGACGAAGCCAACAATAACCGTGGTGTGACCTTGTCCGGTGGATTCAAGTCTTTGGGCTTCTTCCGCGAGACCAACATGCAGGCTATCGGAGCGGCTAACGGGTTCGCCGGAGCCGGAACTCAAGCGGCCAACCAAAATCTGGTCGACCTTGGATTCCTCGGCTGGCACGCTCAGGTGGACTATGATGTGACCGAGTCCTTCAAGGTTCACGGTGGATACACCAAGATCGACATCAAGGGTCACTACGATCCCTTCAACGTCTACGGTGCCTATGCCGAGTCGGTCGGTGTGTTCAACTACGACAATCTCGACATCACCCAGACCTGGCCGGAACTCGGCTTCGCCTGGGAGATCGACAAGGACCTGACCTGGAGCGGTGTGGGACGTCTGTTCAGCTTCAAGGACAACATTCCGGCTCACGTGTTCTCCACCCCGCAGGTGCCGGCGTTGAATATCAACAACGGACCCCAGGTGGCTCACCCCTTCTCTTGGGAAGGTGTGCAGATAACCTCACAGTTGACCCTCAAGTTCTAAGCTGAAGGGTTCACAAAAGAGAGCTCGGCTTCGCCGCCGGGCTCTTTTTTGTGAATCCCGTTTTTAGAGTTGAGATCCCACTTTCTTCGTGGATTTTTTCCGGTTGAGGGATGTGGGATCTCGTCAGGATAACATCCGTCATGGGAAGCGCCGGTATGGGGTCATGCTACCTGGGATGGGGAAGCCGCAAAGCGGCTCAGAGGATACTCTAGACTTGGCTTAGTTTCGCTGGAGGTCTACATGTTTGGGTTTTTCTCTCGGGACAATTCCGTTCTCATCCAACCCGTCTATCGTAACGGGAACAGCCTGGCTTTCGCATGTCACAGCGTGCTCGATGCCCCAGACGGTGTCGCTGTGCGCGACCGTTCAGGGTCGCAGGCGGAAGTGGAGATCAAGCAGCGACGCCGAGTCGATGAATCGACATGGTTGTATTTCGCCGAACTCATCAGTGGGGATCTCGATCCCGGTGGAGGAACCGCGCCAGGCCTTCGGCTTCGCAAACACCCTCGGTTCCCCGTGGGTGTTCGAGTGCGCTCTCCACAGCTTCCCGACTACATGGCGTTGACCGAAGATCTCAGCGTGGAGGGAGCTCAACTTCAAGTCTCGGGCCCCGTCCGAGTCGGTGAAGAGTTGCAGCTGGAGCTTGACCTCGACGGGGGATTCGCTCCTGTTCGCACTCTGGCCAGGGTTTGCTGGAGCCGACTGAGCAGCCCTTGGCGAGCGGGTGTGGCGTTTGTAAGAATTGAAGACGAGGGACAGGCTGACCTTCGAGCCTTTCTGGGACAGCGTTACGGAGATTTCGAGCCCCCTGGCGATGACGGACCGCCAGCGGATGTTCCCGATCAGTCGATGCTGCGTAAACACGCTTTCCTTCATTCGAGCTATGACGACGGCGACGCCGTTATTCTAAAGCTGATTACCGAGGACGAGGTGATGGAGCTGAGATTCTCTCGACCTAAGGTTCTGCACGCCGATCTGGTTACCCAGATGGTGGGCAACATCGTCACTCAGCCCGGGGTGAACGGATTCACCCACACCCGATTGTTGGATCCGGACGGCCAGGTCCTCATCGAGATCGAGTCCATTCCTCCCGACATCATCTGTCGTGGAATCCGGGCCGGAGAACTCGACTAAGGCAGATTCAGGTGGGTCCGGAAGAGCTTGAGGATACGGCGGTATTCGTCGAGCCATGAGCTGGGCTCGATGAAGCCGTGGGGCTCCACCGGATAGAGCGCGGTTTCCCAGTTCTCTTTCTCCAACGCGATCAAGCGTTGAGTTAGACGGACGGTGTCCTGGGCCACCACGTTATCGTCGAGCATTCCGTGACAGATCAGGAGTGGGTGCTTGAGTCCCTCGGCGAACTCGATGGGAGAGCTGCGCAGATAGCTTTCAGGATCTTCTTTCGGAGTGTTGAGGATGCGAGCGGTGTATTCGTGCTCGTACTGAGCCCAGTCGGTGACCGGTCGTAGCGCCGCACCGCACGCGAAAAGCTCCGGGTCTTTGAACATGGCCATCAAGGTCATGAATCCGCCGTAGGAGCCCCCGTAGACCCCCACGCGATCCCGGGCCACGCCATGCTCCTTCACCAGGAAGGCCACACCGTCTTGAAGGTCCTCGAGCTCGGGAGTTCCCATCTGGCGATAGATGGCGGTTCTCCACTCTCGTCCGTATCCGGCGGAGGCTCGGTAGTCCATGTCGAGCACTGTCACACCGAGCTGGTTGAGTAACGTATGGAACATGAACTCGCGATAGTAGTATGACCACGCTTCATCCGAGTTCTGCAGGTACCCGGCCCCGTGAACAAAGACCACGGCCGGGCCTCCCGGCTGGGCTCCCCCTTTGGGTAGGTACAGCTTGGCCGTGATGGGGCGGCTCTGATGGCTCGACGGGACGGCCACGATGGTGGGGACGGTCCAGTCGATCGCCTCGAACTCCGGACTTGTGAAACGGGTCAACTGTCGAGCCACGGCGCCCGGCGTGGTGCTTTGCAGATAGACTTCCGGCGGATGCTCGATGGTGGAGTGAAGAAAGACGATCTCCTTTCCGTCGGGAGAGAGATCGTAGCCCGTGTTGCCTCCGAGATTCGTGACCTGCTCGAGCTTGCCGCTACGATCCACGCGATAGATGTCGTATTGCGACGGCCGCTGTCGGTTGGCCCGGAAGTAGAAGCTCTTTCCATCGGGAGCCGGCTTGATGGAAGTGACCTCGAAATTCCCTTGAGTTAAGGCCTTCGCGGTCGCTCCATCCCATAGGTAGAGGTGGGCATATCCCGTCTTTTCCGACTGATACCAGAATGTTTTGCTGTCGGGCGTCCATCCAAACTCGTTGAGGTCCCAGGAGTGCCAGGCCGGGTCGTGCAGATGCTCGATCAGGTTGAGCTTCGCCGCGCCGAAGTCCACTACCACCAGCCAGCGATCCTCGAAGTCCTGGCTCAAGAGCATCAGAGCCAGGCGATTGTCGCTCCAGCGGGCCTCCTCCACACGGATGGCGCGATCTTTTCTCCAGGTGGGGAGACCTTCCAAGGAGAGGGAGCGACGACTCTTGTCGGCCAGGTTGATCAGGGTGAGTTCCTGATTGGCGGCGGGATCGTCTCCAACCTTGACCCTCAAGTCCTTCGTTGTGAGGTACCCATCGTCGGTGACGTAGTCGGGCATCTT
Organism: Selenomonadaceae bacterium; assembly: GCA_037189585.1. GTDB lineage: Bacteria > Vulcanimicrobiota > Xenobia > Xenobiales > JADMJV01 > JAEXNA01. The sequence goes on along the minus strand of JBBCJA010000024.1, from coordinate 35,909 downwards.
GTCACGCTTGGCCTTGTTCTCGGGAGCCGTTACAAGCAGAAGCTGGCGTTCGTCGGTGGTCAGTTCCGCGCGGATGAGCTCTCGACCCGCGCCCAGATAGAGTTTCGGAATACCGCCGGCCTCTTTGACCCGCTTGTCGGTCTCCTGGCGCTCTTTGAGAACGGGAAAGAGTCGCTCCTGTTGTTTTTGAACAAAATTCGATTCCTCCGCCTTAGGGTCGTCCTCGAAGACGAGTTCCGCCACCTCACGGTGAGCCCCGGTCGCGCGATTTTCGACCATGACCTTATCGCCGACCTGGTAGGTGTAAGAGTTGGCGTCGAGCCAGCGGGGAACGCTTTCTCTTTCGCTTGTTTGAGTCAAGCGTTGGCGTTGAGGCGATTCTAGGAAGAGCTCTCCGTGCCAGCTGAAAAGAACGCCGTTCTTTCCTCGGGATAGCTCGCCAGGCAAGCTACCGGTGTCGTGGGTGGTGAGAATTTTTCCCTGGCGGTCAAGCTCGAGGACCTCTTGCCCTCGGGAATCTTTCTTGCGCAAGGTCAAGATTCGTCCTCCGGCGGGAGAAAACCGAACTTCCTCCGGCCACTGGCCGATCCAACGGGAGTGGGCCATGATCTTTTCCAGAGTCACGCTCGGCTCCGCCATCGCGGGAATCGCGAAGAGGCCTTGGGCCAGAAGGGCGAGTGCGAGAGGTCGAAACGGGCGGCGAAGTCTTTTCATGGGCGATGGGTTTGCCGCCCGAGCGCGGGTACCCTCGCATCGGAAAAGTTTGAGAGTACGGTTTAAGACCCGCCGCGCGTCTCGATGTTTTTGACGCTGTTGAGAATCTGCTGGAGCAGGTTGTGGCTGATCAGGTGGTAGGCTCGATTCTCCATGCGCTGGGCACCGCTGATCGCCTGTTGGGCGACATCGGGACGACCCTGGACGAAGGCGTCGAGGACCTCTTTCTCCATTTTCATCAAAGTCTCGACCGCGCTTCGGATGTTGTCGAGAGGAGGCTGACAGGGCCCCTCGGAGATGATCCATTCCCAGTACTTCTTGGTGCGCTCGTGTTGCTCTACAAGATTCTTCTGCATCTCTTCGAAGTTAAAGTCCATGATTGTCCTCTCCCTCGCCCGGCGGTGAAGTCAATCCCGGGCTAGCCGAAGAAGCTCGCCAGGGGACAAGGAGAGCCAGGCACCTTCACAGGAAGAAGCGACGGAGAACACTTCCCAGAGTGGCGAAGGGAGGAACTCCACGTTGGATCTGCTCCGGCGTTCGCAGGCTGTGGTCGGCTTCCGGCAAGCGAAGATACTCGAAAGACTTTCCGGCCCGACTGAGCTCCACCGCGCCGAGGTCGGCGCTCTCGATGGGAACCGACTCGTCGGCTGAGCCGTGAACGATCAGAATCTTCGCCTCGGTCTTCAGCAGATTGTCGATGGGGGCTTCTCGCATGAAGCTTGACCAGCGGCGGTAGGCGTGGCCCTGGAACATTTTCTCCGTACTCCTCGGATGAGCCTGAATGTCGTTCCACTGGCTCCACAGCTCCTCGACCTGAGTCTCCTTGTCGCGCGGGCTCGCCTCCGACTTTCGAATGACGATCATGAAATCGAACAGCTGGCTGGCTCCGCCTCCCGACAGAAAAGCCAGATGGCTGACTTTAGGAAAGTCCGCGGCGACTTTGGCCGCGACATCGGCTCCTTCCGAGTGGCCGATGGCGAGCAGTCTGGTGGGTAGTCCAGTTTGACGCTCGAATCCCGAGAGCACGGTGACCACGTCACCGGCTCGATCGTCTAAGGTGGCGTACTCGTGATACTCCGGCGGCGCGTCGAGAGCGCCTCCACCGCCCAGGACACCTAGGACGACTCCTCGTTTCTCCACCGCCAACAACTGAACGTCCGAACCGAGAGCTTCCGAGACCACGGCCATCACACCCAAGCGAAGGTTCTCCTCACGCTCGGGGAAGAGAGAATGATAGCCACTGCCCTGCATCCACACGGCCAGCGGCTTCTCTGGGTCCAGTTGGGCGAAGTTCGAATAGAAGACCAGGGTGCTGGAGTCCTCGCGAGTGATGCTCCAGGAGGTGTAGCCCGAAGGCAGCTTGGGAGTCTCGGTTCGTGTTTGAGCGGCCAACGGGGCCGAGAAAGCGAGGAACATCGCCAAGAGAATCCTGACCACGTTTACCCGAAGAAGCTCGCCAGGGGACAAGGAGGGCCCGGTACGGTTACGGGCTGTACGCTGTCGCCGGGGCTGAGGTTCTCGATGCTCCCATAGATGGCTTTGCCTCTTTTGCCGCGTTGGGGTCCTGGGTCCCTGTGGACGACCACGCGAGAATTGACCAGGTCGACCACCCAGTAGTCGGGGATACCGGCCTTGGCGTACAGGTCGGCCTTCTCGCCGAGGTCGTAGGCTAGGGAGGAGAAGGCCACCTCGACCACCAGGTCGGCTCTCGATAAGTAGGCCGTTGGGCTGGCGGCCCCGATGGGAACCAGAGTGAAGTCTGGCTCGGGTAACGACATCTGACTGATTCTTAGAGGGCATCGTACGGAGACTTCGTGACTGTCTTCGTAGAGCTGGAAGAATGCCCGTATACCTTTACGAATGGCGTAGCTTTCGGACGGCCCAGGCTGTGACATGACGACGATTTCACCCTCGACCAGTTCCACGCGCGGGCCTTTGTCGAAAGCTCCGTTCTCGGCTAGGCGGAGATACTCGTCCACTGTCCATTTCCGCGTCACCGCGTTGGTGATAAGCATGGGTCTTTTTTCGCTCTCCGCCTCATCAAACCCCCGTGGAAGAGTGAAGTAAAAGCCCAGTAAAACTGGGCTTTTACTCGATTGGGATTGTTAGCGTTCCTCGATGCGGGGTACTGGGACAACCACTCGGTGGGCGGTCTCCTTCACCTTTGATCCGGTGGTCACCACGTAGGCGGTGAAGCGGCAGAGAACGCCGCGTTCGATGGAAAGCTCGCGGATCGAAGATTCCAGTGATAAGAGCTCTCTGGCCTGCTCTTCCAAGCTCTCGAGCGGACTCTCCCCCGGCATGACCTGGCTCGGTCCGTAAGCCATGCAGGAGCTCTCTTCCATCGCCTTGACCAGGGGGAGTGCCGGCTCTCCCTGGTCGCTAGGAGGGAAGAGCCAACCCTTGCGCCGCCAGAAATCTTGCACTCGTTCCAACCAGGCTTTGCCGCGTTCGGCCTCCCGGCGAAGGTGGGTGGCCGCTTCGGATGCCGGTCTATCCCCTCCGACGGTGAGGTCCACCGTTCCCACCGGAAGGCCGGCCCAGCGATCCTCGAGGTCCAAAAGGCGCGCCCTGGCCCAACTTGCTGGGATGGCCGGGTGGGTGAACTCCAGGGGTGTGATAACTTCGGAGGACTCGCCGCCGTCAGGAAGAGTGCCGATCATCTCCAGCGGCTCCGTGGGCGGCTCGGTGAATCGGCCATGAAAACTTCCACCGCGCCCAGAAGAGACTTCCCAGTGCTCGGGACTGGCTGAGAGCAGAGGTTGTCCGATCAGACAGAGATCGCTCAGTCTGGCCGCGGTTAGCGTTTCCAGAAGGTCCTGGTAGGTGGAATCGAGCCTCTCGGGATGCTCGAGTCGGTGTGAACTTCCTCCCGTCAGGCAGCACAGCCTGTCAAGAAGGCCGCTGTTGACGACCGGACCCACCGCCACGCAGTGGAGGCGAAGGCCTTCCTGGTGGCCCGCCCAGGAGATGAGCCGGTCGTGATCTCCAAACTGGGCCGAGGTCAGTAGAACCAGGTCACAAGGCTCACTTTTTCCGGCCAACAACACTTCCACCGCCGCTAGACCCTGACAGAGCTCACCACCCGGCTGGGCCATGAGTTCCTGGAGATATTGATGGGCGGCGAGCTTGAGCTCGGGGATCGCCGGAACCAGTCCAGAGCGGAAGTGGAAAGGAGAGTTCGCGAAGCTGAGAAGCCCGAAAGACTGCTCCGGCTCAAGACTATCGATCAAGCGGTGGGCGATCTCGAGAGCGTCGGCCAGGGGCTGCCCCTTCATCGCATAGGAACGGTCCAAGAGAATGACCAGCGGTCGCCGTTGGCTTTCATCTTCGGCCCAGAAGGGGGTGAAGTGGAAGGTCGCGTCGTTCGGATCGACTGCCAGGCGGTTCTCGGCTCTCATTCCCAGGCGCAGCACGAAATCTCGGGCCGGCTGGTCACTCTCATTTTTGACCCGGAGAATGCCCTGACGTCGCGAGATCTTGAGGCGGTGGGTATGGCACTCGACTTGTCTTAGGTCATGATTTGCGGAGTCGATGGAAAGGTCCAGGTGGAACTCGCTATCTTCGCTGTCTCCAGGCCGGAGGACCGGAGGGTTAAGTCGACTGGCGTCGGCCACGATGTCGGTGTCGACTCCCGTTCCCATCCCCGCGGAGGTTCCGTGGCTGGGGCGCCCGGGGACGTAGCGACGCCCCGCTGTCAGCGGAAAGGAGAGAACGACCTCTTCGCGTTCGGTGGCCAGGATCAGGTCGAGAGCCAGCTCAACCTCCAGATGCCCTCCAGGAGCGATCGGTCCGACCCGAAGTGTGTAGAGGTCGGGGCGGTCCTGCTCTAAGGTGCAAACGGTTTTCCCTCTCGTCGCGTGGGCCTGGAAGCTCTGGCGGGCTTGACGGCGCTCCATCAGCTGGCCGGAGAGATATCTCTTCCCGGTTTTGAGGCGGCAGGAGACGACCGCCGCCCTGGGGGGAAGCGGGAAGATGTGAGTTAGCTCCAGCGGGACCTTGTGAGGGTTATGAAAGGTTTGCCTCAAGGTGAGGTGACTCAGCAGGCCGGTAATGCGGCCTTTGAGCTCCACCGCGACAAGAAGCGGGAGCTCCGCGGTCGCGGCCTGACTCATCGGCGGGTAGGTTGGCCTTCCAGCGCTTCCAGTAAACCCAGCGACGCCTCTCTCAATCTTTTGAGATCGACGTTAGGGTAGATGCGTCGATCCAAGAAAAGCGTCATCCCGGTGGCAAGCTCGATCCCCTGCAGGGGGAGCTCCGAAGTCGGCTGAGGGCTAGGTTCTGGAGGGGCTTCTCGCTGCTGCCAGAAAACGGAGCGATCCGGCTCGGGCTTGGCAGGCATGTCGGCCAGGACGTTCTCCAACCAGTCGGCTGGAAGCCCCGAGAGCTCCTGGAGGCTCTCGTCGGACTTTTTGTAGATCTTTTCCTGGATCTCTTGCAGAGGGTATCCTTCGGCCTGCAGCACCTTAACGGTCAAAAGCTGCAAGAGGTGGCGAGGCCCGTAATGCACCACTTGCCCCCGTACCCCCGAGGGACGATCCAAAAGACCCAGCGTCGTGTAATAGCGGACCAACCGCGGATTCGGATTCCATCTTACCCGGCGCGAACCGCCGTCTTCGGGAAGCAGCCGGGAGCTCAACTCCACCAACTCCTCCACCGTCCATTTCTGATCTGACATAGAGAGAAGATACTCTTTGATAAGTACAGTGTCAAACACACTGAGTCTTTGGCCCCTGTTGGAGTTCGAGGACTTCGCGGTGGCTCATCGAAATATCCTAAGATGCTCATCAGTAATGCCATCGTGAAGCGCTGGACCAGCGATGAGTACTATCGTCTCTATGATACTGGATTCTTCACGCCGGACGAGCGAATGGAGCTGATCGAAGGAGAACTCGTCCTGATGGCGCCTCCCAATCCCGAACATAGCGAGCCGATTCGCCGTGGGACGATGTTCCTGGTCCGTCTCTATGGAGAGACTCATGATGTCGCCGTGCAATTACCTTTAGACTTGGCCACGACTAGTGTTCCACAACCCGACTTCGCGCTGATCGCCCGCGGCACCGTTGTTAAGGGAAAAAACCCCACCATGGCGGACCTGGTGATCGAGGTCTCCAACTCCTCCCTCACCTTTGACCGCAACGAGAAAGCTTCGCTCTATGCTAAGGCCGGAATCCCCGAATACTGGATCGTTGACGTGGTTCACCAACGAGTGGAAGTCTATCGCCAACCAGGTCTCTCATCCGGTGTTTCGGAGCCTTTTGTATACTCCGATTGCCAGATCCTAGAACCCGAACAGTCCGTGCAACCGCTCAAAGTCCCGGGGACGCCTTGTCCACTGGCTAGATTCTTCGAATAACCTTCATAGCACCACCAAACCGGACATTCTCCAATCAGAAATTCATCAAGAGGCGTCACCATCGGGGTTCCAGCCGAGCATGAAGGCTAGGGTAAAGCCGGCTATCGTTCCTTGCACGAATGGGATGTATTTCCCGTAGCTGCCTACTTGTAGAGTCATAACGAAGACTAGCATTCCAAGCCAGGCTCCGATGTTTCCGACTAAGGTGTCAGAGCGGCGCGTGGGAAGTCGAAACAGCGCGAATCCTAGGATGGGAAAGAACGTGCTGACGAAGATATAGAATAGTAACGGTACAAAAAACTGACCGAGCGTTAAACCGGCGGAAGCCTTCCAACTTGTCCAAAGGAGCCAGAACCACGACGCAATGGTGGCGAACAAAAACCCGTCTTCCAAGTATTCACGGAAGCTCATCGGAAAGCTCCTTTCTTGGACTCTTTTTCCAGGGTGGCGGCAAGCTCAGGCGCTAGTCTTTGGATGCGGTTGAGTAGCTCTCGGGCTCGCACGTGCTCGCCGGTCTGCAACAGTCGCGGGTAAAGGACCTTGCAGGCGCGAAGAAAATCAGCTTCGCGACCGCCCTTCGGTCCGTGGGTTTCGATTCGCGTGGCCAGTTCTATCACGGTCCTGGTGTCCTTGGCTTTGGAGGCGGCTTCGATACGAGACCAGAGCCCGGCGAGCTCCTTGTCTTCCACCCGACGAAGTCCCACGGTGCTGATCACCATGATCACTACGCCTAACAAAAAGGCCAGGAAGCATCCCTTAGGGGAAGTTCTCGGTACGGGTTTTTCCTGTCGAGCCTGAGCCGCCGCCAGGACCGCCAGAACGTCGGCGGCCGAGCCTCTCGACGAGCCGCCGAACATAGCGTTTTGCATGTCGGTCACGTCGAAGGCGATCTTCCGGCCCGTATTGAGCGTCATGACGTCGAGGGCGCGCCCTCCGTGATGGACGAGGCTCTGTTGCACCGGGACCAATCCGTGGCGGACTAGGAAATCGTATTCGTCGTTGATGTGGAGCACCAGGTAAGGACGGTTGAGCGAGCCGTCGCCGCTCTGTTCGATGGCCTCGCCGCACAGCTTGGAGAGCCAGCGCGACTGTAGCTCGAGCTCCGAATTTCCCAGATGTTTATGGGCGATGGTCACCGCCATATGAGCTTCCGGGGAGAGGAGAAGACTGATTCCCTCCCGCTCGAAAATGGTCAGAATATCCTTGTGCCTGCGCTCCCCTACGGCTTCACGAAGTTGGTCGAGCGGTCTTGGCTCTTTGTAGGGTTGATAGTCGGGAGAGCGCACGATCTCCTGACGGAGCGCGAGAAACCCCTCCAGCTTCGGATTTTTCATCCACTCCAGAAGAGCTTGATAAAACTCGTGGTGGGTCGGTCCAACTGGTGCTCCGGCCGTGCGTTCCCTCGGCACGACTTCTCCACTATCGTCGACGGCGATCTCGTTTTCATAGTAGGCTAGAGAGATCGGGATAAGACGGAACTTCTGCTCGGCGAAATGGATGGAGTAGTCAAAGATGCAAGCGGGATTCGACTCGAAGTCGTGGTTGCCGAGGCGATTTTGAGCGTCTGAGAGTAGGCGCGCCAACAGAGAGCGGGGAGCCAGCAGTTCGATCCGGGCGAGTCGAACCAGGCCGTGCTTTTCATAGAGATCCGCTTCGGAAATGTTGGCCAGTCGTCGCGCCTCGTCGGGTTCAAGGGTGATATCTTCGGCTTCTCCATTCGTGATCCGTGCGTACTTTAGCTCCTGGATACGAAAGCGGCCTTGTCCCTCCTTGACCGGTTGCCCCTCATCGTCGTGGTGGCGAATGGTGAGCATTCCGGTGTGGCTCTCATTGACGCAGGTGATGGCCGAGCCGGGTAGGACAGTAGCGGCTTTCTCTCCATAGACCTGCTCCACCGAGTGGAGAATAGGAGCGACCCAGCGCGGTCCCACCAGAAGATCGAGCGCCTGCCCTTGTTGGCGCATGCGGAGCTCGAACATCAGACCCTCGATCATTGGGGTCTGAGGGGCGCTTTCCGCTAATCGCTTCAAGGCGGCCGAGAACTCGGGCTGGTTTGGATCCAGAGGGGTGTCCAGGTCGGTGATCAGATCGGGAACCAGAGGGACCAGAAGCTCCGCGACTTCCTGGTTGGGTAGAGTGGCGGTGGCGAACTTCATGAGAGGGCTCTGGCAGAGAAGCCCGAGAACCTTGATTCGAGGATGCTTCAAGATCGGGTCCGCCACTAAAAGCGCGGACGAATCTCCGCTTCGCAGTTGCTGGTCCGTCCAGGGGAAGGGCATCGCAGCGCCCAAAGGCACGCGATGATGGATGTCGACTTCGGCTCCCCCCTCCAGCATCTCTCGATAGTAGAGCAGCTGCAGGAGCATCATCGTCGGTAGCCGCTCATCCTCAAGCGGAGTTCCGCTCACCCGCAAGGTGAACTCCATCCCGTGGTTGGCCGCCAGGCCTTCACTGAAGATGAGTTGATGCGCGGGCTTGCCGTCCCGCGCGGGAACCTTCAGACACCAGTAGCGTGGGTCTTCACCCTTGCCGAGAACGGAAAGCGCGCTCTCCGGTAGCTGATATTGCTGTAGAACCCAGGACGCAAAACTTTCCTGACTCATCTAGACCCCCGGTCGTCATGATCAAGCACGCTATCTAAAGTATCATCCGACAACAACAGTGTCAACACTGTTGTTGTCGTGAGATATAACACTAAGTGCTCTTTCTCAGAAACATCCTCCAAACAATATAGGCAGCACCTCCGAAACAGAGCGAAAGAATGGGCAATATGATGATCATGGCCCACGGTAATCCCGTTCGCAGCATGCTAAATCGAGGTATCAACCGGTCGTGGTAGACAGTCACGGCGTGGCCCCTCGGATACTTTGCGATGATTTTTTCGACCTCGGATGAACTGGACCAGGCCACGGTGTCGAGGGCAAATCGATTGCCTCGGTAGGACCGTCCACGAACTTCGTAAGAATACTGAATGTTCGGGTAATAGTTGTGCTCGGAATCCTCGAGGTCAATGATTGTGATCGCGGAGTCGGTCACCTGTCCGGTGGTACTCGGCCAGGTCCAGGTATACAGGCCGAGCACTATTAGAAGGCCAACCCAGCAAGCCAAGATTACGCCTACCCCGCCAAACAACAAAACGAGAGTCCAAAGTATTGCGTTGGTTCGAAATCTCTCCGCCCACGCGGCCCTATCCACGGTGGCGCGAACACGATTCATGCTTGAAGCTTCTCTGCCATCCTGCTGATTCCTGGAGCGCTATGCTCAAAGCTTCCGCCCGAGCTCCCCAGTCGGTTTCCACTTCTCCAGGGCTCGTCTGCGAGGCGAGGAAAAAGAGGCATTCTTTCTGATTCATCTCGAGCACGAGGCGCAGAACCGGGACCCTTTCGGATTCCCTCGGCGGATGTTGCGCTACGCGCTACATCTGTATGACAGCACGGGTCTCAACGTATATCCCATCGCTTTAGTTTCCTATCCCAAATCGAAGAGGCCGCTGAACGACAGGTTCGATCTCAAGGGCCCCGACGGCCATCAGATCTTTTCTTTTCGCTACCGTGTGATCCAGCTCAACCGATTGCATTGGAGAGACTACGCCCTCAACCACAATCCGGTGGCCGCAGCTTTGATGAGTCGCATGGGCATCCCGCCTGGAGAGCGACGCAGTTCCTGCAAGAGTGCCCAGAGAGGAGTTTGCAGTTTGGCTGACAGCCCCGGAGTCTGGAACAACTCCTCGATTCGATCCAGTCTTTCTTGGGGAGAAAGCTCATCCAGCTCTCCCAGGAGCGACTGGCACCGCTCGATCTGTTTCTCGAAATCCTGATTCTCCACCCATCTACCCCTCTCTTGCGCGGACCGGGCCTTAAAAGTTTAACCTCAAATAGGAAACCCCTATTAAGCCGCCGCCATGGCCACCGAGTTGATGTTGACCTTGGGGGCGATCTCGTTCCAGCTCAACAGGATCAGGTTGGGGAAAGAGCGCTCGGTCAGTTTGCGGAGCGCGGGCCGGATGGGCGGTGAGGTGAGAAGGATGGGCTGCAGTCCCCGCTCGGACAAAGAGTCGACCTGATGGCCGATGGCCTGCAGGATCTCCTGGCCGACGTTGGGATCGATGGTGAGAAAGGAGCCTTGCTCCGTGCGCTGGATCGAGGCCTGGACGGTTTGCTCGATCCCAGGGTCTAAGGTGATCACGTTGATGGTCCCCTCGTTGTTCTGATACTCCTTACAGATCGAGCGAGACAGCGCCACCCGGGCGAATTCGGTCAGCATCTCGGGGTCTTTCGTCAGCTGCAGGTTGTCGGCCAGGGTTTCCAAGATGGTGACCAGGTCGCGGATGGAGACCCTTTCCTTGACCAGGTTCTGCAGAACCTTTTGCACCTCACCGAGCCCCAGTCCGTCAGGAACCAGCTCCTTGACCACCGCCGGATGGGTCTTCTTGATGGCGTCCAACAGGGCTTGAACCTCCTGGCGACCGAGTAGCTCCGCGGCGTGGCTGCGGACGACTTCGGTCAACTGGGTCGCCACCACCGACACCGGGTCGAAGATCATGCAGCCGCAACGCTCGGCGTCGCCCCGCTGCTCGGGAGAGATCCAGACCCCCGGCATTCCGTAGGTGGGGTCCACCGTTTTGATCCCGCGCAGGTTCTTGAGTTTGTCCTCCGGTCCGATGGCCAGAAATTGGTTGATCTGCACCTCTCCCATGGCCACCTCGATCTCTTTGATTTTGATCGCGTAGGTATTCGGCTTGAGCTGCAGGTTGTCGCGAAAGCGCACGCCGGGAACCACGATCCCGAGCTCCATGGCGATATGGCGTCGGATGGAGGTGACCCGCTCGAGCAGTTTCGCCCCCTCACGGGGATCGACTAAGGAGAGGAGCCCGCGACCGACCTCTAGTGAGAGGGCGTCGATCTGCATCACATCGATGACCTTGACCGGCTCCTTGCCAGTGGGCTGACCGGCTCCGATGTTGGAGGGAGCGGCGGGGGCGCCGGATTCGTTCGGCTGCCCCACCTCGTGCTCCAGCATCTCGTCTTTTTTCCCCAGGGCGACTCCGAAGAGATAGAAGAACGCGCCCAGGCCCATGAAAGGAAGAGGAGGAAAGGCCATCAAGCCGGTCAGGCCCAGGATTCCGATCAGCATCATGAAGCCGGCGGCCATCTTGAGCACGTCGGGACGCGCCGTCAGCTGCTGGGCCAGATCGTCACCCAGGTTGGAATCCGAGGCCGCGCGCGAGACGATCATCCCCATCGCGGTGGAGACCAGAAAGCCCGGAACCGTGGTGACCAGGCCGTTACCGATAGTCAAAATAGCGAAGGTGTTCAGAGCGTCCATCGCGCTCATCTTGTGATAGACGATTCCGATCAAGATGCCGCCAACGATGTTGACCACCATGATGATGACAGCGGCCATACTGTCACCCTTGACGAACTTCCCCGCGCCGTCCATCGATCCGTAGAAATCGGATTCCCGCTCCACCGTCTTGCGCTTTCTCCGCGCCTCGTCGGCGTCGATGATCCCGGAGTGCATGTCGGCGTCGATGGCCATCTGCTTGCCCGGCATCGCGTCCAAAGTGAAACGGGCCGCCACCTGGGCGATCCGCTCGGCTCCGGCGGTGATCACCATCAGTTGGATGATGATCAAAATGACGAACATGACGAGGCCCACCACCAGATTGCCGCCCACCACGACCTTGGCGAAGGCCGGAATCAGATGCCCCGCCCCGATGGGGTCTCCGCTGACGGGATCTTTCTGGTCGCCGTAGAGCAAGATCATGCGAGTCGACGAGACGTCGAGCGAGAGCTTGAACAGCGTGAAGCAGAGTAGAAGCGTCGGGAAGACGGAGAACTGCAGAGGCTCCTCGATGGCGATCGAGATCAACAAGATGATGATTGCCATGGCGATGTTGAGTACCAAAAGCGTGTCCAGCAGCCAGGCTGGAAGCGGCACGATCAGCATGAAGATTACGCCGATCAGACCAACCGCGGTCACCACGTCGGAGAGGCGAAGAATTCGAAGCAGAGGATGGTCAGCTATCATTCTCCGCTGAGCATAAAGATATTTAAGAACCATGTCAACAACATTGTTGTTGACAGTTTGTTTGTGGTGGGAAAAACTGAGATGGGGCGGGAATGACGACGATAGAGATCCAAAGGGGAGGAAGATGGAAAATGACGGTTGAGGAGAGCGGTTCGCCCAACCGCCCTTTGACAAACTGGCCGCCGCGGCTCGAGAGAGAGTTTCCGAGCTGCGCTCTGGGAATGAGCTCCCAGCCAGTCAGGTGGAGACCGAAGCGGCCTTAGCGGCCATGATGGGCTGGCGGTGTCTACCGTTGGTCGAATATTGGCTGGCCACCGCTGGTCTGGATTTCGCCCTTAAGGTCGTCGAAACGGGTTATCAGTGGGTGCCGCGGGACTGTTCGCCTATCTGGCTTTACGTGGACGCCTCCACCTCGTGTGAAAGGGACGTCCTTCTTCGCCTCAGGATGGAGGCTGCGGCGCGCGGGAGCGAGCCCGTTCCTTTGCCGGAGGAAACCTCTCTCGATTGGGTCTGCGCTTATGTTTTCATTTATCCGCAACTTTTCAAGGAGGCGGAATGTTACGCTCGGCGTTGTCTCGAGGGGCCGAGGCTGCCCAACGAAGGCTACCTGGAGGGAGCGCTCAGGGATGTCGAGCTCTTCCGTAGGGTGCGTGAGCGTTCAGAATCCTACGTCCGACAAGGAGTCCCGCTCTCCCGGTTTCCTTGGAGGGCATCCTCCGAGACGGTGGTGGCGAATTTGGGCTCGAAGGCGGTGCCACTTCTTCGGGGGTGGGATTTGGAACTTCTCGATTGCTTTTCTAGCTATGAGGCCACGCTTCGAGTTGTCCAGACACTTCCCCAGGGTCGAGGGAAGAGAGGCGGCGGAGGGAGCTATTCCGAGGACCCCGGGTTTCCTGGCGCTGTCGCTACCGTACTCAGGCGGCGTCCGGCTGATGCGATTCGAGCTTTGGTGGAAGTGATCTCAGAGAATCCTGAAGGTAAGGACAAGGAGATTCGACTGCTAGAGAGCTTGTCCCGAAGTCATCCGGAGATGGCCAAGAATTTTGTCGCGACCGAAGGCGACGGCGATGTGATTCGAAGAGCGCTCCTTGAGGAAGAATTGCCTGAAGCCACCCTGGAAGAGACGCCGCCGGTGTTGCGGGAACCTCCGTCTCTTCCTAAGAAGGGCTTGAGTTTGCCGGGATTCTGGTCGGGTATCGTTCGACCGCTTCTGAAAGGGCGCTCGACTCGTCTCTCCCGTCAGGCCACGGAGAATCTCGTTCTGCGATTGGCGGTGACCCCTCTGCCCCCGATCCCCGTCGGGCTCATCGAGCTTGCCGAGACGATGGATAGCCGGAGTCTGGTGGAGTTCGTCTGGCATCTGTTCGACAATTGGCTGTTCGAGGGAGCCGAACCCAAGCAGAAATGGGCCTTTCAGGCCTTGGCGCATTTTTATACGGAGGAGTCGGTCGCGCGGTTGAGTGAGCTGCTCTTCGTTTGGCCCAGTCAAAATCTCAACGCGCGAGCGGTTCAGGGCCTGGATATCTTAGAAGCGATCGGCACCCCGGCCTTGCCTTATCTTCTAGCTTTAGGCTCCCAGAGCACTTCAAAAACCTTGCGAAAGAAGGCGTTGGAAAAAGTGGGTCAATTAGCCAAGACAAACGGCCTTTCCAAAGACCACCTCACCACCGTGATCCCTCCTATACTGGGAGCTGATGCCAGGGAGATGATGGCCGGTTTGGAGGGTTGAAGCGATGGTGTGCTAAGATGAAACGCGATGCAGTTTTCTCACGCTCAGATACCCGTTCGACGGGCGGGCACGATGAACCTCGATGACGTCTTCTCTTTTGTCGCACCCCGAGTGAAGGATGCGGCGACCCAGGCGGCGGCTCAGTTGGAGCATCTCGGCGTGCGCTACGCTCTGGCCGGTGGACTTGCCGTCGGTGCGCACGGCTATGTCAGAGCCACCACGGACGTTCACTTTCTCGTGGGGATGAGGCTTTCGACAAGATCGGCTTGATGGTGACTTTCAAGGCTGGCGTTCCTATCGAAGTGGAAGGCATCCGCATCGACTATCTCTCTCCCACCGCCCTCGGCTCTCACCTGGAAGCGGCTTTGGCGTCGGCGCCCAAAAGTCTCGGCTTGTCGGTCGTCCCTATCGAAGTGTTGGTCTACATGAAGTTGGTCGCGCGCCGGCGTAAGGACCTGCAGGACGTGGTCGAGCTGTTGAGAGCCGGAGCCGACGCGAAACGCGTTCGCGAATATCTCCAGAAGCACGCTCCAGATCATCTCGAGACCTTCGAAGAGCTCTATCAAGAATCGCTCGAGTGATATACCGGTAAACGGCACAATGTACGAGTTTGGACAGAAATCCCGAATTTTCTGGCTTGGAAGATCTGAAAAATCGGGATTTAACGCCCGAGTTTTTTGATTTTGAGTAGCCCAACACCGTAACTTTTCTGGTGTTGTGAGATGATGCGTTATCGGGTTTCGTGTGGTGACGTGGGTGATGGGGCGGGACCGGGCACGCGCATACGAGTGAAGGGCCAGATGACGACTAAGACCCTCCCCTTCAAAGCTTGGGTAGAGATCGGTCCAAGGGCGCGAGAGTCCAACGAGTGCTCGCTGTTGTCTCCTGTGACAAAAACCTCGGCCTCGCTAAGCGGGTGCGCTCCCGGCTCGTCCGCGGTCCCGATTCGATAACCGCGCGGTCCTTTGACGACGGTATCGCCAGCGCTCCCGGCGATCCGCTTGACCAGGGTACGTCCTCGGTGTTCGAAGACGATCAGATCGCCCGACTTTGGAGCACCGAACCAAAAAGCGGTGGGCCAGACGGCGACAATCTCGCGCTGCTGGAGGGTGGGAAGCATCGAACGCCCGGCAACGTAATAGACGTTGAGTACAAACGCCTTCACGAGCACCAGTGCGACCACGATAACCAAACCTATCTCGAAGGTGCGATCAAATTCGTTTTTGGGGACACGCTTGATGAGTCGACCAAGTCGTAGGAGCAAGGCGACGGCGGCGAGGGCAAAACTGAACACTTTGAAGGTTGAGAGAAGCCCGGACATCTGGGGAAACCGATTCTTGTCCAGTCACTCGGGGCCTGCCGGGACTGGAGGGACCGGAGGCCTACTTATCCTCGACCGCGGCCATACGAGCCTGGGCTTGAGCTTGAGTGTCGCCACGGTACCACTTGGGAACGGGCTGCCCACCTCCGGTGGCGTAGTCCCAACCCTGCTTGAGGGCGGCCTGCTCGGTTTTGCCGGCGAAGGTCTTGTCGTTGCTGACGACGACCGAGTCTCCGCCGTCGGGGTTGCGAAGAACGGCCATGGCGTGACCGTTGTCCATGCCCCCGCCAGCCACCTGGGTGCTCTTGTAACCGGCCGCGCCCAGAAGATTTTGAGCCATGTAGGCGTAGCCCTCGCAGTCTTGAATATGCCGGCCGTCGGAATGCTTGGGACGTCCGCTGACATCCTTCCAGCTGCTGGCGTCGAAGGTGGGAACCTCGACCCAGTCCTTACGAACTTTGTCCGCCTCTTTTTGAGCCTCGGCCTGGTTGCTGAAGGTCTTGTCTCCCACCACGTAGGTCTTTTCGGCCGAGTATTGGACGTCACCGGGACGGTCGCTGTTGGCTTCGTGCACGTGAAAGGCGCCGGCGTAGTCCTGGAACTCCTGAGCGGCCTGGGCACGCTTATCTTTGGAGTCGAAAGTTTTGAAGTAAGCTTGCAGTTGGGCCTCGGTCGGTGGGTTGCTGGCTTTGACCCCGGCCGCTCCCATACGTTTGGTGAAGGCCTCGCGTTGTTTGGCCGGATCTAGCTGGGAGAACTGAGTCCCGGTGGCGTTTCGCACCGTGGGGCTGGCGACCGCGTGACCCCCCTGATTTCCATTGGCGACGAACATCCGAGGATTGTAGAGACCCAAGCTCTCCCCCGAGCTTGGAGTGTAGGTGTCGAGCTGTCCGGCCGTGATCTGGAGGCCGCTTGAGGTCTGGGAAGAGGTGTTTTGGGGAAGTCGGTTTTGGTAGGTGGTGGTGATCGGTGAGTGAGTGGTGCGATCCGAGATCGAGTGCATAGCGGGCCTCCTGCTGCTTCATCCCCGGCAACCGCTTTCTATTCTCAGAGTAGACCCAAAAAGTAGACAGGACTTTGCAAAAGCGTAACTTTCTTGTAACAATTCCCGTGGAGATTCCACCCTGGCTCCATGGCCCGACTCAAGGCGACTCCTCGAGCGACTCCGGATGAAGAGGGGAAAGTAAGAAGCCGCCGACTCGCAAGTCAGCGGCTTCTCGCTATAAGGAAGCAGATAAGGAGAGTTTTAGGTGATCAGAAACTCGTCGTCACCGCCACCCAAGGTGCCGGGTCCGCCGCCTCCGAAGTTGCCGCTGCTACCTCCGACGATACCGGCGCCGAATCCGCCTCCGGCCAATCCGCCACCCAGCGCGCCGCCCATGAGCCCGGCCTCTAGTCCGCCGCCGGTGCCACCACTGGCGTCGGTAAGCTCCACGATGACCTTGATCTTGGTACCCACGACAGCGGTGGGAGCCTTAATCTCGGTGTTGGTGGAGACCTGGGACTTGACCAGGCGTCCGGCCTTGTGGCTGAAGTAGGTCGTCCCCGTGGCGGTGATGGTCTGAGTGGTGTCCTCGGTCAGGTCGAATTGGGTTTCGGGACAACTGACGTTGATCACCCCGACTTCGTAACCGCGGGACTGCTCCACCCCTCCGAGGGTGTAGTGATAGGTCAGGTCGGCTTTCTTGGTACCGGTCTGATTCCCGTCGTCGTCAAAGAGCGGAATGTCCATCTGCGAGTCGCCGGTCCAGGTGTCACCGACTTTGAGCTGCTTTTCCGGAAAGGACGGCTGGCTGAAAGGAAAGTTGACGCTAGTACGCACGATCTCTCCCGACGGCTTCATCACGATGGTGATGACCTGCCCGACGGTGGGGATCTGGGCCGTCTCGCCTTCTTTCTCGATGCTGCCGGATACGATGGTCACGTCGACTTCCATGGAGCCGTCGGGATTGACTTTCTTTCCCTCTTGCAGCATCGTCATCTCCATTTTTGAGGAGAAGGCCTGGGGAGAGCCGCCTTCTTCTTGGACGCTCTGCTCGGAGAACACCTCGGTTTTGTAGGTGAGTTTTTCACCCTGTTTCATGCTGTAAGCGAGAACAATGGTTTCTCCAAACATGGTTGCGCTGCCTCCGGTCAATATCTTGAGCCGCTGGCTTTGCCTTCCACGGCATGAATCCTTCGGAGAACCGGAGTGTGAAGGAAGGAACTCCTGATGAGGGTGCCAACTTGCCAAGCATGGCGGGTTCGGCCTTAAACGGTGAGGACGAAAAGGCCCTCGTGAATCGGTGCCTGGGTGGGGACGAATCCGCCTGGGCCGAGCTTTATCGCGCCTACTACCCTCAGATCCGTTTCGTGGTGGGATGGAAGCGCTGGGGGTTCTCCAAGAACGAGGTCGAGGACGGAATTCAGGAAGTCTTCACGGAACTTGTTCGCTCTTTGCCGAACTTTCGTTGTGAGTCGCGGTTATCGACCTTTGTGGACCGTTTGGCACGAAACCGTTGTATCTCCCATCTGCGGAAAAAATCCGCCCTCAAGCGGCCCAAGGAGTCTTTTGCCGTCGAGCTCGAGGAAGGTAAGGGAGAAGAGGGGATGACGCGACACCACGTTGTCTCGGCCGACGGCAATCCGGAGGGAGCCCTGATGGCCACCGAGGACCAGAAGATCTTGGAGCAGGCTTTGGCCGATATGCCTGAAGCCTGCCGGCGCATCATATCGCTGCGTTACTACCGTCAGATGTCCTATCAAGAGATCTGCGCCGTGCTCGAGCTGCCTCTGGGAACGGTCTGCTCTCGGCTCAAACGTTGTCTTTCCAAGCTCAAAGGCTCAATTTATTCAGCCGGGGGGTTGTGAGGGAATAAACCCGGACCAGGTTACGACCAAGCAGCATAAGACCGGAAATTATGAAACCCGAATCAGAGAACATAGAAGAAAAGTTGATTCCCTACCTGGAAGGTGTGCTCAATCCTAAGGAGCGCCGTGAGGTCGAGGAGGCGATCAACACCAACCCGGAGCTGGCTCGAGAGATGAGCGAGCTGCGCGAGCTTATCCTGGAACTTCGCCAGGGCTTCGCCACGGGTGTGAAACCCCCTCAAGAAGAGCTTTCCATCAATGAAGTCGTGGAGCTGAGCTACCACACCGGATCGACCGACAAGCTTCCGGGGACCTCGGCCCAGAAAGCCCGCCTCTTTTGCTCCGACAGCGGATTGGAAGAGTATTCCCTGCTCCGCGCGCTCTCCGAGGAGATGGCCCGAACCACCCTGGACCGCGAGAATGTTCCTGAGCTGCCGGCCTATCTGAGGAAAGAGTTTGCAAATCTCAAGGGAGAGGGCAACGGAAAAGGCAAGGTTCTCCCTTTCCTCAAGCCGTCGTTTGCCTCCAAGACCCCTTCGGTTCCGCTCTGGCGTAGAGCCTCGGGATGGCTCGATAGGATCGACCCCAAACCGCTGATGGCAAGTGCCGCCGCTTTAGTAATGTTGAGCTTGGGCGTGCACTTGTATAACCGCCCGGCCGGAACCCCCGCTAGCTCCAGCGCCAACAGCGAGGTGGCGTCAGCTGTTGCTCAACCCAGCATCGCTCCGGGGGCCATAGCTCAAGGGATGGGTCGGGCGGCTTCGTCATCGAGTTCGCCGGGCATTGAGGGAGTGGCGGTTTTCACCAGTGATGACAGGGGGCTACTCAAAGAGCAAGCCGAGAAGCTATTGGCCAAGAAGGTGCGTTACACGGTGACTAAGGATCGTATTCTGGTCGCCGAAAAGGACGTGGCTGTGGCCCGCGACATCCTTTGGGAGGATGCCGAGGGCAAGGCGGTGGCGATGGCCAAGGAAGAGCCGGCGCCCAGACGGATGGCTCGCACCGTCTCCTCGGCCCAGAGCTCATCCCAGGAACCAGTCGATTCGGGTCCTTTCCAGAGTCAAGCTCCGTCGACCGTCGCTCAGGGCGACTCCGCTTCTTCAGCCGGAGAAGGCAGCGTCACGGTTTATCGACCCGCCAAGCGTAGCGATGCCCCCGCCGCCGTCGCACCCAAGCGTTCGTCTGGAACCGGAGAGAGACGTGGAGATCGGGGCGTGCTTCCCAGCTATAATGGGGATTATTCGCGCAATCCCGGGGTCGAACTCAGAGAAGGCATGGGTAAGGGACGAGCCGAGAATCGTCCGGCACCCGAGCCCGCGCCGCCGCCGAGCGAAGTTGTCTTACCAGCTACTCCTTCCGAGGTGGCCTTACCCACTCAGCTCGAACGCCCCGTGAAGGCCAGTGAGTCGCGACCGCCGATCTCCGAAGATCGGCGCCAAAAATTGAAGGATCTGGCAGTTGGAGATGCTGCCCCGGAAGGCGACAACTATCAATATCAGTCCGTTCGTAACGAGGCCTCAGCCGGCGCGCCCATTCGAGAGGAGTCGGCCCCCGCGCCAGCAGCGATGGCAACTTCAGCGCAACAGCAAACGACGACGGTGGAGACGCGAGCCCGAGTGAGCCAGCCTAGCGCCCCTGTTTCCGCCTCGGCTCCGGCTGTGACTAAGGTCGACGAGGTCGACTCGCGGATGGCCCGAGTTGAGGTCTCTCGACAGAAAGTGGCGGAGAAGAACGGCGTGGAGCTTTCTTTCGAGCGTCAAGACGAGAAGATTGTAGTCTACGTTCGTCCTAACCGTGCTCTTGACAAGGCCCAACTCGATGAACTGCGAAAGACGTTGCGCAAGGAACTCGGCTTGGCCGAATCCGACACTTTGATCTTCCGCTAAAGACTGTTGTCACAACCGCTTCTCACTCTGGAAAATTTACTTCCCCCTCACCTATCCGAATCCAAGGCTCAGGATTCCGATCGTCTGTTCCTGACGCTGGGTCGAGGGGAGATTTTCGTGATTTTCGGACCCTCCGGCTCGGGAAAAGGGGAGCTTTTGGCGAGCTTGGCGGGGCTTTCACCCGTCAAGTCTGGGACAGTGATCCACGGTAAAGCCATGGGTCGCGATCCTCAACTGGCCGTGGTCCCCCGCATCCCTGGCGTTTACGAGGAACTCGAGGTATGGGAATACCTAGAGTTTTTCGCGGAATTGCACGGGGTAGACGAGCACTACCGTCCGCCTCTGACCGCCCAGGCACTAGCTATCTGCCAGCTCCAGGGCGTGGAAAACAAGAAGATCGGAACGCTCTCCTTCGCTTTACGCAAACGTCTCTCCATCGCGAGAGCCATCCTGCCTGATCCTCACCTACTCTATCTCGATGACCCCTTTTATCGACTCGAGCGCTCTGAGCAGCAGGTACTGCGCCAGGTTTTGACAGCGGTTCAAAGCCGTGGGACCACGCTTGTGGCCACCTCGCCGGGACTAGGAGAGTTCTCCGAGGTGGCGACCTATCTTTGTGTTCTCACTTCGAAAAGCGTCCTGACTTACGGTCCTGTCTCCCACCTGAGGGCGGGACTTTCTTGCTTTAAGATGATGCAGGTTCAGTTCGAGTCCGGATTCCGGAGGGCCATCAACCTGTTGGACAATGAGCCCAGGGTTCATCACTTGAGCGTCTCGGTCAGCACGGCCAATCTTGTCCGCTTTCTCTTCAAAGGCTCGGACGGCGAGCTGCGAGACCTGCTCCGCTCCATGGCTGACCAGGGCGCCACCATCGTCAGCTACGTCGAGGACCAGGAGTTTCTGGGCCGCGGTTCACGCCGGCTCCCACGCTGAGGAAGTTGCATGAATTTTTGGGCGGAAAGCCAGAATTTTTGGATCCTCAGGTTGGATGCCCGCGGCATGCCGCCAAACGCATGGAGGAATGAGGATCCACCCGTGGAAAGTCGTTCGTCACGCGGTGCATGTTGGGTGCCGCGCCGAGGGGACGGGAGGGGCACTTCCGACTTCTCACAACCAAAGAATATTAAGGAGAAGACCCGGATGAGATTTAGGTCATTACTTCCCCTAGCCGCCGCTGCTCTCGCCTTCGGTCTGTGGGGTTCTCAACCCGCGGCGGCCGAAGACGATCGTGGAACCGCGGCTGTGGTTACCGGCAACGGTTCCTACAACTATCGAGTTTTCCAATACCCCTCTCGGGTTGCGGGGTTCTTCATGTATCCCCAGAGCTACGTGACGTTCGATGTCGCCAATGGCAAGTACTGGGAGATCGAGTCGGCTCGCGCTGAATTCTGGAACAACTATCCCCGCACCGGACTGGCTGACGTGATCCCTTTCACCGACACTCGCACCGCGCTGCACCCCGAGTTTATCTCGGTTTCTTTTTACACCCCGGATATGAGGTATCTGGGTGGCAGAGAGAACGTTCGTATGAACCGCCGTTACAGCGTGCCCCGTGACGGAAACAACTACGAGCGCATCGTGGTGAAGTTGGAGAGCCGTGGCAAAGAAAACTTTGACGTCAAGATGAGAATTTGGGATCCCATCGACGCCGTCATCGCTGAGCCCATTCCTCACCAGATCTATCATCGCTAGCTTCTAAAGCGAGCGAAATGAAAAAGCGGGTTGCTTTCAGGCGGCCCGCTTTTTCATTTCATTGCGACGTTCGCCCTAGTCTTCCCATTCCACCTCGGTCATGATGACCCCCTGGCTCGCGGGAACCGGTGTTCCGATAAGACCCATCGCCTGGGGTGACAAAGAGATCTGATCTTCAAGCTCGCCAAGGGAGTCGGCGAAACGTAAGGTTCCACCGGATTGAGCCTGCATTTCGAAAGAGGCTAAAGAAAATGCTGACAATTTCGCGAAGGACACCCTTTGATGTTTCGTCGTGGCGGGGTTCACTCCTTGGCCAGCCGAGGACGTGAGCCTGGGGGCGGAATTGCACTTTAGACACTTTTTGGACATTTGTCGAAAGTTCTCTGACGCCGAGTTGCTATCATGGGCTCATGTCACAAAGCGTGTTTCTTCTCGAAGCCCAGCCCGAGATCGCTGTCGTCTGCGCCAACGCCCTGCGAATGGGCGGTTTCGGGGTTAGCATATTCGGAACGGATAGCGACTTTGTCGAGGCGGTGCGACGGCAACCTCCAGAGCTTGCTGTCATAGGACTGTCCAATTCAGGGGACGAAGGATTGGATATTCTCGGCAGACTTCGACAACTCTCCGACTGTCTTATTCTGCTGACCTCCGCCGAAGCTAGTGAATCGGAGCGAATTCTGGGTCTAGAACAAGGCGGTGACGATTATCTGATGAAGCCGTTTTCGGCTCGGGAGCTTCTATCGCGAGCCAAAGCGCTGCTACGCCGACGGGAGTGGCAAGAGGATGGAAGCCCGGCCAGGCGTCAGATCGAAAGGTGCGGAGAGCTGTGTTTAGATGTTGACGGAAAGACGATATCACTAGGAGAGAAGCGGGAGTCGTTGACATCGTCGGAGTTTTCCATCCTCCGTCGAATGATGAGAGCTCCGACGAAGGTCTTCTCCAGAGACGAACTGCTCCAGCCTCCTTATCGCAAACGTGGAGAGAGCCATCGCGCCATTGATATGCATGTGGCCAATCTTCGTCGAAAGATTCAGACTGTCCGGCCGGGGCTCAACGCCCTGGTAGCAGTGCGCGGCGTGGGGTATCGCTTAAAAGTTTAGCCTGGCTCCTCTCTTGGCCCCTTCTAGAGAGGAGCCAGGCTTTTTCTGTCCCTAGGGAGACTACTTCGACAGCCTCCTAGAGAGGATGGCATTCCATGGCGAAGAGGTAGTGTCAGGAGCAAGGAGTGAGCATGAGCCGAATTTTGGTAGTCGAGGACGAGCCGGAGATCATGGACGTTATCGCGACTTATTTACGTCGCGATGGGCATGACGTGTTGTGCGCCAGTGACGGCGAGAAGGCTCTGCTACTGGCGCGCGAGGGGGTGGACCTGGTCGTTCTCGACGTGATGATCCCCAAGCCGGACGGGCTCGAAGTGACTCGGTCGCTTCGAATGACGAGTCCCGTGCCTATTCTCATCGTCTCGGCCCGTGGTGAGGAGGCTGACCGCGTGGCGGGCTTGGAACTGGGGGCCGATGATTACATGACCAAGCCGTTCGCTCCGCGGGAGATGCTCGCCCGCGTGAAGGCGCTTCTGCGACGTTCGGAGATGCCCTCGATGAAGAGCATCGAGCATCGCCGTCTGGTGATCGACCCCGAGTCTCGACGAGTGAGAGTGGATGGCGAATTCGTCGAATTGACCGGCCGAGAGTACGATATTCTCAAAACCATGGCCGCGGTGCCGGGCAAGAGTTTCACTCGAGACGAGCTCTTGAACCTGGTTTGGGGTCCGGAGTATGTGGGGGAAGCCCGTCGTGTCGACAATTACATTTCTCGACTTCGAGGCAAACTCAAGAAACCGGACAAGCCGGAACTGATCCGATCCATCTGGGGCGTGGGCTACCGGTTGGAGCTGACGTGACCCTCCGCACTCGGCTGACGCTTTCTCACCTGTTCGTGATCATGCTTTTCGCCGCGACTTTTTTCCTGGTGGTAATCCTGATGACAGGAGGTTTCGGACCCCCTCGGGGTGCCGCCCAATCTCGCGACAGCATCTATCGACTGGGAGAGTCCGCTAAGACTCTCGATGAGCTGCGGGCGGGCGTTTCCAAGATTCGCCCGCCCGCGGAGGTCCAGGTTGCCCTGAGATATCCTGACGGCCGGCTACTCCAGCTTTCTGGCCGGGCGCGTGAGGGAAGAACCCAAAGCTTTATCGAGACCATCCCTCTACGGAACGGGGAACTGCGAGGAACGGTTCTAGAGGTTCGCGCCTTCAAACCGAAACCGCCTCCTGGCCCCGGCTCCTTCTGGAACCCGTTGCGCGACCTTCTGGTCGCACTATCTCTGGCCGGGCTAGCCTGCTTCGGGATCGCCGTTTGGTTGAGTAATTTCATTTCCCATCCAGTGGCCCGTCTGGCCACCGCAGTGGAAAAGTTCGAGGGTCGTACTCCGGAAACTCCCCTGGAGACGGCGGGACCTCTCGAGATCAAAGAGCTGGCGGAAAGTTTTAACCAGATGGCGCTTCGCTTATCGTCGAGTATGCAAGAGCTTCGCGCCAAAAAGGAGGAGGCGGAGCGGTCGGAAGCTTCACGGCGAGAGTTTCTAGGAGAGGTTTCTCACAACCTGAGAACGCCTCTGGCGGCGATTTTGGGTTGGACCGAGACCCTGCTCGACGACCTGGATAGAGGAAACGAGCGAGCTTATCTTAAGCGCATCCGCCGCGAAACTCGCTATGTCGCCACCACTATCGAGAGACTGCTAGACTTGTCCCGCTGGGAACGCGCGCGTCCCATGCTGCATCTGGAGAGTTTCCTGTTGACCGACGTCTTGCTCGAGACGGCCGAGAATTTGGAGGAAGCCGCCGCCGAGAAAAGAGTGGAATTGCAGTTGGATCTGCCCGAAGCCGAATGCTGGGTGGAGGCGGATCGGCATAGAGTGCGAGATCTCTTTCAGATTCTGCTGGAAAATGTCATCCAGCACGCCGGAGAGGACGTCTCGGTCAAGGTTTCGGTACGACTGTCTCACGATCGATATCAGGTCTCGGTCACTGACGACGGTGTCGGACTACCTGAGAGTCTGCGCTCCCAGTGGAAGGGAGATCCTCTCTTTTCCGACACCGGCCGAGCCAGTCTGGGCCTTGCTATCGCCCATCACCTGGCCCGAGCTCACAAAGGAGAGCTGACGCTCGCGCCTGGTACCAATAATGTGGGAACAACGGCGACCTTCAGTCTGCCTTTCTCTCCGGTTAGCGGAAAAATGGCGGCCCCGCCGGTTAGTCCGAACGAAAACGATAGCCGACCCCCGGCTCGGTGATCAGGTAACGAGGTCTCAATGGGTCAGGCTCGAGTTTGCGGCGCAGATTGCTCACGTTCACTCGAAGCATGTGAGCATCGCCGGAATATTGCTCTCCCCACACTTTGGTCAGGATCTGATGGTGGGTCAACACACGTCCGGCCTGTTGAACCATCGTCTTGAGGAGCTCGTATTCCGTGGGGGTCAACTGGAGCCGCCGCTCACCCATGGTCACGGAGCGGGCGGTCAGATCCACCGTCAAGTCATGGCAGCGAAAGATCGTGCCGGTATCGCGAATCAAGGCGGAGCGTCGTAAGGCCGAACGGATGCGGGCGAGAAGTTCGGCCAGTCCGAACGGTTTGGTCAGATAGTCGTCGGCGCCGGCGTCGAGAGCTTCGACCTTGTCGATCTCCTTATCTCGGACGGACAAAACCAGGATGGGAACTGTGCTCCATTCGCGCGTTTGACGCAAAACGTCGATACCGGAAAGGTCGGGAAGTCCCAGGTCCAGGATGACCAGGTCGGGGCGCTCCGTCACCAGCGTGTCCACCGCGCTCATTCCGTCCTTGGCCTCACTCACGGCGTAGCCATGCGCGGTCAGCGAGAGGCGGAGGAACCGGCGGATGCTGGGCTCGTCGTCGACCACCAGAATGTGGTCGTTAGGGCGACTCATAAAATGTCAAATTCCCTCAAGGTTCTATAGTTCCAAGCCCAGGCGAGGCATTCAAGTCTTGATGTTTTCTTGATATGGTCGAGCTCTCCTTTGAGAACTCTATGACACCAAGTGATTATTATGTCTGGCAAGACTTTAAGGTCTTAGAACCTGTTCTGAAAGAGGACATTATGAGAACCAAACTTTTCGCTCTTTGCGCCATTTGCTCGGCTGTGCTGTTTGTCGGCTGCCCCGGCGGCGGCGCTGGAACTTCCCCCACTCCGGCCGGAGTCCCCGCCACCACGGGCGCCGCGCCCGCCGGTGACACCGGCGCGGCCCCCGCTGATACCGGAGCTGCTCCCGCTGGCGATACCGGCGCGGCTCCCACCACGCCGACCGCGGGCGAGACCGGAGCTCCGGCTCCCGACGCCACCGGTACCATCGCCCCCGTGGATGGTGAGACCGCCGCTCCTGTTGATGGTACGGATGCCTCGGCCCCCGTTGACGGTGCCGCTACCCCGGCTCCTGATGCCGAGGCCACCGCTGTTCCCACCCCTTAATTTCAAGGGTTTCAGACCAGGGAAAGAGGCTCTTCTTCGGGAGGGCCTCTTTTTCGATTATAGGGATTGACAATGTGTAGACCAGTCTATATATTTGAGTTGTGACTGTTGGAACTCGCGAAAGAATGTTAGAGACCACCACCCGCCTTTTGCGGGTGCAAGGCTACAACGGGACCGGTCTCAACCAGATCATCAAGGAAAGCGGAACTCCCAAGGGCTCCCTCTACTACCATTTTCCCGGTGGAAAAGAACAGTTGGCGGCCGAGGCTATTTCAGCGGCCGCCCACATGATGGCCGGACGGATCCAGCAGGCTTTCGATGCGACCTCTACAGCTCGAGAAGCCGCCCAGTTGATTTTGGAGGTCTCCGCGCAAGAGTTAGAAGAGACCGACTTTCAATGCGGTTGCCCCGTCGCGACGGTGGCGTTGGAAGTCGCTACGACCGAGGGAGCGGTCAGGGTTGCTTGCCAACAGGCCTTCACGGGCGCGCAGGAGGTTTTAGATAAAAATCTTCGTCGGTACGGTTTCTCGGAAGAACAGGCTAAAGAGTTGTCGGAATTCATGATCACGGCTTATGAGGGGGCGCTTCTTTTGAGTCGAGCGCGACGGGACACGTCACCCTTGCTCAATCTTCGCCATGCCCTCCCAAGGCTGTTCAGCTAAAATTTTTTACCCATAAATATGTAGACTGGTCTACAAAAACCTAAAGGAGAAAAACAATGAAAAACCTCTACAGCCGGATGACTGCAATCTGCCTCGCCTCACTCGTTGGCATGACCTTAGCGGTCTCCGCTCAGCCCACCAGCACCCCTGACGTCTCGCCGTCTCAACCAACTCCAGCCACCGTCATCGTCACGGAAGTTCTGAAGGTCCCGGAGCGGGCCACCCCCGCTCAACCCCTTATCCTCTCCGACGATACCACGGTTCCGCGCCTTCCGGCCAA
Organism: Selenomonadaceae bacterium; assembly: GCA_037189585.1. GTDB lineage: Bacteria > Vulcanimicrobiota > Xenobia > Xenobiales > JADMJV01 > JAEXNA01. The sequence goes on along the minus strand of JBBCJA010000024.1, from coordinate 8,907 downwards.
AACCGACGATCGACCCAAAGGTCAGAGCCGTTCTCAGGAGAGCAAGCCCGGCGTGGATAAGCCGTTGTTGGAGATTAAAGGCTTCTGAGCTTTTTCGACCTCCTTTGACCGGCGCGTTTTCAAGGTAATTCCTCCTGAAAACGCGCCGGTTGGCCTCTATCGGATGGTCACGGACTAGCCCAATGCGCGATGTAGACTTTTCAAGTTTGAGTCAGGCTTGGGAGTGGAAAGGACAAGCGTGATCAATGTGAGAGAAGAGGTTATGGATAGGCTCCAGTGGGCGTTCGATCGCCTCTACGGCCTGGTCCCTCGCGCGCTTGAAGTCGACGCCGTCGAGCCTCTTCTGGTGGGCCATCGTGGGGTTCACGAGCATCCGGAATTGATCGAGAACACCCTACCCGCTTTCGACCTGGCGATATCCCACGGAGGCGGAATCGAATTCGATCTGCATCTGACGCGCGACAATGTCCCCGTGGTCTTGCACGACCCAACGCTTTTCAGACTGCACGGGTCACACCACGCGGTTCGCGACTTGCCTCTAGCGCAGCTTCAGGAGTTGGCTCCCGCGGTCCCGACTCTTGATGAAGTTTTGCAGCGTTACGGGCATCAATGTCCGCATTACTTTATCGAGCCGAAAGTGCGAGACTACAGGAGCCGCGTGGTGCTGGCTCGCGCCTTGCGCGAAAGTCTCCAGCGGACCAGGCTGACGGCGATCAGTACTCTTATCTCGCCAGATCCCAATATGCTCGACACGGGTCGTGTCGAGTTTCCCGAGCTTGCCAAAGTTCATATTTTCTTTGTCGATCCGCGCGCCGCGGTCGACTACGCCAAACGTCACCAGGACACAGGCCTTGCTGGCTGGTACTTCACTTTTCCCCAGCGGCAACGAAAATTTTTGCGGGGGCGGGGATTGCATCAAGGGGTGGGTCAGATCGACTATCTCAACACCCATCACCACTTTCGTAATCTCGGTTTTCGCTACCACTTCACCAATCGAATCGATCGTCTGGTCCGGCCGGTGGACCCGCTCACGCTTCCGGTTTTCGCCCCTCCCCTGGTGGGCACTCTCGGATAGGTCCAAAGGTGTCCCTGCCGAATATCTCTCGGAGGTTCGGCACCAAGAGGGCTGGCCGTGTATGTTGGGACCGACAAGGAGAACCTGAAGATGCTGTTTGGAAAGAAGAAACCCGCTACCTCCAAATCGGAAGACAAGACGAAAGACTCGACCGATCTCAAGATTAAGCTCGACTCGGTGGAGATGGAGTCGGTGGCGGAGCAACTCAAAGAGATCGAAGCTCAGAAGGCCAAAAAAGAGAAAAGCTAGCTCTCCACCTGAGCCTCGAGCCGCACAAGGGGAAAGCCTTGGTGAGAGGAATCCTCGACTATGTCCGAGTCGACCGAGATGTACCTTTTGACCATCTATAAGCTTAACCAGCTGCATGGTCGAGCGGGCAACACTCAACTCGCGAGTTGGCTTGGGGTCAGTACCGCGTCCATCACCGAGATGGTCAAGAAGCTGACCGATAAGGGGCTGGTGGAGCGCAAAGGGCGAAGTCTTTTTCTTTTGCCCGAGGGGCGCTCCATCGCTTTAAAGACCATTCGCAAGCATCGGTTAGCCGAACGCTTTCTGACCGACCATCTCAAGATCTCTTGGGACCATGCTCACGAGCAGGCTTGCCGGCTTGAGCACATCTTAAGCGATCAGGTCGTGGACTCTTTAGAAGAGTTTCTGCGGTTTCCTAAGACTTGCCCTCACGGCCATCCGATTCCCGATAAAGAGGGTCATCTGGAGTTGGTCGAGGCTCCACCACTAGCGACCTTTCCCGAGGGCAGCCGAGTGGTGGTGGAGAGGGTTAGCGAGGAGTCGGCCGAGGTCTTGCGCTACCTCGAAAGCGTAAGACTGTTTCCGGGAGCTGAGCTAACCATCGCCAAGGTTGCTCCCTTCGAAGGACCGCTCTTGGTCCAGATCAACGACGAATCCTTACCGTTATCGCGAGAAATCGCCTCTAAAGTCTGGGTCCGCTCCCTCTAGGTCACGGCCTCCTATACATTTCAGCACTGAAATCAGTGTTGAATATCACCGAAATTTGTTAACGAAGTTTTACAAGCTTTTCACCAATTTAAGAATTTCTTGGGTTAATCTAAGGTCAAGAAATCACCGCAGGAGATATACAAAATGTCCATCAGCTCGCTTGGTCAAAACTTCAACCCCATCGCCACCGGCGGCGCCTCGGCGGCTCGCTCGCTCGAGGGCGACAACGGTCTCGGCAAAGTCGCCGAAGGATTCTCTGGAATCGAAGGTCTCAACGGCAACGCCGACACCTCCTTCTCACTGGGAAATCCCGGATTCGGTAACCGCTCGAACGGCGGCGGGTTCAGCGTCGGGTCTTTTCTCGGATAGCTTCTCGAGGCAAATATTACCGGAAGGGTCGGTTCCATCAGGGAACACGGCCCTTCTTATCATGAAGGCGCCAGGAATCGAGCGGTAAAAACCTAAGAGGTCTCGATGGAACCCGACTTCAAGGCGTTGGCCGAAGCTTGGGTCGCCAACGATCCTCGAATGCAAGGGGTCGCCGGTGACCGTAAAGAGGCGCTGATAGGCCGGATCGCGGAAGCGTTGTCCCGTCGGAGAGGCTACCAAAAGGAAGAGTCGGCCGACATTGGACTGATTGTCAACGTCGACCGAGATCACTTCCGTCCGGGGCAAGGACTGTCCAGCGCCGCGTTGGACAAGCTCACCGAACTGGTCCAAGAACGGATTGATAGTGAGCCAGGGGTTTAAACTTGGAGAAATCCAGAAAAGATAAGGCATAATTTTGCCCGGAGGCTGAAATGTTACGTATCGGAGTTATGCGGGGTCGCGAAGAGTCGTTCCCCGAGGCCATCGTTGCCGCTATCAACGCAAAGGGAGGCGACGAAGTTCACGCAGAATTTTTGCAAGTCGGTGGTACGTCCTTGGGCGAAAAATGTCCCTACAACGTCATCATGGACCGTATCTCGCACGAGGTCCCTTACTATCAAGTCTACCTAAAACAGGCCTCGATGCAGGGGACATACGTAGTTAACAACCCTTTCTGGATGAACGTTGACGACAAGTTTTTCGGTTATAGCTTGGCCCAGACCATGGGGATCCCGGTTCCTAAGACCGTGGTGCTGCCCAACAAGGCTTACATCGCCGATATCAATGCCAAGTCTCTGCGTAACCTTTGGCCCATCGACTGGAAGGCCCGCTTGGAAGAAGTCGGCCTACCCTGTATCATGAAGCCCGCTTTCGGCGGCGGCTGGAAAAACGTGACCAAGATCACCTCGATCGAGCACGCCATCGAGACCTATCAGGAGTCGGGCGACCTGACCATGACCCTGCAAGAGTTCATCGAGTGGGACGACTACATCCGCTGCCTCTGCATCGGACGCAAGCACGCTCGCTCGATCCGTTATATCCCCCGCCCCATGGGCATGGGGGAATACGTGCAAGACCTGTCTGTTCTCAATCCTGAGCACGCACGTCGCGCCGAAGAGTATTCCCTGCGCTTCAATGAAGTGATCGGTTATGACATGAACGCGTTGGAGTTCGCTGTTAAGGGCGACACCGTCTACGCCATCGACATCACCAACTACGTTTGCGATATGGACTACAAATCGCTGCGCGATGCTCACTTCGGTTGGGCCGTTGACCACATGTCGGACTTTCTCATCGAGAAGGCTCGCAAGCATGCCCGCAACGAGCCCACCGCTAATTGGGGCCGTATCCCCGAGTTCTCCTTCAACACCAACGGTAAGAGCGCCGGTGCCAAAGCTAAGAGCGGTGCCAAAACCGGTGGAAAAGCCACCAGCAAGAAGAAGAAAGTCATCAAGTAATTCCCTACGAGCGACTAAATTTGAAAATGGAGCCCCGTAAGGGGCTCTATTTTTTTAGGAGGCTCTTTTCTTGAAGAGTCAAAAGGACGGAAATGAAGAAGATCTCGTTTCCAGTTCGCGGCAAACTCCGCACCCTTGGAAAGCTCGGCTTGCCTTTGTTCATGACGTTTGTCGTGGGATGTGGGGGAAGTGATGGCGGGGGAGCGACGGTCGCTGCCAACAATGATGGCAACAATCAGCCGACCCCGACCGGTACGCAGCGCCAGTTTAGCTACCCGAATTTCTCTAGTAGTTCGAGGGCCACACTGGTCGTTGGTAACACCCCGGCCGGAGAGACAAGCTCACCGGATGCTCAGGTCGTGGTCGCTGTGAATCAGGGGCTTGGCGCTCTGGCACGGTTTTCCTTAACGCGCGGTTCTGAGCAGAGTACAAGGCCTGAGGCTGCTTGCGCCACCGCCGACCTTCATGTCTTGAGGGACTTGATGGGCCCTAATGAGCCGGTGGTGCAAAATCGGGTCAGCTCTCAGGTTCTGCGACGATTTCAGGACCTCCCGGAGGGATCGCAGCAAGATTTTCAGTTGATCATCGGATATAGAACAAAGCGCGCCGAGAAGGTCCTCAGACCTGATGAGACGGTTCACTGCACGATTTTTGCCGAACTCGATGATGAGGGCCAGCCCTGTATCAGCCGAAGCAAGGCTCTGGCAGTCGCTCAAGCTTTTGACTCCAACAACCCGGTGCGTCCGGGAAGCGGAATCTATGATCAGGTTCGAGCCGTCTTCGGAAGTGAGTGGACAGCCAACGGAGGTATCGACGGAGATCACAAGATCGTTCTTTTCTTTTTCCGTAGTGCGACTTTGGGTCCTGGACTTTATGGATATACTTCTCCGGCTGATTCTGACCCCAACGCGACGAGCTTTTCAAACAAAGCCGAGATTCTCTATCTCAACGCGGATAAAGATGAGCTCCAGATCATGTCGACTCTTGCTCACGAGTTTCAGCACCTGATTTGCGAGAACCAGAAGGTGATCCGGCAAGGCACTTTCCCCGCCGGAGCACGAGAAGAGAACGTCAGTCTCAACGAGGGACTGTCAGAGCTCGCGGAGGAAGTTTGCGGCTTTACTCTAGAGAATGGCAACGATCTGCTGGCCGACTATATCAACGATTACCTGAGCCGACCCGAGGACCATGAGTTCTTCAATTTTAACGCCACGGGGGTCGGTTACGGTCAGGGCTATCTCTTTTACCGCTACATCATGGAGCACTATGGTACCAACACGATTCGAGCGCTCGCGACCAGTGCGAACGTCGGGATGGCTAACCTCGATGCCGGTCTTCCTAATGGATTCGCGGAGAACTTCCGCCGCTGGACAATCGCCAACTGGGCCACCAACCTATCGGGCGCCCCCGCGATCTACCAGTACCCGAGTGGATTTCGGACCAACGGGACCTACGCCGCCGGTTCGTTGACGGGAGTCATCCCCTTCGAGTTGACCAACGGGCAATCGGCCAGTAGTCCCAATATGGGAGCTTGGTCGGTCGCCTACTTCACTTATGCTGGTGGCAACGGACGCGATTTGAGTTTGTCGGTCAACGTACCGGCGAATTCTCCCGCCGCCTCCATTTTTGAGGGGAGCCAGGGGATCTTCAGCCGTTTGGATCAGTAGGTTCTGAGGCCCGGGACGGCCGTTCCCATGAGACTGTTTTGACGGGGGTTATCTCGAGATAGACAGTCCCTTGGGGCGGCGGTTGCCGCGGAGGCTCCTCGCCTCGCCGTTGTCGCACTTTAGCTCTGAGCGCGAGAAGTTCCCCAGCGTCTCGGACGATTCGGGCTTTCCCTCGGATGAGAATGCCGCGAAGCTCAGAAGCGCCACGCCCGTTCTCCCAAAGGATCGAAACTCGCGAGTCGCGTTCGATGTTGCGGATTTTTTGGCTACCGTCGCGACATCCGATGATCAAGCGATCGTCAAGTAGGGAGCATCCCACGGGAACCGAGTGAGGAAACCCGTCGGATCCGATGGTCGACAGAACGAGCCAGCGGTCTCTTGACGACAGGGCGGAATGAATCTCTTCCTTGGTCAACTTGGAGCGTTTCCTTCGTGGGATAGTGGCCGCCGGAGGTGAAAAAAAGAACGAGCGGCCCGAGAGCCGCTCGCTTCGGAGGAATCGCTAAGACTCGAGAGCCTTAGAGAGCCGCCCCTCCGAGGACGGGCGATAATTGACTACTGATAGCACCCACCTCCTTTCCTGCCGCGTTCATCGACAGCATCGCGGGCTCTCGGGTTGGTTCGACCCTATTCCCGCTCCACAGCTTAAACCAGGGCTGTGGCGAACTTTTTTCATTTTCAACTGTAGCAAAATGGCTGAGTCTAAGTCAACGTTGGGATTCATCGAGTTCTCGGCGGACAATCTCCAGTCCCTGTAAAACTCGAGGCGTCGGGTTGGTGAAGAGGTCGCCGTCTAGCACAATCACACGCACTGAAACCCCGGCTCTCTCCAGGAGTTTCGCAGCCGAGGATTGTTCGGTTGAACTGGCGGACGGGAGGATGATGACGTCGGGACGGCGGCGTAAAACATCTTCAGGATCGACTTGAAAATACCCCATTTGGTCTTCGTAGGTGTTGTGAAGCCCCAAAATTTCAAGCAGGTCGTTGGGGAGAGACTCACCTCCCACGGTCATCAGTGGCGACCCCCAGATTTCGATGAAGACGGACGGCGCCTCCTTAAGGCGTTGCGTCGCTCTAAGCTTGGTCTCGAACGCTCGGGCCGCGGTTTCAGCGGATTCCTCTCGTCCCAGGTGCCGGCCCAAGAGTCTGATGTTACGCGCGATATCGGTCACTCGACGAGATTGCAGAGGCAACACCTTGAGACCCAATCGCTCCAATTGGGCTTGATCGCGGTTGAACTCGGTGTCAAGAATGACTAAGTCGGGTTTTAGGCTTAGAAGTTTTTCTTTGTCGATCGTCTGGTCGCCGACTTTAGGAAACTTCGCGGCCTCGGGCGGATAGTTATCGTTTTCCGTCACCGCCATGAGTAGGTCCTGGGCTCCGATTTCGTAGATAAGTTCAGTGGCGCTCGGCACTAAAGAGGCGACTCGTTTGGGGGTTGATAGGGCAGGCGTCGACCTGGGCTCAGGGCGGCAGCCAGCGAAGGAGAGAAGCAGAAGAAGGGCGAGAGCGACTCGAACGGTCATCGACGCTCTAACCGTGGCGGTGGCCACGACCTAGTTTCAGGAGATCGACCACGTAGCGGCCCAAAAGTTTGGTGGTCGCCGCATCCAGGTTTTCAAACTCCACAGCATACCGGCCGTAGGATTCTTCGACCTGTTTGATGTTGACCACCCGAGCCTCGGCTTCGAGTTTTCCATGGATTCCGAAGGAAGGGCTTCGGAAGATTAAGACATCGCCTTGTTCAAAAACCGGCTCCGTATCGATCAGGGCGCCACCGAGTCCGAGGTCGACGCAGCGACCAGGATAGACGTCTCCGGACTCGTCGAGGATGTCAATGTCGAAGTCGGCGGCGGCCCGTGTGTACTTGCGTTGATTGAAGACCTGGCTTTGCATACCGACTCGGTTGAGAAGGGAGACGACCCAGGAACGCCCCAGGACTTCCGGCGGGTCGACAAACTGCAAACCGACTTCGGCTTTGCCGTCATCTTTGACCCGGAACCAGCGGACTTGCGCGGTGATCCGCTCGTCGGGGTCGTTTTCGGTTCGATTCGGGTTGCTGACCTGGAGTTCGGTACCGGTTTCGAGCTGTCGTGCTACCTCGATCTTCATACCACCAAGAGAGATATCGCGGATGGTGGCGTGGAAGATCTGATTCCCTTGGAAACAGTTGACGTCGTATTCGCAGGAGAGACGAACCAGGCGGCGGCGTTCGGACACAGCGGCTCGATACTCCTTGGGTACCGCGGACTCCAGGACTGAGAGTACGTCGGCACGCGTGGAGGCGGCATCCCCTTTGTTTTGCACTTGGCGGAGGGCTTCCAGGATGGAGGAGCGGTATTCTTTGGAAGGCGGTGCTAGGCGCTCTTCCTCTTCTTCGTCGAGGTGTGAGTCCAGGTCGCCTAACAGGTCGTCCTCTTCTTCCTCGACGACGGGAGCGGGAGGTTCGGCAGCCGGAGCGGCGCCGCTGAAGAAATCGTCGGACAGCGTATCGCTAGCCGGGCCAGAGAAGAGGCTGTCAGGATCGTCTTCGGCTACCGGAGCACCCAGAAGATCGGGGGCTCCCAGTTCGGTCGGCGCGCCCATGAGTTCCCCGGCGGGGGGGTCTACGGAGGCGACGCCCTCGAGGAGGCCGGCTTCTTCTTCGCCGGACTCTTGCTGGGCAAGCTCCTCGTCGACGATATCAAGCTCGAACTCTTCGTCGTCCTCAAGAACTTCTTCCTCATCGACTTCAAGCTCAGCCAGATCCTCGTCGGTGAACTCGAGCTCGTCTTCATCGATTTCAAGCTCATCGTCCTCAAGGATGTCTTCTTCATCGAGCTCGAGCTCCGCGAGCTCATCTTCGTTGATCTCGAGGTCTTCGTCCTCAAGCTCGAGTTCGGCGAGTTCCTCTTCACCGACTTCGAGGTCTTCATCCTCAAGGGCCTCTTCGTCGTCGAGTTCTAGCTCTGCGAGCTCGTCTTCATCAACATCGAGGTCTTCTTCAAGAGACTCTTCCTCATCGAGTTCTAGCTCTGCGAGCTCGTCTTCATCAACCTCGAGGTCTTCCTCAAGGGACTCGTCCTCGTCGAGTTCTAGCTCTGCGAGCTCATCTTCGTTGACTTCGAGGTCTTCTTCCTCAAGAGACTCGTCCTCATCGAGTTCTAGCTCTGCGAGCTCATCTTCGTTGACTTCGAGGTCTTCTTCCTCAAGGGACTCGTCCTCGTCGAGTTCTAGCTCTGCGAGCTCATCTTCGTTGATCTCGAGGTCTTCGTCCTCAAGAGACTCGTCCTCATCGAGTTCTAGTTCTGCGAGCTCATCTTCGTTGACTTCGAGGTCTTCTTCCTCAAGGGGCTCGTCCTCGTCGAGTTCTAGCTCTGCGAGCTCGTCTTCATCAATATCG
>JBBCJA010000023.1:0-189474 GCA_037189585.1 Selenomonadaceae bacterium | reverse complement strand
CGTCGGCGACACACCCATCTGCCCACGCCAACGGATGATCGAGGAAGACGAAATCTCTAACTCTTTCGCCACCTCGTGAACATTTCTCTCGGCGCTCAGCTGAACGGCTCTCGCCTTGAACTCCGCCGTGTAAATTGGTCGCTTTCTTCGGGTCATGCAATCCTCCAATATCCCTAAGTCTATCGGAATGTCTGCAGATTGGGGACCCCTTCAGTCTCCAGAAAGTTGATTCTGGGAACCGCTGATCGAGTCAGACTCCGTTCGGTCTGAGCTGGCAGCTCGGTTGGAGTTGGCTTATTTTGGAGCGGTTTCTTAGCAACCTCCGGCACCAGTTGACCGCAGTGACACTCCAGATATCCGTCGAAGAAGCGATCGAACCGCGCCAGTTCACTCTGGAAGAGAGTCTCGCCACACTCTGGGCATCGAGCGGTTTCACTCATCTAAAGCGACGAAGACTTCGCCGTGCCGAACCTTTACCTCGTAGGTGTCGATCGGGTAGACGGCCGGCGGCGCGGTGACGGTCCCGTCGCGCACGTCAAAGCGAGCTCCGTGGCGGGGACAGATGATGTCGCAGCCTTCCAGCTCGCCTCCCCCGAGTTCTTCATCGTCGTGCGAGCAGCGGTCCTCCACGGCGTAGAACTTTCCGCCTTCCACGTGGCAGATGACGATGGGAAAGCCATCGACCTCCACCGGCGTGGCTTTCCCCTCTGGGAAGTCTTCCTTACGTCCAACCTTGCGCATCCCATTTCCCTCTTGGTAGCTCCCCCCCATCGGGGAACCCATTTTTCACTGAACCTGAAGAAGGCCCGAGATGAACTTCTCAAGTCACCTCGGGCCCTCCTGGAAGGATACTATCGACCCAGCGTCTGATCCATCTTGTCGGCGACTAGATTCATCAGGTGTTCCACCACGATGTCCTGCTCCACCCGATTCACGACTTCTTGGAAGAAGCCTCGAACCAGAAGACGTTTGGCTTCAGCTTCATTTAAGCCGCGCGAGCGGCAGTAAAAGTTTTGAGCCTCGTCATAGGTGGTGAAGGTGGCGCCGTGGGTACAGCGCACGTCGTTAGCCTCGATCTCGAGTTTGGGCATCGAATCGGCCCGCGCCTTGGAAGAGAGCAACAGATTGCGGTTCTGCTGATATCCGTCGATCTTTTGCGAGCCGGGCCCACAGATCACGTTGCCGGAGAAGATCGAGCGAGCCTCGTCGGCCAAAGCAATGTGGAAGAGCACGTCGCTGACGTTGGCTCCCACCCGGTGGTACTGATTGACGTCGAAATCGAAGTGCTGCTTTTCCGCCGCCATCACCAAGCCGAGAACCTCGGACTTACATCCCTCGCCTTCCAGGTCGCACTCGCCGAACAGCTTGGTCAACTTGCCGCCGAGCCCGACGTAGAGGACTTGCAAGGTGGCATCCTTTTCCAAGTGAGCGCGCACCGTGGGCACCGAGGTGGTCTCCACTCCCCACTTTTGCACGATGACGTATTTCAAAGAGGCGCCTTCAGCCAGGTAGATGTCCGACAGGGGGGCCGCCATGAGCGTATCCTGGTTCGAGGTAAAAGTCTCCACTAGCGTCACCTTGGAGAACTTGTCCACCCGGACGATGCTGCGAGGCAGGGCCAAGCTGTCGGCTCCGCCATCGAAGTGGTGTTGAGCGTGGAGCGCTTGTCCACCGGTACTGATCTCCTTGCCCACGTCGAGCACGGTACCGCCCTGCCAAAAGGCTTCATTCAAGGCGGTGAAAACGCTACGCCCACTCTCGCGCTGACGCTTGGCAAGCTCTAGCGTGTTCTGGGTCAGAAGGGTCTCGGCGGGTCCGAAGGTGATGCCACGCGGTATCTCATCGTTGCCGAGAAGGCCGAACTGGGAACTCCCAGCGATCACCTGCTTGCCATCGAGGCTCACATTTTTCGGATTGGTACGGCGCCACGACTCGTCGGTTCGCTGGGGGAACGGAAGCTCTCCGTAGAGCTCGAACCCTTTGATGCGGTCGGCTTTGAGCCAGTCGGCGCTCTTGGCGCCCATGGTCTCCAGGCCGGAGGAGTTAATGTCGAATCTGTCCATGGTTGCGGTCATTGTACTTCTCCAACGGGCTATCCGATGGAACCCTCCATTTCCAGTTGAATCAAGCGGTTGAGCTCAACCGCGTACTCCATCGGTAGCTCTTTGGTGAACGGTTCGAAGAAGCCGTTCACGATCATGCTGATGGCGTCGTTTTCCGATAGGCCGCGACTCATCAGGTAGAAGAGCTGCTCGTCGCCCACTTTGGAGACGGTGGCTTCATGACCGATGTGGGTATTCTTATTGTCGATCTCCATGTATGGGAAGGTGTCCGAGCGGGAGTGCTCATCGAGCAATAAGGCGTCGCAGCGCACGTTGCACTTGACGTTCTCGGCCTTGGGAAGAACCTTGACCAGACCGCGATACGAGGTGCGTCCTCCGTCCTTGGAGATAGACTTCGAAAGCACGGTGGAAGCAGTGTTGGAAGCCAGGTGCACCATCTTAGCGCCGGCGTCCTGGTGCTGACCCTTGCCAGCGTAAGCAATGGAAAGAACCTCTCCGCGAGCGCCCTCTTCCATCAGGTAAACGGCGGGGTACTTCATGGTGATCTTGGAACCGAGGTTACCGTCGATCCACTCCACGGTGGCGTTCTTGTAGGCCTGAGCGCGTTTGGTCACCAGGTTGTAGACATTGTTCGACCAGTTCTGAATGGTGGTGTAGCGAATGGTCGAGCCTTCCAGGGCGATCAGCTCCACCACGGCCGAGTGGAGCGAGTCGGTCGAGTATATCGGGGCGGTGCAGCCCTCGATGTAGTGAACCTTGGCGCCCGGCTCGGTAATGATAAGGGTTCTCTCGAACTGACCCATGTTCTCGGCGTTGATGCGGAAGTAAGCCTGTAGCGGGATCTCCACCTCGACTCCGGCCGGAACCCAGATAAAGGACCCGCCCGACCAGACCGCACTATTTAGGGCAGAGAATTTGTTATCGGTGTGCGGGATGACCGTACCGAAGTATTTTTTGACGACTTCGGGATGTTCGCGCAGGGCCGAGTCCATGTCCAGGAAGATCACGCCCTGCTTTTCCAGGTCCTCGTTGATCGAGTGGTAGACCACCTCGGACTCGTACTGGGCCGAGACGCCGGCCAAGAACTTGCGCTCGGCCTCGGGGATCCCTAGCTTGTCGAAGGTATCCTTGATGTACTCGGGTACGTCATCCCAAGATTTCTCGGTCTTTTCACTCGGCTTGACGTAATAGTGAATGTTGGCGAAATCGATCTCGCTAAGGTCGGAACCCCATTCCGGCATAGGGCGCTCATTGAAATGCTTGAGCGCCTTGAGGCGATACTCGAGCATCCATTCGGGCTCGTTTTTGCGAGCCGAAATGGCGCGCACGATCTCCTCGGTCAGGCCTTTGTCGCTCTTGAAGACCGGCTCTTCGGTGTCATGGAAGCCGTATTTATAGTCGGTTCCAACTTCTTCTAGCAGTGCTGCGTCGTTAGACATTGAGATACCGTTCCTTTCAATTAGACCGCGGTCGGCTCGAGAGTGACGCCGTGAGCCTTCAAGAGCTCATCGTAGCCTTTCTCTTCGAGCTGCAGGGCCACTTCGGGTCCGCCCGACTCCACGATGCGCCCGGAGACAAGGACGTGAACTCTATGAGGCTTGATGTGGTTGAGCAGGCGCTGATAGTGGGTGATGACCAGGGCGCCCATTTCCGGATTCATCTGACGGTTGACGCCTTCAGCCACGATCTTGAGGGCGTCGATGTCGAGTCCGGAATCGGTTTCGTCCAAGAGGGCTAGCTTGGGCTGAAGCAGAGCCATCTGGAGGATTTCACAACGCTTTTTCTCACCGCCGGAGAAGCCTTCGTTGACGTAGCGCTTGGCGAAGTCTTTGCTGATTCCGAGCTCTTCCATCTTGGCGTTGAGCTCTTTGCGGAAGGGGAGAAGTTGGACGTTATCGGCGCCACGGATCGCTTTGACCGAGGCCAGCAGGAAGTTGCCCAGAGACACGCCCGGGATCGAGGTGGGATACTGGAAGGCTAGGAAGATGCCTAGCTTGGCCCGCTCGTCGGGCTCCATCTCGGTGATGTTTTCACCTTGGAACCAGATCTCGCCCTCGGTCACCTCATAGGAGGGGTGTCCGGCCAGGACGTTGGACAGAGTCGACTTTCCGGAGCCGTTGGGACCCATCAGGGCGTGAACTTCGCCCTTCTCGATGGTCAGGTCTAGTCCACGCAGAATCGGCTTTCCCTCGATTTCAGCGTGGAGATTTTTGATTTGGAGAAGGGGGGCGTTAGCCATTGGACAGTACCTCTATGATGTTGCCTTCAGCAGGTTTCGCGGAGTCGTCCGACCGCTCGGACAAGTCAGCATCTCCCGGCTGTCGGGTTTTCAAACTTGCCTGGCCGCACAAGGCGTCCAGGGTGGTGGTGGCCAGGACTTTCTTCAGACTGGCCTCCAGCTGGCAGCAGAGCTGGCTGCTGGCGCACTCCCCTCCATCACTTCGGCAGGTTTCGGAGCGAAGCTCAGGCACCGAACAGAGGATGGGAGGCAATTCACCTTCCAGGCAGGAGACCAAGTCCGCGACGGTGATCGTCTCGGGGGGGCGGGCCAAGGAGTATCCTCCCTTGGCTCCCCGCGTCGATTCCACCAGTCCGCCCTGCCGTAAGGTCGAAAGGATCTGCTCGAGATACCGCTGGGGAATATTCTCCGTTTCGGCGATCTCTGAGCTGGAGAGCTTGCCCTCGGCTTTGCACAAAGCAAGGCAAGCACGAAGCCCGTAGCTACTTTTGGTCGACAACTTAAGCATGGCGTGGCCGCCGTCAATCTAACAATCCCGACCTCTTATGTCAAGATTAAAACTGAAGCAGAGGGCTTTGGAAGGAGGTTTCGGATGGAGCCGGTGGTGGGCCGCTCGGAGGCGCGTACTTGGCGGAGAACTCTCGAAAGTCGCTTTCCACCTGTCGAGCGTAGTTTTGACTGAAGCTGGCCAGGTTGTCTAGAAGCTCATTGTCGCGCCCATCGATCCAGCCAGCTAGGTCGGCACCCGAGCTGTTGTGGGCGCGGGCCAGTACCTTGCCCAGGAGCGGGGCCAGATTGCTCAAGTTCTTGGGCTTGTCTTTGACCGAGTCTTTCTCTCGTTCGCGCTCTCGCGTGAAGAAGGCGACGTCGCCCAGTTTGAAGGCGCGATGGCGATGATCCACGGGGCTCCCCATTTGCTTTTGGAAGTTCAGGATTTCGGCTCCGTCTCCTCGGGAGAGGTCCCCGTCCGGGATCTGAACCGGAGTTGGCAGCACGGCCTTCACCTCCAGGATCCAGGGCGAACCCTCGGGATTATCCACCAGCGCGTAGTATCGCTCCAGGCCGCGAGTACTTCCGCCGGAATGGGGCTTGGAGGCCAGGTCGAGAAACTTCTGTTCGGGGAAGGTTTGATTTAAAGTTTGTTGGATCTGCTTCCCACGCTCGGGATCGGGATCTTCCAGGTCTTCCCCTCGCAGCAGAGCTTTACCGTCGGGAGTCGTCCACTTAGCTAGAAGCTTCGCCTGATCTTTCGATCCCGCTTTGTCGATAGTCTCGGCGACCTTTCCGTCGGTTTCCGAGCGTCGCAGATAGGCCGGCCCCTTTTCTCTCAAAGAGGAAAGATAGGATTGTCCCATCTGGCGCACCAAAGCGAGACTTTCCTCGGAGGAGAGGCCTCCCGAGCGCGCCGCCACGTAGAGGCTGGTTCCCATTCGCTCGAGGTCCCATTCGGGTGAGCCGATCTCGGCCTGATCGAAGTCGTTGAGCCCCCATACCGTGGTTCCGTCCGGACCGCGAAACGTTCCGGCGTTGAGGATGTGAGCGTCGCCCACGATAGCCACCCGGGGCGCGGTCTCGGGGAGCAGGCGCGAGGCTTCCAGGTACGGTCCCTGAAGATCGGAGTAGAAGAGGGCGGGCGAGGCGCGGAAAAAGGCGTGAGGCGATTCCGCCATCAGCTCTTTCTTTTCTTTGGACATCGCCTCGGATAGGCCCAGCTGTTTATCGAAGGATTCGATAAAAGATACCGCCTGGCTTGGCGGGCGGGAGCCAGTGGGCTTGGTGGAGGAGAGGACGGCTTGATCCCGTTCCAACGATGCCGTCTGGGCGGGGAGGTCCGGCCTGCTCAGGCGAGCGCTGTTTCGTACTATCGGGGATGATCTCGAGAGTGGGTTTAGCAAAGAAGAGTCCTCGGTTTGAGCAGGATGAAAAGCGAGTATGAGAATCAACGTTAGGAGAGTTTTGGCCACTCTTTTTTATTCCCCTGTCCGAGGTTACTCAAGCCTGCGAGGGGCTGGATAGCGGGAAATGATTTGGGTTGTGCAGGATAGCGGTTCATGTCTAAAGTAACTTAAATGTTGAATGCGCTTTTCTTTCCGGGTCATCGAGAAGGGTCGAGTTCGGAACGGTACCATCGAGGCGGAGGACCGCGAACAGGCCATAGCCCTTTTGGAGCGTAAGGGCTTAAGTGTCGAGGGGCTCAGTGAGACCACGGAGGATGGAGAGGGGAAGCGTTCCTTCACAACAGTAGCCTCGGTATCGATGATTATGGTGGGAATGCTGGCCGTGTTCTGGAGTGCTTGGCGAGGGCCGAACACGTCCTTGGTCAGAGAGGGCGAAAAGACAATCACCTTCGAGATCAATGGTTCTGTCCAAGGAGATCTCGATCCGACAGACAGGGTGAGAGTCTTGGTTCCGCAGCTGCCGGCTCGCATAGAAAGACCCTGGGATGAAGTCGGTCAGAAAGATGGTAGCTTTCGCATCACTCGAGAGCTTGTTACATCCAAGGACAGCCCAGACTTCTTTCACCTTGTGATCGTCGATTCTTCAGGTCGGCTTCGAGCCGAGGCGCGACGGAACATTTTCGATTCAAAGAGCGGGCGGGGTCTGGTGCGGCCGTTGGAAGTTCACTAAGTGGGTTCGGTGGCTCGAAGGTCGTCCGCATGAGCGATTCACATCTCCAGCTCGAGCGACTGGTAACCTTGCCAACGGTGCAAGTCGCTCTGTTGGCCCGTCAACTCGCCATAATGCTCGACGCGGGAGTCTCCTTGACGGTTGCCCTGGAGGTCCTTTCCAAAGGACACGAGTCGGAAGATCTGGAGATGGTTGTGACATCCGTCTTGACCCAAGTAGAAGCCGGGGTCTCACTTTCGGCAGCAATCAGCCGGTTTCCTAAAGTTTTTCCACAGGTGATGAGGGCTCTCATTCGGGTGGGCGAGGAAACTGGCAATCTTACAGGTGTGCTGCATAGCGCGGCCAGTTGGATGGAAGCCGACCATCACCTCCATAGCCGCATTCGAGGCGCTCTGACCTATCCCGCCTTTGTCGCTTGTACGGCTTTTCTCCTCACCGTGGCGCTGTTCACCACTGTCGTCCCGGACTTGCTTGAAGTGTTGGTACAGACCAACTCTAGGATACCGGCTTTGACCCGATTGGTGATGGCGGCGGCGGCGATCGCGTCCAACCCGTTAAGCTACCTCTTGCCCCTGGGGTGCCTGGGGCTACTTTGGGCGGGCTATCGACAAGCTCTGCTTAACAGGCCTCTCATGGCTAAGCTCGGAATGGCGATTTTATCCATTCCAGTGGTGGGAAATTTCTCTCGCACCGCGGCCATGTCGAGATACACTTTCGCCTGTCAAACCTTGTTGGAGACGGGAGTCCGTCCGATTCGCGTCGTCGACCTGGCGGCCGAGGCGTCGGGGAGCGTTTTGCTTGTGCTCGATCGCGAGCGGGTTATCAGCTCGCTTCAGGACGGCAATCAGATCTCGGAAGCGCTGGAAGAACGCCCAGAGCTCTATGACCCGAGAATTGTCCAACTGCTCCAGGCGGGTGAAGTATCGGCCAGAATTCCTGATATGCTAGAACGTGGTGGGCAGATGCTCGCGATGGAAGTCGATATGCTGGTCGAGAAAATAAGTTCGCTGCTGGAGCCGCTGTTACTTTTCTTTATCGGTCTTCTGGTCGGTACAATTTTGATCGCGATTTTCATGCCCCTCTACGCTTCGCTACAGACGATTTAATGTTTGGAGATTTTAATGATAAGGATAGGACCGAGCCCTCCTGCGGAGAATTCCTTCAGTTGAAGGGATGGGTAGAGTGGTGAGACGACGCAACGGTGGTTTTTCCATACTGGAAGTGGTGATCGTGCTCGCTCTGATGAGTTTGGTCGCTCTTATCGCTCTGACCGGTTCCCAAAAGGTGTCGACTCGGACGCGCGGAGCTGACGCATTGGCTAGAGTTGTGGCCGACCACTTACGAACGGCTCGGGCCAAAGCAAGCGCATCCGCCATCCCCACGGCGGTGGTCTTCCCCAGCTCCGGGGGTACGGTACCTTTCAGTCAGTCGTGTGGGCTGGTTTCCGGCATCGCGAGAGGTCGCGTTCAGAGAGTGTTTGACTTTTCTGGCGACTTTCCCGGAAGCTGCATCTTTGTCGGTCGAACGGGGGCGGCCGGGGAAACGCTGGCTCGCTCGACGGTGGGAGATAAGCTTGATGGATTCACCTCGAATCGCTGGTACGATGCAGCGGACTTCCAGTTTATCTTTACTCCCTCGGGAACGGTCACCAGCAACAATCTGCCCTTGATCGAGGGAAGATACTTCCTGGTGGTTTGCTCGGGTGTCCAGTACACTAGCGCTAGTCCGCCAAGCGGTCCAGCGGAGACACTGAACCCTCAACCTGGCTACTTTCAACTCTCTGGAGTTCAAGATCCCCACACTATCTGGGTCAGTGCCGAGAGCGGCCAGGTCGAGTGCTCGCCCGGGCTGCCCGGCGGCGTCGCTATCGCGGAGGTCGGTGGGGGGTGGCTAGGCTCTCCAGCGCCCTCGCTAGAGCTCGATAGCTTGTCGGGCGGAGTTCCTGTTGTCACCGCCCTGGACGTTCTTCCGCTAGAGGCGATTCCGGCCAATCTGCCGCCTGACCTCGATGGAGTTGTGCGCGACGGGGAGACTCTCACTTTTCGCCTCTCTGTCGAGGACGACCAGGACCGGCCCATGACTTACAAAATGTCGGCCATTCGCGAATCCGACTCTCAGGAGGTGAACGGGTTCGCGGCATCGGGCCAACAGTCTCTGACCTTCGAACGTTCACAGAGGCGATGGGTCGGGAGCGCGACTTGGAGCCCCCCTCCAGGGGACCTGCCAGGAACTCACTACACTATCGACGCTCGGATCACCACCAGTGACGGCGCCTCGACCCTCGCCTCAGCTAGCATCGAGAAGCCGCGCATCGAGAAGCGGAGGGGCGGAAAGTTTTTGATCTCGGGAACCGGTTACACGGCCGTGGTCAACGACGACGGGAGTCAATTCCGTTTCCTCAATCGGCTGAACTATACGAATCCTCGCTTCACACCTGACGGAACTTCGCTCGTCTGCAGTCCTTCGTCCGCCTATAATCCTGCTGGAACAACTCTTATCTACTCCTCGGTTGATGGTAAAATTGTTCGTAATGTTTCTAGCCCGTTCACTTACAGCTGGGATCCCGTCCAAGGGGGCGGTTCTGTCGTTATTGGTGGTCTGAAGATGATGGATGTTTCAACCGGCCTGGTGACGCCGATCTCTTATCCACCGTCGAGCTACCAAGGAGCGCCCTCGGCCTTTAACTTTCCTCCAATGGGGGGAAAAGTATTCTACATGCGTACAGATAACTCGTATTCGGAGGAGCCGACGGGTTCTCTTTACATCGCGGACTGGAACCCCAGCGCGGCCACCATCAGCGATGAACAATGGGTCCCTGGCGCTGGCGGCGGCCACATGCCAGGCTACGTCTCAGGGAGAATGGCTCCCAAGGGAAACCGAGTTTTTGTTCAAGACTTTAGCCTGGGCGGTAGTCTTGGTGCGGTGACCATATACAAAACGACATCACCTTATCTTGAAACCTCGCGTCATTTTGGTGGCACCTATCGCCCTCTGGCTTGGTCCCCTGAGGGTGATCGCATCGCTGGCTACAATACAGGGCAGAGAACGGTCATCATCCACTCCGTTTCTAATATTAACGGAGTCGGAGAGCAGATCGATCTTTCCCCTTTTCTGCCCGCGGCCATCGGAACTCTTGATTGGGGTAAGTGAGAGATGCGGCGTTTCCAGGAGCCAACGGCGGAGCAGGGGGCGACACTGTTGGAAACAGTCATCGCCCTTTTTCTCTTGGCCTCGGGAATGATGGTCTGTTTTCTTTTATTTCATCGCGCGCTGCAAAGGCAGGCACAGGTGGAGCTCCGAGCGACCGCGCTCAGTGTGGCTTCCGCTCGCCTGGAAGAGATTCGACTAAGCGCGAGAGACTTCGGGGCGTTTGAGAGCCTTCGAACAGCGGCCAGTCAGACAAATGTGGTTCCTGATGCTCCAGGACTAGAGATGACTGTGGATTATGATGATCTGTCGACGGGCGATCGCCGACGAGCCATCCCCAGCCGAGCCTTTGACAACCAGTTCGCCACTACGCCCCCGCCCCCGGTTCACGGCGTCGGCGATGTGTTCGCCGGTACCATCTCTTCTGATGGCAAGGTTCTTGGAAGAGCGTTTGTCGGGGTCGACGTGACAGTTCGCTCTCGCTCGGCGCTTTTTCCACCAATTCAATTGACGACCTATCTGAGAGAACCCACGCGCCTACCAAGCACGGTCGTCGTCAGCGCTCCTTCCACTCTGACGGTCAATCACCTCGAGTCTTCTCGCTGCACCGCGCAGGTTATGGACGACGCGAATCGTCCCATCGCCGATGCCGTCATCAAGTGGACGGCTGAACCGGTCACGGGGACTGGAGTCGTTTATCAGTCGCGAGGCGGCGGTGTCGGAGTGCTATGTAACGTCGACTTTGATCGGTTCGGGAATGTTGTGGCGAATCCGTTCCTCGGCACATGCCGATTACGGGCCACGGCGAGAATCGATGGACGCACCGTCTCGGGAGTGTCGGAACCTGTGGAGTTGCTATCTTCCCCATGAAAAAGGAGAACAGTAGCGGTTTAACCTTCTTGGAGGCTTTAATGGTTTTGGCCCTCATGGGTCTTGTGATTGTGCTTTCCGCTGGACTGTTTCAAGGTATGGCTAAGATGCGTCAACGATCTCAAAAGGCGGAGCGACGCCTTCAGGTCATGGCGGCTTTAGAAGAGATGAGGCGGGAAGTCTGGGAAGCCGTGACTGTGACGACGCCCGAGTCTGGCGATTCGGACCGAGTGGAGGTGGTTAAGATCAACCCTAGTGTCGTGGGACGTCTGCCCGAAACTCCTACTGTTTGGAATCCCCGTCAGCCTGAGCATCTTTTGCGGGTTCACTATTTCATGGACGCCGACCAGCTCATTCGCAGGACCACTGATAGCGCCGGGGGGACTGTCCGCGGCGTTGTCGCGAGAGATATCGAGGCTTTAGCGGCCGAACGGCTCGATGAGGGGAGTCTGGAGATCAAACTTTCCATGCTTTGGGGAAATAACTTGAGCACCTATCAGGCGAAAGTCAGAAGGTATCTTCCATGAGAGTGCGCCATCGAGGCTCAACCATCGTCGCGGCGCTACTGTTGCTCGCTCTGCTTTTGGTCGGCGGGTTGGGACTGCTCAGTCAACGTGCGCTCGAGTACGATCGGGTCGCGGAAGATACCGCGAATCTTCAAGCTTTGTTACTGGCGCAGAGCGGATTGGAAGACGTGCTGCTCAAGTATGGTCGGGACATCGGATTTCCGGCGGCCACACAACCTTTGTTTACTTACTCCGAGAATGTCTATCGGACGGACGGATCCACTTTGGTGGGCCGTTACACGGTCACGCTCGATATGAAATTAGCCGCCCCTCCCAGCTACGTGGCTATTATTACCAGTGTGGGCACTGTGGGAGCTGAGGACACCCCGAGATCTCGCCGCACTATTCGGGCGGAACTCGATCTCGACCCGGATCGCGGTTCTTACTTTCAATTGCTCAACTACCAGGACCTGGGCAATCTTTGAGCCTAGGATGAGCTTAGCGGTTTAAGCCCTGAGGCTCTGTCACGGTCTCCCTGTCGGGGCGATGAGGTCCGTTCTGACCAGGTGGCCACCAGGTCGACACTCCCCTGTCACGGTTTCGGAAACGAGACGGAATATTTGCTGAAGCCGACATTTTGCGAGCCTCCCTGAACGGCGGCCAGGTTGAAAAAGGAAGGATCCCAGTTCAGATTGGCCTTCTTAGCCTTGATAGTCACCTTTCCGTTGGACTGGCCGATGCCTCCTCCCGGTGCGCTGGAAGTGGGGTCGTTGCCGTAGGCGACCAGCGAGCCTTTGAGCTTCAATGCCGCTCCATCTTTATTGGTAGACTCAGGGTAAGCGGCGTGGATCGTCACATCTCCCCAGCTGTAGAGCAGCCCTTTGAAATTTAAGTCCCGGTAGCCACCACTGCCCTTTCTGATAACAGCGCTATAACTTGAGATTTCGAGATCGCTCTGTGCGTAGATGTTGAGCTGAAGCGCGGCGTTTCGGTCGTCTCTCTCTCGCTCGTCTTGGTCGTCCTGCTCTTCCTCGGTATCGTCCCCCTGGCTCTCCCCCCGCTCTAAGGAGAGCTTGCGTCCGGCCAGAAGCTTGACGTTGCCGTCGCTGGTCAGGGTGGCCGACTTTCCCGCGATGCCGCCGTAGATCGTCAGATCGCCCTCGGTGGAAAGGGTGGTGTTGGTCAGTCTGACAAGAAGTCTGTCGGGAGTCGCTAAAGTTTTGTCCACGAAATGATGTTCGTTATGCTCGAAGGGCACCTCTGTTTCGGGGATAAGGGCGAACCCCTTAACAGCTCCCACCGGTTGAACCTTGACATCGACATCCTTAATGGTCAAAAGAAGTCCGTTCACATCCTCGCCCGCGGCTTCGAAAGTCTTGCTTTGCACATTGAGCCTATCGCCGAAGGAGTTGGTGGTGGGGTCCTGGCGGACATTTTTGAAGTCAAAATTCACTATTGTGCCTTTTGAAAGCTCCTCGGGCGTAAGTCCCTTCTTATATTCGTCGTACTCCACGGCATAATGGACAAGTGTGTTGTTGTTACCGTTCCTACGGAAAACATAGGTTCCCG
The DNA here is from genome assembly GCA_037189585.1 of Selenomonadaceae bacterium. Taxonomy (GTDB): domain Bacteria; phylum Vulcanimicrobiota; class Xenobia; order Xenobiales; family JADMJV01; genus JAEXNA01. Next base: position 176,452 of record JBBCJA010000023.1, on the reverse strand, counting down.
CCTTGAGCTCAGCGGTCTTTGAACCGGGGCTCGCCTTCTTGACCGCATTGGAGGGGAGTGAATAGAAGTCTTGCCCACGCTCCTCGACCTCGCTGGCCCGTCCGTCGGGTACCTGGTTCAGAAGTTGGGGAACATTGTTGACTTGAGCGGAATTGTAGGAGAATTCCACTTTCCGTCCCTGTTGAAGTTTTATCTTGGCCGGGGATCCATCGGCTGTCGCGTTGAGACCTTGCTTAGAGCGAAGGCGCGAGATGGCGGGAGTGGTTTTGTCGATTTTTTGGGCCCCGAGATGAAGTGCGCCACCTCTCTGGAGCTCGATATTCAGGCCGCCGCCGGCCATTATGACCGCGTCGTCGGCCTCATCCTTGGCGGTTAGCACGTAAACGGCTTCGGTGACGTGTTTGGCCAGGACTTGGCCGTGACTTCCTAGAGTCCGACCCTCCACGGCCAAACTGACCGAAACCTCTGGAATGAGATGCCCCTTGTCCGGCTCGACAACCTTGGAGTTCACGCCAACCCCACGGGGCACCACCGCTGGGTCTGTGGAGTCCAGGTTGTTGACACTGACGTAAGGAGTGTCGAAGGACATGGCGGGATCCGTGGGATCGGGCAGCCCATCTGGATCATTGCCGGCGTTTCCGTTTTGATAGTTGAACCGGATGCGAAACTCCGAGATGGTCCCATCGGGTTCGGTGATGGTGCCCAAAACATTGCCCTGCTTTTCCTCCACCGTGAGGACTTCGGGTTCCTGGATCTTGATTGGCTCTGACGTCATGCCGGGCCACGAATTGTCCTCACGAAGCTTGGTCAGGGCCACGGCGAGGCCGGATTGAGCGGCCCTTCGCGCATATCGCTCATTGATCGCCTGGCGGGAAAGACCGCTAGCTGACGGCATTCGCAGGATCGCGACGCGAAGGATCATGCCCAAGACCAGAACCACCATCATGACGGAGAGAAGGACAAAGGCTCTCTGGTTTTCGAGTCGTCGCATCAGATTAGTTCCCCGGAAAGACCGACCCTAAAATCTCGTGCGTGAAAGGTGAATTTCTCAGATCTTCGCGGCCCAAGGCCGAAACCTTTCCCACGCCCTCGCCGTTGAAGGCTCTCAATCGATACTCTATCTCACCCGACCAGTCGCCCGCGCCGCGGTGGACTTCGAAACTGACCATCCCGGTCGCCACGATGTCTGTGCTTTCCGCCACCGGGCCCGAGATGTTCGGCGACATCCCCGACGTCGCTAGCGCGCGTGCCCTAAACTCCGCCTCTGTCATCAACGCCTCGATGTCATCGTCGGGGGCGGGGCTATTCGGGTGATCGAAAACTCTCCGAATGAGCAGTTTATGGGGGCAGTGGTACGGCCTATTCAGGCAGGCTTGGCGAAAAATTCGATCATGCTCTGTCGGGATCGCGAGGTAGTAGAGGACATTGCGGCGCCATAGGGGTGTACCGTCGTCTTTTCGGAGAATTTCACCGTTGTCCGGATCCACGGCCGAGAGCATCCACAGAGCGTCTCCCGAAGAAGCGATGGTAGTGACGGTCACGCCGGAGGCTTGGAGATCGTTTCTGAGCGCCTTTTGGGCTTTGACCAACTGTAGCCCCGAGTCTTGGGAGCTGGCTGTTCGCCGCCAAGCGCCGAGCCCGGAGCTTAGAAGATAATGGACGAGGAGAAGGAAGCCGGAAAAAATAGTGATGACGATCAAAAGCTCCGGCAGACTAAAACCCGCTCCGCTTTCCCTTTTCATTGCTCGCTCCGGCTGTACACTCGCCGGACGGACAACTCCTGGGCTCCAGCCTCGGTTTTGACCGCATCCTCCGACCAGGCGACAGTGACGGTGACCAGTCGAGCGACGTTCGAGGAATCGCCCTTGAGAGTTCCAAACTCCTGGCCTTTCGCCAGTAACGCCCGCGAAGTCACACTGCAACGGAAAATCACGCCGTCGACTGTCACCTCTGACAGCGTGGCGGGGAGAGTCCACGAGTTTCCTTCCCAAAAGGCGGTACCCGCGCTGGTGTCGGCCCGAAGAGTGGCCGACATGCGTTCCAGGGTTTGCTCGGCCACGGCGTGAGCGATGGAGTGCTTGGATGTCTTGTTCTGGGCTTTCATACCACTGGTTAAAACAGAGACCAGGGCTAGGAGAGCCACAGCCATGACAGCTAAAGAGATGAGAACCTCGACAAGACTGAAGCCGGTTGGCGTGTTGCTCGTCGTTGCCCGCATGACTTAAAAGTTTAGCAGAGTTCTTAGAGGTTGGAAATGAGGCGAATAATCGGTAGGAAGGTTGCCACGGCCACGAAGCCGGCCGCCAATCCTCCCAGGCTCAAAAGCATAGGTTCGGCGAGAGCGACCAGTTGAGAAAGGGCGGAGTTGGCTTCCTCGTCAAGGGTTGCCGAGGCGCGCGCTATGACATGATCGAGTTGGCCGGACTCTTCCGCTACCTCGATGAGAGAGGTGGCGTATCTCGGGATCTGAGTGTGTTCCGACAGGGCTGAGCCTATCCCCGAGCCGACCGAGATCGCCTCCATGGCCTTTTGAAGGTCATCGCGGAAGCGCGCGTTGGCACAAACTCGGATACCGTTGTCGAGCGCGGTCACCACCGAGAGTCCGATACGAATGGAGGAGCCGAGTACATCTAAGACTCGAGCCGCCTCCAGTCTGACCATCAGGCGCCCCACAACGGGTAAACTCAGAAAGAAATCGTCCACTCGGAATCGGAAATTCGAGTTCTCTTGATAGTTCTTTCTCAGGGCGAAGATAAGAAGGGCCAGTAGACCGATGGCGCCGCCGAGTAGAAGCGGATTGGTGACGAATTTCGAGACCTCTATCAGGACCTGGCTAGGCCATGGGACCTCGTCTCCCAACGATTTGAATAGTCCATCGTCCCCGGGAGCGACGAAGACGACAAAGATAAGAACCACCATCATCATGACCAGAAAAAGACAGCAGGGATAGGCCAGAGCGGCCAAGACCTTTTGACGGCGGTCCTGTTGACGTTCGGTCAGACTCGCCAGGTGTCCTAAAGCCGAAGCGATGCCTCCCGTGCTTTCACCGCTAGCCACCATCTCGATCATCATAGGGGAGAAAGTTTTAGGAAAATTGCGCATCCCGACGCTGAGCGGCTGGCCTCGGAGAATACTTCCCAGGCAGCCTTGAATGACTTCGTGGAGTTCGGGATCGGTTTCGCCCTTTTCTAGATAGACCAGGCTATCGGGCAAGGAGATGCCAGCGTCAAGCATGGTATGAAGGCGACGAAAAAGAAGAGAAAGTTCACCCGCTCCAACTCCAGCCATGCCGTGAATTTCGAGATAGAACGATCCCGAACCTGGCAAGATTCAACCACTCAGGGTTGGGGACCTAAGGCGATTTCGCGGTCGCCCCGTGGCCGTTCCGAAAGGAGAGTCACCCTTGAGTATGTCCGAGTGGGGCAGATGTTAGCAATAAGCGGTCCGATCGACGGTCTCTTCACCGGAGTGCTCGTCGCGACCCCAATACGCGTCTCGTTGGGAATCGTTCATACCACTCAAGGACGACGGCGCGGCTGACAACTCGATCGGCGATCGCATGGGCTACCAGAAAACGGTCCGTTTTGTTCTGATTTTTTAATCCGGAGACCAAAACACTGACCAGGGCCAGTAGCGCTGTGGAAAGCACGACCAAGGATATCAAGACCTCAATAGGGCTAAGCTTTGATGATTGAATGGTTTTGCCGAGGCTTAGCAGAGTTTCCGGCCATTGCAAAGGGAAAGGGGTGGGGAAACGAGATTCGAAAGAAGGCGCGATGAGTAATCCCGTGCGAGTTCTGGTGGTGGAAGACGACCCCACTTTGCGTGAAGTATTGCAAGAGGTCCTTACCGCCAGGGGATTGGATGTCGTCGCCTCCTCCCGAGGTGAGGAAGCGCTGCACAGAGCCAAAGAGGAGCCCTTTGACTTGATCGTGGCCGACATCCGCATGGAGGGGATCAACGGTTTGGACACCATCGAGCAAGCACGTCAGATCCAACCTGATATCGGTTCCATTGTGGTTTCCGGTTTCGCTTCCGAGGAGGAGACTTTAAGAGCTGTCAAGCTCAACGTGGCCGGCTATTTGAAGAAGCCTTTTCGAGTTCCCGAACTCTTGGAACTCATCAATACGTTCTTGGCTCAGCGTAGTGAGAAACTTCGCCAAGCTAAAGAGCTGCGGGGCTTGCGCGAAGCGTTGTTATGGAGCTTGTCGCAGCAGGGCGAGTGGGCCGATCGGGCCTATCCCGGGCAGCTCAAGCGCCCGGCGGAGGTGGCTCGAGGGATGGCCCGCGCTTTGGGCTTTGGTGGCGAGGCTGTTCGTGAGCTTTCGGTGGGAACTCTTTTGCGGGCTTTGGAGGGTCTATCCGAGCAGGATTCGGCGCCGCCAGAACTCGAGTCGGCCTTAGAGCCTTATTCACTTTTGCGCGACGCCTGGCGAAGTGAGGCCAGGGACGGGCTTAGCGGTTTAGCCCTGAGACTCTGTCGCGATCTCCCGGCCGGGGCGGAGTTGCCGGATCCGGGTGGGCTACCGGACGATACAGACCCGAAGTTGGTCCAGGCCTATCGCGACTTTCTCACTCGCGCCCCTGGTGATGACGGCGACGGCGCCGACGAGCCGATCGTCCCCGCTCGCGGGGGATTGCTAGGGCTTGCTAACGCCTTGGAGCAAGGCGGGGATTTCGTGGGCGCGTTGGCGGCCTACCGCGAGTTGGTGGAAAAAGAGGAGCTATCCACAGCCAAGGTTCAGGCCTTGCTGGGCCTGGCGCGTGTGGCGGTAGCTCAGGGCTCCACTCAGGCGGTGGAAAAATCGATCGCCGATCTGCTTTCAGTGGCCGAGAAGATGGGACCGGTAACCTTCGCCCTGGCCGAGTTCGAAGGGGCTGGAGTGCTTCGACGAGCGGGTCATCCGGCCACGGCTAAACTATTGGACCGCGCCATCAAGACTTTGGAAAGGGTTAACCTCATGGTCCCGGCTGCGAGCGCTGTGGTGGCCAAAGCAAGGCTGGCAGGCCAGGCGGATCATGGAGTCCTGCTTCCGGCGTTAGGCGTGCTTTCCTCGCCCGTCCATCTTCTTGAGGTACTCGAGCAGCTCGAGACTCTCCTGCCTGACCTTCTGGAGCTCGGCGCGCTTCAACGTTTATCGGAACTCGACGTTTTGACCTCGCGCTTGATCGCCGACTACCCGCAGGAGGTGGTGACCCGGCTACGCCGGCGAGAGTTGAGCGTGGAGGCGCGTGGATACCTGGTGGATCGCCTGGAGCAACAGGGGGAGTCGGTCTCCAAAGATCTGTTGGAGCTTTTGAGTTCGGATCCCAGTCCTGAGATCGGTACTCGCGGCGCGGCCCTGGCCACCAAGCTGGGTCTCTCCGAAGCCTTGCCGGTTCTGCGAGTCTACTCCCTGGGGGCGATGGATGTCACTCTGGGGGGAGAGCGGATCGACGAGAAAGTTTGGAAGACTCAGAAAACCAAGCATCTTTTCGCTCGTCTGGTCTACAACGCACCCCGCCCGGTCACGGTGGAACGGTTGATGGAGGACTTTTGGCCCGGTTCCGACGACGGTCGTAACAACCTCAACACGGCTGTTTCCATTATTCGCAAACAGCTGAAGGCCTCAAAGACAGGATTTGATCCAGTTTTGCGGGTCGGCGATACGCTCGGCTTGCATCCGGACCTCCCGCTTTGGCACGACGTGGAAGAGCTGAAAACATCGGCCGAGCAGGCGAAACGCTTAGCCGATGCCGGCAATCTGGAGGCGAGTCTCTCCTACTTGAGTCGCGTCGCCCGGCTGTATCGGGGTCGATACTTGGAAGGCTGCCTGATGGACTGGGCCATGGAGCGGCAGGTCACTCTAGAGAATCTGGCCGTGGACGCGCTGGGTCAACTTTCCAGCAAACGCCTGGCTCAGCATCGCTACAGAGAGGCTCTCGAGCACGCCCTTCGCCTGCTCTTGCTGTCGCCTGACCACGAGGGAGCCCACGAGATAGTCATGGGGGCCTATGTGGGGCTGGATCAGCACGACAAAGCCGTTTCTCACTTTGAAGCTTATCGGGACCGCCTGGCTCGTGAGTTTCAGGCGGAGCCTTCCGTGGAGGCCGAACGACTCTACCAGATGGCGCGTTATGGATTCCAGCAAGGGCCCGGTTTCACCGCCGGATAACGTACGATAGTTCTTGCTTGACAGATTTTACATGGCGTTAACATGGCTTCGGCGCTTTTTAGTGATGTATGCGGCGTCGGTGGCACTATCCTAACAACGAACGAACACCGTTAGGAGATACCGATATGAACGCTTTGAATGCTTTGAGAAATAGCTTCGCCGTGGGTGCCAGTTTCTTTATGATGGGTGGACAGGGCTTTGGCACGAGTGGATGCTGCCCCGGGCCGCGCGGACCCATGGACTTCAACTCGACCAACTTCGCTCCCGAGCAGTGTAGCGGCAACTCTCTTCCGAACCTGATGGCGGCCTGGGGTGGATATGGCAACGACGCTATCGGCCAGGTCGGCGGCGCGGGTAACGACTCGCAGTTTGCCTGGGGCGGCCCGGGACGAGATTTTCTCGGACAGCGTGGCGGCCGTGGACGTGACCACCAGTTCGCTTCCGGTGGGTTCGGCAACGACCACATCCGCCAGTTTGGGGGGCGTGGGGGTGATCTCCAGCGCGCTCGCGGCGGTTTCGGCATGGATCGCATCGTCCAGTTCGGGCAGCGCGGCAACGATGTTCAACGGGCCTCCGGCGGCTTCGGCAGTGATACGATCCACCAGCGTGGTGGGCGTGGTCACGATTCACAAGCCGCCGCCGGCGGTTTCGGAAATGATCGAATCTTCCAACAGGGCGGACGCGGTAACGATGTTCAGCGGGCCTCCGGCGGTTTCGGCCACGACTATATCGATCAGCGCGGCGGTAAAGGCAACGACCGGATGGTGGCCAACGGCGGCTTCGGTAATGACGTGATTCGCCAATTTGGTGGTAAGGGCAACGACGTTAGCGTGGCCAATGGCGGTTTCGGCAATGACCGTTTCGAACTGGGAGTGGTCAAGGGGAAAAACCGCGCCACTCTTAACGGTGGAGCCGGCTATGACTCGGCTATCATTAGAGCGGGTAAGAACATCACCGTTGTTGGCGCCGATGGTGAGGTCATCTTCAAGCAAGGCAACGGCGGCTCGGTGGTGCGAGTCAACAGCATCGAGGAACTCCAGGTTCTCGGCAAAGGTGGCAAGACTCTTTACGATAGCAATCCTGCCCCCGTTTGTTAAGGCGTTGCCAGCGGTAGCCGTATGGTGAAGGTCGTACCCTGTCCAACCTGAGACTTCACGTCAAGCATCCCGTGATGAGAACTCACGATCTGTTGGCTGGCCCAGAGCCCCAGACCGGTGCCTCGTCCCACCGGCTTGGTGGTGAAGAAAGGATCGAAGATTCTCGGTAGGTTCTCTTCCGTGATTCCACAGCCCGAGTCAGCCACATCCAAACGGACGTGGCTGTCTTCTTTACAGAGACGAATATTCAAGCGCCGTTGCTCCTCGGGTATCTCTTCCATCGACTGAGCCGCGTTGAGAAGAAGGTTCGTCATTACTTGTTGAAGAGGCTGAGGTTCACCGCTGACGATCCCCGCGCCGTCGGAGTCAAAAGCCGGCACAACCCCGGCCGAACGTAGCTGAAAGGCCAGGAAATCCAATGTGTCTTGAACGAGATCGCGAAGAGATACGGATTGAAAGTGTTGGGCGGGCTTGCGCGAGTAGGCCAACAGACGTCCCGTGATCTGTCGCGAGCGCTCCACCGCCTCCTGGGCTTTGGCCAAAAGTCGCTTGGCAAGCTCGGGGCGCTCGTCGATCTGATTGATCCCCTCCTCCACGGACAACGAGATCGCGCCCAGGGGGGAGTTGAGTTCGTGGGCCACCCCCGCGGCGAGCTGACCGATGGCCGTCAACTTGCTGGATTGGACTAAGCTTGCCTGCGAAAGCTCCAGCTGACGCCTGGCTTCGACGACTTGTTGGTACAGATTGGCGTGGGCCAACGCCATGGCGGCCTGGGAGCAAAGCAAAAAGAACAGGTCCATCTGCTCGCCCTGGAAGTCGCTCTTTTTTTCCGAGCCGAGCACCAGTGCTCCCACGGTCTCTTCCTGGGCCACCAGCGGCGCCGCTAGAAGGCTCGAGATTCCGGGCCCTGGATTTTGGAATCGAGAGGTCAAGACGTCCTCGAGAGTGACCGAGCGCCCGGCTTGGTGAACCGTCTCGATAAAGCGGGGGTCGGGATTCATCCCCTTACCCCAGCGTAGTGGTTCGTTGGTTCCGAGCTGTAGCCAGCCGGCTTGATGGGGAATGACCTGCTCGATCACTTCGATGAGTTTGCGGTGCAAAATTTCTATCTGGAGAGAGGAAGACATCTCCTGGGCTCCGTGGACCAAATGGGAGAGCCAGGCGACCTTGCGTTCCAGATTGTCCACAGCCTGTTCTTGTTTGCGGCGTTGTCGAGCCGTTTCGTTGACTTGGAAGCCCACCTCGAGAGCCATGGTGGCCTTCTCGGTCAGCCAGCGTAGCCGGTCGAGCTGAGATTTGCTCAGAGGTTCGGAATCTTGCCGGCCCACGTAAAGAACCCCGGCCTTGCCCAGAGGTAGCGCGGCGGCCACCTGATCGCGAGAAAGGAGTCGCTCTTTGCTATGAGGCCCAACTTTTTGAAGGACCGGTTTGCCTTCTCGCCAGACCCGGTCGACGAGCGGCTCCCGCAGTCCGGTGAGGGCGGCTCCCTGTAGGGCCTCCCGATGGTGATTGCTGACTCGGTAAGAGAACGGTTCTGGAGGGTCGCCTAAAAAGACCACGGCGTTGTCGATGGAGAGTAGCTCGAAGGTGGTGGCCACCAGGGTACCGGCCGCGACTTCCAGAGTGGGTCGACCAGCCAGCTGCTGGGAGAACCCTTCCAAGAGCTGTTTCTCGCGACGGGTTTCGTCGAGGGCTCGGGCGGTTTTCTCCTCTCTGGCTTTGACACCCTTGAGTTCGTGCAATAGCTCCTTGACCGAACCTTCGTTGGCCCCCAGCAGCGCGTTCTCGGCCGCGAGCTTGGTGGTTCTTAGCAGCGGGGGCAAAGCCAGGGCGAGCCACCAGTGGGTGGTGATAGCGGCGGCGAAGGCGGGTGCGCAGACAGCGAGTCCAAATTCCAGCGGACGAATTCTCAGGTGAAATTGGCGCCAGATGGTGATTTCCTCGGCCGTGGTCGGGGCGCTCAAGGTCGCCTCTACCCCCAATCTGATCGCCAGGTAGACTAAGGGCGCGACCAGGTAGATAAGCTCAGGCCAGTCTTGCAGGTGGGGAGGGAGCAAGGCTGTGCAAAGAAGCGAGCAGGCAATGGCGAGCCGCTGTCCGAGGTTGACCAGAAATCCGGAGTCGACCCTAATGACGGCATCGATCAAAAGGGTCGCGGCGGCGGCCATCGGGCCAATTTCCGGCACCATTCCCATGACCAGGTAGAGTGGAGCCGCCGGGGAGTATCGGTAGCCGCCCAAAACCACACACTCTCGGTCGATCCAGAAAGCACCCAAAGCTAGGAGCAGCCCCGCCGTCGGCAAGGTCGGCGGTGGCGAGACGAAGGCGGCCGTTCCTAGAAGTAGAACGACGACGATGGCGCGAGCGAGCGGGTTCATCGAGGTTCGGAGTTAGCGCGACCTTTGCTGGGAAGCGCCGGGGGGAGCAACACGTTCGTAGTACCAGTCCTTTTTGGCCTCGTCTTGAGGATCTTGGAGTTTCTTTCGAAACGACAACATGCCGACGATGATGAGAGCCAACACGAGAAATAGCCCGATCAGATCGCGAGCCGCGTCCTTGGACAACTTTCGATGACCGCTAGACAATGTGATCCACCTGATAGTGTTTGGCCATGGCCTGGAAGTTATCTACCTGGTCTTGCACCCATTCGGTAGGTCGCTTCAACTCCTCGGCCAGGATTTCGGCCACCACGGGGGCTGCCTCGCTAGCGGCTTTGGCATGAAAAAGTAGGCTACGCGAGCGACGGCTAAGAACATCGTCGACAGTTCTCGCCATCTCGTGGCGGGCGGCCCAGCGAACTTCGCCACGAGACAGAGCCAGGGAGGGGTGGACTTTCGCTTCGTTACCGTTTTGGCCCAAGAGGCGGCGAACCTCGACGGCATCCGACCCGTAGTGGGCCAGCTCCCCGAACTGATCCGCATGCTGGTGATATCCGTGAATGTTGAGGTGCTTGGTGATGCAACGCCGTCCGTCGAGCCCGCCGAGGGTCTCCGCGGTGTTGATCAAGTCCTCGGCCATGTGGCGATAGGTGGTCCATTTGCCTCCCGCCATGGTGACCAGTCCGCTCTTACTGACATTGATGGTGTGGTCTCGGCTGAGCGCGGCGGTATTGTCGCCTCCGCCCGCTTTGACCAACGGGCGAATGCCGGAAAAAACGCTTAGAACGTCGGTCAACGCGGGCGGCCTTTCCAGGTAGCGGCGCGCGTTTTCCAAGATAAAGTCGACTTCCTCGCGAGTGGGGCGCGGCTCGAGATGGATCTCCTCGACCGGATTGTCGGTGGTTCCGACCACCACGCAGTGATGCCAGGGGATGGCGAAAAGCACGCGTCCGTCCGTGGTGTGCGGGACCATGATGGCGTTTCCCTTAGGCAAGAACTCCTTGGAGAGGACGATGTGCACTCCCGTGCTGGGCGAGATCATCGGCGCGGCTTCCGGATTGTCGAATCTGCGGATGGTGTCGGCGAAAGGTCCGGTGCAGTTGAGTACGACCTTAGCCCGCCATTCATGCCGCTTGCCGCTTTCGGTGTCGACAGCGACCACGCCGTCGACGAAGTCGGAGTCGGAGCGAAGCAGGGCTTCCACTCGAGTATAATTGAGCAGCACAGCTCCTTGCTCGGCCGCGGTTTGGGCCATGTTGAGCAGCATTCGGGCGTCGTCGAACTGGCCGTCGTAGTACATCACCCCGCCGCGCAGGCCCTCGGTCGCGATGGTGGGGATGCGGGTGACGGTCTCCTCACTGGAGAGAAGCTTGCTACGCCCGAAGCCGTATTTACCGGCCAAGGCGTCGTAGACTTTCATGCCCACGCCGTAGAAAGGGGCCTCCCACCAGGTGTAATTGGGAACCACGAAGGCCAGGTCCGAGACCAGATGAGGCGCGTTCTGACGCATGATCCCGCGTTCTTTGAGGGCTCCCATGACCAGCGGGATGTCACCTTGTTGGAGGTAGCGGACTCCACCGTGAACTAGCTTGGTGCTACGGCTACTGGTCCCTTTGCCGAAGTCCACCCCTTCCAAGAGGAGAACCGAATGACCGCGCGAGGCCGCGTCTAGAGCCGCTCCAACCCCGGTAGCCCCACCACCGACGATCAGAATATCCCACGGCTCCTGACGGTTTTCGACCAGACTCAACATGTCGTCGCGATTCATACCCGCGGCTTTCTTGAAAGCCGGTGCGAGTCCTGGAGACCAAAGTTTCCAGATCCACGTTGACCCTAGCAGGTAACGTTCCGTCAATGTGGCAAAACCTGCTCTATGTCCGAGTTGATAGCCAACTGTCGTGAGCTTTTGAAGTCCGAACGGTACGAGGAAGCCTTGCGCCTTCTCTCCGAGGCTCCAACCTCTGGTCCCCAGGAGAACGCCCTGCGGGGGCGCGCGCTTTCCGGGCTGGGCCGCTTCGCTGAGGCGGAGGGTGTTTTTCAGCAAGCCCTGGCCTCGGACAGCAGTTGTCATGAGGCTCTGGCCGGATTGGGCCTGTTGGCTTGGCTTTCCGGGCGCCATCATCCGGCTCTCGAACGTTTTGACGCCGCTGTGCGCCTAGCCCCGGAGATGGGGCGCTATCGCGGATTGCGCGGACTGGTCCAGGCTCAGCTTAAGAATACTCAGGTCGCTCTGGAGGACTTTCAAGCCGCTTATGACCTGGGGGATCGGGACCCGGCGCCGATGCTCGCCAGGGCTCAGATCTTGATCGCGCGGGGCGAGCTGGAAGGGGGTCGAGAGGCTCTGGACTTGGCGCGAGACAACGGTGCTGAAGAAGGCGCGCTGGGCTCACTCGAGGGCGCGTTGCTTCGCATGACGGGCAATCATTCGGGGGCGTTGGCGGGCTACGAAGCGGCCCTGGCCTCCGACCCGAGCCGGGTGCAGATCTGGTGGGAAGTTCTGGGACTGGTTTCCCAGGTCGATAGAGCGCGCTTTCCCCAGCTGTTGACCCAGGCTCTCGGACATCACCCGGATGACGAGAGAATCGTCATTCTTGCCGCCGCGAAATTGCGAGAGGACGGACGTTTGCCGGAAGCTCTCTCCTTGCTGGAATCGGCGGTCGGGCGTCAACCGAAGAGTCTAGGGCTCTTGATTTTTCTTGGGACTTATCTGCGTGAAGTGGACCGAACGGCTGAGTCTCTGACCTGCTTTGAGCGGGCCCTCGAGATCAATCCGGATTCGAGCAAGGCGCACTTCGGCTTGGCTCTGGCTACGGACGATCGGAATCAGGCTATGGAAGGTTTTCGACGAGCCGTGGAGCTAGAGCCTGACAACGTCGTCTTTCTCTATCATCACGGTTCCGTCTTGAGCGGTCTGGGCCACTATGAGGAGGCGCTGGTGCCTCTCTCACGAGCTATCGAGATTGAGCCCAGCTTTTGGCGGGCCTATCATGAGCGAAGTATCTGCTACGAGAGTTTGGGGCGCTTCGCTAGCGCGCAGCAAGAACGTGAACGATGTGAGGCCGCGCGAGCCAAGGGTCACGACCTTCCGGCCGACCTCGATCCGATGGCCTAGCCGCCGTGCACAATCTCACCTTCGCACCGGGGCACTGTCAGCTCGTCGAAGTTCCCGCTCCCTCCCCTCAGCCAGGTCAGGTCTTGATTCGCCTCAAGGGGACGCTCCTCGACGAGACCCACCTGCAAGACTATCGGGCGGGGCAACAGCAGGCTCCGTTTCTGGTTTGCGGCGAGGTGCTGCAGCCGGGGCACGGAGTGATCGGGCTACGCCGAGGACAGGCCGTGCTGACTGTCTGCACTCAGCCTCTGGGAACCTATCTGCTGGTGGGAGGCGACCGTGTGCTTCCCGTGGTGCAGAATCGGGCTGCCTCCTGCATGCTGCTAGGGGTGGCGTTAGCTTTGCAGGCCATTCCGGCCGCGGAGGAGTTTCCCGAGTCCACCATCATCGCGGGAGCTGGATTTGTCGGTTTGGCCTTATCAGCTCTTTTGCCCACCACCACCCCCTGGGTCTTTGGAACCAGTGACGCCGCTTTGGTTTGCGCTAAGGATCTGGGTGCCTCTCATAGCAAAGAGTGGCCCCAGGCCTTGGAAGAGCTGGCCGCGATGCCTCCTCACGAGCGAGGCTTCGGCGCGACCTTGATCGAGACCACCGGACGGCTGGAGAATCGCCAATGGTCCGAGATTCTCACCCTGAAAGGGGGCACCATCGTTTTGGCCACCCCGACCGGGCCGGGTGGAGATCCGATGGAGATCGACGCGACCCGACTGCATTATGATCAGATCACCTGGAAGGCTCTCGGACCGCTCGAGCCGGCAAGCTTGCGGGAGGCGCAGGACCAGCTGGACCGCATTCCCGACTCTTTGGTCAGCGACTGCCTACCTTTCCACCAGATCGAAAAAGCCTTCGAACTTCTCGACGCCGAGCGTGGCGTCTGTTATTTGATGTCTAACGACAGCGAATTTTAGGAGATTTTGTTATGACGACCACCATGAAAGCGGCCAAAGCCTTCGACTACGACGACGTTCGGATCGTCGATCTCCCCGTCCCGGAGATCGGAGAAGAGGAGGCTCTGGTCAAGGTCAAGATGTGCGGTATCTGTACCGGCGACGTGACCCCCTGGTACATCAAGAAGAAGTGCCCCATCGTGGTGGGGCACGAGCCGTGTGGTGAGATCGTGGCTCTAGGAGCTAAGGCCGACTCGCGCTTTTCCGTCGGCGACCGAGTGTTTATCCATCACCACGCTCCTTGCCACGCCTGTCGCCACTGTCAGCTAGGACACTACAGCATGTGCACGACCTGGCGAAGCTCCAATCTCGACCCGGGTGGGATCGCCCAGTACGTGAGAATAGCCAAGGTGAACTTGGAACACGACACCTTGATTCTGCCGCCCGACATCGACGACGCTCAGGGAGCCTTGATCGAGCCCATCGCTTGCGTGGTCAAAGCCTTCCGTAGAGCTCGCTTTCGAGCCGGCGATCGGGTGGCCATTATCGGGCTCGGATTCATCGGTCAGGTGATGGTGGCCTTGGCCAAGCACATGGGAGCCGAGGTTCTATTGGCCAGCGACTTCGTCCCCTTTCGACTGCAACGCGCCTTGGAACTTGGCGCGGACGCGGTCTGCAACCCCAAGAAAGACGGCTCTTTCACCAATTTCGTGAAGGAGCGCACCGAGAGTATGGGAGCGGATCTGGTGCTGGTCGGGCCTTCCTCTCCGGCGGTGATCGCCGAAGCCGTCAAGACGGCCGCTCCGGGAGGACGAGTGCTGATGTTCATGGCCCCGCAGCCCGGCGTGATGATGGAAGTCGAGCCCAATGATCTGTTCTTCCGCGAGGTAGACCTGATCGGCTCTTACTCCTGCGGACCCGACGATACCCGTGAGACCCTGGCTCTTTTGCGACAGGGCGTGTTTCCGACCGACAAACTGGTCTCCCACCGGCTGCCGATGGAAGAGACCTTGCAAGCCTGCCGGATCACCGCCGCCGCCGGAGACTCCCTCAAGGTCCTGGTCGAGATCTCGTAGCTTAAAGTTTTTGGCCAGAAGCCCGAATTTTTGATCATGTCATTCCTTCGTGGGATCGACATGCAGGAACTCGGGTTCGATCGGTTTGCCGCTGTGATCGAGTTTGGCAAAGCACGGCAGCGCGGCTAGCAGTAGCAGACCGGCTAGGAGGAAGGCCTTGGTGTAGCCGAATTCATGGCTAATGTATCCCGCCGCGACCGCGCCCATCAGGTTTCCGCTGTCGAAAACTCCAGTGAAAAGGGCGAGGCCCGACCCTCGTTGGTGGACTGAAGTTCGGCGCACGGTATAGGCCGCGAGTCCGGGAAAGAGAAAGCCGTGTCCAATGCCGTTGAGAAGGGCGGCCGAAAAGAGTAGCGCGAACTCTGAGTAGAGAGGGAGGGCGGACAAGGCTAGAGCGGAGAGTCCGAGCAGTCCGCCACTGACGGCTACTAACCCGCGAGCCGGCAGCCGATCGATAAAGCTTCCCGAGACCAGGCGAACCGTCACCGAAGCCAGGGCAAATCCCACAAAGTACGGGCCCACGCCGGGAAGACCCACGCTGTCCACCAAGGGAGCGATGAAGGTGAGCACGGTTCCGACCAGCCACCCAAAGGGGAAGGTGACCATCAGCATGGCGATATGGTCGCGCGATTTGATACCCAGAGAGTTCGTGGGGCGGCTCTCCCGGCTGGGACTCTCGGGTAAAGAAGCGGCGAGAGCGGTCGCCAGCAAGCCCGCGATGCCGACGGTCCAGAACATGGTGGGAAAACCGTAAAGCTTGACGATCGATTCGGCCGTGACCGGGCCGATGGCGGAGCCCAGAAGCCCCGAGACTCCAAAGACCCCCTGGCGTTGGGCGATCCGGTCAGAAGGTGAGCGATCCGCCACCCAGGTGAGGATCGCGGTGATATAAAACCCGTAGCCGGCGCCTTGGAGGAGGCGTAGGCCCATCCAGGGCAGGAACTTCAGGCCCCAGTTGGGGTAGGCCAGTGGAAGCGCGGTCAAAAGTAGGGCGCCCAGATAGAGAAAGGCGCGGCGTCCATGAGTCTCGAGCCATCCCCCCAGCCAGGCCCGCGCGCCGATCGCGGCCAGAGAAAAGCCCGCGGCCAGCCACCCGATTTCGGTGTCGCTGAGATGATGCTGTCGCCAGTACAGTGGTAAGAGCGTCATTACCGACATTTGGCAAGCCAGGACCAAAAGGTTGGCGCCGTTGCCGCGAATCCAGGTCCAATCCCTCAGTTGAACGTTTCCTAGGCGCTCGGGAGTTTCGCGAGGGCCTTCAGGACGGCCTCGTCATGGCCCTCGACCTTGACGCTTTTCCAGGTTTTGCGCACCACGCCCTCGGCGTCGATGAGAAAAGTCGAGCGCTGTAGCCCCATGTAGGCCTTCCCGTACTGCTTTTTCTCTCGCCAGGCGCCATAGCTTTCGGCCACCTTGTGGTCGGGGTCGGCGAGCAAAGGGAAATTGAGTTGGTACTTCGCCACGAAAGCGGAGTGACTGTCGGTATCGTCCGGACTTATGCCCAGCACCACGGCGCCGGCTTTTTCAATCTCGGATCTGCGGTCACGAAAGGCGCAGGCTTGTTTGGTGCAACCGGGCGTATCGTCTTTGGGATAGAAGTAGAGCACCACTGGCTTGCCGCGCTGGTCGGAGAGTTTGACAGGTTGGCCCTGTTGATTGGGGAGCTCGAAGTCCGGAGCGTTCTGTCCGCTTTCAATCCATGGATTCATGGCTCGGCCTTCTCTTTGCTCGAAGCCGCTCCTTGTGCCTTAAAGCGTTGACTGATTCCATTGACAAAAGATTCCATGTTCTCGGGATAGATGAATGCGATGAAGCCGAGCATGGCCGCGAACTCCAACAGGTCGAGGTGAAGAAACCAATGAATCCCCAAATGAAACAGGACTCCCATCACTAAGACGATGTAGCGGAGGGGTCGAATCCAGATAAGGGCCATCAAAGAAAATTCTATGACAAGGGTGGATCCCGTGAGAGCGTGATAGACCCAGAGGTGATCCATCCAGGCCGGGATGGGGTGGCGATTCCCGTCGGGAAAGTGAGTGGCGTAGTAGACCGCGCTTCCGTCGAGCCAGCGGGGAGCGGCGATTTTACCGAAAAAGGCTTCCACGTAGACCATCGAGAGCTTGACTTGAATAAGCCGCTGGCCCCAGGGGGCGAAGTATCGCGGTTTCTGTTCGGGGTTCTGGCGACGACGACGCCAACTGTCGAACGAGTACATTTCACCCGCTGGGCAGAACAAAAGGACGGTTCCGTAAACACGAAGCAAAGTGTCTCCGTGGTGCCAAAAGAGCGGGTTTCTCAGATAGAGGAGGATGTCGGCCAGCCACAGGATGATGAGACTAGTCCGAGTGTAAATTCCCAGAGTCACCGCCAGGCAGGCCAGAATCTTTATCCACAAGAGCGCCAGATAGACTTCGCTACCCCAGCGTAGACCGAGGACTAAGTCACCCAATAGCGCGGGAGAATGCCGCGCGACCGTCTCGGGTGGAAGAGGGCCGTCGAGGCCAAACCAGATCTGATAGTCCTCGAGATAGAAATAGGCGCTAAGGCAGGAGAGAATTCCGAAGAAGATTCGGAAGACGGAGATAGAACTCGTCGAGGTGGGTTGAAACCAGAATCGGTTCCAAGCGCGCGAGATGGCTACCACACTACTGCCGAAAGGTCACAAATTTGCAGGACGCCTCTGGTCACGGGTCTACCCCTGAGGTTCTCGAGATGTCGCCAGTGCGGCGAGGGCTCGCCAATCTGGTCATTGTGTTCATTCTCTATACGTCGCTCTTGATGGCTTGCCCCTGGCCATCGGTTGTTCCTAAGGTTCAGCCTTATCTTCAGCCCGCCCTTCCGATTTTACGGAACTTAGGTCTTCTTCATCGCTTTCGTCTGTTTGTCGATCCGCCGAGGTCGACCGGGCACGTGGAGTTTCGGGTGGTCAAAAAAGATGGGACTTCCTCGGTTTGGCAATATCCGCGCTCGACCCTCATGCCGGGTGATCCGCCGGGAAGCTACAACCGTTATCTGTTTATTTATCTCTTTTGGGATTATTCCACTAAGACCGAAACTTTGATCCCATCTATGTCTCAGTACATCGCCGACCAAAGTGCGAAGTTCGATGGCGAGGCGCCGGAGAAAGTCGAGATCTGGCAAAAGACCGTCCCCATTCCGGACCCTGAATTTGGCATGGGGCAGCCTCTGCCTACCCCTAGTAACTCCATCAGGGTTTCTCAGTATGATCTTCAGACAAAATGGCTCAGAACGGTACGTCCGCCCTTAGTCTGGTAGCTTAACGAGAAGGGATTTCTCAGGAATGCCTCGGAGCCTTAACTTCATGAAACCAGAAACTCTCGCTATCCACGCAGGCTACGAAACCGACCCGACGACCAAGAGTGTCGCGGTTCCTATCTACCAGACGGTCTCCTACGAGTTCGATAACGCTCAGCATGGCGCAGACCTCTTTAATCTCGCCGTCCCCGGAAATATTTACACGCGGATCATGAATCCGACCTCCGACGTGCTGGAAAAGCGCGTCGCCGAACTCGAGGGCGGAATCGCCGGACTAGCTCTCTCGGCGGGAAGCGCCGCGGTGACCTACGCCATCATGACCATCGCTCAGAAGGGGAACAACATCGTTTCCGTACCCCTCCTATACGGGGGAACCTACACTCTCTTTGTACACATGCTACCGGCACTCGGTATCGAGGTTCGCTTGGCCGAGGACGATTCTCCGGAGAGTCTGGCCAAGCTGATCGACGGTAAGACCTCGGCTGTATTTGTGGAATCGATTGGGAATCCGGCGGGAAATATCCCTGATCTCGAGGCCATCGTTAAAATGGCTCATAGTTACGGCGTTCCGGTCATTGTTGACAACACCGTTCCGACGCCGGTTATCACCCGTCCTTTTGATTGGGGTGCCGACATTTCGGTCCATTCGCTGACTAAGTATATCGGCGGTCACGGAAACTCTTTGGGCGGTCTCATCGTGGATAGCGGCAAGTTTCCCTGGGCCGAACACAAAGAGAGATTCCCGCTTCTGTCGAATCCTGAGCCTGCTTATCACGGTGTGGTTTACACTGAGGCTCTGGGTCCGGCAGCCTACATCGGACGGGCTAGGACGGTCCCTTTGCGCAACATGGGGTCGGCGCTTTCGCCTCTCAACGCCTTTTTGATTTTGCAGGGACTTGAGACGTTGCCGCTGCGCATGGAGCGACATTGCCAAAATGCCCTGGCGGTGGCCCAGTATCTGGAGGAGCATCCCCGTGTCTCCTGGGTTCACTACGCGGGGCTAAAGAGTTCACCCTATTACGATCTGGCTCAGAAGTATACGAATGGTAAGCCGTCGGCCCTTTTGACCTTTGGAATCGAGGGTGGCTTTGAGGCCGGTCGGAAATTCTACGATGCTTTGAAGCTGTTCAAACGACTGGTCAACATCGGAGATGTCCGGTCGCTTGCCGCGCATCCCGCTTCCACCACTCATCGGCAGCTGACCGATGAGGAGCTCAAGACCGCGAAGGTCACCCCGGACATGATTCGTCTGTGTGTTGGAATTGAGCATATCGATGACATTAAAGCCGACCTCGAGCAGGCATTGGAGGCCTCTAATTAGCGGGTAGGGAAATAAGGCTTACCGAGGGGTCGCCGGTCGCGGCGACCCCTCGCTCTGGAAGGAGGTGAGGGCATGAAGCTCATCGCGCTGTACAAGGACCCCAGGAAGCGTTGGCTGCAGAGGGTCGAGATCGGTATTCTAGCCCTCCTTTTGCCCGTAGCTTTAGTTTGGGGCGGCCAGACGACCCAACTTTGGCTGAAGTTTCGTCAAGCGGAGAAGCTTTACAAGCAAGCCGAAATACTACTTCATGAAGAAAAACCAGCCCAGGCTATTCCACTGTTGGAAGAGAGTGTGGCCATCTATACCGACTTCTTGCCTTCTTGGCAGACCTTGGCTCTGAGCTACCATTTTGTTGGAAACCATGAAAAGGAAGTCGATGCTTTCCAACGTGCGGTGAAGGTTTTTCCAGACGAGCATCTTTTGCATCGAGACCTTGCTACCGCTTATCACGAACTTGGGAATCACAAGGCCGAACTGGACCACCTGGAGCTTGCTTCGAAGCTGCCGATGATCGATGAAATCTTTATGGCCCATCTGCTCAAGCGGGCTCGAGCCGAAGCCGCGAGTGCGCCTCCAAAGCTAAACGTTAAGGGGTAGCGGTGCCTTTAGCGGCTTGAAATCCGGCGTACTCACGCTGCCAGAGGCTGTCATCAGGTCGTCTGGCCATTAATACCGTCAACGCCTTGGCTTGAAGATCTTGGCGCTTGAGCGCTTTGGCTGACCAGTAAAGGAGACGGTTGGCATTGAGAACGTCGAATTCCTCGCTCACCAGGCCGGTGACCTTTTCGGCCGGACCAATCGCCTCGGCATACCGTTTTTCCTGTATCAAGATCAGCGCTTTGCGCATCAAGAGCAAGGTATTGTTCGGATCATGCTCAAGCCCCTCATCGAGGAGGTCCAGAGCCTGTTGAACCTGTCCATGCCCCTTGACCAGGTCGTAGGCGATGATGTCGTAGGCATCCGAGATGGAGGGGTCTAAAAGTGTGACCAGGCGCAGTAGTGGCAAGACCTGGGCTTGATGCTCGACCTTGACGCCTTGTTCATCGAGGACTTCGTGAAAGATGTCCATTTTAAACCACAGGTAGCGGGCCAGAAGGGTTTTCGATTGGCCAAGGACATCGATCATGACATCGTTGCGGGTTCGCTGCTCGGATGCCTCGGCTTTGGCTTGAGGTTGATATCCGGAAAGAAGAGAGCCGCTGACGATGGCGAGTAGCCACACACCGAGAAGGATTACGTGCCCTCGGAGTACGAGGGGAGGTCTCACGAGGCCTTCCTCTGTCCCACAACAAGTCCCAAGAGCAGAACGACGACGGCAACTCCGGTTACCAGGGCGCTATCTCTCCAGATTTTGCGCGGAGCATTTTTATATTGCCACGGGCGAGTATAAAAGTCGCGAATGAGAAATTCCGAGATAGCGGGTCGCTCAAGCACTTCGGCGCTGGGACGGCCGTGCGAACCGTCCTCGCCTATCTCTCCGTGGGAGTGGCTATGGTGATCGCCGTCATTGTCATCGTGATTGTGGCTATGCGATGAGCGGTAGACCGCTTGAACCTCGAAGGTTAAAGTGGCGTTGGGGGGGATCGCGGGGGGCGAACCCATGGCCCCGTAGGCGAGTTCTGGGGGAATAGTGATGATACGCTGTTCATCTCGCTTTATGCCCACCAGTCCTTGACTGAGGCCGGGAATGATGTCCTGGGCTCCGACCTGAACCTTGTAGGGTGTCTCGCCGGTCTCTTCGACCACTGTTCCGTCGGCCAACTGTACTTTATAGGCGATCGCCACCACGTCACCCATCTGGACCGCGGGCCCCGCGCCGGTGGAGATCGTTTTGATTTCCACTCTAGGCTCAGCCATGGCCAGACTGTACAGAAGTAGACAAACAGCGATACAGTGGAATCGGCTCACAGATCAACCTTTTGGAAGGCCAGTCGAGCCGCCAGGATGAGCAAGATGACCCATATCAAGCTGTAGTAGCTGATGGCCGCTAAATACCCGGCGGGAATGGGCAGTCCATGAACCATGGGATCTTTGATGTTGAGCAGGGACAGATTGGGAATGGCGGCTTTGAGGCCTTTGGCAAGCGCCGCGGAAAAAACACTACCGCGGTCTTCGATTAAGAAAAAGCGAATGAAGGCGTCGGAAAGACTGCCGATGAGATACGTCGCCGCGCCGATGGTGCCGGCGAGTGCCGGGCTACAACGAACCGAGAAGGCCAGGCAGACCGCCGCCACAATCAAGGTCTGAAGATAGCAGGCGTAGGTCCCCAGGAGTATTTTGGCATCGAACGCCTTGGTCATGGCCGCCATGGAGAGGGAAAAGCTTCCCCCCAAGAAGAGCAAACTGGCGGCAAGAATGGCCGCCAGAGCCAGGAAGTGGGCGGTCAGATATCCTCCGCGAGAGACGGGACGAGCCAGGATGGGGTAAAGAGCTCTCGTCTCAAGCTCCTTGGGAACGGAGCTCGAGCCCAGCATGATGGCCATTACCACTCCAAAGTATCCGATCAAGGTTAGGCCGAAGTCCTTGGCTACCCGGTCAAAGGCGGCAAGTCCCAGGCTAAAAGAATTCACGTAGGCCGGCAGCATCAGCAAGATAACGGCCATGAAAAGTGTGGCGAGGTGAATTTGGCGACGTATGCTTCCGAGGAGATACAGTTTGGCCAGGTAGAGGGTGACTCTCATGTTGTGGGCCTTTCTTGCTCTGGGGTTAGCCGATAGAAAAGCGCGTCAAGACTTTGGCGCTCGGATCGAAACTCTAAGATCTCGACATTCTTCTCCCGAAGATCGTCGAGCACTCGGCTCGATTCCTCACGCGCTACACTGCAGCTCGCGAGTCCATCGGGCGCGGTCTGCCAAAGGGAAGGATCGAGGCTGGTTTCTCCCGGATTCACCTTGATAGTGCAGCGTCGACCGTCGCCCAACAGCTCGTCCAGGGGGCCGCTGGCCTGCAACGCCCCACGATGAAGGATTGCGACCGAATCACAAATCTTTTCGATCTCCACCAGGTGATGACTGGAGAAGAAGATGGTCAATCCGTGGTCCTTGAGCTCTAACAGCAGTTGAAGAAGGTTCGCCTGGGCGTGAGGATCCAGGCCCGAGGTCAGCTCGTCAAGGACCAGGAGTTTAGGGTTCGCCAGGATCGCCTGGGCGATTCCAAAGCGCTGTTTCATCCCTTTGGAGAAATCGCTCAAGCGGGATTTACGACGCTCCCACAGTCCCACTTTCTCCAGGACTTCTTGAATTCTCGAAGCATGCTGGTCTCTCGGTAGCCCTGCCAGATGGGCATGAATACGGAGAAGTTCCTCTACCCCCATGAATTCATGGTAGAGCGTGACTTCCGGCAGGAAGCCGAGGAGGTCCCGGGCCTGGCGGCTGCCGGCGGGATGTCCGAAGACCTCGACGCTGCCCGAGGTTGCTTGGACCAGGCCGACAAGAATCTTGAGGCTTGTCGATTTTCCCGCGCCGTTAGGCCCGGCGAATCCGAAGATCTGCCCCTGAGGTATGGACAGCGTCAAGGAATCGAGAGCCTGACGTGTTTCTCGACGGGTTTTGTAGGTCTTCGAGAGCTCTCGAAAATCCACGGCGTTCATCTGTAGTTAAATCGACTCCCATCGGCAGAGGTTGCTCCCCATCATGTCACATACCCCGGAATCTCTAGGTTCGGACACCAGCCAAGGTTTCCGGAAGTGACTCGATGAGTCCCCCCAGGGGGGGCACGGTTTCTGTTTGGGCTAACCAAAAGACCGGGGAACCCTTCTTGAGGCTGGTACGCGCGGCCTGCCAGAGCAACGGCGAAGCTTGGTCGGCGAAGATCCACAGCTCGTAGAAATCCTGGACCAGAGCAGGGGCCTTGTCCGAGGAGTAGGACTGGCATCCCATCAGTTGTGAAGCCAGACCCATTTCGCGCAGTCGCAGGCGCAGTCCGGGAATGTCAAAGGAGTTCTGATGAACTACCATCAGTCGATAACCACGCCGGGCGAACTCGATGACCATCGCGATCTCGGGATCGCAGAGAACAGTCCGCGACCCCGGCCTGGTGTGGGTGAAGAGGTCTTCCCACCAGGGCTTCAACGCCCCAACTCTTCCAACAGATGGTCGGCCTGATAGATTTTGGAAAGAGCTTCCGTGATGGCGCGAGCGTCGACAGAGACGGCTCGCGCAGCCCGGTCCTCATACTCAAAGTCGAGGACCAGCGAGGGAAGATTGCCGTCAAAGATCAACCCGACCAACTCGCCTTGAGAGTTAACCACGGGGGAGCCGGAATTCCCTCCGGTGATGTCGGGGGTGCTGATAAAGTTGAAGGGTGTCGTCAAGTCGAGTTGGTCTTTGGCGGCCAACCATCTCGGCGGCACGTTGTAAGGCGGCACCTGATCGAAACTTACTCCCTTTTTGTAGAGATCGGCGAAGGTGGTGAAGGCGGGAATTCCGGTGAGTCCACTGACCGGTCCGTAGGCCAGGCGAAGGGTAAAAGTGGCGTCAGGATAGCCTGAAGTCAGACCCAGGTCGAATTCGGCCAGGGCTAAGCGACCGTAGGCGTCCTGCAAGGGCCCGCTGACCCGTTCCTCGTAACGGGTCCGAAGTTTTCGTGCTTCGGTGTCGACCATTTCGGCTAGTCTGATCATGGGATCACTCGACGGAGACTCTTTCTTCCAAAGAGCCTTTCGATTCTCCACCGGGAGAAGCGAGGTGCTGTCGACGAGCTCCTCGGCCCGCTGTCCGGGTGGCTTGCCGTCTAAGACAGACCTGACCAGTGGATCCTCGGCGCCGCGAAGCTCGGTGAGAAAACCGAGGGACTCGGCGAGCTTGGCTTTTTCTAGTTCCGGATAGATGGGCGCGTTGGAAAAAACTTCGTGTTCGAGAGATTCCAGATTGGAGTCGCGGTATTCTCGCAGCCGCTCACCACTGGGTTTTGTGATTTCCTGGTTGTGCCGCACGATGTCCCGGGCGATGTCAAAAAGACGAGAATTGAAGGCGCGGCCACTTTCCAAAAGATAGTAGTCGCGATAGAACGACGACAGTTCGGCCATGGCTTTGTCGATATCGGCGAAGGGGTCGCCGTATTTTTTGGCTAGTTCGGGTTTTTGAGCCAGGCCTTCTTTGACTTTTTTCTCGAAAGTCCGTTTACGGGTCAAGAGTTGGGGATTCTGTAGCCCTTCTAATCCACCGAGATAGGCTTTGCGCGAGTTTTGGTAGCCGAAAAGGTCGTCGTGAGCCTGTCGTGCATTCTCGGGACCTTTCTCCGCGAAAGTTTTGAGAGTGATCTCGGCCCGGCGGATCCCTTGCAGAGCGAGTGGATAGCGGACGTCGCGCATGAAAGCGAGATCGGTGGAAGTGTTCAGTCGGTCGGTGCGACCGGGGTGCCCACTGACAAAGGTCAGGTCTCCCTCGGCCAAAGGGGTTTGGCTCCACTTGAGATACTCTTTGGGAGTGACGGGCTGTCCGTTCTCGTAGACCCGAAAGAGTGCCATGTCGAGGCAGGTGCGAGGGTATTCAAAGTTGTCCGAGTCGCCTCCGTAGAATGCGATTCCGAGTTCAGGAGCGAAGACCAGACGCACGTCGGTGTACTTTTTGTAGCGATACAGATGGTACGCTCCGCCTCGGAAAAGGGTCACCACGTCGCTGCGGAGGCCGGTTTGGGCTAAAGACTCCTGTTCGAGCTTCGACATGACGGAGCGGCGAGCTTTCTCCACCGCTTCTGGAGTGTCAGCGCCCTTGAGAGCGGCTTGCACTTTGGAAGTGACGTCTTCGATCTCGTAGAGAACGTTGAGTTCGAGATCTTTCGCGGGTAGCTCGTCGGCCCGGGTTTGGGCTAAGAAACCATTCTTGATGAGGTCGGCGTCAGCGCTAGAAAGTTCTTGGATGATTTCCGAGGCGACATGGTGATTGGTCAGCACCAGTCCGCCAGAAGATACGAACGAGCCCGAGCCTCCGTTATTGAAACGGACGGAAGAGCGCTGCAGATGGTCCAGCCATTCGGGTGTGAGGTCGACACCGTATTTGGCGGACAGTTTGTCCTTGGGCGGCGCGTTGTACAACCACATCCCCTCGTCGGCAAAACTGGGAGCGGTGCTGAGCGCGAGAGCAAGTCCTAAAGTGAGAAGAAGGCTCTTTTTCATGCGCGCGCGTTTCTTTCCTAGCTTGAGGATGGCCTGTCTGGTGGGCCTTGGACAATGTGTCTTGGAATCATTTTGGCCCGGTAAGCAGGAATGTACCTGCTTTCGTGAAAGCCGCGCGAACTATCCACCGGGGGACAGCGTTCTGGTCATCCCGGCACTCGAACCAGGAGACCGTTAATGCGAAAAAACGCTTTACGCTACCTGATGCTCTGTTTTCTAGGGCTGGTAGCCTTCGGGTGTAACTCCACTGACACGGTGGGGCCGCAGCCTATACCTCAAAATTATCCGACACCGTTCCCCGGATACACCTTTCCTTTGGTGGATCTGACGGGCGGACGGATTCCTCTACCTAACAACCTTTTGCTCAACACCGCGACGGGGCGGTTGAATCTGCCGCTCGCTCCCGGGCAAGACCCCAGCGTGGACAGCACCGTCACGGCCGCCAACTCGCTGGACGGGTTTTCCACCACCGGTCCTATTATCGTGCCCTTCCGTGGTACGGTGAAAGCCGAAACGGTGACTCAGGCCACTCTGCCCGTCTTCGATGAGGACGGCGATGCTGTTCTGGCCACCTACTCGCTCTCGAGTAACGAGACGGGCTCGGTCGTCACTATCGTCCCGGTTCGGCCTCTGGACCCCGGCACCACCTACACCGTGGTTCTGACCCAGGGCATCATCAGTGAACTCTCCGCGACACCGATTCTATCGGACAACCTGATCAGGTTCTTGCAGCAGTCCACTCCGCTGGTGGATGATGATGGAACCTCGATCGCGCTTGGACTAACCGACGAACAGGCTCAGACCCTGGAGCCGATTCGCCTGGCTAACCAGGCCGTGATCGGCGCCGCTGAGGAATTCACGGAAACATCGCGTTCCAATATTCCCTTCGCCTTCGCTTTCACCACTCAGACCTTATTCAGCGCCCTCCCGGTCGCTCGTGCCGAGGTACTGGAGGCGAACGCACCTTTCGTGAATCGTAATCCCGTGGTGCCGACTTTTCCGATCGCGCAAGGTCAGGGCTTCGTTGGTGGTCCACTGCCGACGGTCGATGAGTTCTGGACGACTTTACCCGCTGCGGTTCAGGCTGCACCGAATGACAACATCGGCCGCATTTTCCTCGGTTCGATTGCCGTTCCGCAGTTCCGAGCAAATCCGTTGACCGACTTCTGGGCTCAGCCTCCTGTGAATGGTGGCAGCATTGACGTCCCGTTCCTGCTCTTTCTACCTGACCCGGCTGTTCACGCTGGACCTCGTCCGGTAGCGATTTTCCAACACGGTATTACCCGTACAAAGGGTGACGCTTTTGTGCTGGCCGACGCTTTCAACAGTCAGGGAATTGGATTGATCGCCATCGACCTTCCCTTACATGGAGACCTCAAGGCTCCAGGTGCGACTTCTGATGGTGAAGGGTTCATCAATCCTGGTATGCCGCGCGTTTCGCGCGACAACATTCGTCAGGGTGTCGTAGGGCTCTATGCCCTCAACAACGCTATCAACAACGGGCTGACCGACCTCACTGGAGACTCGGTACCCGAGTTGGCTCCCGGCTCAGCGGTCAAACCTTTCTTCATCGGCCAATCGCTCGGCTCTATTGTTGGAACGACATACTTGGCCACCGAGCCTAACGCCAACCGTGGAGTGCTCAGCGTACCCGGAGGGCGTATCATCAACCTCTTGCTGACCTCACCCGCTTTTGGGCCGCCTATCAGGGAAGGTCTGGCCGCCGCCGGTGTGGTTGAAGGAACCTCCGACTTCGCCCGTTTCGTCCTGTTCACCCAGGCTGTCCTCGACGATGTCGATCCGCTCAACTACGCTGAGCCCGCCATCTCCGGGACTCTCCGAGGTGGTACGGGTGCCAACTTGCTCCAGCAGGTCCACCTGAACGACCAGGTCATCCTTCCGGCCGCTCAATACGATCTCTCCATAGCCTTCGGAGAGAACCCCAACTTCGCCCAGGTTGCCGCGATCAATGTCCTTGCTCTGGTCACCCCGGGGACTTCTCCGGACCCCGGTCCTGGTCTGTTCGAGGTCGTGGGTGCCGGTCATGGAGCTCTACTCGACCCGACGGCGGCGCCCGCAGGTACCACCGTGGGCATCGTCACCCAGGCCATCACTTTCCTCGGCACGGGTAACATCGTCAGTGGTGCCCTTCGGGCCCAGTACGCTCCTGTGGCTCCCACCGTGGAAGACCTGGAGCCCTATCGCAAGGCTGTCTCTTTCTAGAGAACGCGCTTCGTTAGGAAGAAAGAGGGACCGGGGCTCGCGCTCCGGTCCCTCTTTCTTGTTCCGTGCGGGAATCAAATAGAAAGCCCCGTTTGCAGGCTCCAACTCTTGGGATGAGCGGGAGCGTGGTTGGTGGAAAGCACAGTCTGGCGCGGAAGGAAAATGGAGGGTTAGGTCTCTGGGAAGAGCTGGGATAGGAGAGGTTCGAGTTCGGGAAGGGCCTCCAAAAAGTCGATCTCGCCATGGGCGACACGTTCGCGCAGTGTCCGCCATGCGGGCTGCGCTTCTAGTAGTCGTCGCAGGCGCTCCATGCTGTGCTGCTCGAAAATTCGCGTCTCCCCCTCAGCAATACCTACGGTAACGGCTACGCCTTGCGATTCCGTGGAGGAGCCCTCCAGGGCAGGCAGCAGTTTCTCGAATCCCTCGCCGGTCAGGGCGGACACGGAAAAGACCGGAACCTCGCGGCGGAACACACGCAGGGCGGAGCGCAGTTGGGCCACCGTGGCCTTGGAGGCTCCTAGATCGGCCTTGTTGACCGCCACCACGTCGACCTCTTCCATCAGCCCGCGCTTGATCCCCTGAACCTCATCGCCGGCGCCGGACAGGGCGACCAGCAGCAAGCGATCAACCAGAAAGCGCACCCCGATTTCCGACTGGCCCACGCCTACCGTCTCCACGATGATGCGACGGTATCCGGCACGTTCGAGCAGAGAGCACATCAAGGGGGTGCGCCGGCCCAGTCCTCCTAGTGTCTCGCTGTTGGGGGAAGGGCGAATGAACACGTCCGGATGGTAAGCGATAGCCCCCATTCGGGTCTTGTCGCCTAGAAGACTTCCCCCCGTCTTGCGACTCGACGGGTCGATGGCCAGAACCGCCACCTTCTGGCAAGACTCGAGCCAGCCTAGAACTAGACGCTCGATCACCGTGCTTTTACCCGCTCCCGGTGGGCCTGTGATGCCCAGTCGAAAAGCTCGCGGGGCCTCTCCGAGTTGTGCGAACAGTGACAGAGCCAACTTCTGATGCTCTGGTAAGTCAGATTCCACCAGGGTCAGCGCGCGGGCCAGGGCACGACGTTGACCCTGGCGCACCCCTATGGCAAGCTGCTCGATATCCGTTCCCGCGGCCATCTCGAAATGGCGTTCGCAAAGAGAAACTGGTCTTCCTAGCTCGGAAGTTGGACATCCCGGTAGATGTCATCCACGGCGATAGTGCAATCGAAAGAGCGGAAATGAAGGGTTTGGCCGGCTCTCAGCTTGGTTCCGCTCCAGCTGCCACGAGCCCCTCTGAGATGGCGTTCTATCTCCGGCTCATTCTGGCGGACCAGGAGATATTCGCGGAACGACGGCAGACTCTGGTAGAAAAGAAATTTCTCGCCCCGATCATAGAGTTCAGTCTTGGGAGAGAGGACCTCCACGATCATGGTGGCATCCATCAGCGTGTCGTTTCGCCCCGGCATGCGAAGCAAGGGCCCACACACGACATACAGATCGGGATAGGTGAAGAGCTCGTGGCCCGCCAGCCATAACCGCACATCCGAGCCCAGGGGCTGGCATGACGTGCCCTGTAGGGCGTTGCCTATGAGGAGCATCAAGTTGCGACAGATCTGGCCATGCTCCACCGAACCGCCAGACATAGCGAAGATCTCTCCCCGATAGTACTCGCTTTTGCAGTCAGCGTTTTCTTCCAGGACTAAGTACTCTTCAGGTGTGAAACGGCGACGTTCGCGGTGGGCCAGCATAAGTCGATTCTAACCTACCGCATACCGAATCGACCAGTATTCGACACTTCCCTCCGCTCGATATAAGGAATGAATTAGTAACCTAGAGAACGTCCATGACTCAAGATGGGGCGTGGGGATGCGTTCGGACAGTTGAGGAGCCAGTATGCGAATACGCCTAATATTCTTACTGATACTTTTCCTGGGGGTTGCCGCTTGCGCGTTACCGCATCCGAGCGGGCGCGACGTCATCCACGAGGTCACCGACAAGGACACTCTTTATACCATCGCCCGAAAATACGGATTGGCCCCGGACCACATCATGTGGGCCAATCACGTCAGTCACAAGTACCCGCCTCGAGTCGGCGATAAGCTGATCATTCCGCTTCGCCGCATTCCTCCATCTCCGCCGCCGGGAGGTAGTGGAATCGTGCTGAATCTCCCCGAGCGGGTCCTCTATCTCTTCAAACAAGGAGCCATGACGAAGTTCTACGGGGTGGCTATCGGCGAGGATATTTATCCCACTCCCAGCGGGCAGTTCCGCATCATGGCCAAGGAGAAGAACCCCACTTGGGAGCCTCCCAAGTGGTTGGAACTCAAACCGATCCCTCCGGGTCCGGAAAATCCCTTGGGAGATCGCTGGATCCAGATCACGCCGAACATGGTGGGGATCCACGGAACCAACAATCCCGACAGTATTGGAGAAGTGGCCTCTTTGGGCTGTGTTCGACTCTATCCCGAGGCGATCCACCATCTCTACGACCAGGTCGGTGTGGGAACTCCAGTTACGATCATCTACGAGCAGGTGCGGATGGGGCAGGAGGCTGACGGGACCCTGGTCTGGAGCGTCTTCCCCGACCCTTACCACAAGTGGGCTGGGCCTTTCCAGGCTCAGCAAGGGCTGGCTCTGGCTCGCGCCGAGGGGCAGGATATAGTGATGACCGATTTCGAGGTGGAAGAACGATTGACCGAGGCTCGGGGACTTATTCACCCGGTTTTCGGACAGCCCGTGACACTTTTGACCGAGGACGGCGAGGTCAAGAACGCCGCCTTTCTCAAGCCCACGGGAAACTGGTTGGACGCCTCCGTCTTGGAAGCAAGAGGCTACAAGTTGAGCACGGACGCCAAGGCCAAGGTGGTCAAAGTGGAGGCGCCAGCCGGTAAAATTCTGGTGGTCAAACCGGAGAAAACTCCCCTCAACCCTAGCAAGGTGCCCGCCGGTCAAGGTAGCGCCCCCTTTCATGTCGACGGTCACAGGTGGAGAGGGAAAGTCTGGATCCCCTTCCCCTTATCGCTGGACTACTTCGGAATCCGCTACGAATGGGATAAGAAGAGCTCGACTCTTAAGCTGCTCTAGAGTTTGATGTCGGAGAGGACTTCGAGAAGTTCCAGGGCGGCCTTCGGGATGATGGTTCCGGGGCCGAATACCGCCACGCAGCCCGCGTCGTACAGCTCCTGATAGTCGCTCTGGGGGATGACGCCTCCGGCGATGACTCGGATGTCGTCGGCTCCCTCAGCCTTGAGCGCCTCCACCAGCTGGGGCACCAGCGTCTTGTGACCGCCCGCCAAAGTCGAGGCGCCGACCAGGTGGACGTCGTTGTCGATGGCCTGGCGCGCGACCTCGGCCGGAGTTTGGAACAGGGGCCCGAGATCGACGTCAAAACCGAGGTCGGCAAAGGCCGCGGCGATCACCTTGGCTCCGCGGTCGTGTCCGTCTTGACCCATTTTAGCCACCAGAATTCTAGGACGCCGTCCCACCCGTGCGGAGAACTCGGCGGTTTTCTCCAGGCACTTTTGTACGTCCGGAACGTTTGAGCTTTCTTGCAAGTAGACCCCCGAAAGGGCGGCCGGGGTGGCTTTGTGACGCCCGAAAACTTTCTCCATGGCGTCTGAGATCTCTCCCACCGTGGCTCCCGCGCGAGCCGCGACGACCGAGAGTTCTAAGAGGTTTCCGCTGCCCTCCTCGGCGGCCCTGGTCAGGCCGTGCAAAGCTTGGGTCACGACCTCGGGATCGCGCTCTTTTCGCAGCTTCTCTAGGCGGGCGATCTGGGCTCGACGAACCTCTTGATTGTTGACTTCGAGGAGCTCGAAGGGCGTGGAAGGGACAGGAGAGCGAAAACGATTGACCCCCACGATGACGTCGGAGCCAGAGTCGATGCGGGCCTGCTTGCGTGTCGCGGCCTCCTCGATCCGTTGCTGGGGAAGCCCCTGGGCGATAGCTTCGGTCATCCCTCCGGCCTCGTCGACCTCTTTGATGTAGGAGCGTGCTTTTTCGACCAGTTCGTGGGTCAATTTCTCCACCAGGTGAGAGCCGCCAAAGGGGTCCACCGTGGCTCGAATGTCGGTTTCCTTGGCCAGGTAGATCTGGGTGTTGCGGGCGATGCGGGCCGAGTAGTCGCTGGGCAAAGCGATGGCCTCGTCTAGCGCGTTGGTATGCAACGACTGGGTGCCCCCCAGCACGGCGGCCAGCGCCTCCAGGGTGGTGCGGGCCACGTTGTTCATCGGGTCTTGCTCGGTCAAAGACCAGCCTGAGGTCTGACAGTGGGTGCGCAGCATCAAGCTTTTATCGTTACTCGGCTCGAACTGCCGCATCAGGTCGCACCAGAGGTATCGCGCTGCGCGTAGCTTGGCCACCTCAGTGAAGAACTTCATCCCGATGCAGAAAAAGAAGGACAGGCGTGGAGCGAAGTCATCCACCTTGAGGCCCGAGGCGATGCCGGACTTAACGTACTCGATCCCGTCGGCAAGCGTGTAGGCCAGCTCCAGATCGGCGGTCGCTCCGGCTTCTTGCATGTGATAGCCGGAGATGGAGATGGAATTGAAGCGCGGCATCTCCTGGGAGGTGTAGGCGAAGATGTCGCTGATGATACGCAGGCTCGGCTTGGGCGGATAGATGTAGGTGTTGCGCACCATGAACTCTTTGAGGATGTCGTTTTGGATGGTGCCGGTCAGTTGGCGGTGCTCCACCCCCTGCTTTTCCCCCGCCACGATGTAAAGCGCCATGATGGGCAGAACGGCGCCGTTCATGGTCATAGAGACCGACATCTGGTCGAGCGGGATGCCGTCGAAAAGGATCGACATGTCCTCCAGGCAGTCCACCGCAACTCCGGCTTTACCCACATCTCCCTCGACCCTGGGATGGTCGCTATCGTATCCTCGGTGGGTGGCCAGATCGAAGGCGATGGAGAGGCCCTTCTGCCCCGCGGCTAGGTTGCGGCGGTAGAAAGCGTTGGACTCCTCGGCGGTGGAAAAGCCCGCGTACTGGCGGATCGTCCAGGGCTGTCCGGCGTACATCGAAGGGTAGGGGCCTCGGGTGAACGGCGGAAAACCGGGATAGCTATTCTGGTGCGGATAGACGGGCGCGCTCATGCCGCGACCTTTCCCCTTGAAGTCGGCGCTGCCCTCTCCAAGACTGATTACATCGCGTTAACATGGCGAGGTCTCCGGTACAGTGTCAGGACATCAAGGCATGGCAAACTACCGTCGTGCGGATTGAATCGAGTCAGCCTAGGGTTCCGGTAAGCCTGCCTGTACAGAAACCGGAACCGGCTAAGAAGAGAAAGGATGACAGCTTTTGGCGCGGGATCACCGATGATGCTCGCGACTTCATTCTGCACATCGATCACGATCAGATCGACGACCTGGGCCGCCTGACCAAGAGCATCGGAAACGGGCTCAAGGACGCCAGGAATTTCCTGCGAGACATTCCTTCTAAGATTTTTAATCACCCGATTATCGCGGACAAAGTCGATGACGATCAGAAAGACTTCTGGACAGACCTGACGGAACAGGCTGGAATGATCGCGGGCTTCACCGCGGCCGGGGGTTTCGCCGTGGCCGGGGGGGTTAAGGTGACCAACGGAGTTCGCCGAGGGAATTGGGGAAAAACGTTCGATGGGCTGGCCGATATCGCCTCGGGGACTAGTTTGGCACTAGCTGTGGCGGGGCTTGCCGGCGCGAGAGCTCTGCTGGCCCCGATCGCGACCACCATCAATCTCGTTCGTGGGGCCTACAACGTTCGAACGGGTGTCAAGCGTGGAGATGAGCGCCGCCAGATTCAAGGCGCCTTGGATATCAGCCGAGCGGTCGGAAGCTACGGCCGAATCTTAAAGTCTCACGGAGCGGCATTCAAGGGAGTCAGTATGGCGATGGCTCCGGTGGCGGGAGCGCTTCAAGCGGGTCGTGGCTTCTATGACTTGAATACAGGACTCAAAAACAAGGATCGGCGTAAACAGATTCAAGGTTTAGCGGACATCGCAGCTGCGGTGGGAACGGCGATGGCCTTCGCCTCCGGCGTCGCGGTCATCCCTGGAGTGGCCTTGGCGGTGGCGGCTAACCTGGTCAAAGTCGGATATCAGCTCTCTCCAAAGTTTCGCAAGAAGGTCGACAAAGGACTGGTCAAGATCGAGCCGGCTTTAGAGAAGGCGGTGGCCAAGGTGGACCGCTTGACCGCGCCGGTAGTCAAGGCTTGGAAAGGCTTGATGAGTCGATGGATCAAGCGTGTCGACGCGACCAAGCCAGGAGCTTTCAGTAAGGCGGAGCTTGCCGAGATAGCTCAACTGCTTCACTGTGACGGTAAGTACGAGCGAGAAGAGTACAATCGTCTCCGAACGACTCTGGAGAAGGTCGGTCAGAAAAGTGAGCTTCCCAAGCGAACCGCGTCTCCACCTCCTGTTCGACGGGATGAGTTGGTGGCTGAGCTGACTGAACCCCAGCAACGTCGAGACTTCCTGCGCTTCTTGCTGGTGGCGGCGGACTACGACTATAAAACCTCCCCAGAGGAGCTGGACTACCTGCGTGAACTTTCGGTCGATCATCTAGGATTGTCTCCCGAGGAGTTTCAAGGCCTTGTCGACGAGCGCGCTCGAGACCGCAAACTCCATCATCCCAAGGGGGAGGTTCCGGCCGCTCTCGCCGCCGCGATCTAAGCTCCTACTTTTCTTTTTTTCTTCTTGTATTTTGGCTAGAAATCCCGAATTCGTTGGATTGGAAGCTCGCAGTTTTCTGGATTTTTATCCCGAGAATTCGGGCTTTAAGGCCCGAATTTTTTGATCCTGGCTCCCGTGACACACTCATGTTTTCGGGACAGGAATCCAAATTTTTTGCTCATTGACAAAGCCACGCAAAAGAAGGCTCCGCTAAAACTAAAGAGGAGCCCTCCTTTCTGGGACGCTATTCTTATTTGTGCTTCTTGCCGCCGATGACGTAACCCATGATCTTGGAAGAGCCGAGATCGTAGGTGTTGCGCTTGACGCTGTTGCTGGAGTTGCCCTCGATGGTGATGACCTTGCCGTTCTCCACCTTCTCGACAATCCCGATATGATCCGACGTCCCATCGCGGCCCCAGTCGAACATAATGGCGTCACCGGGCTTGGGCTGGTAGCTCCCGCGAGCTCCCCAGATGCCCTTGTTCTTGGCCCAGGAGACGATGGTCGGACAGTAGTTTCGGTTGGAGAGACCGCTTAGGTCCAGTACTCCGGCATCTTTGAGGATATTCATCGCGAAAGCCGCGCACCATGGGGTGGTAGCGGGGTTGATTCCGCTCTTCCCGGTTACTGCCTGAATCTTAGCCCGGTCGCGGCCCTCTTGCAAACCCAGCATCGAGCGAGCTTTATCCAGAGCACCCTGAACGCCGGGGCCGGGAGTTCCAGAGGAGGAGCCGGAGGCTCCACCCGTCGAGGGGCTCCCACCAAGGAAGCTCGAAGTGGGGCTTCCGGAGCTGCTTCCACCGGTACCGAACATCGGATTCCCACCGGGCATGCTAGCGCCCTTCATCACGGACTGCATCAGTTTCATCATCAAGACCCTGTTCATGACGTCGAACATCTGCATCATCGCGTTCTGCATCTGATTGAACTGGCCCATGCTGGCGAAGGCCGCGTTGTTGCCGGCGGGGTCCCAGCTGCCAAAAGGCTGCTGGGGCGAGAATGTGCCGAAGGGACCGGCCATGTTGGGGTTTATCATTGGTAGCATCGAACACCTCATCGTTACAGAATCTTACCGTTATTGTCCCAGCGAGCGATGGACTAAGAGTTGACGGAGAGGAGATTGTGTAAAAAAGGTGTTAACCCGGTCGGCGAACTTTACTCACCCAACCCAGCTTTTCGAACAGTCTTAATACCAGCCAGGAGAGGTCCAGTTCCCACCATCGCATCCCGTGGCGGGCCGAACGAGGAAAGGCGTGATGGTTGTTGTGCCACCCCTCCCCAAAGGTGAGAAGGGCCACCCACCAACAGTTGGTGGAGAGGTCCCCGGTTTGATAGCTTCGGTATCCATATCGGTGAGCCGCGCTATTGACCAGCCAGGTGGCATGGAAAACGGCCGCCACGCGAACAAAGACGCCCCAGAAGACCCAGGGCCACCCTCCGATGGAGTAGAGGACCAGCATGGTCAACGCGCACAGCGCTAAGAACCACCGGTCCAAGAAGGCGTAGAAGGGATCGGAGAGGACGTCGCGAGCCAGGCGCCGAGTGAAGTCCGGATCAAGCCGGCGAGGAGTCAGGACGGTCATCCACCCCAGGTGAGACCACCAGAAGCCTCGAGAGGCGTCGTGAGGATCGTCTTCGGAATCGGAATTGGCATGGTGCTGACGATGAATGGCGACCCACACGGCAGGGCCGGCTTGGGCCGACTGGGAGGCGAAAAAGACAATGGTTCGGGCAAGCCACGGCTGAGCGAGATAGCTCTGATGGGTCAACAAGCGATGATAGCCCAGAGTGATGCTCATCGCCGTGAGCACGTAGAGAACCAGCGCCACAACGAGGGCCGACCAGGAGAAGAAGAAGGGCGCCGCCAGCGCGCCTAAATGAACGGTGAGCAAAACCGCGATGGTGCGGTAATCCCAGGGATGGGGAGGCGGCTCGATGGAAGGGCGGTTCTCGTTGGGCAAGGCCGAATACGATTCCCGGCCGTCTCGATGTTCTAAACTAAAATTTACGCGACTTCGCTGAGATATCGACAGAGCTTATGGAGGTCTTTGCAGGGTTGGAAATGGGCCCCGATGATGCGCCCTCCACCTACCGCCTCACTCCAAACGGTCTCTCCCAAAAGCTCGATCATCTCATGGCCAAGGTCCAAGGTTAGCTCGACATTGGAGCCCACGGAAAGTGTGCGCGAGACGAAGCGGATACCGGTGGCGGAGATATTTATCGTCTGCGCGGGCTTGCCGCGATGATAGAGAGGAAGATCAAGTTTGAAGCGGGTCGCGCCACGACGGTTCCCTAGCTCCAGGGAAAGCTCGGAGTCTTCCGATAGGTCCTGCATCTGATGTCCACCTTTCTCGCACTTCCCGAATTCGTCGCCGTGGTACTTTTTTTCTTCCCCTATGATTCCCAGTTGAGACAATCATACCAGAAAAAGGGGGAGGACACGCTAGAATATCTGAAAGTTGAACCCAGATGACCGATCTGTCTTACAACGAAG
Organism: Selenomonadaceae bacterium; assembly: GCA_037189585.1. GTDB lineage: Bacteria > Vulcanimicrobiota > Xenobia > Xenobiales > JADMJV01 > JAEXNA01. The sequence goes on along the minus strand of JBBCJA010000023.1, from coordinate 139,673 downwards.
GCTTTCGCGACGTGCCCGAGACCGAGTCCACTCATCTAGAGTGGAAGGGAAGTCCACCGCCCTGGCTAGGTGGAATACTGTATCGAAACGGACCCGGACGTTTTGACCGTGGAGCTCAATCGGTGGACCATTGGTTTGATGGATTGGCCTTACTGCACGCCCTGACTCTTGATCCTACCGGAGTGCGATATCGTTCCCATTTTTTGAGGACGCGGGACTACCGCCAGGCGACCCAGACCGGGCGCATCGACTCTCCCGGCTTCGCCTGCGATCCGTGTCGCGATCTCTTTCGAAAGGTTTCCAGCGCCTTTGTTTTCGATGCCACCGACAATGCCAATGTGAACGTGGTCAAACACGGAGAACAGTACCTCGCTCTGACCGAGATTCCGCTTCCGATCGAGTTCGATCCGAGCTCGCTTCGCACCCTTGGGCCTCGCCCCTATTGCGACGCCCTGGGAGAGGGGGGGACGACTGCTCATCCCCATTATCACGATGGCCTATTACTAAACCAGGTGCTCAAATTTGGCCCCAAGCCCACCCATCGATTTTATCAACAAGCCCCAGGGCAGCCTCGCCAGGAGTTTGCTCGAGTCTCTGTGGAGGACGTCTCTTACGTTCACAGTTTCGGGATGAGCTGGCGCTGGATGGTGCTGGTTCGTGGACCTTTTCAAGTCAAGCCTCTGACCCTCTTACTGCGCGACCGCCCTTTCATCGAGAACTTTCGTTGGCTACCCGAAGAGGGAACCCGGTTTCACTTACTACCACGGCCCGGACATTCATCCGAACCGATCGCTCTCAAAGCCGAGCCGTTTTTTCACTTTCACCACATCAATAGCCAGGATACCGAGGACGGAGCCGTGCTCGTCGACCTTGTCGGGTACGAGGACGCCTCCGTCATCGAAATGTTGCGCCTACCGGCCTTGGCCCGAGGAGACGGTTTGGCCTACGGTCGCCCTCGACGCTACCGTTGCGACCTTCGACGACAGAAGGTGGAAAGAGTGCTCGATTCTCGGCACATCCTGGAACTCCCGAGCTTCAACTACCGAGCTTCCAATAGCCGGCCGTATCGTTACGTCTACGGGATGAGCGCGTTGCCGGAGAGTCTCTTTTTCGATCGCGTGATCAAATTGGAGATGGAGACCGACCATGCCCTCTACTGGCATGAACCCCAATGCTTTCCCGGAGAACCCGTCTTCGTGCAGGCTCCCGAGCCTGAAACCGAGGACGATGGAGTCTTACTCTGCCTGGTCCTCTCCGGCGAGCGGGCTCGCTCTTTTCTTCTGGTGCTTGAGGCCAAAGAGCTTCGGGAACTCGCTCGAGCGGAGCTTCCCCAGCCGGTCCCTCACGGCTTTCACGGATTCTTTGAACCGTCCACATAGAAAAAGAAGGCCCCCGATGAGGACCTTCTTTTCTTGGAATCTTTCCAACTTAGCCAGCGATATGGGTTCTCTTGAGAACCTTTTCACCAGCCTCGTTGGTGCTGACGTACCCGCGGTAGTAGCTACCGTCGGGACGGAAGATCTCGCCCAGGCTAGGCTGAGCGTTCTCGGTGAAGAGGATCTCGCCACGGTCAAGCATTCCCTTGACGCCGGCTTCAACCTGGCTGTTGTCGGTGGTGTCGGAGAGGAAGAGGTTATTGACCGGGGTGTCCACTTTGGTCTCGAACTTCACGCCGGCCAGGTCGCCGAACTCCTTACCGAAGGTGATCTCCTTGCTCACCACGTTGCCGGAGAAGACGGGGAACTCGCTCTTGAACAGTCCGCCCGCGGCTTCAGAGCTGAGGATCTCGCGATTGGCCATCACCCCACCGATCAACTCGGCGCGTTTTCCACCGTTGAACTTCTTGTCGGCCTCGATCAGGCCGGCGGCAAGCTCTCTGTAGGTGGCCTCGGAGCCGTTGGGGGCGTTCTCGGCTTGACCGACGATGAGGTTCCAGGCCTCTTCTCCGGCGGACTTCAAAGCCTGCTCGGGGGACATTCCAGCGGCGCGGTTGGCATCGGAGATGCCATCCAGGACGTCGTAGAAAGCACCGGCATAGAGGCGTGCGAAGTCGTGAACTTCACTACCAAGCTGATTGTCGTCGCCGTGCTCGGGCAGGGTGGATGGGTCGGCGTACTTGAAGGTGTTCAAGGTGGTACGGATGCCACCCTTGAGTCCGAGAACGTTGCCGAAGTCCTCCCCGACATCAGAGAGGGAGTTGCGCTTGGAGGAGAGATCGCCGGTCCCACCGGTTTCAGCCACGATTTTGGAGATGGCTTGATCGTTGGACAGGGTCATCACCTGGCTCAGCATGTCGCCGAAGGCTTCATGGAAAGCGCCGGTTTCCGTGCCGGCGCCCTCAAGGTAACCGGGGCGGATGGCATCGAGGATGGCGTGACCGACTTCGTGGGAACCGACCTCACCGGAATCTCCAGTGCTGGTATCCTTGTGGTCGAAGAAGTGAACACCCTTGAGTTCACGGGCGTAGAAGGCGTTGGGCCAGTTACCGGTCTCGGGGGATACCTGCAGCTGCTTCTCGTCGAAGGCCCACTCGATCTCCTTACCGGTGAGCTCTTTGAGCTTGGCGTTATACTTCTCGACGGTGAGCGCGCTAGAGGCGAAGGCGGCCGAATCGGTGTGATGTTTGTGACCGAGGGGATAGTCGTAGTTACCCGTCTCGTTCTGGGGCAAGGTGTGCTTGGGATCGTCGACGATGTCACGAAGGTCACCGAAAGGGCCGAAGATGGCTTTCTTGTTGGCGAAAACCACGGTGTCGGTCTCGGGCTTCCCGTTGTTGTCGCGGACCTCGAGGTTCACGGTTTGATCAGGGCCGACGGCACGGTCCTGAGGATTGTAAGTAAAAGTTCTGTTGGCTTTAGGGGCGTTGCTGGAAATATTCATAGGAGGGTTCTACCTTTCTCGTTCGCGGCTCTGTCGGCTTTTGAGTATATTACGGCCGATAAAGGCTCGAGATTTTACCGAGATGTAAACCGGAGCCCAGGCCAGGTTAAAAAATGAAGATTTGATTAAGGACCTGGAAGGCATCTATGAGTCAGCGGAGGAGAGCGGAAGAAAGGCTTGTATAGAGAGGCCATGAAGACAGTCGAGAGCAAGGTCTGCCGAGGAGTGGGACGGCCCCGAGAGTTCGATACCTCCGAAATGCTGGAGGTCGTGACCAAGGCTTTCTGGGATGAAGGCTACGCGGCGACAAGCCTTTCCGACCTGATGGATGTTACCGGCTTAAAGAAGGGCTCGCTCTACGCCGCTTACGGCGACAAGCATAGCCTCTTTCTCAAGTGTCTCAAGAACTATCTGAGCAATCGTCGCGAGCAGATGGAAGCGCATTTCGCCGCACCGGGAGAGCCGCTGACCAAGCTGACCGACTGGCTGAAGGAGGCCGCTTCGAGTTGCGCCGCCTCACCCACGCCCTGCGGTTGCTTCGCCATCAACAGCATGGTCGAGCTCGGGCCTCACGATACCGATGTGAAAGCTTTGCTGGACCAGCATTTCGAAGCGGTTGAGGACATGCTGACCAAGGTCATCGAGGACGGCCAGAAAACCTCGCGCCTACGACCGGGCCCGGCTAGAGTCCAGGCCCGCCTTCTGCTCTCGGTCGTCGCCGGAGCCGCGGTCAGAGCTCGTTCCGGAGACCCCGATCAGGTGGAGCAGCAGCTTCAGGAGTACGTGTTGGAGCTGCTGCGTTAGCCGAAAAGGCGCGCAATTGCTGTCCAGAAACGCGGGGGACTCCGAAGAGTCACCCCGCGTTTTAAATTTCGCTGGTGAGCCTTAGGGAGACTCGGCCAAAGAGACGAGCTGACCGTCACGGAAGTGCACGACTCTTTCGATTCCGGGGGCCTGGATCAAGAGTCGGGTGTTGGGATCTTCCGTTTTCAACTGGTTGTCGTAGCGAACCTCGAAGTCGGTTCCTGTTTTCGGAGTGTGGATCTCCAGCGTATCGAATCCTTTACCGCCGTCAATGCGAATGATTCCGGTGCTGTCGTTAAGGAAGAGAACAGCCTTATCGTCTCCCCCGTTCAGTTCGAAGTCGACCTTTTTGTATCCGGAGTCCATCTCCAGAACGACGATGTTGCGCTGCGAGTTCCCCTCATAGTTGACGACATCCGAACCTTGCCCCATCGCGAAATGAGCGTGGCTACGTTTCGCGCCCACCGAGGTCCCCAGCAAGCCTTCGTCGGCTTTCTCGAAGACGGCGTCGCTCACACCGGGGTCGTTGCTTCCGGAGACGAAGGTTTTGGGGCGAAGGTTGAATTCGGTGATACTGGATTTGTCACTGAAGCTCCAGCTGTCACCTTCAAAAATTTCATTGTGTTGCTTGTGGGAGAGGTTCGAATTCTGATAGGGGATCTTGTCTGGATTGTTGGGGTTTCCGACCGCTTCAGGCTCGAGTCCAATCTGCCGGCGAAATTCGGCCCTGGGATTGGGAGTGCGATCAACGAAAGGGTTGAGTGATATAGACATGAGCATAGTTCCTTATTTTATCTCGATGAGATACACGTCTCACCTGTAGGCTCAGAATAGACGGTCGGCCTTATCAAGCACTGAAAGGTTTACTGTTAGCCGCGCCCTGGGCACGACGGGGAGGTGGAGCCGTCCACGATCTGGTTAATTTGCGTCGACTTTGCGCGACGTGATGTCCAATGAATCCGGGTCTTATCGACTTTAATTTTTGGACCTATGGCAGCTTCAAGAATACGTGGTGAAGTCGCTGCGTTGGCTACAAGCCGTGCCGATACCATCGTGGTGTCCCGAAGTTGATGCTATAATCGTCGAATGGGGTGTCATTTTCCTCGGAATTCATGCGCGAAAAGCGCCGGTTTTGCTGTCATGGAAGTCTTGGTGGCGATCGGTATTATCGCGGTTGCCATTCTGGCGTTGGTCCTGATGTTCACCCGGGGAATGGTGATGCTTGGACACAGTAAGCAGATTTCGGAGGCCACAGACGCCGCCCAGGTCTGCTTGGAAACTATTAAGGCCAAAGGAGTCGGCTTCGTGGTACCGGGCCACTACGATGGCCGAGTCAAGGACCCATCTGTCGATGGCTTTCCCCCTTCGCCTTACCCGCGAACCGCGCAGAACTACCCTGTCGTCGTGCGGGCTACCAGAACCGGAGCCCCCCTCGGAACGATCTCGATCGCCGTTGACGTTCACTATGACGAAAAGAATAGAGTGACCCTTGCCACGTATCTCAGCGAATAGGGCTTTCACCATCGCGGAGGTCATGATTGCGGCCACTGTCATGTTAATGCTGTTCGGAGCCCTCTTTTTCATCTGTCACCAGGCCACCAGAGCGATGCTTAAGGGAGCTTCCCAGAGTGGAATGCTGGCCGACGTTCAAGTCCTTGGCCAACGCTGGCGAAACGCCGTGCAAAAGAGTCGTGAAGACAGCCTCTCGATGACCGCGAACAGTCAAGCCATGGCCATCCTGTCGGCCGAGGATGACAACGGCCGCTTCCAATACGAGGTGGGCGCGACGCAACCTCGCTGGCAAGAGTACCTCATCTTTTATCACGTTCCCACAGAACGTCTTCTCAAGACGAGGTCGGTTTCGGTTTTGGGTACCAGTCGAGAGCTGGCGTCGGGACCGATCGAAACATACGCTAGTGGAGATCCTCTGGAGGACTATCTCTTCGACGGGAAAGGCGTGCTGCGGCGAGTGGACCAGCTCGCTTTCTCTCAACCAGAACCCTCGACCCTGAAATTGTCTTTGTCGCTTTCAGAAAAAGGGTCACACTCCCAGCGACCGGAGAGCTTGTCCCTGACAATTCTCGCCACGTTTCGCAACTAAATCAAATTTGCGCTATACTTCTAGAGTGATTTCTTACCAGCGCGGTTATGGCTCGGGATTTAGCCTGCCCGCTTTGCTCTTATTCGTGCCCTTGCTCCTAGTGATGGTGCTGGCCTTATTTGTCTCCTTGACCCAGGGGAGCCAGTGGACTGGGCGCTACCAAGGGCATGTCGCCGCCGAATACGTGGCTGAGGCTGGAGCGGCCGACGCCTTGCAGCAGCTCAAAGCCCAACCGAATTGGGTTCGGGGATTTCAGAATAAGGCGATGATCGATGGTCGAGGAACCTACACCATCACCTTCAACCAGTCGGGGAGTAACCTCAAGATAACCGATTCGATCAACAACTTTGACGGAGAACATCCTGACAGCGCGCTGGGACCTGAGACCGTCCCGGACGGGACCGCCTTGCTTTCGGTGGCGGCCAAGGTAGGAGCTTATGAAAAGCGCGCTTTCTTCTTGATCGGAACCGGCGACCCCATCATCAGAGTCAAGCACGCTCTGCTCGCCAGCGGGCGTATCCAGTTGAGAGGTCGGACCAACATTCGGGCGGTGGAATCGCTCGCTGAGGAAGGCAACCTTTCGGCACTAGTTCAGTCCAATCAAGAAGGTCATGGAACAGACATGGTGAGCTGGAACGGTCTACCTAATCAGCTCGACATCCGGGGTGAGGTACGGTCGTCGAGTCGATCTGCCACGGCGGTCAACCTTTCTGGTTACGTTCCTACCGGCGGGATTATCACCAGCGCCGCTCAAGTTCCGGTACCCCCTGCTGGTATCGTGGCCAACGTCTATGCTAAGCGCGGTGCCCAGCCCTTTACTCAAGACTTGACCACTGTCCCTTCGGGAGAGAGCTATCGCGGCTCGGACCTTGAGGTGCACGGCGATTTGGTATTAGAGGGGGATCTTTACGTCGAAGGCAACCTCAAAGTCAACGGCTCTATCACCGGAAACGGTTCCGTTTATGTGACCGGCGACTCCGAGCTTTACGGAGACGCCAGTATCAATGCGAAGAATCGTGTCGCTTTGCACAGTCAGGGTCACGTCAAACTTAACGGATTTGACGGAGATCGCTACCTCGACGCTCGTGCCGCCGCCGACACCTCCGATGCCGACGGCGACGGGCAGCCAGACTTTAGCCGTTGGCTCTCGGAGGCCAGGTGGGCTACGGAATTCATCGAGAGCGAGGCGAGCGCCGGTAGGTGGGGGGTCGACAGCGACCTCGATTTAGCGCTAAGTGTCTTGGCCCCCGGACTCACCCCTGACGATCGCGCCTCACAATTTCAAACGGAGGGGCATGCCACCCTCGGACATCACGATGTCGGTGCGACCCTGGTTCGAATGAAGGAGCGGCTGGGGACTCTGGATCCAGGACCGACTCGCGACTTTATGATCAAAAAACTCGAGAACCTTTCGGAGCTCTATTCAGCTAATGGAGGGGTTCTCGGTCAGGCGGACGCCAAGGCTTTCGAGGATTTTCAGAATCACGGCACGATTCGAGGAGTTGTGGAAGGTGCCAACGATCCGGGGATCGGGGGGGCGGCGGCGACAACCGAGGAGCTCGAGCGGCGCCGAGCGATCGCTCTCAACATCGTTAGTCAAGTCAACACCGACAAGTTGGGCAGCTCCTACTTTCAAGGATTGATCTACACCAACGGCGCCTTTATCGCCGACAACCAGGTGACTGTGCTGGGCGCGGTGGTAGTCAACGATGACGGTTCTCAAAGGGCCCTTTCCACGAGTTCCGGGCCCGTCGCTCCAGGCGACCTTCTGTTGCGCAACGGCTCCAACATTGCCTATGTCAAAGACTTCTTTTTCGGCCCTCAGACTCGACCTCGTGGTCCAAGGCGTATTCTGTTGCACTTAGGCGACGGCTAGACTACCTCGAAGAACCATCGAGTAAGCCTCGTCGTGACCTCGTGCATTGGTAACAGACAACTCTTTGAAAGACAAATGGCGACCAAGTTGGCCGCCATTTGTCGCTGGAGCGAGAAGGATTACTTTTTGGTGCGTCCCTCGAGAATCTTGAGAAACGAGCGTGTCTGCAGTTCTTCTAGGGTGAGAGAGGTCGCCTCGGTGACCTCTTCTTGAGTCACCGCTCCCGAGTTGATCGCCTTAAGGAAGAAGTTCAGCAGGCCCTGACCGGTGGCGGCGTCGTCGAAGACATCTCCCACCAGAGTCGCCTGAGCGGCCTTTTCCACGAAGTTCTTCAAACGCTCACCGGCTGCGCCCATTCCGCTCAAGAAGAAGGAGTAGATGGCCGCGTAGCGGGTGGGTAAGTGTCCAGGGTGGAGGTCCCAGCCTTGATAGTAAGCCTTCATCAGCGAGTGCTGATTGTGGTCGTAGTGGAGAGCCCAGGCGCCGCGCACGGCATCCCAGTTCTCTTCTTTCTGCTCCTCGGTCAGGTCGCCCTTATGGGGAGCCACTGGAAGAATGTTCGTCGCACCGTCGGAGATCCAGATGCCGGTTCCAGCCAGCGCCACTTGCATCACGCTGCGCGCGAAGTCGCAAGCCGGATGCAGCATGTCCTGGTATTCGGCGGTGATCTGACACCCGGCGGTGTAGTCGTAGGTTCCGAAGTGAGCGGCTCGACAGCGGCCCTTCAGAGCCTTCACCATCTTCAAAAGCGGCACTTTGCCCTTGTGAGAAAAGATGGCCTGAGGGGTTTCGAGCATCAACTCCACCTGGAAGGTGTGTTTTTCAAACCCAGTTTCTCTTCAAGTTTGTCCATTATGTCGGACGGGCTTCGGCCTGCTCCGGCACCGTGATCTTGGGAAGCGTGATGTAGAACGGCTGGGGAATGTTGCCACCGGTGGCCTCGTGCAAGGCGGTCACGAAAAGGTCGAGGGTGCGAATACTGCGACGCTTGAGCTCTTCGTTGAACGGCTTGAGACGGATACCGATAAAAGGCGGAAAAGTCTTATCCTTTTGCCCCTGAGCGACGGCCTGGGCGGCGGCCACGGCGTGCCCATCCTCCTCCTCGCCGGAGCCGCGGTCAGAGCTCGCTCCGGCGACCCCGATCAGGTGGAGCAGCAGCTTCAAGAGTATGTGTTGGAACTGCTGCGTTGACTTGGGTTCAAAGAGAGAGGTTGTCCGCTCCTCGGTAAGCCAGGGCACAGACGCTGATAGTGCATGGCGATAGAATCCAAGGCATGACGATGCTACGCCAACTGCTCATCGTGGGCTTCCCAGCCTTTCTCCTCGCTGCTTGGTTGAATTACGACGAGCGTAAGAAAAAGCACAAATCCACAATCCTCGGTGACCACCCTGCAGTCAGCGTCACGCGAGAAACCCTCGACGGTAGAGAGGTGCTCCGCGTTCGCGGCGGATTTGACGATGTGATGAACGCGCTCGCGGGTCGCGCTCCAGAAGAGCCGCCGGCGCTACCCGAGAACCTGGACGTGGCCTCCCTTCCCAAGTACGAAGGTGGCTGCCCAGGATGCGGTTTCAGCTCTTTCGTGGGAGAAGGGATCTGGCGCTATCGAGTCCTCGAGATGACGCGCGAACGCTGGGACAACACGACCACCTATCTGGCGCGTTGCAAGAAGTGTCAGACGATGATGAAGGCGACCGTTGACCACAACGACTGAGCGAGAAAGACGAAGAGCGCGATTGAAGGCATGAAGTCAAAGCGTGACCGGAATTCACTGGACTTTGAAGTTGCCACTGAATACTGATGTACTTTCTTTTCCCGAGACATGGATGAAATGGCGCCGGTACGTCAAAGGGCTCCTTGAGGGTCGAAGGCCCAAAATGTGATAAGCCGCTTTTGAGGGTGTGAATTGGGATTTCGAGTCGGTCGCCTATTTGGGAGGCTTTTTCTTCTACTGAGCATTGCCTTGCAGCTATTGGGTTGTGGTAGTTCCACGATAGATCTGCCCAGAGGGTCGAGCAAGTCGGGTTCGACGGTTCAGCTTGAGAGCCTCAGTGGGAAGTTCTTTTTGGGTGATTCTATAGCAGGGGCGCCAGTCGAAGTCCGTGATCTCAACGAGGTAGTTCTTCTAACCTCGGAAACCGATGACAGCGGAAACTTTGTCTTCCTATCCCCTTCTCTCCCATCCCAGGTCAGAGTGGTGGCTCGTCTAGGAGAGCTCGAGTTTTCCAGTGTGAAGACCTTCACCGCCGGAGAGCCGGACGCATTTGTAGTGGTTTCGCTTGCAACCACAATAGTGAGTCGCTACTGCCAGGCCCACCCGGAGATCAGTTTCGACGGAGCTAACGACTGGTTGAGTTCCGTCGTCGAGGACGCTGATGGGATAGATTGGTCCTACTTTCTCGATGAGTCGAGCCGCTTTGACTTTTCTCATCTCGGGTTCTTCGCTGTAGCGGCTCGGAATGGAGGTGTCGAGGCTACAGTCTCCGCCTTACTCCAAGGGGCGGAGCTTCGAGAACAAACATCGGAGTCCGGTACCGATGCGATTTTTCAGCTCGACAGCGATGACTTCGAGGTTCCCTTCGATACGCTAGAGGGCGATCTTCGCCCGGTGGCAGAGACCCTTCGAACGCTTTTGGCCGATGAGGGAAAGAAAGTCTCCATTATCTCCAGGATAGGAGGTCTTATCAAAGGTTGTCTAGCCGACGCGGCTCTCGGTGGTATCGGTGATAGCATATGGGGATGGCTGATGACCGCGTTGGGGCTTGATGACAGGACCCTTAGCAACATTCAGAATCAACTCGACGAGATGCAACGCCTACTGGTGGAACTCTCGGGCCAGGTGGACCGTTCTCAATTTGAACAAGCCGCCGCTCACATCAACTCGGAAGCCATTGTCCCCATCACGGTCCTTAGCGAAAAGATGTCGGCGATCGTGAAGGTGAACAACCCGAGTGCCTCTACCGTCGACGACTTGAGAAAGGAGTTGACCGAGTATCAGGCTTCGGTGGCCCTTCTCACCATGCAGAACTATCTGCTTGGGACCAACAACCAGACGAATATTTTAGCGCTCGCTCTGAGGCAGAAGATGACGGCTCTCGGCGTCCAACAGCAGCCCAACTTTATGAACTTTCCTGTTCGAACAAACCGCCTGATCAACGAACTTCTCACGGTTTTTCATCTCTATGAAGGCTATCAGGTCCTGGCTATAAATCTGCTGGCTGAGACCGCGCATCTTCAAGATAACCCGGCTAACCACATCCCCTTGGCCGACCAGCGGATCTCCCAAGCGCTTTATTCCTTGAAGAAACAAAGGCAACAGCTTCCCCAACCGCTACCCTCCGACCAGGTGCTCGCGGACCTTCAGTTCGGTTTGATGTGGTATCTGGAAGTCCAGTCCCCCAGAACTCAAAAAGAAGCCGCAAGATTTGCCGAAGGCTTCACCCTTTTCGGCTCCGACGGTATCGTCTACGACGACTGGCGTTTACCCTACCTGTGGGAACTGGAAGCCCTGCAGGCGCGAGGTCGCTTCTCTGGCGGCAAAGACTCCCAGGTCAAAACTTGGGGATCCGGGAGTTATGGTTATGTCGGAAATTCCGCTGCCGGGCTGCCTGCGTTGGGCTTTCGGAACGTCTCAATACTCAATGAGAGAGGCGCGCTTTGGAGCCGAGACTATACCACCAATGTCAGTGGATCGAGCCAGTACGACCTTGTTGGAAATATCAATGGAACGGGTCTACAGGTCGAGTACTATCGCCGGAACTTTCGCGGCGAAGTTCCTTTCCTCTTAGTCCGCTCCGTCGGTAGACCTCTACAAAACCCTCGGTTCCAACAATCTCCGCCTTATCCCCCAGAGAAGAGAATCCGACCCGCGGAGGCGCCGGCTCTTGGAGTTCCTTCCTCCTTCAAAGAGCTCATCGTGAAGTCTGGATTCTCCTTTCCCCTTTACACGGTAAAGCCGACCGTCAACTACACCATCCATACCGGCGGCTCTTTCCGTTGTGGAGTTGGTAGCACGTCGCAAGATTTTTCTTTGATACGCCGTGCCCCGGCGGTTGAGGTTTCTAAAGGGTCCGACCATATCGTATCCTACCGTAACCCCGACACCTCTGTCTTTGAGATCGGTAACGCTACAGATGATGAGGGACGGATCATCTGGCACACTGCGAATGCAGAGCTTACTCCTGTAGAGCTATCCGCCTCGATATTGGGGGCTAAAAATGGAGTCTTCCCTCTAGATATCGAATTTTCTGAATCGAAGGAGCTTCAAAGTGAGCGGAGAGTTCTCCAGGCAATCAGGGTGTTCCCGCGAAATCGCGCTTATCCAGATGCTCGAAACCTTCCAAGCGATCTTCGTTACTCCGCCGTCGGCTTCTATTCCGACCGTACAGTAGAGGACTTGACGGATGAGGTAGAGTGGGAAGTCACTGACCGCGCGGGCCAGCCGGTGCCAGGAGCAGATTTCTCTTCGAATTTTTCGGGCGCTCTTCTTCTCCACGACCCCGAGTCCGGAGATCTGTTGATCGAGGCGCAACTTAAGGACAATCCTAGCCTGAGCGACCAAACCGACCTCACCGTCGGTGTTCTTTAAACCGACGGGGACTTTTCACGGACAAAAAAACGGCGATCGTGGAAGGTCGCCGTTTTTTTTCGTTTCTCGGAGAGCTTATTTCTTGGTGCGTCCCTCGAGAATCTTGAGAAACGAACGGGTCTGCAGTTCTTCTAGGGTGAGAGAGGTCGCCTCGGTGACCTCTTCTTGGGTGACCGCACCCGAGTTGATGGCCTTGAGGAAGAAGTTCAGCAAGCCCTGACCGGTGGCGGCGTCATCGAAAACATCTCCCACCAGAGTCGCTTGCGCGGCCTTCTCCACGAAGTTCTTCAAGCGCTCGCCGGCCGCGCCCATTCCGCTCAAGAAGAAAGAGTAGATGGCGGCGTAGCGGGTGGGTAGATGTCCGGGATGGAGATCCCAGCCTTGATAGTAGGCCTTCATCAGCGAGTGCTGATTGTGGTCGTAGTGGAGAGCCCAGGCGCCGCGAACGGCATCCCAGTTTTCTTCTTTCTGCTCCTCCGTCAGGTCGCCCTTGTGGGGGGCTACCGGAAGAATGTTCGTTGCCCCATCGGAGATCCAGATGCCGGTTCCGGCCAGCGCCACTTGCATCACGCTGCGCGCGAAGTCGCAAGCCGGATGCAGCATGTCCTGGTATTCGGCAGTGATCTGGCAGCCGGCGGTGTAGTCGTAGGTTCCGAAGTGGGCGGCTCGACAGCGTCCCTTCAAAGCTTTCACCATCTTTAAAAGCGGCACTTTGCCCTTGTGAGAAAAGATGGCCTGAGGGGTTTCGATCATCAACTCCACCTGGAAGGTGTGTTTTTTCAAACCCAGTTTCTCTTCAAGTTTGTCCATGATGTCGGACAGGGCTTCGGCCTGCTCCCGCACAGTGATCTTGGGAAGTGTGATGTAGAACGGCTGGGGGATATTGCCGCCGGTGGCTTCGTGAAGTGCGGTGACGAAAAGGTCGAGGGTACGAATACTGCGTCGCTTGAGCTCCTCGTTGAACGGCTTGAGGCGGATGCCGATAAAGGGCGGCAAAGTCTTGTCTTTCTGCCCTTGAGCGACGGCCTGGGCGGCGGCCACGGCATGGCCGTCCTCCTCATCGTCGGGGCGGTTACCGTAGCCGTCCTCGAAGTCGATGCGGAAATCCTCGACCGGTTCGGTCTCTAGCTTCTTGACCACGCGGTCGTACAGCTTCTGAGCGAACTCCTCATCAAAGTCATGCATCGGATCGATGGCGTCGAGAAAGTCCATCGGGTCCTTGGTATACTCCTTGAGAGTCTTCAGGGCACTTTTCCCCATACGCACCGTGCGGTCCGGCACGAAGAGCTGGGCACCGCCGTAAACGGTGTGAACCGGCTGGCGGTCGGCGATCTCGCCAGGGTAGATGGCGACGAAGGCGAGGTTGGCCTTGGAAAGGCTCTCATGGATCCCCTTGGTATCGTCCTCGGTTAGGGTGGTTTTGACTGCGGTCTGGCTCATTCGTGCATCTCCAAATTCTTGACAAAATCGGCGGAAGGCCGAAGATTTTCCAGAGAGCAAAAGGTTCCCTCTCGACGGCATCCGCGAAAGGCAAAACAGATCTTCTGCTGCTGTGCTTCCTCGATCTGGGCTAATAATTCTTACGAATCGTAAAGTCTTATCTGACCTTTCGATAGTGTCAACTCTTCGTTGACTCAAGCTACCATAACGCTATGTCAGAGATTGTCCTCCGCCAGCGGATTCGTCAAGCGCGGAAAGCCTTGGGACTTACCCAGCAACAGTTGGCGGAGCAACTTGATCGTAGCGTCCAGACGATCTACGCCTGGGAACGAGGCCTCAGGTATCCTCGGCGCTCGGAGTTGCAGCGACTGTCGGAGAGTTTGGGGAAACCTCTGGCCTGGTTCTTCACGGAATCCGATGGTGGCAATTCAGAGTGTAGCTATTTGGGACCGAAACCCCTGGGAGGGCAAGAGGGTGTTATCTCTGACGGAGGGGATGGAGTGCGAATCTGGGATGCCCCCAACTTGGACGAGCGTCTGACCCAGATCGAGGCGTTGCTCCGGCAGCAGTCCGAAATGCTCCAACAGCTCTTGCTAGAATTCCGCGCCGCGTCAGGAGCCGATTGATGGATTGCTCTCGTTCTCTATATCTCATATAATGGGACATATAATTGCCAGAAGGATCCGCTATGGGCCAGATCACCATCTACCTGGACGACGAATTGGAAGTTAGACTCAGAGCGGCGGCAGCCCAAGAGAAGGTCTCTAGGAGCAGCTGGATCGCCTCGTTGGTCCGCGAACGCCTGCGAGACGAATGGCCGGAAGAAGTGCGAGCCCTGGCTGGTAGTTGGAAGGATTTTCCCGACCTTTCCGAGATACGTGCGGATTTAGGCACGGACGTACGCGAGTGTTTGTAACTTTTCAAGGGAGAGGGTCAAGTCTCCGAGCACCTCTTAGCAATGTCGCCCAAGGCGATCGCTCTGTCGTCTATCGTGGTCTACGAATTGAAAGTCGGAAACGCCAGATCGAGCTCTCCTAATAAGCGAAGCTCTCAGTTAAAGTCACTACTCGATGCTGTCAGCTTTTTCCGTTCTCCCATGACGAGTCGGAAGCCCGCACTCGAGCAAGGCGTAGCGCTCCTGGGGAAGTTCATCGAACGGTCGCTCAAGGCGTGGGTCTCGAATGAGAAGAAGATATCGAGATGTGGTGAAGTTGTTCAGGATCAGTTGGAGAAGGTCCTCCAGGATCCTCAGGACGGTTCTCAGGGTGGGAGGTGCTCTTGGATTATCGGGTTCTTTAAAGGAATTTCTGCACAAAACTAAATTTTTACTTTAGATTTGTGCTCTGTTTCGATTCAGAAGTGGGAAAGACTTTATCAGGTAGCTGCTGAGCAGTCTGGATATTTTACGACGATGCAGGCGCGTGAAGCTGGTTATTCCGAGCAGCTGCTAGGTTATCATCGCCGAGAGGGTAGGATTCAGCGCGTGCTCAGGGGGGTCTACAGGCTAGTGCATTTCCCGCCATCAGATCATGAGGACTTGATGGCTCTATGGCTATGGTCTGGCCGCGATGGTGTTTTCAGTCACGAAACAGCCCTTGCTCTCCATCAACTCTCAGACGCCATGCCCTCGCGTATTTTCATGACCTTTCCGTTGAGCTGGGAAAAGCGCCGCATGCGTTATCCGCAGGCTATCCTGCCAAGTTTCGCCGAGGTTGAGGAGGCGGACCGGTGCTGGAGGGGTCAGCTTCCGGTAACTTCTCCTCTTCGCACGATCAGAGATTGTCGGGCGGACCACGTGGAACCAGACCTGGTCGACCAGGCGGTCGAAGAGGCCTTGGAGCGGGGACTTTTTCGAGCGGAGGTGCTCTGATCTTGGCTAAGAAACGTTTTGAGACGCCACTGGCTTTCAAGCAGTCACTCGAGCAAAGGTTGAGGGACAAGGCGGCCTTAACCGGAGTTGACATCAACAGGCTAAGACAGGTCCTCATTTATGAGCGCTTCTTGACTCGAGTCTTCGAGGTGTTTGGAGATGATGCCGTCTTAAAGGGCGGTGTCGTCTTGGAGCTGAGGCTAGAGCGCGCCCGGGCGACCAAAGATGTTGATCTAGGCCTGAAGGGAATCCTCGAACCGTTTTGGAGCGCCTTCAGGAGGCTGGTCAGCTAGCTCTTGGAGACTTTCTCACCTTTGAGATCGCCAAGGATGACAAACATCCAGACATCTTGGCGGAAGGCATGAGCTATGAGGGGTTCAGATTTCGAGCGCAGGGCTATTTGGCGGGTCAGGTCTATGGTTCTCGATACGGTATTGATGTCGCCATGGCGGAGAAGTCTTTCAAGCCCGCCGAACTTCTGGAAGGAAGCTCGTTTCTCTCCTTCGCGGAGATCAGGGCTCCGCTTCTGAGGGTCTACCCCCTGGAGACTCATCTTGCCGAGAAATTTCATGCCTATACATTACCCAGGGACAGGCCAAACTCCAGGGTTAAGGACCTACCTGATTTGGCTCTACTCGGAACCATTCGCGAGCTTCAGGCCGAAGAGCTACTGGGGGCCTTGCGATGGACTTTCGATCTGAGGAGAACTCATACTCTTCCGTCATCGCTTCCCTTTCCGCCAGCGGAATGGGCTCCAGTTTATTCAAGAATGGCGCCTTCGGTGGTCTAGTCTGGAGGAGGTCCACGCCGCAGCCCAGACCTTCCTTGACCCCCTGCTAGAGGGGGCCGGCGGCACCTGGGATCCTCAAAGCTGGCTTTGGAAGTCTTCGGGTTAAGAGGAGAGGACGACTTTGTTTCGGTATTTGGAGCTGTCGGCTACGGTTCGTGAGGGCTTGCTGGTGCCACGCCGTGGCTAGCAGAGACTGGCTCGATTTCCTCGAGGATGACTTCAAGGAGCTTCATGCCAGACATGGAAGGATCTGAAAATAAAGAGTTCGCCCATGAAGGCGACAACATAGGGCGAAAGCCCACATCCTCCACCAATGAAAGGAGGCCGACGTGTTCGCAGATTGGACCCCGCTACACGCCAGCCTCTCGGACTGTGTTCTGTCCGAGAAACCATCATCCCCTCCGCTGGAGAGGAAAAGCCCTGCCGAGGCTCCATACGCCGCCAAGGAGGTGGCGTGAATGGACCCCGACAAAGCCCGACGCAGATACGAATCGGAAGCCCGCACCCGAGCCAGAACCGCCGCGCTTGACACAGCCGACGCACTTTGCAACGTGGAGTGCCTGCTGAGAGGGCTCCATGAAGCCGGAACTCCCTTCTCCCTCACGGAACTTGAGACCATGCTCACCTACCAGAACCGGATCGAGCAAGGAGTAGCGCACCTGGTGAGGTTCATCGAATGGTCGCTCAAGGCGTGGGTCTTACCATCATCACCCTCCCAGCCTGACACCGGCGACACCGCCAAATATCGCAACCGCTGCAAAGGCCTCAACTCCAAAGGCCGACCCTGCCGCGCTCCCGCCCTCCGAGGAGTCGGATTCTGCCGCGCCCACCAGAGCCAAGCCGAACTCGGCTCACTCGCGGAGATGACCGACCTGATCGCCAGACTCAGCGCGAGCTTGCCGGGAGGAGAAGGGGGCAGGAGCGAACCCTAAGGCCGAGTCGTTCACGATCGGGTCTCTTCGGAGAAGCCGATCGTGGACGCTGTCTGCGCTCCACTATCTAGGCCGTTGAGTTCCAATCGAAAGAAGTATTCGGTATCCGTTTGCTTCTGGCCCGCTAGGCTGTTGGACTCCGACTTTGTTTACTCTTCTCTAACTCTTCTTTCTCGTCCCATTTTTTGCACAGTTTCTCCATTTGCGTCCAAGCCTCCTTATGAGGACTCATTTTTCGACGGTCTGCAATGTATCCACGATACCGCTCCAAAGTTCGCTTCATGATTCCGCGGCACGCGATACGGACAACCTCGTCGTCATAAACTTCCTGCTGAACTCCACGAGCGAGGCCTTCATAGTAGTTAAGGAAGCTATGTAGCGCACGCTTGACCTCCGGATTTTTTTGACAGGCTTCCTTCACGACTTCGAGTGGAAACTGGTCGGATGTTGTATCAAGATATCTGAAAGTTTCATCTAGAAGCTTACTGTTGGAAACGCGCTGGGGCCGTTGCAGGAGGGCATCCTGAGCGGCCTTTCTTCGGTTCCACTCATGATTAGCCTTGAGGGTCTCGTAGACAGCGTTGACCTGTCGCTTTGCCATCAAGCAAGTGTAGCCGAGTAAAAGAACGGTAACCAGTTGTATCAAAATGGCTACTATCAGCATCTGACTAGCACTCCTTCGACACCTCTATAACCAGTCGGGAAGCGCCCTGCCGAAGGCGAGAAGGGTATACTGACCATGGCGGTGCGGAGTTTGTCGAAAGCGCCATAGGCTTATATCTGTCATCTTGGTGGCTCCTTGCTTGATTTTACCCTGGGCGAGCAGATCGGATTGAGGAGGCATGGTGCCTGATCATGGCGCTAGGGGGTTGCGGGCGACGAAGACGTCATAGGTCCCATTGGTATCGCCTTCCACAAGGTTGGAAGCTCTGGAATCGAAGGCCACAAAGCGGCCGTCTGCCGAGATTGAGGCGGAGCCGCTGCCGTAATTGCCCTGTCCCCCGCTAGAAGAGACGCTAACCCGAGCAGTGATACCTGTTTGACGATCATGCACAAACACGTCCGACACACCATTGGTGTCTCCCTCTACTAAGTTCGAAGCGTCAGACCAAAAGACCACGAAGCGGCCGTCTGCTGAGATCGAAGGGCCACTGCTGTAGCCGTTGCCCTGAACTCCAGTAGAATTTTGGCTGACCCGAGTGGTGTTTCCCGTATGACGGTCATGTACAAACACGTCCCGCACACCATTGGTGTCCCCTTCCACCAGGTTGGAAGCCTCTGAAGAGAAAGCCACAACGCGACCATTTCTTGAGATGGCAGCGTCATAACAATTCCCATTCGCTTCAACACCGGAGGAACTCACACTTACCTGTGTTCTGATGCCGCCTGTCTGTATATCGATAAAGAAAACATGCGCAACGCCGTTGGAACCTCCATGGTATATTTCTACAGCGAAACGGCCCGTGTGCCAAGATAGCTGGACAATGGTGTTATCTAAAAATTTAGTTGTCGTATTTGTATGGCTATCATGGGTATAAAGCTCCGGATGAGGAGTCGTTTCTCCATCGATGAGGTTGGATGCATTGGAGTGAAAGCCTACGAAGCGCCCATCAACTGAAATGCCCGCGGGGGAACTGTTTCCATTGCCCTCAAAACCTGATGTACTAACGCTAACTCGAGTGGTGAGACCAGCATGGCGGTCTCGTACAAACATATCACTTTTCCCGTTGCTATCACCGTCTACTAAGTTGGAAGCGTCAGACCCAAAGGCCACAAATCGACCGTCTTCCGAAAGAAGAAGGTATGATCCTGCGAGCCGACTTTCCTCATTACCCTGAACCCCACTAGAACTTACACTAACCCGCTCGATGGCCCGATCTTCCCAGGGTGGAGTGCCACCGTCTCCACCCCCGTCAGTACCACCACCATCTCCCCCGGTGCCCGATCCGCCATCTCCGCCGCCGTCGGTTCCTCCGCCATCCGTGCCGCCGCCGGTTCCGGTAGAGCCGCCGACGCCGAGGTTTCGGCGGGCTTCTTGCTCAAGGACTCGGTGAATTTCCCTGTCGTCGAGCAGTTCGGAATGATTAAGGTTCGCGGTGCGATGCTGATAAGTGGGTATCGTTCCGAAAACAGATGTCGCTCGGGCTGAGGTGGCGGCCACGATGCCGTCATTTTTTGTAGTCCTGTACAACAAGGCGGCTGAAGGAGAGTAGCTATCGATTCTTAGGACTCCTAACATCGGATGCTTGTCTCCTGCGATGCAGAAAGGGTGGGGCACGGTGGCTCTCACAACGGCCGGTACGTTCAGAGTTGCCAGGTGCGGATTGCCCGCCACCAGCCACTGTACGGTCGTGTTGCTGTAGTGCCATACTGGTCCGAAGCCCAGCGTGAGGGCAAATGTATTGAGAACGTCGTCCGTCAGGCGTTCGGCTAGCCCACCCGCGCTGACCAGGCCAGGCTGTCCCGCTCCTTCGTGTGGGGTTCCTAAAGTGAAGAGTCGTTGTACTGGGGAATTGCCGACATCAACTCTTTGCAGATAGTAGCGAGACACGATACCACCAAAGCTATGCGCGTAGATATCAACCCTAGCGTTACCCGGCAGGAAGGTCCGAAGGTTGTTCGCCAGCTGTCGAGCCGGTGCTTCCGGGCCCAGGGTGAAATCGTACTGGAATCGTGCCACACCGTCGTAGAGCCCGAAACCTTCGATAGCGTTGGTCAAAGAGCGAATTCGCTGATCGGCTGCACTGGAATTGATTCCATGGATGACCACGGCGTAGCGTCCACCAGCAACGCGCTGCCAAGAGCTATTAAGTAGGAAAAGCTGGTCGTTATGGCTACCGATGCTACCGCGATACACCGCAACGACAACTTTCTTGGCGCCTGTAACCACGGCGGCCTTGGCTTTGGCTACGAGATTTTTCAGGGCACCCAACTGCGGGCGCACCTCTTGGCTGGTCACGGGATCGTTGATCTGCAGAGTCACCGAAATATCGTCATCTCGAGTCAAGGTTATCAGATCGCCTTCACCGCCCTGAAACTCGATCTCAATGTCGCCTTCGAAATCGCCACGAAAGGTGGCTTGTGATTCGATCTGCAGGGCCGGGCCAGACGACTCAAAACTCTGATTGCGGGGGCGTAAGCTCGGCCTGTCCAGGAGAGACACCGTCACCTCAGCAGATTCAGTGAGCGCGTTGGGAGGAATAGTGACCGAGGCCTCACCCAGTCGGATAGTCGCACCCTGAGCGGCATCGATCCGAGCGGTAGTGCTGCTCAGAACTACAGGCTGAGGCTCCTCACCTTGAGGAACGCCACCACCAGCGGTGAATGGCTGCCCGCTACCGCCGCAACCGGCCAGCATCAAGATGATCGACAGTAGGGGGGCCATGGCTATCCACAGCGAGCGGTCAACGCGCTTTCTCATAGTGTTTGCTCCTTGATTTGTGTCGAGGGGTGTCCGACCGAGTTAGGGCCGATGGTGGTTGGTCAACGGACCTGAATTCTGACCTCGTTGGAGCGAACGGTGCCGCTGGTCGCCGAGACGCTGACCATACCGCTCGTCACTCCAGTCAAAATCCCCCTGGCGTCGATGGTGGCCTCTCCATCAGGCGCCCCGGAACCGGGGAGCGCACCAGCCTGGCGACCTTGAACAGACCACTGGATGTTCGGAACATCACCGATGGAGCCGTCGGTAAAGGTCCCCGTCGCGGTGAACGCGAGAGTTCGCCCAACGTTGACCCCGCTCGCCTCTCCGGCCGCGGCGATGGTGATCTGCTGAAGTCTCGGCTCGGCGATGGCCGTGACACCTGGTTGCCCGTACTCGGAGTCCGAGGAACCGCCGCAACCGGCCAACATCAAGATGACCAACAGTAGGGGGGCCATGGCTATCCACAGCGAGCGATCAACGCGCTTTCTCATTGTTTTGCTCCTTGGTTTGTGTCAAAAGGTGTTCGCCCGAGTTGGGCGTTGGTGGTGGTTGTTAAGGCGCCAATATGTTGCGGGCCACGAAGACGTCGTAGGCATCATTGATGTCACCTACAACCAAGTTGGAGGCGAAGGAATCGAAGGCCACAAAGCGTCCATCTCCTGAAATCGAGCGCCCACCGCTATAGCTGTTGCCTTGAGCCCCATCCGAATCGACGCTGACCAAAGTCGTGACGCCAGTCTGGAGGTCGTGCACGAAGACGTCATAGGTGCCATTGAGGTCTCCCGCCACCAGATTGGAAGCTTCTGAAGGGAAGGCTACATAGCGACCGTCCGCCGAGATCGAGGGGGCATCGCTATAGCCGTTGCCTTGAACCCCATCGGAGTCAACGCTGACCAAAGTGGTGACACCAGTCTGGAGGTCGTGCACGAAGACGTCATAGGTGCCATTGAGGTCTCCCGCCACTAAATTGGAAGCACCTGAAAAGAAGGCCACATAGCGACCGTCCGCCGAGATCGAGGCGGCATTGCTATGGTCATTGCCCTGGACCCCATCGGAATCGACGCTGACGCTGACCAGTGTCGTGACTCCGGTCTGACGGTCGTGCACAAAGACATCAACATAACCATTGGTATCTCCCGCCACTAGGTTGGAAGCATATGAAGAGAAGGCTACATAGCGGCCGTCCGCCGAAATCGAAGAGGTACCGCTATCGCTGTTGCCTTGAACCCCATCGGACTCGACGCTGACCAAAGTCGTGACGCCAGTCTGGAGGTCGTGCACGAAGACGTCATAGGTGCCATTGACGTCTCCCGCCACCAGATTGGAAGCACCTGATTCGAAGGCCACATAGCGACCATCCGCCGAGATCGAGGGGCTGAAGCTACTATCATCACCTTGAGTCCCATCGGAATCGACGCTGACCAGTGTCGTGACTCCGGTCTGACGGTCGTGCACAAAGACATCAACATAACCATTGGTATCTCCCGCCACTAGGTTGGAAGCGAAAGATTGAAAGGCCACAAAACGACCGTCCGCCGAGATCGAGGGGCTGAAGCTACTATCATCACCTTGAGTCCCATCGGAATCGACGCTGACCAAAGTGGTGACACCAGTCTGGCGGTCATGCACGAAGACGTCCCAGGTGCCATTGACGTCCTCCGCCACTAAATTGGAAGCACCTGAAAAGAAGGCCACATAGCGACCGTCCGCCGAGATCGAGGCGGCATTGCTATGGTCATTGCCCTGGACCCCATCAGAGTCAACGCTGACCAATCCGATGGTAAAGCCGACGCCTCCAACGCTCACCGAAGTCTGGTCGTTGCGAGTCACGCCATTAAAAGTCCAAGCGGCGGTCACCGTGGTGCTTCCCGGCCCCGCGCCCGTGACCACGCCACCTGCGCTGACACCAGCGATATTTCCGTCGACGGTGGTGAACTGAAGACCGGCAGTGGAGTTCGGAACGGTCACTCTTTCTCCGTTGCTGAAGCTGGCGCTGACAGCCAGAGTCTGACTACCGCCGACCTGTAGGGTGACCGGTTTGGGAGTGACGGCCAGGGAGTCGAAGGTGACCGCTCTGGCTGTGGCGTCGGCCAGGTTCACCACCTGTGTCGTGCCGGCTCGCAACTCGCTCACCGTGTCGTTGAGCACAGCCAGCGGGAACTGCCCTCCAGCCAACGCGGTGATGCGCACGGACACGGCTGTGAGAGGTACCTCGTTGATGGTGACTTGTGCAGCGAAAGCGACCTCTCGGAGCAATACGACGTTCTCTCGAGAGTCCAAAAATTGAAAGCGCAGTCGCTGAGTTTCGCGCGGAACCTCGGACGAGGTCTGCGCTCTAGTAAAGTTAAAGGTCAGACTGCCGGTGTCAGCCGCCTGTGTGGGACTTGTACCGCTATTGGTGAAGACGAAGTCCCTTTGAGAGTCACCGCACCCGGCGGTGAAAATGAGAGCGACCACCATCATGGCAAGACATCGCATGCTCTTGGTTATACTCTTACGAAATGTGGACCTAACATCCCCTTGATGCCTCATAGCACCCCTCCCGATAACTTCTTGAAATACCAACGAATTATGCGTGGATAGTGATAACTCGCGGTTCTGAGACTCATGCAAAAGTCATCACTATTGCATTGCGCAATGTAATAGTGATGAGGCTACACTAACTCAATGTTAGAGTCAATGATGAATAGAATTCAGGGTGATAATCTTGAGCCGAGCAAATAAATGTTCGAGTCAGCATGTTGGACGACAATGACAAGTCCCTCACCCCTGTTGTACGACAGTGTCGATTCTTTCGGTAGATCCTGGGCTTGGTGAGCAGGTCGGTTATCCGTACCGGTAAACGGCACAATGTGCTCTGGCAGGGTCGGCAGAATCCGACTTCGTTGAGTATGGTAAAGTCGGCTCGTTCACCGTCGTGGCCTAAATCGCGAACACCGCCCAGTCGCCTTGCCATAGTTTGGCCTGGTGAGAGTCGAGCTCCTCACCACTCCATCCGAGGTGAAGATCAAGCCAGTCAGCGAGTTCCAAGTCGGACTCTGAACCGCTCCCGGTAAGCTCGTGTTCTACTTGGCGATCCGACCCGACATCTCGGCGAATAAGCCGCAGACGCAAACGCAGCTCACCGTTGCCCTACGCTGCCGAAACGTGAGGTCAACCCACGAATTAGCTGCGGTCGGTGGTTGCTGCCCGATGAAGGGTAAATACGAACCTCGCACCGGGATAAAGTGGAAGGAGCCCGTGGATATCCTCACGCTATGAGCCCTTCGCGTCAGCGGTCAGCGGAAAGAGTCCAGGGCGACGCGTACCGGTGAACGGCACAATGCGCCCAACAGCGACGACAAGAGGTGAAGAGTCTAAAGTCGTGAGACGAAGGATAGGTATGGGTGTGAATATGAAATCATTAGCGCCGGGAGATCGAACCTGACCCCGCGATGCTTTGGCTCACCGCTGGGCTGCCCGCATAAGAAATATTACCGCTTCCAGCAATCGACGCCTCAAGGTATTGGCTGGGCCCAATCTGGTTTTCGCCTGAGCCGGCAATGCGGGCCGTAACATTATCAGCTATCAGCCCAAGTCCCTTGAAGTCACCACTTCCAGAGATTGTTGAGCTAAGGTTGGCCACTTGACCGAAGGCTTCAACGGATCCGGAGCCTTGAATTCTGGAAATGAAGCTATCCTGAGCAAGGTCTTTGACTTGGGCGTCGCCGCTTCCCATAATCGAAAGCGACTCCAGACCGTCAAGGTTGACGAGAACGGTGGGGGCATTGGTGGTTTGAAAGCTTCCAACCGTTTCAATGTGAAGAGTCTTGTCCCGAATCTCGGTCTTGATATTATCCTGCAGGTTGGGCTGCGCACGAACGGCAACCGACTGCTCCTTCTCGTCGCTATCAACTTTGAGGTTGACGGGGCCTGACAAGACGATGTTGTCAAAGGGGGCGGCGGATTCTCTTTCCTCTAAAACAGGCTCGCCTTCACCGGACTTCATATTCGGGCTACCGATACTCGCGATTCCACCGCTTCCAATCGTGACGAAGGAACCGCTGCCTATGTTGCCAACGACACCGCCCTTGATAGAAACACTAAAAGACACTCTCAACTCCTCCTGCTTGTCTCCAGGATAGCCGTAGAGGATTTGATGAGTATGGAATGGTCCGCGGTGTTTGTAAGCAAAAGATGAACGGAGCAGTGCCTTGGTACTGAGCTGAGAGTTGCGGCTTGCCGCGTCCTTTAGCTTCGACTAGACTAGTCAACGAACTTGGCTGTTGGAGGCATTGTGAAAGTTTGGCCGGTACAGGAAGCTAAGGCGCGATTTAGCCAGCTTTTTAGAGGATTGCTTGAGCGAAGGTCCTCAGGTTGTCTCACGCCACTGTGTTGATTTCCATCGAAGAAATGGGAACGACTCTCTCAAAACGCGCCACGCTCCCTAAAGGAAATCTTTCTGCCGAGCCAGGGTAAGGGGGAGTTTCCCCTTCCCTCTCGGTGAGGCGCTCAGCGACGGACTCCACCAGCGCAAAACCAGGCCTCATCCTAGAGTTCTAAGGTGGCAAGCCGGTATAGATCACTCGACCTCAGGATGCGTTCAAAGCTCAAGAGAGTTATCAGGTCCTATTTCTTGACGGCCGACTGTTTCGGCTCTGGGCACAATGGATGCACGGTCGGTCTGACCACCTCTATGAGGACACCATGCTGGCAGTCACCGCCTTTGCTAACGAACTCGTCCTGGTAACGCGGAACGGGCTGACTCTTGATCGATGTCTGACCGGCCAGGGAGCCTTGTGGAACTGATCTTTGTCAAGTTCAGTCTCTGGAGTTTCTTTTATACTCAAGTCATGAGCCATCGAACAGAAACAACGGTTTTGATTCTCGGGGCCGGCCCGGCGGGACTTTCCCTGGGGCGTGAGCTGTCGGTCCGACAGATTCCTTATCTGATTCTGGACAAGGAGAGCGTGGTCGGATCGACTTTCGCCCACATGACCGACTGCACCACCTATGGGCCATGGCTCAATAACACTCTTCCCGGTTCTCCGGTCCCCCTGTCGCGCCGTCTCAGTCGAACGACTCGTCCCGAGTATGCGCGATATCTGGAGAGCTACGCCAAGGAGCACGCTCTCAACGTGATTTTAGGGGTCAAAGTTCAGCGGGTGGAGTATCAGGAAGGCTTCGTGGTGGACGGGTCGGATGGAGTGAGCTATCGCGCGCCTATCTTGGTGAATGCGACGGGACAGTTCTCTCGGCCCAACCTGCCTAGCTATCCAGGAGAGGATGTGTGCCGCATTCCCAGGATTCACAGCGCCGACTATCGCTCTCCCGAGACCGTTCGGACCCTGACAGGGTCTCCTCACCCCAAAGTCCTGATTGTAGGTTCGGGTCTTTCCGCCGGAGAGATCATGCAAGAGCTCTATCAGGCCGGGTGTGAGGTTCACCTGAGCCATCGAGAGCGCATCGAGTCCTGGCCGTCTCCTGTTGAGGAGACTTTGCTCTCGCCGTTGACCTATCTGTGGGAAGAACTCTCGTTGCGTTTGGGCCTACCTCGACCATCCAATCTGCGTCCCCGACTGCGGAGGGGAACTCAACTGAATCTGCTGTTGACCCATCGAGTTTGGACCCATCCTGAGATCTCTCGTCTCGAGTCCGATCGGGTAGTCTTTCTCGACAACGCCGAGGACCGCTATGACATCATTTTATTTGCCACGGGTTATCGACCGGCACTGGCCCACCTCGCTCCCATAGTGGGGGGGCGGCCTCGGCTCAACGGGTTGGCTTCGATCGATGTTCCCAATCTCTATTTCCTCGGCCTGCCGGGCAGTCGAACCTTTCGCAGTGAATTCCTAAGGGGAATTCGGGAGGACGCGATGATTTTGGCACGGCAGATTCACGATACCTTGGACCGCGGCTCGGAGATTCCGGAACCTAGCCGTGGTCAGGAACGACAGGTCGTTCCGGTGGAATCGACGAGTGCGATTCCGGGTGAGATGGTGTCGGGATCGGCGTGACGCGAAGAATGGGGGTGGGTCGGAATAGAGGTAAGGGATTAGGTTGAATGGGATAGTCCGAGCCTCGGTAGCCGACCAGAAGGCCGACAAACCCCAGAAGGCCGAAGAAGAGCTTGATAGCTTGGAAGAAGGTCGTTCTCACAGTTCGCTCTCCTCAAGACACAAAATTGCCAGGAGGACGATGGCGAATTCGGCTATTTCCGAGAAGTCTTCGCGCAGACGTCGAGTTCGGCGTTTGATAAGAGATGTGATCTTCATGCCACTTAACTTAGGGGCGTAAGGTCACAAACCGGATACGGCAAAGTTACGAATGGGTAACGAGGCCCATCATCTCGCTTCGATGAAGTCGAGAGCTTCTTGAAGCTGGCGCGGACCACAGGTCTGATGGCCAAGTCCAGGCACGTCGAGAAACTTGACCTGGTACCCGTCGGCGAGAAATCCTCGGCGATAGATGGCCTGGAGGTTGTCATGACGGAAATCGGTGGGGCTTGTGATCAAAACGAACCGAACGCTGGCTTTCACCGCCGCTCGATCGACGAGTTGTTCTCCCGACATTAGACCGTATCCCTCGCCTCCTTTGGGTTGAGGAATAGGACGCGGAAAATTGCTTCCCACACTCTGGATGGTCCCGGAGAAGACATCGGGTCTGAAAAAGGCCAGAGCGCTGGCGACTCGCGCGCCACCCGAGGTTCCGGCGGCGTAAACTCGCTTCGGATCGAGTTGGTATTTTTGCTGCAGAGCCAGCGCGCCTAGTAGCCCGACACCCATTCGGCGACGCGGGTCTTGTCTGTTGCCCACACGCATAGGTCCGAGCACGAGAAGTTTGCGTTCGGCCAGAACAGGAAGCCAGTCGTTGGGCGGCGTGCCATCATCGGTGGGGGAGAGGTAGAGTAGAATTCCGTAACTCTGGTCGACCTGTCCATCGGCCGGTAGACCCAGCTTGAACTGTTCCTGGGAGAGAGAAAGTTTACTGTCGATTTCAGGGTGGTTTTCGGTCTTGGGTTGTTCCGAGAACGTTATCTCTTCAAGTTTCATGGATACCTGAGGGGTCATCGCGCAGGCCTGAAGGCTCAGGAATAGAGCACAAACAAAAGCTATGAGATTTCGTTGGCGCGCTGACAGGAGGGGATCTCGGCGGTGGCCAAGCGCGAGCAGATGTCGGAACAGAAGCTTTTTCATTGGACTGGAGCTCTCGAGGCGATCTCGTATCTCCTTCTCTTCTTCGTCGCGATGCCGCTGAAGTACCTGTGGCACATGCCGGTCTTCGTCCGTTGGATTGGGCTTTTTCACGGGATCTTCTTCATCTTGTTTTGCCTGGCCGCCGTGTGGGCTGGGGTCAGATTGCGCTGGCCCGCCCGGATCATCGGTTTGGCGCTCTTGAGTTCGCTCTTTCCCTTCGGGCCGTTCGTTTTTGAAAAGCGCGTTCTAGAGCCGTTCACTTCGACTCGATAAAGTCGAGCGCCTGGGCCAGATCCTCAGCGGTGCAGAGTCGATGTCCCATTCCGGGAACGTCGATCAGCTTGGCCTGGTAGCCGTCACGGACAAAACCACCATTGTAGATATCCTGCAGATTACCATAGCGGTAGTCTCCGGGGCCGGTGACGATGACGAAACAAACATTCTTCTTGATCTTGTCGACGTTCATATCCTTCGCGCCCAGGGCGGAGGCGTAGAGCTCTCCTTTTCCGACCCGCAGGTGTTCGGACTTCGTTTTGACCTGGGGCACGTCGTGAACGAAGACAGAGCCGACGCTTTGAATCGTGCCCGAGAAGATGTCAGGACGCAGCATGGCCAGATTCGACGCCGCGCGTGCACCTCCAGATAGTCCCGAGGCATAGATCCTCTTGGAATCGATCTTGTATTCTTTCTGCATAGCCAGAACACCCAAGAGTCCTAGACCGAACCGGCGTGGGAATTCCTGATCGTTGCCCGCTTTCATAGGCGATATGACCAAAAGGTCTCGCTCGGCCAGAACTTTACCCCAGGGATACGGCGGGGTCCCGTCATCGGTGGGAGAGATGAACAAAACCAGTCCGTAGGTTTTCTTCGGGTCAAAGTCGATGGGAAGAGCGATGCGATACTCTTCGATAGAAAGCGACAAGTCTGTGTCGATGTAGAGATTCTGCTGAGACACTTTCGGAGTGTCGATGAAGACTTTCTTCTCCACCTTGATCGGCGAGACTTCTTCCACGGGCGGGAAGAGATATTGGCAGCCCGTACAGAGGAAGGCTATTGTGTGTAAAAGAAAAAATCTCATGGGGAATATTTCCTTTTAGGAAAAGAATCTTCCTGCTCAAGAGCTGGATCGACACCTAGCTCACGAAGGCGCGGCTAGCCGTTGGGCTTTCTGAGCCTCTTCTTCGGCTCTTTGCCGCTCTGCATCACGCTCTCGCTCGGCTTGTCCGGTACGTCGGCGCTCCTTCTCCGCCGCGGCGGTAAGTGTTACTAGCGCGATCCTTTTCCGCTTTTCTCCTGAGCTTCGATGTAGGCTCGAATGTCGTCACAGGCGTAAGCGCTGCGGAGCGAGTCCCCTTGGGGGGCTTTTCGCATGGAATCGCAAGGCATAGCCGTTACCGTAGGTTTCGCCATCTGGCTCCCTCTTCGTCCTTGAGATTCTCGGGCAACTCCCGAGTGTGGTACATTGTGCCCCTCACGGGTAAAGATCGGAAACCTTGAGAACGTAGAGCCATTTTCCGAACAGGCCTTGGTTTGTCGGGAGTGAACTTCGGAGGCTCGATGTCGGTCAGCTGTCGCTCCTGACTTAGGTCTCGGAAGGAGCGGTCGGTTGGTCAGGATCGACACCGAGTTCGCGCAGACGGGCCGCCAAAATATCGCGCTCACGTTCGGCCTGTTCAGCACGCTTGCGCTCTTCCTCGGCACGTTTGCGCTCTTCTTCGGCTCGTTTGCGCTTCTTCGGCTCGTCGGCGTTCCTCTTCGGTGCGCTTGCGCTCTTCCTCAAGGAGTCGGCGTTCCTTCATCACCGCCGCGGCGAGGTTGCTGGCGCGGTCTCTCTCCGCTTTCTCCTGAGCCTCGATGTAGGCTCGGATGTCATCGCGGGCGTAAGCTTTTCGCATGGAATCTATCGCCATCTGAATACCCTCTTCGTCTTTGAGATTCTCGGGCAGCTCCCGAGTGTGGTACAGGTCGGAAAACTTGAGAACGTAGAGCCATTTTTCGAACCGGGTCCGAACAGACCTTGGTTTGTCGGGTGCGAACTTCGGAAGCTCGATGTAATGGAGCTCCAGGTCGTCGGTCAGCTGTCGATTCTGACTTCGATCCCAGAGGGTGAAAGTGCTGTGCAGTTGCTCGCTGTCGGGAAAGAGCACGAAGTCCAAGATGGAGATGCTCACGCTTCTGGCCAGCAGGTGGTACTCGTGTCCTGACTTCAACTGGTCTGAGTAGAGTCGCGCGGTGTAGTAGAGCGAGCTTCTGGCCATTCCATCTCCTCCAAATATATCTCGAACCTTAGGCTCGAGGATAGGGGATGGTTTCGGACCGGAATGTGACGAAGTCGCTGCCGGATCGTTACGAAAAGATGAAAAGAATATGAACGGGCTTGCCGAAATGTCCCGAGGAGATAGTGTAGGGTTCGACTTCACCTCGCCAGAACCACCCGTCCGTGACTCGAGTTCATCTGTATGGAGCCAGCAATCTCTGGCTTTCCCGAAGAGCGGCGTTGGCGGCTGTCCGGCGTCGCTTTGACGGTCCTTTGGAGGTGGGTTTGGCTTGCGGGCCAGGTCGTTCCTACGGCTTGAGAGCGGGTAACCCGCTGGTCACCTACCGGCCGCTCCGCGAGGTGGAATTTCCCCAGAGCCCTCAGCTCGCGATCTTGAGCGATGTCGGAAATGACATCGCCTACTCCCAACGTCCCGATACCACGGCTCGATGGGTGGGTGAGTTGGCCGCCCGCTTGGAAGCTCAAGGCTCGGAGATCGTGATGACCGGGGTTCCGGTCGAGAGTCTCCAGGGTTTGCCGGATTGGCTCTTTTGGCTCCTAAGGACCCTATATTACGCTGGTCAGAAGGCGACCAAGAAAGATGTGCTCCAGCGCTTATCCGACCTTGAGGGCGCGCTGGAGGAGATAGCTCGAAGCCGCGGCTACGTCTTCTTGCCCGTCGACTCGGGTTGGTACAGCTTCGATCGGTTTCACCTGCGTTCGTCCCACTATCACGACTGCTGGGAGTGCTGGATGGAACGGCTTCGCCCAGACCTCGGTTTTCAGGGCGCGCCGTCCTGGAGCTCCATGTGGAAACTCAAGCCCGCCGTCTACTGGTATCGGGGACGAGAAAGTCAGGCGCCGGGGGAGTATGACGATATTTTGAGCCAGACCAAGCTCTGGGTACGGTAAGAGCGATCCTTAGTTGCGAGCCCAGGAGAAGAAGCGGTCCGTAGCTTCTTCGGCTTCCTGGTCGAGAATCTGAACCAGAATCAGCAAGCGCTGTCCAGCCTCGGCGAGCTCAAGGACCGAGTCTCGGTCGATGGAGCCGCCCAGGGAATCGCGGAAGGTGGCGATGGCGTCGAGCCACAACTCGGTTCCTTCCATCAGTAAGCGATGGCAAAGGACGGACTCGGTAGTGATCTCTTCTTCCAAGACGTCACCTTCCTCGTAGCTCTCCCAACTGGTCAAGAAGTTCTGTTCCACCGCATCGAGCCATTTAGGCACAGGAGCGATCCGTCCCGCCTGAGCGGCATCGAGAGCCAGGTGCAAGTCTTCCCAGGTGGCCGAATCGAGCTGGACGGCGCCGAGTCCGGCGGCGCGGCGACGCCATTTGAGTTCGAGGGGTAGGCTGTCTTGATTGCGATGATAGAGGCTGACCAGGCGATTGAGAGCGGGTTGGCAGTTGTAGCCCTGGGTGATGGCTTCCTCGGCCTCGCCCAGACAGTCGGCCATCTCGTCGGTGAGGCGGGAGTCGATGCTGTCGTCGGTCTCCAGCTGAGCGACGGCGGCGTCGAACCAGGCTTTCCAGGAACCGGTGAGAGAGAAGAGCCCACCTTTTTCCAGTTGGCCAACGAGGTTGTCGAGTCCATTTTGGTTGTTTACGAGGGTCAGGCTCATCGTTTTTTCTCCTGAGTGATTTCTTGTCCTCAGAATAGAAAAACGATGTGCATCAACGCTGGACCATGCGGCTGGGACTATTTCTAAGTTGTAAACTTTGCTAACCAGTGAGTTCAAAAGTGAACGAGATGTGTCCACCGGTGGAGCTCAGGTTATTCTGACGTTATCGGGCTCCCGCTCTTATTATCGGACTCCCGCTGAATTCGTGGATTTTTCCCGCTCGGGAAAGTGGGATCGCGACAATGGAATGGGCTCCAGGCAGACCTCTCTCTCGTTACCGGACTGTTGCCGGTTCGTGACGAATTTGTGACCCGGGGCGCCTACTGTTAGCTCAGGCCTCGCACGCCACGGCTCATCCTGGGTAGCCCGCTGATCTCCTCAGGAGTGAAGGCGGGCTTCAACCAAGCAGTGCCCTGACCGGTCTCGGCATAGCTTTTCACGGCCGCCCGGTCCATCCGGTCGGTCACGAAAAGGGTGGTGGCCAATCCCGCCAGCATGCCACCGCCGACAGCTAGGCCGCTGTTGCCGGTGAGCGCGTTGAGCAGCGCGCCGGCACCGAGGGAGCTGCCGACAAAGGTCGCGCCGAGAGCGGCGGTTCCGAAGCCGGTAGGGACATAGGTTAAGGGTTGGGTTCGGTCGGAAGCTGTGAAGCTTTCGGTCGGGGAGGTTCCGGGGGCTTCTTTCCTAGCCTGGGCTCCCTCTGGAAGACGGATGGAAGAGATTCTTTGAGGTATCGTGTTTTGAGTGATAAGCATACTCTCATTGTGCCAAAGTTACAGCGATTAGAGATTGAAGAAAGGTTGCCGGAATCGTATGTCGCTTAAGGGAGGGATTTGGACACGGCTCATGGCGTCTGGTTGGGCATGGTGCCTGGTTTTCTTGCTACTGTCGGGGGCTCTCGCGGCCCGCGAGTTGCCCGATTCCGTCGCTTGGCGATGGGAATTTGATCGGAACGTCATGTGTTCTCCCGTGCAGGTTGGTTCCGTGCTGGTGGTGGCGACCGAGGAGCGGATCTGGGGGATCGACGCGGAAACGGGGCGCGAGCTCTGGAAGACCGAGTTTTCAACAAGACTGGTTCCGGACAGCCCATCTCTTACCCACGAAGGGCTGGCCATCTTTTTGACTCGGGACGGCCTGCTCGCTTTGGACGGTCGGACCGGGCAGGAGCGCTGGAATGTCTCCGCCACGAAGCTGGCTCCACGCCTTTGCCTCGGTCGCTTGATCATTGTCGGCAAGAACGGCGAGCTTCAGGCCCTCGACCCGTCCACGGGGCAGAGCCGCTGGCGCACGGGTGATGAGAGCTTTCAAGCGGTCGCTGTGGACGGACCGCGAATTCTCGCCGCCTCGAACCAACAGGTTTGTCTTTGGGACTTGTCCCAGGGGAGTAAACTCTGGTCGCACAAACTCGACAACCCTGACCGTCCGGCGCTCGGCGCGGTGGCTTTGGCTCTCGAGGAGAATTTGACGGCCTGGGATCCGGCCACGGGAAAGAAGCTTTGGAGCCTACCCAACGTGGAGCACTACGCTCTTTCCGGGGACCAGGTGATCGCCCAGGCAGGATCGGAGCTAGTGGGACTGTCCGCGCGCACCGGTCAGAAGCTTTGGAAAGACACCTCTTATAGCGAAGAGATTCAGACCATCGGTAGCGGACTTATTTTGGTCCAGGGCTACCAGGGGATTTCGCTCTTGGATCAGCGTTCCGGCAAGCGCCTACGCCACCTCAACGGCACCTTACCGGGAACGTTGCGGGGTAACGAGCTTTTGGTCGCAGGGACAGAGGGGCACGTTTACCGCCTTGACGCCTCGAACGGAAAGTTCTTGCCCGGCTATCGCGATCTTTTTACTCCTTCGGGCGAATCGTTGGCTCGACCTGGTCTTGTTAGCGGCAAGAGAACCTATCTACCCGTCGGGTCCACCTTGTTGGCCTTGGGGGAGGGTCCTGGAACGGTGGAACTCAAGGGAACACCAGAGCTCCATCTCTCGGTCGACTCGCCGGTGACTCCGGGTAAGGTGGTCGTTTCGGTAGAAGGCAAGTTTGTGCGCCGTCCCGAGATCCGACTCTACCGCGAACAGGCGCCGGGCAAGCGAGTCCTGAGTAAAACCCTTCCCGTGATCGCTGGAGCCTCGGGCTTCTTCGACCGGGTGGAGCTCAAAGGGGTCAAACCCGGCAACTACATGGTCGAAGCCGTCTCGGGAGAGGCTCGAAGTCGAGCCGAGCTGACGGTCACCCGAATGGGAGTGTTGATCAAGGTCGCTCCGGGCCAGTTTCTGTTGCGCGCCATCGACGCGGTCCAAGGGAGCCCGCTGGCCGGTGTTCTGGTGGAGATGAGCAAGCTTGGAGAAGCCCTCGAGCCGGGACTGTCCGGAGTGACCGATGCTCAAGGGCTACTCCGCATCGACACCGCGCTACCCTTGGACCAGCCTGCCAAGCTACGTTTGCGCCGAGGTGAGGAGGACGTCTCCTTCAGCTGGACGCCACAGCCTTTTCCGGGGAATCAGAAGATCTTTCTGCAGACCGATCGCTCTTTGTACCGACCCAACCACGAGGTCTTCTTCCAGGGGCTCATCGGCTCGCCGGATGGCGAGAAGAGCCGTTTGGTGAAAGAGGCGTTGGTGACGGTGGAGATCCGAGACTCGGCCGACAACGCCCTGACCACCCAGGAGTTGACCAGCGACGAATTCGGGGCCTTCTCGGGCAGTCTCAAGCTGGGGGCCGAGCCTCCCCTGGGTCGCTACCAGCTTTCGGCCTGGCTTGACCCTAAACAGCCCGCTTCGCTCCCCTTCGAGGTTCAGGAGTATCGCAAGCCTCCTTTCGAGGTGAACGTGAAAGCCAGGGAGCGGATGGTCTCCGCCGGACGGGCTTTGCCTTTCGATCTCGTGGCCAAGACCTTCTTTGGAGCCCCGGTGTCCAACGCCAAGGTGAAGGTCACCGTGCGCCGGGCGGAGCTTTCCGGAAGGCCTACCGCCTCAAGTCCGGGCTATCACTCCTACGCGGACTTCGTTTCGGAACAGACCTTGACGTTGGGACCCGACGGCAAAGCGACCTTTGAGGTTCCGACGGAAAAAGGGAAAAAGGACGCGGAGTACCTGGTCGACGCCGAGGTCACCGGACCTTCGGGACAAGTGGTGGAGGGCTCGGGCTCCGGGCTTGCCATGGTCGGCACTTACGGGATCTATCTCAGAGCCGACGGCTGGGTGGCCTACCCTGGAAAGCCTGTTCGGGTAGCCGTCGAGACGCTGGACCGGCTGGGACAGCCCGTGCCCGCTCAGGTGAAGATTCGAGTGGAGAGTCCGTGGTCGAAGAAGGCGCTTCTGGCCGAGCCCGTGGTCAAGACGGGGGCTAGCGGAAAGGGGGAGCTTGTTTGGACCCCTGGCGAGAAAGACGGCTCGAAGCTTGTCTTCACCGCGCAAGGGGTCGGTCAGGAGCCACAAGAGGTCTCTTTCTACCTTTACGCTCCGAACATTGCGGAGGCGAACCTCCAACGGAGCTTGAGCGCCGAGAAGAAGGAGCTCAAAGCTGGAGAGACGGCCCGCCTGCTCTTGTCCGCTCGACAGGAGTGTCCGGCGCTTTTGACTCTAGAGGGCAGGAAGCTCTTCTTAGCTCGCCCTTTCACGGCCAAGAAAGGAGCGCAGATCTTGGAGTTCCCGGTGGAGGCCAGGTTCGCCCCGGGACTGACCGCGACCGTTTCCCTAAGAGAAGACGGCACCTCGGTGGTCGAAAAGGTGGATCTGGTCATCCCCGACACCGAGCACCGGCTTTCGCTCAAGGTCGAGGCGGAGCAGCCGAAGTACCGCCCCGGCGAGACGGCCCATCTCCGCCTGAGCGCGACCAACGCCAAAGGAGAGCCGGTCGACGCGGTGGCCAGTCTTTCGGTGGTGGATGAAGCGCTGCTGGCTCTTTCCGGGGACCAGGTCCCGGCGATCCACAAGTTCTTTTTCGGACCCGCGGCCAATCGCGTCCAGACCTACCTCATGCAGCCTCGCCGCTCGGAGGTGGCCGGCTTTCAGACCGTGCCGGCCCCCACTCAGGTGCGCAAGGACTTCAAGGACACCGCCTTCTGGAAGCCTGACGTTTTGATCAAAGACGGAAAGGCGGAGGTGGCCGTTCCGCTGCCCGACAACTTGACTCGCTGGCGGGCCACCAGCCGCGCGACCACTTCGGACCTCGAGGTGGGGCAGGGAGTCGGCGGGCTGGTCACCGACCTCCCCTTGATGATTCAGGCCGCTCTGCCTCGTTATCTGGTTGAAGGTGACAGCCTGGACGCGGTGGCGGTGGTGAGCAACCGGACCGAGTCGCCGCGCGACGTGAAGGTGTCGATGAGCGTCTCTCCCGGAGAGCTTTCGACGGGGCAAAAGGAGATCGCTCAGCTGCCGCCCGACGCCCAGGAGCGAGTGGTGAGCCGACTGACGGTGGAGGAGAACGTGCTGGGCAAGGTGCCCTTGCCGGAAAAATTGGAATTCCAGGTCGAGGCACGCACCGCGGAGGGAGACAACGACGCCGAGCGGATCTCCGTTCCCATCTTGCCCTTTGGCTCGGCCTACGGAAAAAGCGCGGGAGGGCTCTTGAAAGCCGGTGAGAGTCAGAAGATCGTGATCACCCGGCCTCGGGGCCTGCTCAAGCCGAAGGCCGAGATCCGGATCTCGGGCTCGCCCCTGGCAGTGGTGGAGGGGGCTCTCAAGTACCTGGCCGACTACCCCTACGGCTGCGTGGAGCAGACGATGAGCCGTTTCATGCCCACCGTGGTGGCGGCTCAGGCGATGAGCGAGCTGGGCCTGTCCGCTAAAAGTCGTGAGGAGCTGACCCCGATGGTGGAACAGGGTCTGGCCCGTCTGTATCACTACCAGCACGGGGACGGGGGCTGGGGCTGGTGGGAGCACGACGAGACCAATCCCTATCTGACCGCTTACGTGATTTCCGGCCTGGTGGCGGCGCGAGAAGCGGGCTATCCCGTTTCCGAAAACGTCTTAGAGCGTGGGGTGCGGGCGGCTAAGAACCTGCTGGCGGCGCTGGATCCGGCCAGGGCCCGCCCCTCACCGGCCACGGCCACACCGCAAGAAAAGAACGAGGCGGCAAGGCAAGCCTCCATCGATCGAGAGACCCGCATTTATCTGGCCTGGGCTCTGTCCCGGGCGGGTCAGGCGCCGACGGAGGAGCTGGCTCATTACACCGCCCAGGCGGACCAGTTGGGGACCTACGCGGTGGCGCTGTTGGCCCTCTCCTGGCAAGAGTCGGGAGCTATGGAGAAGAGCCTACCGCTGGTCTCGCTCTTGCAAGAGCGGGCCAAGGAGACGGGGGCAGGTGTTTTCTGGCCTTCCCGGGCGGCCACGTCTTACGGCTGGACCGACGACGACGTGGAGTCTAGCGCCCTGGCTACCAGAGCCATTCTGGCCGCCCGTCCCGACGCCTCGTCGGTCGCGGGCGCCATCCCGTGGCTCTTGTCGCAGCGCGAGGGAGCCCAGTGGAAGTCGACTCGCGACACCGCTCAGGTGGTGCTGGCCTTGCTGGATTTCGCTCGCTCCCAGCCCGGGACGCGGGAGGGAACGCTGCAGGTTCGCTGGGACGGCCAACCGCTGGAGACGGTGACGTTGGACCAGACGGAGAAGGTGGTCACGGTTCCGGCCGATCTGCTGGTGAACGCCCCGAACGGAGGCCATCGCTTGGAGCTGGTGAGTCAGGGCTCGCCGGCGGTGATGAGCTGGAAGTTCTCCGGCTTCTTGAAAGAGGCCGAGAAGGTGGACTTGCCGGGAGAAAGTGAGGGGCTGAGGTTGACCCGCACCTACGTGGTGGAGCAGCCGGGCCAGCTTCTGCGCCACAATCGCGTGACGCCTCCGGAGATTTTGCGCCTCACGGCCGGGCAGGAGGTCGAGGTGGAGTTGGAGTTCGAGCTACCTTACCGGATGCAGTATCTCAAGCTCGAGGACCCTCGACCGGCCGGCTTCGAGGTGGTCGCGAAGAGCCACGGCGGTTCGGTCTATCCGAGTCGTCAGGAAGACCGCGACGCCTTCTCCGCCTTCTTCTTCACCTCTCTTCCCGCGGGGAAGCACCTGGTCACCTATCGCCTGCGGGCGGAAACTCCGGGAGACCTGCGCTCTCTACCGGCCCGGCTGGAGCTGATGTACCGCCCCTCGGTCTACGGGGCCAGCCCGAGCCAACGGGTTCACGTGAAACGTGCGGGAGAGGAGAAATGAAGAGAGTCTTACTGGCGATTTGGTTACTGATCTTGCCCGGCTGGGCTCAGTCGGCGCTACCTGGGAACTCCGACCGCGCCATGCCGAGCGCGGGCGCCTCGGCTCCTTCTTTTTCCTTACCCGATCTGGAGGGGCGCCGATTCTCGCCCGATCAGTATCGCGGAAAGGTGTTGCTGCTCAACTTTTTCGCCTTCTGGTGCGACACCTGGAAAGAAGAGCTGGTGCGCTTCAAGGCGCTGCGCTCGTCCCATCCCGAGCTCGACTTCGAGATCGTCTTCGTGGCGGTGGATTCGCGCGAGCGCAGCTTGGCCGAACCGTTGATGCTGCAACAAGGGATTCACTTTCCGCTGGTGGTGGACCGGAGGGGAGAGGTGAGCTCGCTGTACGGGATCAGCACGGTGCCGACACTTTTTGTCATAGATCCGCAGGGGAAGGTGCGCGCGAGCTATCAGGGGCATCCGGGAAATCGCCTCTTGGCTCGGGACCTCAAGGCCGCCTCTGGTGGTGCGGCCAGGACTTCTGAACGCTTGGAGCCGGCGGCCCTCAAGGAGTTTCTCTTGCCGGAAGAGCTGCAGATGTGGCGTGCGGTCAACGCCGAGCGGAGCAAGCGCGGCCTGGCCGAGCTGCAACTGGACACGGCGCTGACGGAGGTGGGAAGGGAGTATCTCCAGCGTAGCGCCAGCGAACCCCTCCATCATGCGACGGGCCGCCTCTCTCCCGACTCGCGGGTACGGGCCCGCGGCTTGACTTTTCGAAAGCTGGGCGAGAACCTGGCCCGCTCGCACGGATTTAAGCAGGCGCTACAAAGCATGCTGGAAAGCCCGACCCACAAGGCTAACTTGCTGCATCCCCGCTACCGCCGAGTGGGGGTCTCGGCCTTCCGAGACCCCCAGGCGAACATGTACAGCTATAGCTTACTCTTTATTGAGCCTTGAATGGGCTTTGGAGATCAACCAGCCCATGACCAGGACGTAAGGCAGCAAGAACTGACCGGCGAACCCACCCAGGGCGGAGCTGAGCAAAAGCCGCTTGCCGCGATAAGGGGCCAGGCAGCTTAAGAGCGCCGCGCCGGAAGCGCAGAAGAAGGCGAGAATGACACTGATGGTGGGGTCCCAGTGGGGATTGTTGGGCACCAGCAGCCCGAAGTGGACCGCCGCCAGCAGGCCCAGGTCGCGTCCCGCCGCGCCGAGCGAGGCACCGATGATGCGCATGAAGCTGCCGCGCAGGAGAAAGGCTCCGAGGAGAGCCCCCAGCGCGGGGATGAGAAGAAAAGCCCAGGCCATCGGGCCCAGAGTCAGCACAATGGGGGGAGCGAATTTCAGTAGAGTTTCCATCCCCCACCATTCTCCCTGACTCCCACGAAACCCGCCTCTATGTTTTGGACAGGAATCCCGAATTTTTTGATCCTGAGGGATGAGCGGAGCCATCGTGAGAATTCGGGACAGGAATCCAAATTTTTTGATCTCGGCTCCCGAATGTCATTCATACTTTTTTGGATAGGAATCCCGAACTTTTGGATCTTACCGCGGGTCGGAAAGGCCGAAGGGATCGCGCGAGGATGGGGAAATCTCTTGCGCTATGCTTTTCTGCCCTCATTGCGGTCACGCTTACCATGACACGGACTCCTGGCCGCGCCGATGCGTTCCTTGCGGAAAGGAGCAGTTCCGCAACCCTATCCCGGTCAGCGTGGTGCTGCTCCCCGTCGACGAGGGGGTACTGGCCGTGCGCAGAGCCGTCCCACCCGCGGCGGGTAAGCTGGCTCTACCTGGAGGTTTCGTCAACTGGGGTGAGACCTGGCGCGAGGCCGGGGCGCGGGAAGTGTTGGAGGAGACGGGGCTTTCTATCTCTCCCGAAGAGCTCACTCTGATAGCTGCCGAAAGCGTCTCCGAAGGAGTTGTTCTCCTCTTCTCGGTGGCCCGAAAGCGAAGCCGGGCCGAGTGCGCGTGGTGCCCCGACCCGGTGGAAGTTTCTGAAATCGTGATTCTCGATCAGCCCTGCGAACTGGCCTTCTCCACCCATACAGAGCAGTTGGCCAACTATCTCCAGGGTCGATAAACTTTATATAGACGACGCCGGTGATAATAATCTAGGTCAGATACAGACCTGAGAGCCGACTTCGACCACTCGGTCGGGCGGTATGTGAAAAAAAGCCGTGGCGTTGGCCGCGTTCTGGCTCAGGACCGCGAACAGCTTCTCCCGCCACATGGCCATTCCGCCACCCACCGTGGGGATCACGATCTCGCGGCCCAGGTAGTAAGTGGTGCTGGCCGGACGCAGATCCAACTCTTGGATCGAGGCCAGCGCCCCAGGGACGTCACAGCGCTCCATGTATCCGAAGCGCAGGCGGACCTGATAGAAGCCTTGGCCCAGTTCTTCCACCCGGATGCGGTACGGCTGATCCACCTTGGAGCGGTCGGAGATACTAACCGAGACCAGAACCACCTTGTGGTGCAGGACGTGATAGTGCTTGAGATTGTTCAAGAGCGCCGGGGGCGCGCGGTGAGGAGTTCCGGAAAGAAACACACCGGTGCCTTCCACTCGAAGCGGCGGCTCTTGCTCGAAGCGGGCGAACAGCTCTTCGATAGGAATACTCATCGGCTGCATCGCCTTACCCAGAATGGAGCGTCCTTTGTGCCAAGTCGTTAACACCGTGAAAAGTATGGATCCAACGACCAGCGGGAACCAGCCTCCGGCCGGGATCTTGACTAGAT
Organism: Selenomonadaceae bacterium; assembly: GCA_037189585.1. Taxonomy (GTDB): domain Bacteria; phylum Vulcanimicrobiota; class Xenobia; order Xenobiales; family JADMJV01; genus JAEXNA01. The sequence goes on along the minus strand of JBBCJA010000023.1, from coordinate 99,018 downwards.
TCGCCCCCAAAAACGTCAAGTCGATGACCATAAAGAAAGAGCAGAGCCCTAAAGAGGCAAGCATGGGCCATTTCCACATATTCCGCGAGATCATAAAAAGTAGCAAAGTGGTGGTTGCCATAGCGCCGGTTACCGCCAAGCCGTAAGCGGCCGCCAGCGCGCTAGAGCTCTTGAAGCCGAGGACCAGAGCGATGCAGGCGATCATTAGAGCCCAGTTGACGACCGGCACGTAGATCTGTCCGACCGCATGCTCGGAGGTATGAACCACTCGAAGTCGAGGCAGGTAGCCCAGGCGAATCGCCTGCATGGTGAGGGAGTAGGAACCCGAGATAAGAGCTTGAGAGGCGATGACGGTGGCGACGGTCGCCAGCGCCACCACGGGGTAGAGAAACGGCCCAGGCACCATTTTGAAGAAGGGGTTGTCAGCCGCCTCGGGGTGAGCCATGATCAGAGCCGCTTGGCCGTAGTAGTTCATCAGGAGCGAGGGGAGTACCACGCAGAACCAGGCCCATCGGATAGGAGCGCGCCCGAAATGTCCCATGTCGGCATAAAGCGCCTCCGCGCCCGTTACCACAAGCACCACGGAGCCTAGGACTAAAAAGCCGGTCCATCCGTGATGGAGCAAAAAGTCCAGCCCATACCAAGGATTCAACGCGTGAAACACCCCCGGGGAGTCGGCGATGTGATACAGACCGAGCAGAAAGAGGGTGATGAACCACAGAAGCGTGATAGGACCGAAAATACGGCCGACCTTCTCGGTACCGCCGGACTGGATGCTAAAGAGGGCTATCAGAATAGCGATGGTGATGGGAATGATGTAGTCCTGAAATCGATCAGTGGCGACGTTGAGCCCCTCCACCGCGCTCAAGACCGAGATGGCCGGGGTGATGATCCCCTCTCCGTACAATAGGGCCGTTCCGAAGAGGCCCAGGAGCGTGAGCACGACAATGGTTCGGCGACTCGGATCGGACGCGGTCTTACTGACGAGGCCGGTGAGAGTCAAAATTCCACCCTCGCCGTGCAGGTCGGCTCTCATGACGAAGGCTAGATATTTCACGCTGACCACCAGGACCAGCGACCAGGTGATCAGCGACAGAACACCCAGCAAGGTTTCCGGACTAGGCTGGAGTCCGAACGAATGGTGAAAGGTTTCCCTCATTGCGTAAAGGGGGCTGGTACCGATGTCTCCATAGACGACCCCCAGGGCGCTGAGCATCAGCAGGGCGAAGGGACCCCTGTGACCGTGTTCATCGCTGGATCCGGTTTCCGTGGTGGGGTCGTGGCTAGGAACGGTCGCATCGACTCGGGTCGGCTCGGTGGAGGGAGTCTCCTGAGCGGGCTCGGGAGTCGTTTGAGGAAGGTCGGAAGTCGGTTGAGAAGGGTCGGGTGTGTCCTGAGAAGGACTCGTGTTTTCAGACATGTGTCAACGACGAAGATTCCTCGACTTCATGCCATCTCCTTTTGTCCGCCATTTTGTCGATGTTGTTCTTTATATGAATTTTTTTGGTATGACTGATAGAAGACGACAAACGGCCAGATGGTTGAGAAGTAATCACAAGGTCATCCTCTTTGGTGTATGGCGGGACTGAAAGAGAAGATGTCCGCTGGCAGGCCGCCCGGCGGCGATTAAGAAACACTAGGTCGAAGCATGCCCATCCGGATACTTTTGATAGGCTCCTTTGATCCACTCTGGGAGGAGAAGCTAGCCGATCTAGGGCCGGTCGAGTCTGTCGGGCATGAGTCGGCCAAAGAACTCCTCGCGAGTCGCAATTTTGACCTGCTCTTTGCTCGCGGCTCTTCGACTCAGCTTGCCTCTCTTGAAGGGTGCGAACAGAAGATTCTTCGGATCGAGGAGTCAGATTCGGGCGACCTGAGGTTTTTGCACAGTATTCTGGACAATCTACCTCACATGGTTTTCGTCAAAGATGCTCGCGATCTGAGTTTCGTGGCTTGGAATAAGACCGGTGAAGAGATCGTGGGCGTACGACGCGAGGAGATGCTAGGCAAGACCGACTATGATCTCTTCATACCGGAGGAGGCGGCCGAGTTTCAGCGCAAGGACCGTGAGGTTCTCAGTCAACGAATTCTGCACGATATTCCTGAAGAGATCCTTGCTTCCCGAAACGGCCCGCGACTTCTTCACACCAAAAAGATCCCGATCTGCGACGAGTCCGGCGAACCGATCTACCTTCTCGGAATATCCGAGGATATCACCGAGCTCAAGGAGCTGAAAGCCGCGGCGGCATCACGACTGGAGGCCGCTCGTGAGGCCGAGCGTCGTCATATCGCGCGAGAGCTTCACGACGAGCTGGGCCAACTCCTGACCGCCCTCAAGCTGGACCTGGGACGATTGCAGAGTCATCTCACTCCCGAGTTGGTACGTCAGACCGAGCCGATGTCGGAGCTTCTGGACCATACCATCAAGACGGTACGCCGCCTGGCTACAGAACTCAGGCCGCAGATTCTCGACGACCTCGGCTTGCGCGCCGGCTTGGAATGGTTGATCCAACAAGCTTGCCAGCGCGCGGGACTTCGCCATGACCTGAGTTGGGGTCTGGCCGACCTGGACCTTAACGACGACGCGCGTAGCGCGCTCTTTCGAATCTGCCAGGAGGCGCTCAACAACGTGGTCCGACACGCCCAGGCCCAGCGGGTGACGATCCAGCTGGACACGGAGCCCCGTCGTCGCTTGCTGCTCCGAGTCAAGGATGACGGTATCGGCTTTGTTCCCTCCGAGTCGAACCGACCGGGCTTGGGACTGTTGGGCATCCAGGAGCGGATCAATCTGCTCGGTGGAACGCTCGATATCGAGTCCAAGCCTGGAGGCGGAACCAGGATCCTGGTCTCGGCCCCCCTGTCGCGCTGTTTGCGGCTCGGAGCGGAAGCTGCCAGCAAACCGATTCGAATCTGACCGTCATGTCCGGATTTCAGCGAATATCTCTGGCCCTGGGCGCGATCGTTTTTCTCTGCCTGACGGTCCTTGCCGCCTCCAGTCTTTATCGCGCCCCACGTTGGGAGGTTGAAACCGTCTGGGACGGCAAAGTCTGGCGGGTCGAGCAATCCCCCCCGCCGTTGCTGCCTGGAGATAGACTTCTGGCCGTCAACGGCCGCCCTCTCCAGCGATGGAGCCTGCTGGTCGACAACATGTACGTGGGCTCGCGGGAAGAGTTCTTCGCCTGGTTGGACGAGAAGGCCGAAGTCGCGAAGCTTTTCGAGGCTCGCGTCCTCCAGGTCACGGTCGGTCGGGGATCTGACGAGATTCGACTCGACGTTCCCGTCTTTCGGAACAACTGGACGCTTTTGAAGAATTCCGCCCTGGTACATTGGCCGGTGGCGCTGATATTTTTTTTAGTGGGATGGACCACCTATTTACGGCCCCGAGCGGGAGCTCAAGCTTTGTGGTTCTATCTGATGTGCCTTTCGATGAGTCTGGTTTATCTGACCAACGCCACCTCTCTGATGGCTAAACCGATCCTGGACCCAGCCGTCTTTCGGCTCATGAATCTGGTCAACACCACCAATTTCGTACTGGCTCCGACCTTGCTCTTTCACTTTTCTCTCTTGCTTCCATCCAGGCGAGGGCAGCCCTGGTACGGCGGACTTTTGACTATCGCGTATCTAGCGTCAGCTTTTGTCGCGGGAACTCTGTCGGTTCCCGGGCAAGGGATCCTGGTGCCTCTACTTTTTCTCGGCTCGCTTCTGGCCATCGCTCAAGGAGCCTGGAGCTATCGTGGAGTCATTGAACGTCAGCAGATGAAGTGGGTCGGAGTGGGCTTTCTTTTGGGAGTTGGTCCTTGGTTTTTGATCAACGGACTTCCTCTTTTGCTCACGGGACAGCGTCTGATGACGGATACCTTACCGGGGGCCTGTCTTGTCTTTATCCCTATTTTCATGGCCGTGGCCGTGCACCGCTATCGTCTTTTCGACGTCGGGACCTTTCTCGAGGGGACCCTGGCTTATCTCGCCACGGTGTCGATCCTCGCCCTCTTGGAATTGACGGTACTGACCGCGGCGGGGGCGGACCTCGCGGTCTCGGAAGCCTCGCTGCTGGGTCTGGCTATACTGTTGGGACTCTATGGCCCGTTGCGAGCACGCTTGGGCTACGCTATCGCTCGAGTTTTCCATCGAGCCGAACCGTCAGATGAGGAGGTGTTGGAGGTCCTGCGGCAGCAGGTGGCGCGGGACGCCACACCGGAGGGGATAGGAGCGGCCTTATCTCGGACCGTGGAGAAACTGTGGGCGCCTTTGGGTGTGGAGCGGGAGAAAGTGGAAAATCGCACTCCTGGAGCTTATCTCCAATTGACCGACCCCCCATCGCTAGAGTTAGTCTACGCCCCCGAGCAGTCTCTCCGCTGCGGACGGTTGCCGCAAGGAAGACAGTACAGTTCTCCTGTTTTGCGCCAGCTGAAACTGCTCGCCCGTCAAGCCGCGCTTTACCATCAAAGCGCCCACTTTTTTCACCAGGCCGATTCGGAGCGGCAGCGGCGGCTGGAAGAGAGAGAACGGCTTCTAGGGGACCTCCACGACGGTGTTGGTTCGGCCTTGACCAGTATTCGAATGCTGAGCCGAGAGCCCAGGATCGGAGACCTGGCGCGAGACGCCCTTTTTGAACTTCAGAACGTGCTCTATGATAGTCCGGATTACAAAGTCGGGCGGGAACAGTTCGTGGGTGAGTTGCGAAGCTACTGTCAACGGATTCTTGAAGAGACACCGGTACAGTTTGATTTCTCCACTCGCGGACAGATCAAGGGAGAACTCACTCGCACCATGGCTTTGTCTTTGTTTCGTCTCTTAAAAGAGGGGCTGGCCAATGCTCTCAAGCACTCCGGGTGCAGTCGGATCCGTTTACAGCTCGACTTCTCCGAGGTGTTGACCCTATCGCTTTGCGACAACGGGGCTGGCATCTCCGGTGAGTCTTCCGGTAGAGGACTAGGAGGGATGAAGGCCCGCACCGAGTCGCTGGGTGGGGAACTGACCGTCGTTTCCGACAACGGCGTTCAACTAGAGGTGAAACTACCGCTTTGAAGAGCATCGCCATCATTGATGATAGCCTGGATGTCCGGGAAGGTTTGGCTGAACTTCTCGATAGCGCGCCCGACTTGCGGACAGGTCCTGTCGCGGGAAGCGCGGAGGAGTTTTTAGCCATGCTGGCCCACGACGCGCCTCCGTTCGAGGTCGCCATAGTCGACCTTGGGCTGCCGGGTCTTTCCGGGGCGGAGTTGATCGCACGATTGCGAGAGCTTCGGCCCGAGGTGGCTTGCGTGGCCCACACGGTCTACGAAGATCCCAATTCCGTCTTCGCGGCCTTACGTGCCGGTGCGGTCGGCTATCTGGTCAAAGGCGAATCGGGGAGCCGGCTCCTCGAAAATTTGCGAACTCTCGACGAAGGTGGGGCTCCCCTAACGCCCCGGGTGGCTCGGCTCATTCTGGGTGAATTTCATCGCTTAGAGCCGTGCCCCTTAAGCGATCGTGAACTACAGGTCTTGAGCGCGTTATCCACCGGTCAAACTTACAAGGAAGTGGCCAGCTCTCTGGTGGTTAGCGGGCACACGGTCCACACCCACGTCAAGAATATCTACGAAAAGCTTCAAGTCCGAGGACGACGCCAGGCCATTGATAAAGCTCGCCGACACGGTTGGATTGAGGTAGAGAATAATAATAAATAGAGACGCGAGCGAGCCGTCCCCCCTCCCTCGTCGGCAGACTCGTCGCGCTCCTTTGAGCTCGAATCTTGGCCCCACAGTAGAACTTGTCGCGCTTCGGGTAAAGATGGATTCGGGGGATATTTAGGGGATTATGGACCGTTGGTGTGTGGCCGAGTAGCGACCGAGCGCCTCCAAGAAATCCGAGGCCCTGGGATTGGGGCGACCGGGGGTGCCTAACCCTTCGATCAGTTGATTGACGATCAACAGATTGCCTCGCTCTCCTTTTTGAAATTCTAAGACCAGGCTCTCGAGCTCGAGCCGATCGAGCCAGATTCCTCGACAGGCCAGGCAATAGTCGACCGAGGTCCCACCCAAACAGGAGAGAAACAACATCTCGCGACAGGCGGGACATTCGCGAGATTGGGCCGGATTAGGAGACTTCGGAGCCGAACCTTCCAGAAAAGCGTTTTCGGAAAGAATACGGGTGGAGAGATCCGGGCTTTCGAAAAAGAGCTTGAGTTCCTCGGAATCGAACCATAGACCGAAGCACTCCGGACAGGAATCGATCTCAAGACCTGAGCGCTGGTCTTTGAATTTGAGCATTCTGACGTGGTCACACGCTGGACAAGTTCTCACCACCCTCATTTCGGCACAGGGAGGTCAGCCTCCTGATATGGGGCGAACTTCTCGTTTAAGGTGAATCAGACGGTCGACTTTCTCCGGGGGACGGAGTTTTTTCATTCGCTCGACGGGAGCACCCTGGTCAAGGTCGCGAAGCGTTGCACTCGGGTCGACCTGCGCCGAGGAGAGGTTCTGTTTCATCAAGGTGATGAAGGGGCCTCGTTTTATACCGTGATGCATGGACGGCTCGGCATCTGGTCAGGGCGCCGCCGGGTCGGAGAGGTGAGGGTCGGTGGCTGCGTCGGGGAGGTCGCCCTTCTTAAGGATGGGCTGCGGACCACCACGGTGCGGGCCGAGCGTGACTGCCAACTGCTGCGTCTGCACCGTCAGGATTTCGCCGAGCTTTTTTCGGGGCATCCCACCGAGCTTCTCAAACTGGTGCTTTCCGTCACCGACCTTCTGACCTCGGGCACTCCCACTCCACGCCGCACCTCCCGCAGCATCGCCATTGTGCCGCTGGTGGAGCATCCGGAGGTCGAGCGGTTCTGCCTGGCCCTGCAGGAAGAGCTGCATCGCCGGCACAGTTCGGCTCTTTTTACTCCCTCGGACGTGGTTCCCGAACCTGGTTGGTTCGATCTTCAAGAAGCTCGATACGACACCGTCTTGTTTCAGTGCCGTACCGAGCTCGACGGCTGGAGCGAGCGTTGTCTGCGCCAGGCTGACCGCGTCCTGGTACTGGGTCTAGCCAAACAGCCGATGCCGATGAGCCCTTTGGAGCGCTATTGGGCCGACCTCGACCACAGTTCCACTCGCGACCTGCTGGTTTTGCTCGGGTCGGGAAAGCGGCGAGGAACGTCTCGCTGGCTTACGGGCCGGCCCGCCATGGGGATCCATCATCTGGATTGGGGGCAGGTCCCGAAAAGAGTCTCTCGCTTTTTGGACCGGACCGCGGTCGGTTTGGTGCTGGGAGGTGGAGGCGCGCGCGGCTTGGCCCATGTGGGTGTCCTACGCGCTTTGGAAGAGAGGGGGCTCGAGGTCGATCTGGTTTGCGGGACCAGCATGGGAGGCTTCGTAGCCGCGCTACACGCCTCGGGACGGTCGGCACGGCGGGTGGAAAGCGACCTACGTTGGGCCTGGACGGAAGCCGGACCGTTCCTCGACTTTACTTTTCCCTTGTATTCGATCATCAAGGGACAGCGGATGCAAGGGCGGCTTCGGAGGCTGCTAGGTTCGGCTTTCATCGAGGACTTACCGAAGCCTTTTTTCTGCATGACCGCTGACATCACTCATGCGCGCTCACTGGTGCACGACCGTGGACCGCTGGTTCAGTGGTTGTCGGTGGGTATGTCGGTGCCGGGCGTAGCTCCGCCTTTCCCTTACAACGGAAGCTTACTTTTGGACGGTGGACTGTTAAACAACCTGCCCATCGACGTGGCCGCCGGTTATGACTGCGGAAAGATCGTGGCCGTCAACGTCGACCCGAAGGATGAAATGGCCATCAACATCACCGACTTTGACGGCAGTTTGCTGGATCAGTTTTGGAGAAAGCTTCGAGGCAAGACCACCGCTCCCCACATCTTCGAGATTCTCGTTCGCGTCACCACACTTTCCAACGCCGCTATGGTAGGGAGGCTTAAAGATCAGGTGGACCACTATATTCAGCCGGAAACCGGACGTTATGGGCTGTTCGACTTCCATCTGGCCGACGCCATCATCGCCGCCGGATATGAGGCGACCATCGCTCACGAGTTTTAGCTCTATTTGGCGGGACTCGCTCTGTAGGACGCGAACGGCCGAGATAAAGCGGGACATTCCGCTTTCATTATGTGTCGGCAGCAGGCTATACGGAGCTTTCTTCTCGCGCTCTGGATCGGACTAGGCCAGGTGGTCTGGGCCCAGCTTCCCGGATCCTCGGGAAATTCGACGTTATCTCCAACGGTGACGCCAAGTCCGGAAAGTGTGGAGACGCGACGCGCCGACCTCCAAGCACGACTGGTAGAGGTGGAGAAGAGTCTCAAGGACGCACCGAGCCCTGCCTTGGCCGCTCCGCTGGAACAGTCCGATGTCGCGCCCCCTTATCGGACCTCGCTGCAGCGTATGGAGAGTAATCTTCGCCGCATGCTCTCGCTGTTGGAAAGCGACGCCCTGCTGGAGGCTCAGACCAACCGGGTCGAGGCCGACAATCTGGAGTTCACTCAGAAAGGTTTGACCGAGAGTCGGCCCTATCCGATCACTTTACTTGATTCGTTGCGGGACCAGTTAGCGCTGGCACAAGATGACCTGGAGTCTCAAGAGTCGGCACTCAAGTCGGCCCAGATCGACTCCAGATTTGCCGAGCGGCAACTCGAGGAGCGCCAAGCTCTGCGTCGCCGCCTGCTGGAGCGCTCGCAGAAGACCGGCCAACAGGATCTCGAGCTGGAGAGAAGTCTGGAGAACGCGACCTGGGCTGTTCGAGCCCTGGAGAGCACCAAGGATCTGGCCGAAGCCGAAACGGAGAACTCTAGGAAAGCCAGGGCTCTAGCGGAGAAGCGACGCGATCTTCTCAAGCGTAAGGTCAGCCTGGTCGAGAGTCAATTTCTTTTCACCGAGGCGATATTCCAGCGGCAGCTCGGAGAGCTCGAGGCCAGACGCAACGAGTTGAACACGGCTTTGAGTCAGGCGCGCGCTAGGGTCGACGGATCACTGGCAAAGGTCAAGTCTCTTCAGGCGGACCCGGCCAAGGCTGACGAGCTACGGGCCGAGATAGAGTGGTTGACGACCTATCAAAGAATCAAGAGCTTACGCGAGCAGCAGTTGGAGTGGAATCTGATTCAGCGTGATCTCTGGGAGCGCCGCTACAACCTATCTCGTGGCGAGGGGGTTTCCAGTCTGTCCGACTGGTACGACGCCAGCCGCGGTGTTGCCGCTCAACTCAGGAACGCACGGGCGATTCTGGAAAGCGAACTCAAACAGCTCAATAGCCAGACGGCGGAGGCTTTGGGAGAGCCCACCGTGACGGGAAGTCACCGCACACTGAGGGTGCAGGCGCTTTCCACTCGCCAGGTCGCTTTAGAGGACACTCTTCGTTCCATCGATACGACCATGGCTCTGGCTCAACGGATCTCGGCCGAGATTTCAGAGCGGCGTAAACATCTCTCCTGGAGGGAGAGAGTCACTCGGGGCTGGGCCTGGCTAGTCGACCTCTGGAATATCGAGCTGTACACCATCGGGGATAACTCCGTGACCGTCGGCAAGATCAACGTGGCCTTGCTGGTCCTCGTACTCGGCCTGACCACAACGGGTAGGGTGACCAAGTTTTTTTCTCGTCGTCTTTTAGTCCGTCTGCCTATTACCGATTCGGTTAGGGCCAATCTCGAACGGAGCTTGCGCTACTTTTTCTTTCTCCTGGTTTTTCTGTTCGCACTCCAGGTGGTCAACATTCCTCTGACCATTTTCACTTTTCTGGGCGGTACGCTAGCTATCGCGGTCGGATTCGGGGCTCAGAATATTCTCAACAATTTTATCAGCGGTCTCATCTTGATGGTCGAACAGCCGGTGCGCGTCGGCGATCTGATCGAAGTGGAGCAGACCACGGGAGTGGTCGAGGAGATCGGGGCGCGATCCACCAGAGTGCGTATGGGAACGGGGATTCACGTCGTTCTTCCTAACTCTGTTCTTCTCGAAAACCGCGTGATCAACTGGACTTTGACCGACCAGAGGGTCCGCACTTCAGTCAGCGTTGGAGTGGCTTACGGTGTCGACCCTCAAGAGGTGATCGATTTGATCAAACGGGCCGCCTTGATGACGGAGAAGGTGGAGAAATCGCCTGAACCTTTTGTCCTATTGGAGGACTTCGCCGACTCCGCCTTAACCTTCACCATTCATTTCTGGGTCTCGTTGGCTCAACCGCTCAACAAGCGGATGGCCGAGAGTGAGCTCAGGATAGCCATCGAGCGGCTGTTCCGTAGCCAGGAGATTCCCATCCCCTTTCCTCAACGAGACCTTAACTTTAGCGGCCCGATTCCGGTGACCGTTTTGAACCCCGAAGACGAAGGAGCCTCTGAAGATTGAAACGCCGCTATCCCATTCGCTTTTGCTATCATCCCGACGGCCTGCCGCTCAAGCGGCCCGGATTATTCGGCTCTTGGGATTCCGAAGGTCGCTATCATCCCGATTGGATCGATTCGGGACGTCCGATGGAACATCTGGAGGACGGAAGCTGGCAAGTGACGGTGGAGCTCGAGGCAGAAGTTGGTGAGCTCTTCTGGTGGGGAGTGCGCGACGAGGGCGAGTGGATGTTTTTTGGCCAGTCAGCCCTCGTCTTCACGCCTTCGAAGCTAGAGGATAGTTTTCAGGTCTTCTCTTTAGGCAACCGTCACCGGTTCGGGGTCAACCCGACCGCCTCCGACGGTTTCACGGTCGGAGTGTGGGCACCGCATGCCCGCTCGGTACAGCTCGTGATCGACCCGGACCAGGGGGCTCGAAGTTATGACCTATCCGAGCAGAACGGAGTCTGGAGCGGCCGTTTCGACCAGGGATGGTCGGGGATTGAGGGGTATCCCTACGCCTTTTCCGTGGTCACTTCCGAAGGGAGTGCCGTGCTTCGCTCGGATCCCTATGCCCGACGACGGCAGGGGCCGCAGCTTGGTGTGAGCGACCTTTTCGTGCGCTCCGACGGAAGTCAGACTCACCAATACGCTCAGGATGCGAAAGGCTTCCACCTTCTGCGTTTCGAAGCGGTTCCCAGGGACCAACCGGGCCTTTCCGAGCCTCCGGTGTTGAGACTTTTTCTCAATGGCGATCCCTTGGATGCCGAGGCTTTAGCCCAGCGGTTTCCCTCTTCGATGAGGTTGCACGGTGAGGAAGTATGGTGGAGCGAGCGCGTGGCTTCCGACGGCGGGATCTCTTTGCAAGCGCGCTCCACCGTGGAGGCCTACGCGGTTTGTGTGGGTCCGGCCGACGCGCTGGTCGGACTGAGCTACGAGATTACGGACAGTCGAGGCGCGGCCTATCACGACCGCTGGAATAACAAGCTCGAAGGATGGCATAACTGGCCGCGTTTCGGCATTGTCTCTCGTCCGATATCCGGCCGGCGAAGAACCCACAAGTCCAGCCAGCCGGTAGGGGATCTGATCGTTTACGAGATGCACGTGGGTTCTATCCTGGGCCGGGGCGGGAATCTTCGCACCTCGACCTTCGGAGAAGTGGCTAAGACTCTCCCCGCCATTAAAGCTCTGGGATTCACCGCCATCGCTTTGATGCCGACCAATCCCAGCGAGGGATGGCGCGATTGGGGTTATCTGGGAACCTCGTCGATGGCCCATCAGGAAGCCTACGCCGACCCCCAAGAGAGCGCCGAGCAGAGTCTTTTGGCTTTCATCAAAGCCGCCCATGACCTCGACCTTTCGGTTTTCACCGACGTGGTCTACAACCATATCGGCGGCGAGCATAACGATCTTTGGAACTTCGACGGCTTCAAGAACCCCTGGTTCGAGTGGGAAAGAGATCCCGCCTTGGGCATGTCGGCGATAGGCACCGAGCTTCCCCAGCGGCCTTCCAAAACGGCTAACGCGCTTCCCCTGACCGAATCGCCCACAGTGCGAAATACCCCCTGGGGTCCCATTCCGGCTTACAACAAACGCCCGGTCTTTCAGTTCTTTATCGATCACGCTACCGACTGCGTGGAACGGTTAGGTTTTGACGGGATCAGGTTCGACTTCACCCATTTGATTCATAGCCAACCGGGAGGCGGCGGTCACCAGGGCTGGCTGATGCTGCAAGAGATCAATCGTAGGCTCAAGCACTTCTTTCCCCACGTCTTGACCTTCGCCGAGGAGTTTCCTCAGCATCACATCATCACCGCCCCCGTGGCTGAAGGTGGCGCGGGTTTTGACGCGATGTGGAACACAGAGCACCAACATCGCCTGGTCTATTCTCACCATCACCTGTCGGTGGCGGAGGCGGCAGCCAAAGGTAAACCGCTACCTCTACGCCGATACCTCGAGCACCTGATGCATCCGGCCGGCTTTTCCAGGCCATCCTGCTCGGTCACCGTGCTGTCCAATCACGACGAGGTGGGCAACGCGATTCAGATCGCGAGTTTGGTCGCTTCTCATCCCAGAGGATGGGACCTGGCTCGAGCTATCTGTTGGATTTCGCTACTTTCCCCTGGTTATCCGATCATATTCCAGGGGACCGAAGACCTGGCCACCAATCCTTTCACCTGGGGCATTCCCTCCTCATGGGATGGAGAGAGTCATCTGCTGGGTCAGGAGATCTCTTCCCATCGCCAGCGCCACCTGCGGGCGACTCGAGATGTTCTGGAGTTTCGGCTGTCGCGAAGGGATCTCCATTCCGAAGTTCCGATCTCCAATCATTATCTCAAGGAGAGTGCGGGAGTTGTAGGATTTCGGCGAGCCGGATTGTGGGTCATGGCTAATTTTTCCGAGAGGCCTTTCTCTCTACCGGAGGAGATTCGTGTCGAGGGAGCGGCGCTTTTGTCCTCGGAGGAAGAAAATTACGGCTACGACGGCACGGCTACCGGGGACGGCCAAGTGGGCGGGTTTGCCGTCAAGGTGTTCGCGAGTCGTCTCGAAGGCGCTTGAGGCCACGGTCCCAACGCTGACCGGTGGCATCAAAAAGGGCGATATCCGGTCTTTCCGACAGACTCAGGGTCAGCGCGAAGCGGCGTGTTCCACGGGTATCGTGGGCGGACAGACGCCAACCTTCTTCAACCGTATGGGCTGAAAGAGCACCGGTGAGAAAAGAGAGGCCGAGAGTCGCCAGGACGATCAGGCCGATAGCCGCCCAGGCCTTTTGACCTTCGCTAGGGGTGAGCAGTCCCGGCTTTGGGGGTGGGGCTTGGGTTGGCTTTTTTCGACTCCCCTTGCTCGGGGCTTTTTTCTTGGTTTGGCGTGGCTTGGGGGCTGGCACTAAGGTGAGGACTGGGAGAGACCTGCGGGCTCGGCTCGCTTTCTTTACGATGAGATGTCTGTTCGGCCGGTCCAAAAGCTATCCTCGGATAGTCGGAGGGAACTCCAGCATCGGTGTGATGGCCTCCCTTGCACACTAGCTGGTAAGAATGGCGGTCCGCGTTGGGCTTGTAGCCTTCCTTGTAGGTGTTTTTTCCACCCGAGGGACACGCGGGTAGGGGATTTTGGCCGTAGGCTTCCTCGAGTTTGGCGGGATAGAGCCCGTCGTCGGAGGTGAGGCGATACTTCTCGAGATCGACTCCGATTTTGTGAAGATGGGCTCCACACTGATCGAGATGGTGCTTGGGGTCGGCCGGACGGTTGCACATCCAAAGGGTCAGCATCATCATCGCGACCAACGGCCAGATGGAGGGTTTCGGTTCTTCTTTAGCGCCTTTGTCGCTCATCTTTTAAGTGTCCTCATTGGTAAGAAAAATTCGGCCCGGCATGACTTCGTCACCCCGACCCCGCAAGGCGGCGATCTCCTCCGGGTGCTCGGGGCCGAAGGCTATCTCCCATCTGTCGGAACTGATCTCGTTGAGCTCTCGGTAGTCTTCACGGTAGACCTCAGCCCATTTGCCCGCGGCCCGACGCGGGGCGTCTTCCGACATGCCCAGAATAGCCACGATAGGACTCCGAGGCGCCCACATCTTGACGAAACCTTCCAGAGCTCTCACCGCGTCACGACGGGATAGTCCGCTGAGATCGGCGACCGGCAGACCAGCCAGGATCAAAGAACTTACCGGGGGACGGTGGGAGAGAACCGCTTGAAAGGTCTTACTGGGAGAGGTTCCGATGCCTTCGCCCGGATCGTATTCCAAGAGACAGACATCCTCGACTTCGGGCAAGTAACGGCGAAAGGTGCCCGCGATCGCTTTGACCAGAAAGGCCACGGGAACGCCTGGAGCCACTCGTTTGGCACGAATGTTGACCACCGCGCCCTCCCGGCCCAGGTAATCGACCTCTAATCCCTCTTGTCGCAGGGTGGGTCGTAGCTTTTCGACGATCTCTTCCGGGCTCATAGCTAACCGCCCCTGGTGTGCATCTCGAGATGGGGATTCTCCTGCAATTCCGACACATCGGCCAGGGGACCTCGTTGGTGGAGAGCTTGGCGCTCTTCGGCCCCGCGGTCGGCGCGGCGACGCCAGATGTCGCCCACGGTGTTCCGGATCTCCTCATCGGTACTCCCACCGCGTAGGAGTGAGCGAAGATCTTTGCCTACTCTAGAATACAGGCAGGTTAAAAGCTGGCCATCGGCGGTCAGTCGAGCTCGATCGCAGGCTCGGCAGAAGGGCTGGGTAACGGAGGCGATCACGCCAAAAACCAATCCGTCCTCGGTCTCGAATCTCTGCGCGGGCGCTGAACCACGGGCGGGCAGGGGGGTGATGGGGCCGTGAACAGCGGAAACCAGTTGGAGAATTTCGGCCTGAGAAAAGACTTTATCAGCTCTCCATCGGGTGGCCCCACCGACATCCATGTACTCGATGAAGCGAACTTCGGCGCCAAACTCTCTGCCCACCTGAAGAAGCGGCAAGACCTGGTCTTCGTTGCTTCCGGCCATCACCACACTGTCGATCTTGAGGCCAGGACGCCCGGCGACGGAGCTCAGTCCTTTTATGACCGACTCGAAGTCGTCGCGTTGCGCCATTTCCTGAAAGCTCGCCGGGTTGGCCGCGTCAAGCGAGACGGTGATCCGGTCCAGACCGGCGGCGAAGAGATCTCGTTGCTGATCGGCCAGGAGAGTCCCGTTGGTCGTCAGCGCGACCTCGGCCAGACCCAACCTCTTGAGTTGCTCGATGAGTTGGGGGAGACCGCGGCGAAGCAGCGGTTCGCCGCCGGTCAGACGAACACGGTCCACACCGATGGAATGAAAGATACCAGCCAGACGGGTGAGCTCTTCAAAAGACAGAAGCATCTGGCGACGCAGCCAGAGATAGCTCTCTTCCGGCATGCAGTACAGGCAGCGCAAGTTGCAGCGGTCCGTGACCGACAAACGCAGGCTGGAGAGGGGGCGTTCGAAGCTATCGTTCAAAGGTGGGACATCATGATGGCCATGTGACGTTTGACGAGTTGCTCGTCAATGTCCACGAACCTTAGCCCGCAGCAGTAGTTTCTCGTCTTCGGATTTTTCTTGCAACTGCGAACTTCAGCGGTTCCGGTCAAAGCGTCCAGACCGCCCACCGGGTCGGTCTTGATACGTATTTTAAGTTTCAAGGGGAGTTCTACTTCGCTTTCGACCAGGCATCCACCGACCGAGAGATTGGTAAGCTCGCCCTTAGCGTAAGTGTCGCCGGCCATACTTTTGAGAAAGCAGCGGTAGCGTCCGGGCACCCGAAGAAGTTTTCTCTTTTCACCGATTCGCCCAACGGTGAAGCCCAGTTGCTTGAGAGCCGGTTTGATCCATGAGTTCTTCAAGGCTTCCCTATCAGAGAGATAGGTGACGCCAGCTTGGTACTTGGCGCTGCCGCGAAGCCCTCGGCACCAGACCACTTTAGCTTCCACAGGATCGCCGAATTCGTCTCGGTGAAGGGTCAGCTTGGTTTTGGGCTTGATCGGCTTTTCAAGCTCCAGGCAAAGTCCCGTGAGACTAGCATTGATCACCTTGGTGTCGACCATGGCGGTTTTGAGCTTGGCCAGCACCGGGATGCGGCAGCCCAGGCGGATAGTGTCACGACGCTCATCGGTTGGAGTGCCGAACCCGGGGCGCAAGAGATTCAGAAGTTCCTTGAACACCAGGGCTTATTCTGCTTGAGCCCTATCATGCCTTCGCATGTTCCTTATAGTATGCTGACATTTCTCAACGCGATTAGAGTTTAGAAGGGCTTGGAGTAGGAAAGGCTAAGTTTCTTTATCGCATGTCGAAACCGGATTCTCCAGAAAAAGGCTTATTGCGCAATCTTAGTGCCGAGGAACTGGGAAAGCTCTCCTCCTTGGCCAGCATCAGCACGGCTCTTTCTCGAGCTAAGGGCGGCTTCCTCGAAGTCGCTTCCACCATGTTGGAGAGCCTCTTGCCCACCTTAGGAGCGGAACGACTCGCCGTTTTGGTCGATCCGCCTCTTTCACACTTGAGCCTCTATCGGCAGGTGACCCCGAACGGAGTCGATCCGACGCCTTTTCAGTTTTCCAGTACCGTCGTGAATCGCGTGAAAGAGACGGGGGAGCCGTGGCAGACTCTGGACGCCTTTCAAGATGAGACCGTAAGCATGACGGCGAGCCTTGTGCTTTCGGGGGCCCGCTCGGTCATGTGTGTTCCCCTGCACGGAACGGGCCTGCTCTACGCCGACAATCGTCTCGGTCCAGGCAAGTTCGAGGAGCCGGAACTCGCGCTCCTGACCATCTTGGCCGACCTTTTAGCGGCGGCGCTCGAACGGGCCCGTTCGACGGAGCGCTTGGCCACGGCCAACGAAGAGCTTCGAGTCTCCCGCGAGGAGACCATCACGCGATTGGCTGTGGCGGCGGACTGGAGAGACACCGAGACGGCGGCCCATATCGAACGTGTGGGTCATTACTCGGCAAGTTTGGCCCGTTGGGCGGGCTGTCCCAGGGATTTTGTGGAGCAGATTCGCTTGGCTTCAAAGATGCACGACGTGGGCAAATTGGGCGTTCCCGATGCTATCTTGAGAAAGCCCGGTAAGTTCACTCCTGAAGAGTTCAACGAGATGAAAAAGCACACCCTGATGGGTGGTCGAATTCTCGAGGGCTCCACCTCCCCGTTGATTCAGATGGCTCACCGGATCGCGCTGTTTCATCATGAACGCTGGGACGGTTCCGGGTATCCGCATGGCATCGCGGGCGAGGCGATCCCGTTGGAGGGCCGCATCACCGCCATCTGCGATGTTTTCGACGCGCTCTGCTCGCGTCGCGTCTACAAGGATGCCTATCCGATCGATTCGGCTTTTAACATTATCACCGAAGAAGCCGGCAAACACTTCGACCCGCGATTGTCTCGCCTGTTCGTCGAGAATCGCGCGGAAGTGATCCAGATCAAGAACGCCATGGGTGGATAGCCCTTCCAGAAGGGGTACAGAGTTATGGAAAATGCAGAGCAGGAAGGCGTCGCTCGCCTTCAACTTTTATATTCGGTTCCCAGCCTTGGACTCGACGACTCCAAGGGTCCTCCGAGCTTTGTCTTCGTGACCCATGAAATTCCCTTACATGAATTTCCTTACAGCTTTCCTGACGATGCCGGATTCTTCGTGACGAACGGATGGCTGGGGCAGCCCGGAGAGCACACTCAGCGGATCGAACTGTATTCCCCCGAGGGGAAGCTTCTGGCCGAGACGGGCGATCGCGAGTTGGGTTTGGTCGATGAACGACCGTATATGGCCATCACCTATTTCATGGGCGTGACCTTCGAAGCGCCTGGAAAGTATGAGCTTCGGGTTTTCACGAATGGAGAGGAAGTCTTGCGTTTTCCTCTCTACATCACTCAGGCTGAGCCCGAGACAGACGACGAGGGCTAAGGACCTGCGCAGTTGGGGCACCAGTAGGTAACCCTGTTCTGTAGCCCTTGGAACCCTCGCTCGATCTTCTCTCCGCAGCGAAAACAAGGCTCTCCGGCCCGCCCGTAGACGTAGAGGTCTCCGTCGGGCAGGGCGGGGTGCTGTCTTCGGTCGACCCTGGTGGTGCGAAACCATCCGCCCAGATTGGCCTGAAGTAAGACGCGGGCGCGTTGGAAGACGGCTTGAAGCTCGCTTTGCTGTAGGTTTGTCCAGGCGGTCCACGGATTGTAGGCGTTGTCTGAGAAGACGAAGGCGTCTCGCTCCAGTGGACCCATGAAGCAGAGCTCCGACTTGTAGACGTTGCCGATTCCCGCCGCCACGCGTTGGTCCAGGAGCAGCTCGCCCAACGGGTCTTCCGGTGGGTGAAGGCGCCTGCAGCGTTTCAGGATGTCGCTCCAGTCCGGCTCTTCTGGGGAGAGGAGGTCGGGTCCCAGGTTGCCCAGCTGGCGATGCCAGTGGCGCTGAGGGGCCGGTATGATCTCGATGTCGAGGGCATTGAAACAGACCAGGACGATGTTTTGAGTCTCCAGGACCACCGCGGCGGTGGATTCGGGTCTTTTCCATCGGACTCCGTGAGGGTAACGGTGCCAGGAGCCATGCATCCCCAGGTGCACCCGGAGTTGAACATCACGATCGAAGTGGATGAGGAGGTGCTTGCCCAGCGTCTCCACCTCGATAACACGCGCCCCTGCCAGGCGCTCCGAACCATACACACCACGGATGACGCAACGAGTTAAAAGCTCTCCATCGAGCTCTTTGCGCAGCACATTCGCTACTTTGGCCACTGTATCGCCTTCAGGCATGTCTCAAGACCCTTTATCCACAGCCTTTTTTCCTGTAAGTCTTCTTGCTCTCCGCTTCAAGATCCGAAATTTTTGGTTTCTGTCCCGAATTTTTTTGGTCTATGAGCCAGAGTTTTGGGGACAGAAAGCGAACTATTTAACATCGTGGCGTTGGGGTACAGTCTCGCCCAACGTGTCTGTCCTAAGGTCTATCTTCAATGGAGTAGTGAAATGAAAGTCGGAGATAGAGATGACCGCCCAAGGTCTACTACTAGCGGACGAGGTCCCGAAGCGCCCAGGCGAGTCAGGGAGGCTGCACGGACACCGGCTCCTGTCCGCTTGCGGGAAGCGAGCGGCAGCCCGCCAGCGGACCGCACCGGTGCTCCACGCCTGGGCACCGTCTCGGACCTCAACCGGGAGGCCACGAGTGTTCACAGTGACCCGGCCGCGTCCCGACCTCTCACTCGTCGCCAATCCGCCACGGCCTTCGCCCTGACCAGCGACGCGGGCCCTCGATTCGAATCTTTAACGGCTGAGGAATCGGAGGCTCCTCTTTCGGCTGATTCTGCTTCGAGTGAAAGTGGAGAGGCAGACTCGACGAGAACCATCACCACGGCTGACGCGGCGGAGCGAGCCGCCCTGGCCGAGGAATCCGAGACCTCGTCCGAGCCTGAGTCGAGGGGAGTCAACAGAACCGGCACCGAGACTTACGAGGAAAATGGAGTTACCTACACCAGGGAGACGCGGAGCGGAGCCCGGGGTCAACAGAGTACGACGACGACCTACGAGATCGATGGAGTGCAATACACCGAGGTCGAGACCCAGGGTCCTAATGGCACGACTATTCGTGTGGAAGCGGTCAATGGAGATCGAACGGAAGTTAGCGAAACCCGTACTCAATCGGTGCCTGGAGATCTGGAGAACTACCTTCCCGAGGGATATGTCGAGGGGATCGATTTCGATCGGGATGCCGCTCGGGGCGCGACGCGGAGAACGTCCGAGAGCACCACTGTCATCGATAATTCGCAGGATCCACCAGTGGTCACGGTGACGAGCGAGTCAACCACCTACTCTCAAGAAGTGGCGAGCGGACTTCCGAATGGAGTTTCAGAGTCCTCGGACGGCGATTTGATCCGAATTCATCACGGGGCTAACGACGCGCCCTACACGACCGCAATTTACGGAGAGGTGGAGTTTGACCCGGAGGCTTCAGGCCAGACCATCTCATACACCGAAGCCACCGCGCTCGACGCGGAAGGAAATTCCAGGTCGAGCACCTCTCTGAGCTCGGAAACCCGACTGGTGGGTCAAGGAGAAGACGGCCAGGAGGTGCTCATCTCCACCCGTTCCGACCGGATCGTGGACGATCAGGGGCGGAGTAGTCTGATACTCACGAATCAAACCCTGGGGGCGATTCCGGCCGACTCCATACACGTTTCGGATATCTATACCCACACCTTGAGGCTTCATGACGGGGCCCTACTCGAGCGTCTTCAAGGCAGCCAGGGTCCCTGGCTGGATCTGCGCGAGACCACGGTATACACCGACGGAGGGCCGCCGCTGGGAGTAACGACATCGGAATTCGGTGAGCTCGACCGAGAGGGTGACAGCCGCAGCCTGACGGTTGTTCGCGATGGAGAAACCGAGTCCCACACCTATCGTCTGGTCAGCGAGGGGGGCGACCGAATCCAGACCCAAACCCAGGTTCCAGGTACGGACTACAACGCTGTGACCGATCTCCAGCATGGACCCGATGGAACATTCACTTCGACTAGTGAGACCACGTTCAATGGCGAGGTCATTGCCAGCAGTTCGGCCAGCCGGGAACTGATCTATCCGGCCGGTCAAGCCTTGCCGTCAGACCCGCCCGAAGGATTCAATCGGGAACTGTGGGAGCAGTTTCGGGCGGAAAACCCCAACGGACCAGTGTTCCGAGATCAAGTCGAGAGCATGAGTCGGGATGAGGAAGGAACAGAAGAAGTCAACGAAAGCTTCGCCTACCAGGGCTCCAACGCTCAGATCGGGCAAGTTTTAGAATTAGGACCGAAAGGCTCGCAACGTTGGAACCAGTTCTTCGCGGCCGACGGCCCGGACCCCAGGGCTACGATCAGGGCCAGCGATGGAACCGTGGCGGAGATCTCCTCCAACGGAGAGATTTGGCTAGATGGAGTCTCTCAAGTGGGCAATCTTGGGTTGCAGATTGGCTCTGGTAATCAAGCGTTGCGCACGTTGATAGATGAGCTTGGCGGGGCCAGCTATACACCGAGTCGATTGAATCGCGCCCTGGGACCTTTGGGCGTGGCCCTGGGAGGGTTCGACTTGATCCGGGCGGACAATAACCCTGATCGGGTCTTAGCCGCCGGTGGTCTGCTGGGAGGGGCTGGAAGTTCGATAGAGCTGCTAGGTACAGCTGGCCGAGTAGGGCGACTGGCCAAAGGAGCTGGAATAGCCGGGGGAGTTCTGACCGGCGGGGTAGGTGTCTATGAGCTATTTCAAGGGGAGTACGCTAAAGGAACGGCGGACGTGATTGCTGGTGGAGCGACCATCGCGGCGGTTTTGCTTTTGAGTAGTAATCCTGTGGGTGCGGCGATCGCCGGAACGATCGCGGTGGGAGCCAGCGTCGTGCGACTTTTTCTCGACAACGAGGAACCACCGGAGCAGCCTGACTGGGCATTCTAGCTCGAGGGTGATCAAACTTTGGACTTTTAAGAACTGGGAATTTTGGATTTCTGTCCCGAATTGTCAGATTGGATGCCTCGAATTCCAGGGATGATCAAAATTTTTGGTTTCCTGCCCCAAATTCTTGATCTCAGAGCCCACGCGGGTAGCGCTACCCGTTTTTTGTGATAGCGCACGCCTGTCATGTTTTTTGGGCAGAAAGCCCAATTTTTTGATCATGAGGCGGGCATGACCTAAGATGGAGAATCTGCTACTCTGGGGTCATGCCGCTTTCGAACTACGTTCCACGGTACACGGCGGAAGACCACGCTCAATGGGAAGGAGAGTGGGAGCTCTGGTCAGGGGCGCCGGTGGCGATGAGCCCTTCGCCTGGGATGGTCCACCAAGTCCTCGTGGGACGCCTTTACTCCAAGTTGAGTGAGGCCCTGAATAGAGCGAGCTGCCGGAAATGTCGAGCGATCCTCGACATCGATTGGCGGGTGGATGAAAATAACGTTTTGCGACCTGATCTTCTCGTTGTTTGCCGCCACCCCTTAGCCGCTTGTGTTACGCAAACTCCCAAATTCGTGGCGGAAGTTCTTTCCGATTCGACTCGGCAGAGAGACCTTCTGTACAAGCGAGACATGTACGAGCAGCTAGGAGTAGATTTTTATCTCATCGTTGACCCCGCGGGAGAAACCACACTTCTCGGGAGAGTGGGAGAGCGGTACCGAAATCACGATGGTTGGAAGCTTAAGCTTGAAGAGGGTTGCCAGATCGAGCTCGACCTCTCAGGCCTTTTCGAGGACCTTTAAAGTCTCAAGCTCAGGCCGTGGTAGTCGTCGCGGAAGCCGAGAGCCTTCAACGCGGGAGTGAGGGGGTGTTTGGCCGCGCACATCCCGTCGATCTCATGGAGGGTGAGCATTTTCCCGCGCCGTCGTCCGGCGATCTCCAATAGTCCACGCAGCGCAGCCTCGAGATACTCGGGTTCGTCGATCTTGGGAAAGCTCAAGAGCTTCTTGGCGCCCTTCTCCAGAAAGAGCAGGGGATGGCCGTCCACGAAGACGGTGAGAGTGCCGGCGGCGCGGCGGGGGCGACCGGAGCTTTCCGGCCAGGCCAGGAGCGTCCCGTATGGGTTCGCGGGGTCGGTGGTGGCCAGTACCACGGGCTCTTTGGCCGACTCTCCCTCTCCCTCGGCGCGCAGACGATCTACCGTTTGGGCCCAGGCGAACTGCGCCCCGGATAATCCCTCCACGAAGTAGCCCCGGCGCACCCGACCGCTCTCTTCCAAGGCCTTATAGGTCTGATACAAAGGAGTGAAGCCTCCAGGCAGGCCTTCACTGGCCACGGCCTCGCGCGAGACCACGCCGTAGCGCTGCAGGAGAGTCTGCGACCAGGCCATCAGGCGCTCGGTGTCTCCCGTCGGACTCAACAGCGAGGAGACCAAAAACCACCGCCCGGAGGCCGACTCCAAGACGCCGCGTCGCCGGCCCTTGGCGGCCTTGAGTTGGCGCAGCGGTGCGAAGCTGTCGTTACTGACCAGTCCCGCCCAGATCAGATCCCACAGGGCCGAGAGGAGATGAGCCTCGCGCACTCCGGGATTGGCCTGCAGCAGATCGTAGAAAAAGCAGGCGCCCCGATTTTGCAAGGTGTCGAGGATCGAATGCGCCAACGGCTCAAGATCTTCAGGGATCGTGGGCTGGCGTAGTAACTGGGAGATACGGTCTCGACGGTACAGCGCGACCTTCCCGTCCTGGCTGCCCAGGGCTCCCGCTCCCACCCAGACCAGCATCCCCATCTGTCCTAGCTCGTCGAGGCGATGAGGGCGGTAGTCGCTGACCCTCGCGGGCAAGATGGAGCCCTCGAGATCGGAAAAGGAAAGGGCCAGCCCTTCTATCCCCGCGATCGCCTCTTCAAGGCGCGCCCCGCCGCCCACCGAGTGCCAGCTTTGCAGAAAGCGGGACAGCGCCGCCGCTTCCACCGGCGCTACCTGGCTGCGCAGCTTGGCCAGCGTCCGGCGCCGGATCTTTCGTAAGACCTCGGGCTCGCAGAACTCTCGACCCGACCCGTGGGGTAAGAACCCACCTTCCAACAGTTTCGAGCGCGCCATCAAGCGGCGCAAGGCGGGCTCCGCCTCGGCTCGAGTCATCCCGTAGCGCGAGGCCAGCGTCTGTCCGGTGAAGGGACCGTGGGTGCGGGCGTAGCGAGAAAAGATCTGCTCCAAAGGCCGCTCCACCGTCCCCAGAAGCGAGGTGGGGAGACCCTTGGGCGGCACGGCGCCAAAGGCGTCGCGATAGAGAGCGGCATCTTCGGTGACCACCCAGCGAGGCTCGCCCCCGATGTGCATCTCAACGGCACGCCGCTCGGTCCTTAGCGCCTCCAACCACTGGTCGACCGGACCTTGAGTTCGAGCCCGCAGCTCGACACTCGAGAGGTCTCCCACCCGGCGCAGCAAGTCCACCGTCTGCTCCGCGGTTTTGGCCTGACGCTCGGGGTCGAGAGCCTGAAGCTCCGCCTCCAGAGCCTCGATCTCGGCCGCGTCCAACAGACTTCGCAGCTCGTCGGCGCCCAGCAGGTCGTTGAGCAGGTTGCGGTCCAAAGTCAGAGCCTGAGCCTTCCGCTCGGCCAGCGGACTGTCGCCTTGGTAGAGATACTCGGCCACGTAAGCAAAGGCCAAAGAACGTGAGAATGGTGAGGCCGAATCGGTCTCGACCTGATGAACCCTGATTTTGCGCTGGGAAATGTCGCGCAGAAGCTCCACCAGAGAGCTCACATCGAAGATGTCCTGCAGCACGCTACGGTAGGTCTCCAGGATGATGGGAAAGTTGGGAAAGCCTCGCGCCACCGCGAGAAGATTTTGCGCCTTCAGTCGCTGAGCCCACAAAGGAGTGCGCTGGCCCGGACGGCGGCGAGGCAGAAGGAGCGACCTCGCGGCGTTCTCTCGAAAGGTGGAGGCGAAGACGGCGGAGTTGGCCACCTGGTTGATGATCATCTCCTCGACCTCATCCGGGTCGGGGAAGAGGAGATCGAGATCGGGAGGATTCTCGCCCTCCACCATGCGCAGCACGATGCCGTCATCGCTGTGCATGGTCTGAATCTCGAAACCGGCCTTCTCCCCCAGGCCCGACTCGATGGCCAGCGCCCACGGCGCGTGCACGCGAGAGCCGAAGGGGGAGAGCAGGCAGATACGCCAGTCGCCCAGCTCGTCGCGAAAGCGCTCCACCACGATGGTCCGGTCGGTGGGCAAGACCTCGGTGAACTCTTTCTGCTCGTTGAGATAGTCCAAAAGGTTGCGCCGAGCGAAATCATCCAGTGGGGTGTGGGTTCGTAGCCAGTCCTCACCCTGGATTGGGTCCTTGGCGTCGAGAAGGCGGAGATACTCTCCGATCGCTTTGCCCAGCTCGATGGGCCGTCCTGGACCGTCGCCGCGCCAGAACGGCATCTGACCCGGCTCTCCAGGAGCCGGGCTCACAATCACCTTGTCCCGCGTGATCTCCTGAACGCGCCAGGTCGAGGCTCCTAGAAGAAAGTTCTGACCCGGCCGAATCTCGTGCACCATCTCCTCGTCGAGCTCGCCCAGTCGCGCTCCGTCGTGGCCGATGTGAACCGAGTAGAGACCTCGGTCGGGAATGGTGCCCGCGTTGGACTGGGTCAAGAGTTTGGCCCCCGGCCGGCCCTCCAGGATGTCGCGGTCGCGATCCCAGGTCAGCTGTCCTCGCAGCTCGGCGAAGTCGGTGGAGGGGAAGCGGCCGCTGAGCATGTCCAAGAGAGAGAACAAAAGCTCGTCGGAGAGCTCGAGATAGGAGGCGGTCCGATGGACGAGTGTTCGCAACGTCTCCAGCGACAAAGGCTCGGAGCTTGCCATGGCCACGATCTGCTGCCCCAGCACGTCGAGAGGATTGCGCGGCACCTTGAGAGGCTCGATGGAGCCCTCGTTCATCTTGGCCGAGACCACCGCGCATTCGAGCAGGTCTCCGCGATACTTGGGAAAGATCTTCCCCTGACTGACCTCGCCCACCTGATGACCGGCTCGCCCTACCCTCTGCAAGCCGCGCGCCACCGAGCCGGGCGACTCCACCATCACCACCAGGTCGACGGCCCCCATGTCGATGCCGAGCTCCAGTGAACTGGTGGCGACGATGGCGCGAAGCTGGCCGGACTTCAAGGCTTCTTCCATCTGGCGCCGTTTGTCGTGGGAGACCGATCCGTGGTGGGCTAGCACCAGCTCTTCGTCGGCCAGCTCGTTGATCTTGAGGGCCAGACGTTCGCACAGTCCGCGACTGTTGACGAAGAAGATGACCGAACGGTGAGAGCGGATCAGCTCTAGCAGCTTGGGATAGATGGAGTTCCACAATGACGGTGCGGGGGCGGGCTGCTCGTCTTGCAGGAGCTGGTCCAAGATGGCGCCCCCCACGCTCTCTTTGACGGGAGGGGCGGGAGGGTTCTCCATATCCTCCACCGGCACCACGATTTCGAGGCTGATCTTGGGTGGCTCCAGAGTGTCCACCACCTCCACCGGGCGGTCTCCGCCCAGGTAGCGGGCTACCTCGGTGACGGGGCGGACGGTGGCGGAAAGTCCGAGTCTCTGCGGGTCTTTTTCGGTGAGCAGGGCGAGTCGCTCTAATGAGAGAGCTAAGTGAGCGCCCCGCTTGGTCCCGGCCAGGGCGTGAATCTCGTCGATGATCACCGTCTCCACGCTCTTGAGATTCTCGCGATGGCGCGAGCCGAGCATCAGGTAAAGCGACTCCGGCGTGGTGACCAGGATGTCCCCCGGATGCTTGAGCTGTCGCTGCCGCTCGCTCTGCGGCGTGTCCCCGGTGCGCACCGCCACGCTCGGAACGGTGATCTGCGTCCCCGAAAGATCGGCCGCCCGCGTCACCCCCACCAAAGGCGCGCGGAGATTCCGCTCCACATCGTAGACCAGAGCTTTCAAAGGAGAGATGTAGACGGTTTTCGTCCCCTTGGTCGGGGGACGATTGACCAAAGAATCGATGGTCCACAAGAAAGCCGCGAGCGTCTTCCCACTCCCCGTCGGCGCCAAAAGAAGAGTGTGCGCCCCGCTCGCGATGAGCGGCCACCCCTGCCGCTGCACTTGAGTCGCCCCCGGGAAATGCGTCTCGAACCACCGCTTCGTGGTGGGCGAGAAAGGAAGCTCTGTGGTGGAGGAGGCGGTCATGAGGTCTCTCTTTGGATTTGTGCTCTAACCGCGGGGAGACCTCTGAGGTTGTGGTTCGCTCTTAAGCGTCTTTTCCCCAAAACTCCCACCACTGGTGCGAGTTTTTCCGAGTCCGAGAACTCTTGCTGTTATGCGAATCGCGGCATCGACCGTCTACAGGCCACCCACCTTACCAGCAGTACCTCCGCTAATCGTCATCTTTGGCGTCTTTCATTCGCCGCTGTAGGTGCTCCAGGGCCTGAACATCTTCAACATCAGCCTTGAGCCTTTCCGCCTCTCGTCGCTGAAAGTCAAATTCCGCGTATCTCTCGCGGGCGAGTTGTTCGGCGACGCTTGCGCTGAGCTTCCCGGCATGGGTTAGGACCTCGCGCTCGTTGAACTGCAGGAAGGCATCCAATCTTTGCTCCCAGTCGCGCATGGTCATCTCTTTGCGACGGCGCGCCATGTCCTCGGCGTAGTCGAGGTACATCACCACGACTCGGTTGAGTTCTTCAAGCTCCGGCTCTTGAAGGTAGTTTTTGGCTACCGCCACGTCGCCGAGCCGGACTTGTTCTCCCTTGAAGCTGGTAAGTCCCATGTTCGGCTGGTTGGGATCGGAGCGGTCTGAGATGAGCTCGGCCGCTGTCTGTCCGGTGATGGCCCAGAACATCTTGTTCTGCACCTTTTTGAAGAAAAGCTGGGCGGCTTTGGACTTCGACTCGTAGTCGACGGCGGTGCTGTAGATGTCCCGAATCTTTTGATAGAAGCGTTTCTCCGAGGCCCGAATGTCGCGGATACGTTCGAGCAGGTCGTCAAAATAGTCCCAGCCTCCCGGCTCCTTCAGGCGCTCGTCGTCCATCACGAAGCCTTTGATGAGATATTCCCGTAGGTGGGAGGTGGCCCAGCGGCGGAATTGCGTGCCGCGCGGCGATCTCACGCGATAACCCACGGCGAGAATCATGTCCAGGCTGTAGACTCTGACGGGCCTGCGCACCTGGCGTTGACCCTCTTGGCGAACTATTAAGTCTTCCTTAATAGTTGCCCCCTCGGAGAGTTCGCCTTCGTCGAGGACGTTTTTTATGTGGATATTGATGTTTGGAACGGAGGTCTGAAAAAGCTCCGCCATCTCCAGCTGGCTCAGCCAAACCGTTCCGCCTTCGGCCCGCAGTTGAATCTTTGCCGTTCCGTCCTCGGTGGTGTAGAGGACCAGCTCTCCCGCCATCAGTCTGTCTCCGATGACCCGTTCCAGGTTTCAAGTCTCGGTGGGATGGTCAACCGAACTCGACGGTCCCAGGAATGCTTGATGTCTTTGAGGACGCCTTGATTTTCATGCAGGTCCGTGTGGGTGAAGCCGAGAGTGACGTGGGGGAAGTACCAGGTGGGATCCCAGTCGGCGGGGTCTCCGCCGTTGGCTACGTAAGCCGCGTGGACCGCATGTCGCACGGCTCGAGCCTTGGCGGAATCGACGATGAGAAAGTAGGTCTGTCGCTCTCCCTCCTGACTTGGCACGGTTCCCGAACCGATTCCAAGGGCGATAATGTCGGCCTCTTGTAGCTTGAGGTCTGTAGCGAGCAGGTCGATCTCCTCGGCTGTGAGGCAGCTCGAGAGCACCTCAAACTCCGGGGGAGTGATAACGGTAAGGTGTGACTCCCCCTGCGAACTCCAGCCGGTGAAGCGATGCAGGTTCAGCTTGAGAGCCGAGCGGAGCTGGTCTGTCAGGTCGGCGAACGGCTGGTTCGGGAGATTCACGGCAAGGGTGTAAGGATCCCGGTGGGGCAGAAACGGCATGCTTGACGATTGACGGTACTCCGGCAAGAGGTGAAGCCCCCGAGGCTCGGCACCAGCGGGGAGCAGACCGAGGAGAGCGATGAACAGCAGGAGTTCTTTGAGGCGCCTTGCGATGGACATGCCGTTGCGACGTTTGCTGCCTCTACTTCATTTTCCCTTTGCCAAGAGCTGTCCGAGCTTTCTTGACCTTTGAGATTGTGGGTACCAGTAGCCCCACTGCCCTGGTGTCGTCGTTGAGGGAAATCCCTCATTGACGCTACCATCGGCCTTCGCTAACTGTATGATACATAACGTCAGACAGGGAGATACTTATGACCGATGCGCGAGCTGAAGACCGAAAGCCAACCCCCGATATCGCTGAAGACAATGCCTTTTTTCCCTCACCGTACTCACTGACTCAATACGTCTCGTCCAAAACGGACTTTGATGGTACCACTTATCCTAATCCCTACAGGGGTGGGAAATGGAAAGTTCTGATGATCGCCTCGCAGGAACGATATCTGATGATGCAGGATGGCAAATTCTTTTCCACCGGCAACCATCCGGTCGAAATGTTGCTTCCGATGTATCACATCGACCTGGCCGGATTTGAGATCGATGTCGCTACTCCGTCGGGAGATCCGGTCAAGCTTGAGATGTGGGCCTTTCCTCAAGAGGATGAGGCGGTAAAAAGCATCTATGAGAAGTATCGCCAACAGCTCAAGAAGCCTAAGAAGTTGACGGAAGTCGCCAAGGACCTCGATGCCGGCAACTACATCGGTGTCTTCATTCCCGGCGGCCACGGCGTCATGAACGACATCCCTTTCAACGAAGATGTCAAGAAGACACTCTTTTGGGCTCAGAAGAACGAGCGCTACGTGATCTCGCTCTGCCACGGACCGGCCGCACTGCTCGCCGCGGGTCTCGATGAGGAGAAGGACAACTTCTTGTTCCGCGACTACGAGATCTGCGTCTTCCCCGATAGTCTCGACACGGGCGCCAACCTTGAGATCGGCTACATCCCTGCCCCCCTGCCGTGGCTTGTGGGCGAAAAGCTGAAAGAGCGCGGGGTCAAGATTCTCAACTCCGACATTACTGGAATGGTTCACAAGGACCGCCGCCTTTTGACCGGAGACAGTCCCTTAGCCTCGAATAAGTTGGGCAAACTGACCGCCGAAACACTGTTGGCAGAGGTTACGAAGGGCTAGATTGGCTGCTACCGGGAGTCACGACGTGCTTGCCGCTGCCCTCGCCATCGAGGGCAGCGGCAGCATGTCGGATGTTCAAGACCAGGTTCGTAACCTTGCCGCTCCCCTCGGCTATGACCGCTTCGTTCTCTTCTCTGTCGCGGCAATGCGAGACGAAGAAGCGGTTGACCGAATCCTTTGGATTGAAGGCGACTGGTTCGGGACAGGACAGGCTGTGGACGCGCTCACTTACGTTCGACGCTGCCCAATGTCTCGGCACGTTCTTGAAGTGAGCGAACCCTTCTTCTGGAGCAAGACCAAGGAGACCCAGGGTGAGGCGTACCGTATTGTCGCTACACCGCGCGGAAAGGGGATCCATGGCTTGCAGGTGCCGATCTTTGGCCCCTCGGGATTAGAAGGCGCGATGAGTTTTGGGGGAGAGAAAATTCATGCGTCGCCGCAAACTCGAGTGGCTCTGTCGCTGGTGGGGACCATGGCCTTTCGCGCGGCAAGTCGGCTGCTGGTCTCTGCCTCCAGCCACAAGCTAAAAGCCCTGTCCGATCGTGAACGTGAGATTCTGGCTTGGACGGGCGCCGGAAGGCGTCAGGCGGACATTGCCGCGATCTTAGGCCTCTCGGAGCGAACGGTCGAAAATCACCTTCGCCGGATCCGTAAACGACTCGGCGTCGCGACAACAGCCCAAGCGGTTTTAGTGGCGATAAGGAATGGTATCATGGAGGTCTGAAAGGCAGGCTAGGCTGGTCCAAGCTAGAGCCAAAGTCGTCCTCTGAGAAAGCTCCAGATTCGTGAAGTTCCGCCCGACCGGTCCAGTAGCACAGGAGCGGTGCGGGAATTTTGAGGAGTTGGAAGCTGGGGTCTTTGGGTTGGAGAACGCCGAAGTCGTTGAGTGAGCGTGTGATGACGTAGCCTCGCGGGCACTTTCTTTCTTGGCAGAAGGTCAATAGCCCGGCCAGGTCTCCCAGGTCGGTGTGCTGATTTCGATACTTGATCTCGAAGGGCACGTTCACGCCACCGACATTGCCGACCAAGTCGACCTCAAGATTCCTCTTGCCTCGCCAGTAAGAGAATCCGACGGCCTGGCGGTACAGACGCGCGTAGAGGTGTTTGAACACAGCGTTCTCCACAGCGTTTCCCAGAAATTGGGGATCGTCGAGGGCGGACTTCGAGAGTAGCATGACGGCGGGAGCGATAGAGGGATCCGCCAGATAGACCTTTTGACGTCCCCGCAAAACCTCTTTTCCGTAGCCAAACGCGGGTAATCGGTAGAGCAGATGAGCGGCTTCGAGGAGGTCCAAAAACCCCGACACGGTAGCCCGAGACACGCCGAGCTCTCCACTGACTTCGGAGAGATTGAGTATCCCACCGTCGTGCAAACACAAGTAGAGAAAGAGCCGCTCCATCTCTAAGATGTTGCGCACCCCATAGAGAGCCGTCATGTCTCGTTTGAGCACTTTGTCGACAATATCTTCCCTAAGGAGACGCTGCGCGTCGAAAAGCTCGGGAATTCGCACGAGCTGTGGGAAGCCTCCTCGTAACAGGTACCCGTGGAAATGCCCCGTCAGCGTCGAGGCTGCCTCGGATGTTCTCAAGAACTGGCCTGTCGGCCAGGTGAAGAGATAGTGGAGGCTGTCCAGGCAAGGAATCTCTCCAACGTCGACCTCTTTGAGCCGTAGATATTCATAAAAGGAGAGCGTCGTAAGCCGGATGGTGTGCCAACGCCCTACCCCAGATTCGGGCTCGCTTTTGAGTAGCGGCATGGCTGAACCGGTGAAGATGATGATGCGATCGCTAGAGAGATCGATCTGGTGCTTGAGCCAGGTGGCTTGCTCTGGAATATATTGCGCCTCATCGAGGAAGAGATACTCCGGCCCTTCCTGACGTGCCTCGCGCTCTCTCCAACAGGAGATAACGGCTTCAATCCCCGCGAGTTTGAGGAGCGGATGGTCGAAAGTCGCGTAGAGGATGTTACCCGGACTGACTCCACGCTCAAGCAGCCTCATGATGGCTTGAAGCACAAGGGTGGTCTTGCCGACTTGGCGAGCTCCCGAAAGTAGAATCGCGCGGCGAGTAGGGGGATGTTCTATCCAGCGTATCAGCTCCGGGAAGGCGGCGCGATGCCATCCTGGCAGAGTTGGATTTTTGCTGCCGGACCACCACGGATTGAATTGGCCAAGCACTCGACTGATCTGCTCGGGATCTATGACCATGAGCTCAAAATATCAATTTATCCGTATTTTTGCAAAGTATACTTTGCAAAAATACGGATAAATTGTTTTGCATGGGGATGGATCAGGAGATTGGACTAACAAATTCCAGGGTTACCGGTAAGCCTCCGCCCGGGATCGCGGCGACGGTCGAGCACGATTTGCAAAGCTAATTCGCTGAGGCGGTCGCGAGCCGCGCGAAAGCGCCGGTCTCGAGGGGTCGGCAGAACTGGGGGGAGTGGCAAGAGGGAGGAAAACCGCTCTCCCATCTGCACTTGAATCTCATCGAGAGCCGCTCCCACGGCATCGCTTTTCGCGCTGAGTTCTTGCGAGAAGAGAAGCCGGCCGGCGATCCGAAGAGTCAGGTGCATCATCTCTTCACAGACATCGATTCGGCTGCCGGGCGGTAGCCTGCGCCACTTCGCGATCATCTCTTCCGTGCAGTCCACGATGGTCGGTGCCATGGCCTCGACCTTCTTGCGCTGAAAGGCCGGCTGAGCGAGTCGACGTTGGCGTAGCCAGAAGGCTCCGTCACTGGTCAGCAGCCCGTCACCAAGGAACGAGCGGAGCATTTTATAGAACGGGCTGTGCTTTTTCCCGTAGTTCGGGTGATTTTCGATCAGCGCTCGATGGACCGCCTCAGGATGGTTGAGCAATACCACCGGAAACGGCCCGAAACGGTAGGTCACGATGTCGCCGTACTTGGCCGTCACCTCGGCTAGAGTCTCCAGCGGAGCACGCTGAAAATTCCAGAGAGTCTTCAAGGTTTCTAGCCCTGACGGCCCTGGTGGTCTCATCTTTGGTGTTGGGCAGAGCCTAAGGGGTGATGGTACCGTTGGTTCCGGCAGTACCTGGAGGGGTGCCCGCTCCTCCGATTCCACCCATGACGGAAGCCACAAGAGTTCCCACCGGAGCGGTACCAAAGGTCAGGGAGCCGCCATCTCCTCCGTTACCACCGCCAAAATTATCGCCGGTGCCTCCGGGCCCACCCTGGGCTAGAATGGTAGAAGCCGAGATGCTGCCGAGAGACGACGTGAGTGCGACAATTCCACCGTGACCTCCGTCACCCCCAGTCAAGTAGCCGGTACCACCAGAACCTCCGACGGCCGTCGCGTTGGTCACGGTGAGAAAACCGAAAATGGAGAAGTTTATCGTTCCACCACCGCCCCCGGGGCCCCCGGTGACATCGAATCCGCCCGCGCCTCCAGCCGCACTGGCGTTGGTCACACCGGTGTTGCCGTCGGCGGTGACGGAGATGCTTCCGCCCGCTCCTCCGCCGTCCTTGCCGGCAAAGTCCAGGCTGCCACCTTTGCCGCCGTTGGCCGATAAGGTGTTGGCTCGGTGGCGGCCTCCAGCCAGGATCGTGATCTGGCCCCCTCGACCACCGCCGGCGGTGCCGTTGTCCTCGGTTGTGCCGCCGTCGACATTAATGGTGTGGATGTTGATGTCGCCGCCGGCCTGCAGTGCGACACGGCTGCCATCCCCACCATCCTGGCCAGTCGTTGCGTTGCCACCACGGGCGAAGATCGTTCCGTTTGTTCCGTTGATAGCGCCGAAAGCGACGATCTTGACCTCTCCCGCATCGGTGCCGGGCCCGGGGTCGATGGCGGAGAGGCCGTTGAACTGTAGGGTTCCATCGAGCGTAACGTTGCCCTGAGCGGTCAGGGAGAAGGGAAAGGCTCCGGTTACGCTGAGCGTCCTACCACCGGGGATTTCGAAAGCGTTGACCAAAAGTTGGTGGGTATCGGCATTCCAGCCGGGCACGGGACTGCCCTCGAACGTGCCGCTGTCGGTGTCGAACGTCCCGCTGGTCGAGAGCGTGAAGTTGTTTGTGGGTCTCGGCAGTACCGTTAGCGTGGCACTCGTCGACAGATTTTCGTAGCGCGCGGTGATGGTTGTCACGCCGCTCTCGCCCGCGCGAGCCACACCCTGATTGTCAATCGTTGCCACTGCCAGGTTGGAAGAGCTCCAAACAACATTGGTACTCAGGTCAAAAGTACTGATGTCGAAGAGGGCCCCCGTCGCGCTAAATTGTTGGGTCATGCCCTCGGCGATGGTCGTCGAGGCAGGGGTGACGGAGAGGCTCGTCGCCATGGTGAACGGATCGAACTCCTCGAAGTCCTCGATGAGGTCAAGCTCTTGGGTCGCACCCTCGGACAATCTCGTGCTCCCCCGCAAGAGGGCCACGAGCTGAGACCTCTCCTCGTCAGTGGCCTCGGGGCTCGCTAGGAGGTGGACGATGAGCTCTAGGTCCATATCGGTCGGTATGTTCCGAAAGGTAGCTCTTCGACGCTGAGGGTCCACCCTGCCGATCTCTCCGAGGAGCAGGAGCGGTACGAGGCTGGTCGGTGATGACGACTGTTGAATGTTCTGGTAGATCGTCAACTGGATGTAGTCGACTTCAGGAAGAGAAGAACTTTGGGCCAAAGATGAGGAAGAGCTTCTGCCTGGGATGGAATCGATAATAATCGTACCGGTACGATTACCCGGCTGGATATCGTTGCCGGTGGTTACAACGTTGGTGCTCGAGTCGCCGCACCCGTT
Source organism: Selenomonadaceae bacterium (assembly GCA_037189585.1). GTDB lineage: Bacteria > Vulcanimicrobiota > Xenobia > Xenobiales > JADMJV01 > JAEXNA01. Next base: position 64,982 of record JBBCJA010000023.1, on the reverse strand, counting down.
GAGCAACACAAGTAAGCAGAGCACCCCTAACCATCGATGCCATCCCGAGATCTTCGGAGCATTTCGCCTTACCACCATCTTTGTGACCACCCTCGGCTAGACTTTAAAGTTTTAATAAATACTTATTCAACGGCTTCGTTTGGGCGAAAAATATGTCCTGCGCGGCCTGCCCGGCTCTAGTCGTTCGCGTGACCTAACCTCAGGATCTAACCTCGCGGTGCGTGTAGGGCAAAATACGGGGTCGTCGTAAACTTTCGAGACGACCTGGGGAAGCTCAGTGGCGAGCATCCGGCTTAGGACCGGAAGGGCGCGGGTTCAAATCCCGCCTCCAGGTTTTTTCACGATGGCTAAAGACGATCCTGAGAAATCGGAGGTAAGCGCCAGTCCGGCCTACGCCCTGGCTCAAGCGGTGCGTTCTCTTTTCCACGGAACAGAGTTGGCCCTGACCCGAGCCGAGAAGTGGCGCCAGGTCGTCTCCATGATGTTGGGAGGTCGGCTTCGGATCGGGAGTCGGACACCTCTGCAGGGAATTCCGGCCTGGGTCACCCCGGAGGTCTTGCACGGAGGTTTCTCCTCCGGGCACCTCGCCGCTTCCGGACCGCTTCTCCCTCACGAGAAGGAGACGTTGGAACGGATCGGGGGGCGGAGCCGTCTCGATCTCAATCTCCATTTTTCCAGTCCGCAAGGACGAACCGAGCTTGGAGAGCTCCTCGAGAACCGTTGCTACCGAATCGACCTCCCGGAGGAGGGAGCGCTCCTAGTGACGGCCTGGCTGTCCGAACGCGGACAAGATGAGGCCGCCCAGGATTTGGTTTCAACGATACTGCCGCTTTTCGATCGCCTTCGCTTCTATCCTCGACCTTTTCCTCGCCCTCTGGAGAGAGCCGAAGGCGTCCACCTGGCGACGGTCGGAGAAGCGACGACCTCCCTACGTCGACAGCGGAGGCAAACTCAGGTCGAGGCTCAGCGAGAAGCGGTCACCGTCTGGGCGCCGATGGAAGACCGCGCGGTGGAGCTCTTTTGCCTGACGGTTGGGGGAGAGCCGGGAGGTTGGCCCTGCCGTCATTTCCCGGACGGCTGGGCGGATCAGGCCAGAGAACTTCTCCGGGACTATCAGAAAGCTCGCGAGCAGCACAAACTCTGCTCGAAACCGGACCGCCCCAAGGAGAACTTCGCCCGCCTGCGGCGCTACCTGGCAATCTGCTTGGAGGGCCCGAGCACTTTGACCCCTCGTGATGTCGGATGGATTCGAAAAATTCTGGCCGCGCATTCGACCCGGTGGGGCAAGCCGGGCAGCGGGTCTCTTCGGGATCTCAGAGCCCGCCAACTCGAAGATGTCCGCCATCCGAGCTATGTCGTTCTAGCCCAGCGATTGGCCGACACTCTCGAGGAGCTCTATTCCGCCGAGGATGGAGCTTGGGAGCTGCCCGAACATCTGGAGAGTGACCTCCCGGTGTCTTTGCTTCGCAAGGCCGAGCGATGCTGGCAGGCGCCCGTCGAGACCTTGGTCCAGCACGGGATTGTGGGTTCCGCTGAGAGCCTGGCTTCGTTGCTCGACCAGATGACGGCCAGGGTCAAAGCCGACACTCTGACGGATGAGCCGTTGCGCCCGCTTTTTGAGTCGCTTTATCGCACCTTCCGGCGACGACGTTCTCTCTTGCTTTTGAACTATGAAAGCCAGGTCCGTTTCGATGAGCTGCCCATGGTGGCCGCCCTCAAACCCTGGCTGGGGGGAGATGAGAGCTCGGCGGGCGCGGCACGAACCGTGTTGGGAGAGTTGGCGGCCCTCGCCTTACGGAATTTCCCCTACACACAGCCGCCCAACAAGCTGGTCACCGAGCTGAGGACGTTAGCGCGGGAAGGGGGGATTCCTCAACCTTTCACGGACGAGCTGGCGGCCGACATCTTCATGGGCGGATTCTCGCCCAACTACCTCCGGGCCGCCAAGATCGCCGCCGAACTTTTGGGAGATTCGCTGTACCAGCGATATTACGACCTTCCGTATTGTGAGCTGCCCGACTGGAGCGACGAGAAGCTCTCGCAATGGTGCCAAAAACGGGTGTCCGGAAGCTGGAAGAACCCCGTCGCCCGTAACGGAGCCGTCATCGAGCAGATGCAGATCCTGACCACTCACAACCTGGCCACGCTACTGGGGCCGCTGGGCTTACTCCCCACGCTGGAAAGCTCCTTGCCGGAGATGGCTCGACGGTGCTTCGAGGAACTCTGTTATCGGATGAGCGGGCCTATCGCTGATTGGCATGCCCAGATGCGAACGGTGAAGAACTCGGCCTACGCCTGGCGTCAGATGATCCTCTACCTCTCCTTTGTCCCCGGGGGCCAACGTGAGAACTGGCGCGTCTGGGCCCACGGGTGCCTGAGCGAGGTGAAAGACGAGGGTTTTCGCAACCGTCTCAGGCCCGCTCTAGAGGGCCTGGAGGCGGTCATGGATGGCGAGAATCTGAGCGAGCATGGGCGTCTGTTACTGGGCTGGAGCGCTACCCGTCACTGGCTGCTTAGTCCGACCTAGAGGCTCGGCCAGAACCTACGGACTATACTTCATGTGGTATGATTTGGCCTCACCTCTGACGATATATTGGAGATCGTCTCCAACCCCTAGATCAAAAGGTGCCCTCCGCGTTGAAGAGTAATACTGTCAGTGTATGGTGAGACGGCGATCCCATCAGATTCATATCATTGAGGATAGTCAGGCCGACTACCTGGCTCTACGTCGAGCTTTGACCCAAGCGGCGATCCAATTAGAGCTCTCTCTCGTCTTCACGCACCACGGCAGTTCCGAGCAAGCCTTCGAGGTCCTTTTGAGCGGACAGAAGGCCGATCTTATTTTTGTAGACATCAGTCTAGGGGGGAACAGCGGGCTTGCCTTCCTGCGGCGGGTGCGCGGTGAGGCCCGCATCGTTCCCTGTCCTAAGATCATTTTGACCACCTCGGCCAGCAAGGCTGATGTCAAAGATAGCTTCGATGAAGGGGCCGCCGGGTATCTGGTCAAGCCGTTGAATTATGGCGACCTGCGCGAGGCCGTCAAGGTTTGCTTGCAATACTGGTTTATGGCATCCCGGCGACCCTCGGCCCATAGTGGGGGAGATCAGCCGACAGGGGGTCCACCATTGCCGCGATGCTAACAGACTTTGTCATTGTCGACGACTCGCAAGCCGACCGGATTCTGGTCGCCCGTAGTCTAAGAAAGCGCAACTACGACGGCCTGACCATCCGCGAGGCCAAGACTAGCCAGGAGGCATTGGCTCTGGTGGAGGAGCGTTGCCCCCACTGCATTATCACCGACGTGCATCTACCTGATGTCAGCGGCACCAAGCTGTTGGACCGACTGAGCGAGCAGTTTGGAGGGCTGCCCTGCCCGGTAGTGGTGGTCACCGGCTCGGGTTCCGAAGAGACCGCTGTCGAGGTTTTGCAAGCCGGGGCGCATGACTATGTCACCAAGAGCCGCATCACTGAGCCCGTCCTTTGGGAAGCCGTGCGTTATGCGCAAACTCGCTTCCAGTTGCGCAAAGAGCTCGAAGAGCTGAACTCGGAGTTGCGTCGTAAGGATGCGCTGAAAACAGAGTTTGTGGCCAACGCTACTCACGAGCTGCGTACGCCTTTAACCGCCATTGTAGGCCTGATCGCGCTGTTGCAAGACGAAAGGCTTCCGCCCCGTTTCTCAGAAGTGGTGAATACCATCTCGGCCTGTTGCGATTCTCTTTTGCTGTCTGTTGACGATATTTTGGATCTCACTAAGATCGAGGCCGGCGAGTTCGTTCTTTACCCCTCGCGTTTCCAGCCGGCACAAATTTTGGAACTGGTCGCAGCCTCGTTACACCCGCTCGCCCAGGACAAAGGTCTGAGTCTTGAGGTCGAGGCGCCGGACGACTTACCAGAGCTATGGGGCGACGCCCGACGGACTCGCCAGTTGGTCTATAACCTGACTAGCAATGCGTTAAAATTCACTAGTGAGGGTAGCGTGACGCTGCGCTTGAAGGTGAGCGAATCTAGCCCGGGTACGATGCGACTGGCTTTCGAGGTGCAGGACACCGGCGTTGGAATCGCACCTGAAGCTCAGAGCCGAATTTTCGAGCGACACTATCAGACGGGCCAGCGCAATCTCCGCTCGCAGGGCACTGGTCTTGGACTGGCCATCGTGGACAGCCTGACACGCAGGATGGGTGGTACAGTGGGCCTGAGCAGTGTCCCCAACAAGGGCAGCACCTTCTGGTTCGAGTTGCCTTTCACTTTGGCCTCTGGAGAAGATCTGTCTTCTTCACTAGAGCAAGGCCGGGCCTCTGAAGCGGCAGCACCGCGGTCCTTACGAGTGCTTGTAGCTGAAGATAACATGATCATCGCCAAAGTGCTGGCCAAGCAGCTCGAGGGCCTTGGTCACCAGCCGACGGTCACCCACGACGGCACTGAAGCGTTAGAGTCCAGCCGCCAAAAAGAGTTCGACCTGGTGCTGTTAGACGCACGAATGCCTCGAATGGACGGCCTGACAGCGGCCGCCGAATTGAGAAAGACGTTCACATCCCAACAGCTTCCCATCATCTTGCTGACAGCTGAGGCGCAGATCGAACGCGAAGTCTGGCAAAGCGCCGGTATTGATGTTTGCCTGGTCAAGCCGGTTTCCCCCGACACCTTACGGCCTGTCTTTAGCCAGCTCTTTGACTAGACTGGCTTAACCGGGGAAGCGCGACAAAGAATGTCGACCCTTGACCGGGCTCGGACTCGACCCAGACCTTGCCACCGTGGCGATCCACCATCTTCTTAACGATAGTCAGTCCCACCCCGGCACCATCGCTTTCTTCACCGTTGAGACGTCGGAAGAGTTCGAAGATCTCCTCGTGAAACTCCGCAGGGATGCCGATCCCGTTATCTTTGACATAAAAAATGTCGAGACCGTCTCGCGAAGGTAGCGCGCCGATTTCGACCTTGCGATTCTTGTCGTCGCTGTATTTGATGGCGTTAGTCAGTAGGTTGACCAAGATCTCCGAAAGGAAGGGGGCGTAGGCTTGTACTATCGGTAGCGGCTCTACCACCTGAGTCTCGGCTTTGCGGGTGACCTTGAGCAGATGGCAGATGTCCCTGGCCATGGGAGCCAGATCGCAATCGTTGATTTCCAGCACCTGGCCTTCGAGGCGGCAGTAAGCGAGTAAGGCGTCAACCAAGTTGGACATTTTCTGCGTCAGATCAGTCAGTCCGTCAAGAAACACTAAGCCCTCGCCTTCGAGCAGAGCCCCGTAGTCCTCTTTCAGGAAGGTGGCGTAGTTGTGAATCCCTCGCAAAGGCTCTTTGAGGTCGTGAGAGGCCATGTAGGCGAAGGAATCAAGCTCGCGGTTGCTGCGCGCCAAGGCTTCGGCCTTTTGCTCTAGGCGGCGATGCCAACGCAAAGAGAGGGTTCGCAGCAGCTGAGCGAAACGTTCGGCCTTCCAAAGATCAAGCTCCGTCCAGGGAAGAGACCTGCCCTGGGTCGTCTCGACGTACTCGGCAAACGAAGCGCGTGGTTGCAACCTTGTCAGCGGCATCATGGTGCTGTCTTTTCGAGGGTCTCCCGCCCAGCGCACCGAGTGGGACTGCTCGCGGCGGAACCAACAAGTCTTTCGTCCCTGAGACTGAGAGGTAGATGCCACCACCATCACGCCAGCGTAGCCGGGGACCAAAGTGGTTGGCAAACAGTCGCGAGAGAACAGCACCTCATTTTGAGGATTCTCGGCCTCGAGCCAGGCTAAGAAAGCTTCTAGAGCTTCGAGAGCCACTCCGCCCCGGCGGGTCCAGCGACCGTTTTCGTAGATGGCCAGCATGTCGGCGTGAAGGTAGCCCTCGAGCTCGTCGAAACAGTTGGAAAGACGAGCATCCTCATTCACCTCCAGCCGCTCTTCCACGACTGCCAGCACTGTCTCACTTTGCTGGCGCTGATCGCGGGTTTCCGCCCGCAATAGAGCTGACAGCTGAAGCGAAGCCATCTGGGCAAGAATCTCTAGCGATGCTCTAGCGCTGGGCTTGAGCAAAAACGAGCCCCCGTGATGCCCGGCGACCAGTCCCCATAGCCGGTCACCGACTCGTAGCGATAGAGTGAGCGAAGCCCCCACTCCCATATTGGCTAGGTATTGCAAGTGGATGGGTGAGGCCGCGCGGATTCCAACCTGAGTCAGGTCCAGCTCGTCAGCCAGAGCGCTACCAGCGTGCACTGGTACAGCCGGCTCTTCGGCGTCGGCGATATGCCGCACCCACACTTGCTCAAAAATGCGACGGGCGGGCTGAGGAATATCGCTGGCGGGAAAGCGCAAGCCCAGGTACAGTGAGGTTCCCTGACAAGCCTCGGCAGCCACTTCTCCTGTCCAGTCGGGCAAGAAGCGATAGATCATGATTCGGTCGATCTCCAGAGCCGCCCGCAACTCGTTGGCCAGTTTGGACAAGTACATCTCCGAAGTAGCGGCGCTGGTCAGGCTGTGCATCACCCCGGTCAGACCCAGAATCGGATCGAAGGGTAGAGCGCTTTCGGTCCGCTCAAGCTCTACCAACAGGCGCTTAGAGGTGCGGTGAGCTGAAATTTCGATCCCCTGGGCTAGCGTCTGTGAAAGTACGATGGCCCTCTCACTTTCCACCGCTTGCAAAGCCTTGGCAATCTCGGGGCTAAATAGCGAGTCCAGGCTATCTTCCTCTGTTGGAGATAGAAAGCTGGTCCAATTGCTCGACGCCTCAAGAAGCTGGCCGCTCTTGGAGTCAAAGCTGAGCAAGGCGCCGTGGCTCTGTACTGTGGCGATCAGGTGAACAGCCTCGAGATCGCACGATGTCAGGTCCACTGAGCCGCGATTTATCAGGAGGTTAAGGACGTTGCTCATTGCTACAACTTTTTCTGCCGAGAAGAAATCCCTCTACCCACAGTATGCAACGAGATTAAAAGGCTCGACCCTGGGGTAGTATCCAATCATGAGTGCCGGTTTCGTCGACCATGCAGCTCGCGAGGCTGCCCTAGCAGAGGTTATCCCTGGCGATCCCAGAGCCGATGCACTCTTATCCGAGGCCCGTGACGCCATCTATCACTGGCCTCCCGACTTTGCCGGCTTCACCGCCCGGCTTCGCTATCAGGATGGCAACTTCGACTTGCATGGAGCCCTAGACTGTCCTAGCAGCCGCGGCTTACGGATCGATCTCGTCGGCCTCGAGGACCAACGCTGGTTGCGCTTTCAACTCGAAGAGCTGGTCTCTCATCGAGAGGCGCCCAGCGTGAGCAAGATGGCTTCGCGAAGCGGCTGCTTCTTCGGAGATTGGGATCCGGTCTACGGACGCCGACTCGATTTTCGGGGCGACAAGATGGCCAGCTTTTATCGTGTCAAAGACGCCAAGCTATGTCAGATCGGCCGTTCTTACAAGAATCAAAGCTTCGTCATCAATATTGATGGGCATCAGCGCTGTCAGGAACGCTGGGCCGCCATCTTTTACAGCGCCTACTACTGGGAACGCGATGGCGGCGGTCTGCTCAAGGCAGAAACCTATCACGACTCTTACGAAGAGGTCGGCGGTGTGTATCTGCCGCTCCAGCGCCGTGTCAGCGAGGCCAGTGCCGGTGGATTGCGCTGTCGCCAAATTCAGCTGTCTGACCATCGGCTTCTTTCGAACGGCAACGTTTCTTCCTGACCGGCGAAGTCATGAAGAGCCGCCTTCAGATTCTCTCGGAAGAGCTGCCTTGCTCGGAGATGGTCGTCGTCGGTGCGCAGGAGCGTCTCTTGCACGCGAGCGTTCACCGAGTGAAGAATCTGATCGACGGCCTCGATGGGTCCAGACGTTGGCGGGGCCTTAGGACTGCTTGATATTCGCACGGTAACGTTTCCTCCTGACTGGCATGTTGGCTTTTCGTGGTTAACATTATGTGAGCGACTTGTGAGCGGTGAGTTACGAAAATATTGCATTTTTTTTAACTCGACTCGGCAACCGGAGGTCCGAGTTTCTTCTCCCCGAACGACACCCCATGCGAAGTCTACTCTTATGTTTGCTTCTGGCCGTCGGGGTCAGTGCCAGTCCCCTCACCTTTCCCCCCATGGATTCCAAAGCTCATGGATTCACCATCAGTGTCGGCGGGGACTGGGGCCCGGGGCCGGTGCCGAGTATGGCTCACAAGTTGGAGGAGAAGTACGCTCCCAACTATCCTGAGTCGATTTCGGGATTTGCTCAGCACGAAAGGGACGCGGGCACGCTCGTGGAGCGGATGCTGATGGTCCAGAAGATGCAAGGAAAGAAAGAGTTTGAGGAGGTCAAGCTGGGAAAGCTTCGAGCCTTACTCAAGCGGGAGAAGACAGGGTTCACCATCCATTCTGGCGAGGGTTCGACGCAGATCACCATCACCTACACCGACGGGCGAGACTCCTTGGACCGCACGCCTTACGACGCCATCCTTAGCGAGATTCTCAATTCCTTTGAGCTGACCCGCTAACTCGTGGTGTCCCTTTTCCGTCGCCTCTGGTTTGTCTCGTTTCTGATCTCTTGTCTCTTCCTAGGTGGGATGGTCGCTTCGTGGGCCCAGGATCGCTCCAAGGTCATCAAGATCGTCTCAAGCCTGCCTCTCACCGGAAGTTCGCGGGTGCAGTCCGAGACCATGGTGCTGGGCATCAAGATGGCTTTGGAAGAAGCGGGCTACAAAGCAGGCCCCTTCACCATCGAATACAGCTCATGGGATGACGCCAGCGCGCAGGCCGGCACCTGGGACCCGGCCAAGGAGAAGGACAACGCCAGCCGTGCCGCCGCCGACCCCGACGTGATGGTCTACATCGGCACCTACAATAGCGGCGCCTCCAAAATCTCCATTCCGATCATCAACCAGGCCAATATGGTCATGGTCTGCCCGGCGGCCTCTTACTCCGGGCTGACCAAGGCCGGTTTTGGAGACCAGGGGGAGCCTGACATCTACTACCCCAACGGGGTCCGCAGTTTCTGCCGGGTGGTGCCGGCCGACGACATTCAGGGCCTGGCCGCGGCCTGGTGGGCTCAGCAGTTGGGCCTCAAAACCACCTACATCCTCGACGATAAAGAGCTCTACGGGCGTGGGCTGGCGAGCGTTTTCGAAGAAGGCTGCCGGAGGGCCGGGATCGAGGTTCTCGGCCGCGAGGGGATCGACTCCAAAGCGCCAGACTACCGCGCCGTGGTGAACAAGGTCCGCGCCACCGGCACCGAGATGGTCTACTTCGGTGGCATCACCCAGAACGGAGCGGGTAAACTGGTCAAAGACCTTCGAGCGGGCGGCTTCAAGGGCACCATCATGTCTCCCGACGCGACTAAAGAAGAGGCCTTCATCCAGGCCGCCGGACCGGCCTCGGAGGGCTGCCTGGTCACCATGGGGGGGCTGCCTCCCGAGCACATGGGAGAGAAAGCCCAAGCCTGGTACAAGGCCTATCGCGAGAAGTACAAGACCGAGCCTGAAGCCTACGCCATCTATTCTTACGAGGCGGCCAAGGTGGCGCTGGCCGGTATCGCCAAGGCCGGAGTCAAAGACCGCGTCACGATTCGCGACACCATCATGGCCACGGCCAACTATGAAGGACTGGTGGGCGACTGGAGCTTCGACAAGCAGGGCGATACGTCGCTGACCGCCATCTCGGGTTTTGAGATCAAAAACGGTGCCTTCGTCTTCTCCAAGGCCCTGGAGACCACGTTTGACGAGAGCGCCGCCTTTCACAAAACGTCCCACACGAGAGCCGGCCAGGGTTTCAGCTTCACCGGCTTTTTTCAGCAGATCCTTAACGGGCTCTCCAACGGAGCGCTGATCGGAGTGGTGGCCCTGGGCTACACCCTGGTCTACGGTATCGTGGAGCTGATCAATTTCGCCCACGGCGAGGTCTTCATGATGGGCGGCATGGCCGCGCTGACCGGGGTCGTCTGGTTCGGGCTGGGAGGCGACGAACATTCCGGATTCGTCTTCGTCCTCTTGATGGTGATGGTCTTAGTCGGAGCGATGCTGTTCGCGGGACTACTCAATCGCACCATCGACCGCTTGGCCTATCGGCGCTTGCGCGGTTCCACTCGTCTGGTCCCCTTGATCACCGCCATCGGGATGTCGTTTGTTCTGATGAATATCGGTGGGTATTGGAAGGGTTGGGCTCCCGTCTACTTCCCCAGTCTGCTGGGCGAACACGACATCAACCTGCTCGGCCAGGACTCGACCGTCAGTTTTCGGCTCAGCCAACTTCTGGTCATTCTCATCATCCTACCGCTCTTGGCCGCTCTGCACTACTTCATTCACTACACCCGTCAAGGCAAAGCCATGCGGGCCACCGCTCAGAATCCCGACGCGGCCAAACTGATGGGGATCAGTGTGGACCGCACCATCTCCCAAGCCTTTCTCATTGGCGGAGCGCTGGCCGGAGCGGCGGGATTTCTCTACGGCTTCTACAACCAGGAGGTCAAGTTCGACCTCGGATTTCGCCTGGGCCTTAACGCCTTCACCGCGGCCGTTCTGGGCGGGATCGGAAACGTGCAGGGCGCTGTCCTGGGGGGCTTCATCATCGGCCTGGTGGAGGCGTTCACCGCTTTTTATCTCTCCCAGGCGCTTTCTCCAGCGATGGTCTTCGCGGTTTTGATCGTGGTCATTATGATCAAGCCGTCGGGCTTGTTGGGTGTCGGGGGTACGGAGAAGGTATGAGCTGGCGTTGGGCTATCGTCATTTTACTGGCGCTCCTGTATCCCATCCTGGATGCCGCGATGGGCATTCGCATGATGCCGGCGCTCTGCCAGATCGCGGTCTATCTGATGCTAGCCCAGGGATTGAATCTGGTGGTCGGATTCGCCGGCCTTCTGCACCTGGGCTACGCCGCGTTTTTCGCCGTGGGGGCTTTCTCCATGGCTTATCTCACCTCGCTTCAAAGCCCCTTGGCCTCGACCTTCAGCTGGAGCTTCTGGCCTTCGCTTTTGGTGGCCAGCCTTTTCACCATGGCGGTGGGGGCGCTGCTGGCCTGGCCGCTCCTGCGCCTGAGAGGCGATTATCTGGCTATCGTCACCATGGGGTTCGGCTTGATGCTCGACCCCATCTTGAGAAATTTCGACGACCAGACCAAGGCTATCACCGGCATGTCGGCCATCGCCTCGCCCACCTTCGGCGGCTACGTCTTAGACAACCAGAACGTCACCGGCTGGTACTACCTCCTGCTGGTGGCGCTGGCGCTCTGTTTCGGACTGTGCTACCGCATCCGCCACTCCCGCCTGGGGAGAGAGCTCAGAGCCCAACGTGAGGACTCGATCGCGGCTGATGCCTGCGGCATCTCGGTGGCCCGGGCCAAGCTTCTGGCGCTCTCCTTCTCCGCGCTTATCGCGGGTTTCGCGGGGGCTCTCTACGCCTCATACATCTACACTTTGAACTTCGCCTTCCCCCTCGATTTCAACGGCTCCATCATGATTTTGGCCATGGTGATCCTGGGCGGCGTGGGCAGCCTGCAGGGTGCGCTGGTCGGCGGCTTCACTTTGGGCTTCTTGAACCTGGTGATCACACCGAATCTGATAGACTGGGTCAACACCCACCTTCGTCCCGGCCTGGTGGAGTCGCTCCAGGGCTCGCCCGCGCTGTTGGCCGCCCTGGACCCCTTCCTGGACCTTTCCAAGGCTCAGTACCTGATCTTTGGCGGCACTCTGGTGGCCATGATGCTGCTAAGACCGCAAGGCCTGTGGCCCGAGCAGCGGGTTAAATTTCCAGACAAACCGGAGGGGGTCGAGCCGTCTCCGCTCCCGGCACCCACGGATTCCCAAGAGCTGCTTAGAGCCGAGAAGTTAACCCGTCGCTTCGGCGGTCTGGTCGCCGTGAACAACGTCGACTACTCGCTCAACCGTGGGCGGATCGCTTCTTTGATCGGCCCGAACGGGGCCGGGAAGACCACCTTCTTCAACCTCCTGGTGGGGGTTTATGAGCCCTCCGAGGGAGGGGTCAAGTTCGCCGGCCAAACGCTGCGAGGGCATACCCATCGGATCACCCGTCTGGGTATGACTCGCACCTTTCAAAACATCCGCCTCTTCGGCCAGCTGTCGGCTTTGGAGAATGTGCTGCTGGGACAGGCCGAGAGCGACCCGAGCGCCACCCTCAAGGAGCTTTTCACCGGAGCCAAGCTAGAGCAAGCCTTAGCCGACGCTTACGAATGCCTGGAATTCGTCGGCTTATCCAAGGACGCTCACCTGGAGGCTCGCGGCTTACCTTACGGACATCAGCGCCTGCTGGAGATCGCGCGGGCCCTGGCTAGCCGCCCCCAACTGCTCTTGCTGGATGAACCGGCGGCCGGGATGAATCCGAGCGAAACCGTCGCCTTGACCGAGCTTATTCGGAAGATTCGCGCGCGTGGTGTGACGGTGCTCTTGATCGAGCACGACATCCGCCTGGTGATGGAGGTTTCGGAAGTGGTGACGGTGTTCGACCACGGAGAGAAGATCGCCGAGGGGACTCCGGCCGAAGTCTCGGCCGACCCGAAAGTCATCGAGGCTTATCTGGGAGCGCCCGCCGAGGAGGTCCCATGAGCACGCCGCTTCTCGAAGTCAAAAATATCGAGTGCTACTACGGTAAAATTCAGGCTCTGCACGGGGTCAGTCTGATCCTCAACGAGGGCGAGGTGCTGACCCTCTTGGGCGCCAACGGGGCCGGTAAGAGCACCACGTTGCGCGCCATCACGGGACTTGTTCGCCCCAAGACAGGGGAGATCTGGTTCCGTGGCGAGCCGATCCACAAGCTCCCGGCCCACGAGCTGGTGAGTCGAGGTCTGGCTATGTCCCCCGAAGGTCGCCAGGTGTTCCCGCGCATGACGGTGATGGAGAACCTGGAGATGGGAGCCTTTATTCACGACTCGGTGGACCCCAAGCAGCTCGATTGGGTCTTGGAGCTCTTTCCCCGCCTGCGGGAACGCCTCAAGCAGGCCGCCGGGACCCTTTCGGGGGGAGAGCAACAGATGCTCGCGATCGGTCGCGCCCTGATGAGCCGCCCCAAGCTGCTCCTTCTCGACGAGCCGTCTTTGGGGCTGGCACCTTTGATCGTTGCTCAGATCTTCCGCATTATCTCCGAGATCCATAGCCAGGGCGTCAGCGTGCTCTTGGTCGAGCAGAACGCTTTTCAGGCCTTGAAGGTGGGTCAGCGCGCTTACGTGCTGGAGACGGGCAAGGTGACCCTCCAAGGCACAGCCGAAGAGCTGGCGGAGAATCCTAAGGTGCGAGAAGCGTATTTGGGGTTATAGTTTCTCGGCTGTATCCTCGGGTAGGGGAACGGCGCGACCTCCGGTTTTTTGAAGTTTCTTCCAGGTCGTTTCCGCGAGCTGCAGACTCACCCCCGGAACTTTCTTCGCGCTGACATCGACCAGGTTGCCGAACCAGCGAGACTTTTTGAGCGTTACACTCAGCTCGTCCCACGGAATACGAATGGGCTGATGGCCGAAGCGGAAGGGGAATAGCACCGAAAGAGCTAGAGCGTCAGGGTCGGCGCTAAGGTTAATTGTACCGTTGTATCTTCCCAAGGAAAAGGAGCCGGCCTGCATCCAGAGTACCTTCCCCAGATGACCGGCGCGGTTGGGATAAGCCTCGGCCCATTGATACCAGCCCCCCACTCTAGAGATCATCCAACATGTGAAGCACCAAAAGATGGGAAAGGCGACGGGAATGAGGATTTCCGGAGAGAATTTCATAAAGAGGATTTCGACGTCAAGCCGGACCTCCCTCGGACAACTTTTGGGGTTTGCCCCAGGGTAGCCGAGAAAACCCCAAAGCCGCCGTCATTCCGGCCAGGGCCAAGACAATCCACAGCTCCTTGGGAGTCCGCGCGGAGAAGAAGTATCCGATGGTGGGGTTGGCCAGCGAGATGGCTATGGAGAAGGTGATGGAATTGAGGGCCATGGCGCGTCCCATCTTGTGTTCCGGCACCATCTTCTGCAAGTAAGAGTTGACGTTGGTGAAGAGCAGCATCTCTCCCACGGTGAGGAGCAGCATGCAGAGAACCAGTCCGTCCAGTCCGGAGCGCGGGATAAGAATCGCGTAGCCCAGGGAGAACAGGAGAACCGACCAACAGAGTTGTCGGGGAAGGGGGACGCCTCGGGTGGCGTGACTGATCGAGACGGTGGTCAAGACGATGATCCCTGTGTTGAGGAGCCAGAGCCAGCCCACCCAACTCTCCGGACGATGCAGAATCGTCACCAGGTAGACCGGAGTGGCGGTGAAAAAACTGATGAAAACCCAAAGTGCCACGATGGTCCAGAGGATGGTCAGAAATCCCGCTCGTCCGATGTTCCAGTCGGGCTTAGGCCCATCGCCCCGAAGCGCCGGCGAGGTCGCGCCTGAAGCTAAAAGAAGAAGACAAGACAAGAGTGAGGAGATGCCGTCGACCCAAAAGAGGTAGCGATAGTCGTGTTGAGCCAGATAGCCGCCCATCAAGGGTCCTACGCTCATCCCCAGGTTGATGGCCAGGTAGTTCAAGGTGAAGGCGTTTCGGCTCTGTTCCGGTCCGCCCAGCCTGGCTAACGCCGTCATGGCCGAAGGTCGGGAGAGATCGGCCAGCAACGCGATCCCGAAAGTACCCACCATCAGGGCCGGGGGAGTGGTGAGGAAAGGAAAGATTAGCAGTAGCACTCCGGCCGCCCCCATCGACAAGGCCAGTACTCGAATAGCGTCATACCGATCCGCCAGCCATCCCCCTAGCGGTGCGGCGCATCCACTTCCGACGCCAAAAAGGGCCGCGATCCCCGTGGCAGTCTCGAGATCCAGCTTGAGGCTACGGTGAAAATAGAGAACCAGGAAGGGAAACACCATGGCTCCCATCCGATTGATCAAAGTGGCGCCGGCGAGGTACCAAACGGCCCTGGGTAGACGTTTCAATTCCCCCCAAGCGGTCGAGCTATCTGTCTTGGCCGGCATTCGTCGAACTTAGTCGAATGGAGAGAAAAAGAGAAGACTTGGCGACGACTCTGTGGTGAGAAAGTTAAGAGCGATACGTCGATGGTTGGTCAGGTTGATCTTGGGAGGCCTGTTGAGCCTCCTTTTTGTGGCCGTCGCCGTGCTTTTGGGGGCCTGGATTCCCGTCAATGGAGATTTCGTCTCGAGTGAAGAGGGTGTTCGCATCTATGTCTCCTCGGGCCCTATCCACACCGACCTTATTGTACCGGTCACCTCCGAGGTCTGGAACTGGGACGGTTTTCTCGACCGCGAGCGGGTGAAACGGCCCGATTCGAGCTATGACCACCTGGCTTTCGGTTGGGGTTCACGCACCTTCTATCTCCAGACCCGAACCTGGGATGATGTCAAAGCCGTCAACGTCGCCAGGGCCTTCTTCGGACTCGACAGCGCGGCCATGCACGTGGAGTGGCGCGCGAAACCACGGTCAGGCCCGGACTGTAGAGCCCTGGTCCTGTCCTCCGAAGAGTATGAACGCCTCTGCCGCTCCATCTGGGAAAGCTTCCACAACACCGAAGAAGGGCAGCCACGTTTGATCGAGGCTCCCGGCTACGGGGACGGTGACGTCTTCTACGAGGGGACCAGTCGATACACGTTCTATCGAACCTGCAACACCTGGACAGGCCGCCGGCTGGCCGACGCCGGGGTTAGGGTCGGCCTTTGGACCCCAACCCCTTGGAGCGTGATGCGTCAGATCCCCACGGTAGCACCTTAGACACGGCCACGGGGAGGGGGGATGCTCGTTTGGGCAGCACGCCACCTTCTAGAACTTGCATCGAGATCGGTCAGCTGAACTTACTTCCCGCTGGGCGCTCTATGTCCCCGAACGTAGACTCCAAATCCGTAGTCTCGCAGAGATTTCTCCGAGTCTTTGGCCGGGATCGACTGTCCTGGGCCCCAGTAGCCGTACATAGGATTCGGCAGCATGAACCAAACCGTACCCCAATGCTTACGGTAGTCGTCCGCCTTGTCGCGCCTCGCTTTGTAGCTCTCCGCGTTGAGATCGCCCGCTTGGGCCACGTAGGCCTCGAAATCGCCCAACTGATCACCGAAATAAGCCACCACGTTGTACTTTTCCGAAACCAGAAGGCGTCGGGCTTCCTTTTTCCCCTCACCTTTCGAGACCGCCGCGGCTTCGGAAGAGCCGGTCTTGATTCCGTGGGATTTCATCACCGCTTCTCCACGCGCGGTCTCTTCCTTGGAGCCGAGGCGAAGGAGCATACGGTCTTCAATCCCCTTGACGTTGATACCGTTACGCTCGAGGACTTTCGCGGTCGGACCTTCCTGGCCCACAGTCCGGTTGGAGATGTAGATAGGGGTGACTCCCATCGCCTCCACCTTGTTGAGAAACTCCGGGGCGCCGGGAACAGCGGGCCCGGCCGCTTCATTTTGTCCCTGAAACTCGATCCAGAGCTTCCATAGCTCGTCGTTGAACTCGACTTCGTTCTGCACGCAGTAGGCTTGAAATCCACTGTTGTCGAGCACCGTCTCGTCGAGATCCAAGACGATGGCCACGGGCTTGTCGCTACCTGGCAGATAGGCTTTCCCGTCGGCCCTTTTCACTAAAAGCGGCGCCCATTGGTCGAACTGCATTTCGGCCGTGCGATAAGTTTGATAGGAGAGGGCCCGATACTCGGCGCTCGTTTGAAACCAGAGTTCGGCCAGCGGCTGCTCGTCGGCCAGAGCTGGAGAAAAGACCAGCCCGGTCAGGAGAAGTCCGGCAGCGAATCTTTTGAGGGAGCGCGCGAATGTCATGAAAGGGTACCTCCGAGAATCTGTAAGGGCGCCCCGTTCTTCATGCTCCTCGCGTTTTCATTCTGTTCCTTAAAGTATGCTCTGCTCGGAAGTAGCGGGTAGTGCTGCCAGTTTTTGTGATAGCCGGTGCCGCGGGCGGGCAGTGCTGCCCGTTTTTGTGATAGCCGGAGGAGCCGAAGAAGGGTCGAGGAGGGCAAGCCTGGTCGGCGCCTTTTGAGGGATCTAAGAGCGAGGGCGGGCGGTGAGGATGTACTGGTAGGGCAGGCTCTCCGCGTCCACACTGACGGAAAAGCCGGCCGCTTCCAGCTCCATTCGTAGAGTCCCCGGAGCCAGGCGCATTTCAGGACGAGGACCGACCGGAATATCCATATCCTTGAAAAAGTCGACCACTACCACTCGCCCCTCGGGGCGCAGCGCGCGGCGCAGCCAGGCGTAGTATTCCGCGCGATGGTCGATGTGGTGCAAGGTGTTGCAGAGAAAGATCAGATCGAAGGCTTGAGGAGCCAGCCACGGATTGTTCGGCTCGGCCGGTTGGGTGAGGATGTTAGCCTGACCGGCCTCTCGCGCCCTCTTTTGAATGTAGGGAAAGAAGCCGGGCTCGATCTCCACCGCCACGGCGAATCCGCCGGGCGAGACTTTCTTGGCCAAGCGACGTGTGAAGTACCCGGTCCCCGCTCCGATATCGGCGACGTTTTGTCCAGGCCTGAGTCCAAGCAGATCCACGACCATGTCTGGGCGTTGCCACTCCTCGCGAGCTGGGTCCTCAAAGCGGTCGATCCAACGCTCGATGTTGGAGAAGTCATGGGAGTGGTGGTGACCCTGGCCTAGACCGGGAAGGAGCAAGCACAGCCAGAGACAGAGCCGAAGAACGTTTCGTCGCATCGTCTGCCATTCCAACAATGTCCAGGCCCGGAAACCCGACGTCGCGAAAGTGATGTCTCACACAGACGGATGGGAACTTTTCCCCTTACGATGGGTTTGACTCTACAGTCAATAAGACTTGAGATATTGAGAATAAGAGAGGGTAAAACGATGACAAAACGATGTGGAATCTCCTGGATGCTAGCGACGGCTCTGGTGGTGCTGCTAGCAGGAACGGCCAACGCCGAGCCCTCCAGCTCTTTAATCGTGGAAGGCCCGCAAGTCGCGCAGACCGAGCAACGCACCGATATCGTTGGAAACTACTCCTATATGAGAAACCGCCAAAACGGCTACGATCCCCGATATCAGTTCCCGAACACGGTCTATCAAGACGAGTATCCGACCCAGCCGGGCCAGGTCATGACGCCGGCCGGGCCTAACGACCCGCGATTTCAGGCTCGCTACCAGTACCGCTACAACCCCAACGTTAACGGAAACGTCTATTACAACCCGAACAATCCTTATGTTCGCGGTTCCGACGGATACTACTATAATCCGAACAACACTCGCGTGGTGCGTGACGCCAACGGCAACGTCATCCAGCGAAACGGACGACGAGTGATCACCATCGGACGATAGCAAAAGCCCTTCCTAACGCGTCTTGATTTGAGTGGCGAGGAGTTCTGAGCTGCCATCCCTCGAAGAATGAAGCTCTCAAGTGTGACGGTGACTGTCTCGTCGGAGCCATGGTCTTCGAGCTTTGGAGAATATCTCCACCCAATGCCTGAACCTCCTCAGCAAGGACGAGCAGGGCGACCTTTCAAGGTTCGCCAGGGTAGCAGGAGACGTGCCCTCGAAACCTTCCGTCGCACGAAAAATCTTTGTTCTGAGGAGAAAGGCCTGGAAGCCTTACGCCAAGAGATAGACTCGGTAGAGTCCGCACCGCCGCTTATCCTGCCGAGGAAACAGTTTTCGTACTTGGGCGGAATTAGCTCAACGACTAAGCCGAACTACGTCAAGTATCTCGCCCAGCCCGGACTACGTCAAGTATCTCGCCCAGCCGATTTTGTCCGAGGAAGGCCGTGAGGTTCTGGCCGAAGCCATGCAACGTTGGACGCAAGCGCGGTACGGTCACTCAAAATAGCCATGGCCGAACCGATGACGTCCGAAGGAGGCCTTAGTTGGGCGCTTCCCGCCGGTAAGCGCTTCGTATACGAATACACCCATCACCGTGTCGTGACAACCGGGGCGGGGTTCACGAAGACGGAAGGCGGCGTCGCCGACAGGCGGGCCGAGTTCGTTTTGGCTGTCGAGTCGCCGGGAGAGACCGTTCGTGTCACCATGACGAACATCCATGACACTGGCCATTGTTCGGATACGCGAGTTGATCGCCCGGTTAACCAGAAGGTCTACCCGGTAGTCGTCTTCGACCGAAACGGCCGCATTCTGGAGAATTCGTCACCGCCGACGTTTCCATTGACGTTTTCACCGGAGCTCGCGGGGTTGACACAAGGGGCTCGGCGGAGCGTTGATTTCAGCGCACCCTTCAAATCCGGCTTTGGTCGTTGTACTGTCCAAGGGACCGTAACAACGTCTTGGGAGAGCACAGAAGTCCTCAACGGAAGCCTTTGCGCCGTCATCGTTACAACCTTCGACCTCCAGAACGTGCCCGGAGGCAGTTTCTGGAGTCCTGAGCCACCGTGGTTTCGTGGGCGGACAGTTGTTCACTTCGACCTGGAGGTCGGGCGCCTCGCCCTATTGGCCAGTACCTCGCAACTGGAGCAGACTATCGGCTGGAAACGGCTCCACCAGGACCTCCAAATGACCGTCAGATATCTCAATGGGTAGTCCTCAAGGGATTAGCCATTCGACTCAATGGCCTTCCTCTGGAGAAGGACTGCAAACTCAACGTCCGGCTGCAGGGGAGAGTCCGCGTCAACAAACATGCAAAGCCAGCCTCCGTAGCTTCTCTCCCAATACAGAACCCGCTCGAGATATGCAACAAGTTCAGGTCGGCTCAGATCGGTTCCTCGAGCGAGGATGAAATCGAATCGTCTGTGGCTTGACGCGGTCCTCTCCTTTAAGAGATATTTGTTTCCCCCGACATGCTCGAGCTGAAGGATGTCTCCGTAGTCGAGGAGGTCCGCCATAAAGCCACCGCTGTTCTCAAGCCTATAGAGGCCCTTCTCGAGTTCCGTAACCTCGAGGGTGACAGCGAGCAGCCATCGGATGTGACTATGGTGATTCCACGAGGCTAGCTCTCCCGCACACCGCTCAAAAGTTGGCACACTACCGGTATACCATGACCCTTCGAGGCCCAATTTGGGAAGCCCCTCCAACAACGAAAAACCCCGCCGTATCGAGGTTTCTTGCTGGAGCCGGGAATTGCCGAAACTTCGTGACGTTTCGGCAAGCGTGCTTTGCTTCGGCGCCGCGGCGCGGCATGATCGCCTGAGTTTAGATCAGGAGGCGGAGCATGTCGAAAGAGCAATACGAGGCGGAAGCTAGCTGGCAAAGACTCTTTTCACGGCTGCCGAAACGAAAAAATGACTGCATGATGCCAAGCGGTCACGAAGCGGTGATCGAAGTCTTGAGGCGAGCCGACGTCCGAAAGGTGGATCAGTTCGAGACAACCTACGATTCCTTTGAGGCGCGGCTCGCCGCGATGAAGTCGAAAACCTCGCGTCCATGAGGGGACAGGCTCCGGGAAAAGATGACTAACAACGAAGATAAAAGACCCGAACTGCACATTCACGTTGGGGAGTTCTGCGGATTGGGCTTGATATTGGCGCACCCCTCGGGGGTATTTTACAGCAGCCAGACGGGCGGTTATGCTTGCCATCATCCTCAATTGGAAGGTGCTTTCATTCCGCTTGACGAGACGAAAGGCTTTGAAAGCGTGTTGGAAGACCATTTCACCGGGGAGAAATGGGGAGGCCATTGCTACAAGGGCATCGACGAAGAGACCGCCGACTTTATTGACAACCTTCTCAACCGTTCTTACATCGCGAAGCTTCTCAAGGTCGACAGAGACCGACTGTCCGATTGCGAGGAGGCGTGGATCCACGTGATCGTTGAACGGGAGCCAGCTGAATCTTGGCCAAGCTGGAGCAGGGGCGGACGCGGCGTCCTGACTTGGAACAACAGCGATTGACTTTCACGCTTACACGGCACGCCAAGTGTGCGACTGCAGGGCAGTTACCAGTGTTCGTGGTTGCCGCCACCTTGCGGGATTCGGGACCGACGGGGAACTTTGGCGCGGTATCAGCCCCCTCTAAGTCTCCTCGCGGGAACTCCGATTCGACGCTCCCTATGCTAGAGTAACCAGTGCCTGATGTCATCGCCGTTTACCGTGCGTCCGCGGAGGCGGTCGCCGACCTCTGGAATTGCCACTGCCGTCAGCTTGGTGTGCACCCTGTTCGACCTCTCGAGCCGGGGGCGTGGGATTGGGACATCGCTCGGCTGGACGACAACGAAATGTTCGTTGCGTTACCTTTGAAATGGTCCCCGATCTGCAGACATTCCGAATGACTTAAAGAATCGGAGAATCATGCAGAAGAAACGACAACCCAAGTATACGGAAGAGTTCCGGCAGCGGGCGGTGGAGCTCAGCGTGAAGAGGAGTGTTGCGGCTGTGGCCAAGGAACTCGACATATCGCCCTCCTCACTCGTCAGATGGAGAGCTGAGGCCGGCCACTCGGAGGCACGTGTGAGCGACGAGATGACGGCCCGACAGATGAAGGGCATGTTGGCTGAACAACAGCGCCGCATCGCTGAGCTGGAGAAAGAAAACAAGATCGCAGAGATGGAGCGGGACATCTTAAAAAAGCGACGGCCTTCTTCGCGCGGGATTGCGAGTGAGATTTCGCTTTATCCAAGCGGAGAGGGCCAATTACCCGTTGTGGCTGCTTTGAGCCGTTCTTCAGGTCTCGAGACAAGGGTACTATTCCTGGCGGTCTCGAGGTGAAGATGACGGTGTTGATTACGCCGAGCTTGATAAGGCCATCAAGGAGATTCACAAAGCCAATGGTCGGCGCTACGGCACCAGGCGGCAGGTGAAAGAGCTGGCCAAGCGCGGCTTCAAAGTATGCCGTCGGACAGTGCGAGAACGAATGCTCGCACTGGGGCTCAAGGTCCGGTACCCCAAGGCTTTCCGCGTCACCACGAAATCCAACCCCGCGGCCACTTTCGCACCCAATTACCTTGACCGCAACTTCCAGCAACACCAGCCCAATCGCGCGTGGGTCGGGGATATTTCGTACATCAAGACGTCGTCAGGCTTCCTCTACTTGGCCGTTGTGATTGACCTCTACAGCCGAATGGTGGTCGGGTGGTCCATCCAGCCACACATGAGGGCCCAGCTCGTCGATGACGCCTTGAGAATGGCACTTGGCCGGCGCGAAGCAGAGCCTGGACTGATTTTCCACTCGGACCGCGGTAGCCAGTACACGTCCGCCACCTTCTCCAAGACCTGCCGAGATGCCGGCATCTTGCAGTCCATGAGCAAGAAGGGGGACTGCTGGGTGGCGGCCGACTTTGCCAGCAGGGCAGGGTTACGAAATGTCATCATTGACCAGAGTTGCCAGCCGCACTCTTTGCGTCACAGCAGCCAGCCCGGTCAACAGAATCCATGCCTCGAAGACGGGCCCGGCTTCGAAGGCACGAGAGTCGGTGTAGATATGGGGCAACTGTCCAGCGAAGTGTGGTAGGAGGTGGTCGTAGTTTCAGAGCGCGTGCCAACGGCAGTGCTCGGCGACACTGGCAATTTCGGAGATATTCACCCAAGTCGAGTGATTGTTGGCGACAAAGAGACTCAATTTCACTTCTCCTCCTTGAACTGGACGCGATTGATTGTCTAGATCGGGTGCAGAGCAAGAGACGAGCGCATCTGCCGGGGCCATAAGGATGGCCAACGCCGAGAGAGAGCGGTTGGCATCAGCCAGCCATCACGGCTCAACCCACGACCGCAACCTGGCCCAGGGCACTCAGAACCTCTTCATCGAAGCGTTGGTAAGCATCAGGGTGAGGGGCTAGGCCGCAGAAGATGACCTCCTCGACGGAGATTTTCTCGAGCAGCTCACCGACCCCGTCGACGATCCGCTGGGGCGACCCGAAGAGAAGCGCGTTCTTGCCGGCCTCGTCGAGACCACGACCTAGAAACTCCCGTTTGCCGCGGGCGACCGTCTCGTCGCTCTCGATGTCGGCCCACAGCGCCACGGTCCGCTTGATCTCCGCGGGGTCGCGCCCGATAGCCGCGCAGTGCTCGTCGAGCACACGATTCTTATGGACATAGAGCTCCGGAGTGGAAATCAGCTGGGCGAAGAAATTGTAAGAGTCCGCGTAGCGAGCCACCAGTCGCAAAGTACGCTTTTCACCCCCGCCACCGATCAAGATGGGCAGCTTCCGTTGAACCGGTTGGGGAGAGAACGGCGCTCGATCCAGTTGAAAGTACTTGCCCTGAAAGTCGCGCCGGCCGCCGGGAGTGAGCAAAAGCCGAATCACTTCCAAGCCCTCCGCGAAGCGGTCAAGCTTTTCCTTGTCGCCGCCCAACGGAATCCCGTAGGCTCGGGCTTCGCTTTGATGCCAAGCTGCGCCCAAACCTAGCTGCAGGCGCCCATTGCTGATGTGATCGACCGTGGAAGCGATCTTGGCTAACAGAGCCGGGTTGCGGAAGGGTATCGCGGTGACCAGGCAGCCGAGTCGAACTCGCTCCGTCACGGCGGCCCAAGCGGCGAGCATCGACCAACCCTCATGCACTTCTCCCTCTTCATAATGCTCCAGGCTCTCGGCCAGGTGAGGAAACATCTCCGCTAGCGGAGGCAACAGGTGGTCATAGTTCCAGAGGGTATCCCACCGGCCTTTGTCGACCGTTTTAGCGATGTCACGAAGAGTGTTCCAGGAAATGTTGTCATTGGCCACTTGCACACTGTACTGCATGGGTTGGTTGCCTTCTTTCGTAATGTTACTAAATTCCAATAGTTCAAGATTAGTGAACAAATAGACAATTTGTCAAGGGGCGTGTATAACAAACTTGTGAGACCGCTCTACCATCCACCGCTCAGCGAGATCACGGTCGAGGGCATCCTTTACGCCCTCTCGGACCCGGTCCGTGTTCGCATCTATGCGGAAATTGCGCAGTCGGACTGCCCTCAGATCTGCTCCGCTTTTCTTCAAGTCGACCAGCGGCCGGTGCCCAAGTCGACTCTATCAGTCCATTTCAAGGTGTTACGCGAAGCTGGCTTGATTCGTAGCGAGCGCCGCGGTGTGGAGATGCTCAACACCACGCGTTGTCAGGAGATAGGAGAAAAATTCGGCGACCTGGTCGGCTCGATCTTGCGCGCTTACCAGACTCAGCGCGAACAATAGGCCGCCTGGCGAACGGTAAGCGGCCCACCAAGGCACGCATCATCAGGGTTAAAGGCGCGCTCGTTCGCCACGACTGCCAAAAAACCGGGCCTTTCGACCCGAGTTTTCACTTTTGTCCTTGGGGGCAGCACGGCCGCTCAGCCTCCTTCTGACAGTTCTCGTAGCCCGACCAGGAGTCGAACCGAAGACTGCTTGACTAATAGCCAATTGTTCCGTACTTTAGAACAACTAAACAATGGGTTTGCGAACCACTCGGGAGGATTGCATGAAATTCAGTCTCTTTGTCGCCAACAACCACTCCACTTGGGAGAACATTGCGAAAATAGCGAGAGTCGCCGACCGCGGCCAGTGGCACGCCATTTGGAATTACGATCACCTGCTTCCACCATTCGCGGGTCAGTTGCCCCACGTTTACACCGACGCCCGCCTCTTCGAGGCCGGTCCCGTCTTTGAAGCGTGGACTCTACTGGCCGGACTCGTGGCCGAGACGCGGAGAGTGCGATTAGGCACTCTCGTCAATGCCATCACCTTTCGGAATCCGGCCCTATTGGCCAAGTCGGCCGTCACCCTCGACCATATCTCCGGGGGAAGGTTGGATCTGGGGCTGGGCGCCGCTTGGCACGAAAGTGAGCACAAAGCTTATGGGTTCGAGCTGGGAACGGTCAAAGAGCGTCTCGACCGTTTCGAGGAGGGACTCGAGGTGATCGCCCGTCTTCTCTCCGGACAGAGCTCTAGCTTCGAAGGTCGCTATTATCGGCTGGAGGATGCCCCATTCGCGCCCCTACCAGTCCAGCAAAAACTCCCCATCATGATTGGTGGAGGGGGAGAGAAGCGAACCCTGAGGCTGGTCGCTCGATATGCCGACGCCTATAACTTTTTCGCCAATTCCGCCGGTACGCCCGAAAGCTTCAATCACAAGTTGCGAGTTCTTGACCAGCACTGCGAGTCAATCGGTCGCGACCCGAAGGAGATCCGGCGAACAGTCGGCCTGTGGGCCAATATCGCAACGACCCCAGCTCAGGAGAAGAAGCGCGCCGGGGCTTTCATCATCAACCCCGACACAACCGGCAAAGAGGACATCATCTACGGCTCGACCCAGGCCGTGGTCGACCAACTCGGGCGGCTGTTGGAGCTGATCGAGGTGGATGAGGTCATCATCTGCGGTCTCCAGCAGCACCCCGACACCATCCAGCAGTTCGATGAAGAAGTCCTCGCCAAGTTTTCCGATCGGGGTGTTGTCTGATGTCGCTGGTCGCACTGTCGAGTCGAATTGTCTAGCAATGGAGGTATCATTGGAAAACGAGGAGCTGTCTTTCTCTCTAGCCTGCCGGCTTGTCGAGCAGGGCTCCTCGCGGCTGTTCGAGCAAGCGGCAGGCCTACGGAACCGCTTTTTTGCGAAGCGGCTTACCTACAGTCCGAAGGTATTTCTGCCCGTCACCAATCTCTGCCGAGATCGCTGCAGCTATTGCACCTTCCGAAAAGGTCCCAAAGATGTTGGTGCGCACACCATGGGCTTGGCCGAGATCGGTGACAAGGTGGCGAGGGCGGTCTCGCTTGGCTGCCACGAGGCCTTGCTCTGTCTGGGAGATCGACCAGAGTCTATCTTTCCGACCTACCAGCGGTTGCTGGGTGACTGGGGATTCTCCAGCACGGCCGACTATCTCGTCAAGGTCAGCGAGGTCTGCCTCGAGGGTGGGCTCCTTCCCCACACCAATGCAGGTTTGCTCTCCTACGACGAGATGCGCGCGCTGCGCAAGACAAATCCGAGCATGGGCTTGATGCTGGAGAACATATCGGCGCGCTTGTGTCAGCGGGGCGGGCCGCACCAGAGCGCTCCGACAAAGTTGCCTGCACGGCGGCTCGAGATGTTGGAGAACGCTGGTAGACTCAAGATACCGTTCACGACAGGAATACTGGTCGGGATAGGAGAGACCATTGAAGAGCGGGTGAGCAGTTTGTATGCCATCCGCGACCTGCACCGAAAATACGGGCACATCCAAGAGGTGATCGTGCAGATTTTTCGGGCCAAGGACGGCACTCGAATGGCGGGATTCCCTGAGGTTAGCGATGAGGAGCTGTTCCGAACAGTGGCCGTCAGCCGTCTGATTCTTGGGCCGCTGAGCCTGCAAGCGCCCCCCAACCTGACCCCCAAAGGCCACCGCCGGCTGATCGAGGCCGGAATCAACGACTGGGGCGGAATTAGCCCGCTGACCCGAGACTTCATCAATCCCGAAGCTCCCTGGCCACATCTGGCCGAGCTACGGGCGGTCTGCGAAGAAGCCGGATTTGCCCTGCAACCCAGGCTTCCCGTGTACCCCGAATACCTCACGGACGAGTGGATAGACCCGTCCCTAAGACCAAAAATCCAAGCTCATCAGGGAGACCTCTATGCTACAAGCCTTTGACGAGTTCGCGTCCGCGCAAAGGGATGCCCTCGAGATCGCGCTTGCGGGGGGTGATCTCAGCAGAGAGCAAGCTCTAGCGCTAACCGACGTGACCCCTCGCCAAATAATCGCTCTGGCTTTGCTTGCCGATCAGCTTCGAGAGCTGCAGTGCGGCGAGGACGTCAGCTATGTCGTCAATAGAAACATCAACTTCACCAACGTGTGCATCAAGTCGTGCCGCTTCTGCGCCTTTAGTCGGGATCACCGTGACGGCGAGGGCTATCTGCTCGACATTGACCAGATCCTGGCAAGGGTCGAACAGGCCGAGCAGTTCGGGGCCACCGAGATCTGCATTCAGGCCGGCTTGCCGCCCAAGATGGACGGTGAGCTATACATACAGCTCACCCGCTCAATCAAAGGTCGCTTCCCCCACCTCCACCTACATGCGTTCTCTCCAGAGGAGGTCCTCTACGGCGCCATTCGCTCTCGCCGTAGCACCGCGGATTATTTATGGGAGCTCAGGTCGGCTGGACTCGACAGCTTACCCGGGACCTCGGCGGAAATTCTCGACCCGGCATTACGCGACCTACTGGCGCCGGGCCGAATAAGCGTCGAGCAATGGCGGCAGGTCATTCGAGAAGCCCATCAGATCGGACTCCGAACAACCTCCACGATGATGTTCGGACACCTCGAGGGCCGCCACCATTGGATCGACCACATGCTCCTGCTCCGTGACATCCAGAAGGACACGGGTGGTTTCACGGAGTTCGTTCCGCTGGGATTCGTGCATCATGAGGCGCCGCTCAGCTTCCAAAAAGAAATCGGCGATCGAAGGCTCGGTCCGTCCGGACACGATGTCATCCTTGTCCACGCTCTGGCTCGCCTGGTGCTGGGTCGAACCTTCCGAAACATTCAGGCTTCCTGGGTCAAGGAAGGCGAGAAACTGGCCTCGCTCTTGCTTTCCTCAGGCTGCAACGACCTGGGAGGAACGCTGATGAACGAAAGCATCTCCACGGCGGCCGGAGCTTCGCACGGGCAGCTGCTCCCTCCTCGCCGACTACAAGGCCTGATCAGGTCCGTGGGCCGGCACCCGATCCAACGCAACACCGTTTACGATGTCTTACGAAGGTTTGACCACGGAGAAGATGAGTTGTCGCCTTTGGACCAGGTTCAGGACTCTGACGCCGTGTTTGGCTCTTATCGACGTCTGGTCGACTCCGCCGACCACCGTTTTGTACACCCGTCCAGCCTCAAGGCCGGGTCCTCCGGGCCGGCTTGAATGCGTTTTGTCGTGCCATTCAAGGGGTTGGCTCGAGCCAAGTCTCGCTGGCCACTTCAGACCTTCGAGCGAGAGGCGCTGGTCCTCGACCTGCTGGCTCGAAATCTCGAGGTCGTCATATCGGTCGTCGGAAGCACCAGTGTCTATCTCGCTTCCCCCGATCCCGGCCTGGATGTGGGTTGCCAGAGGCTGATAACGAGTGGGCGGGGCTTGAACCAGGACCTCGAGGAGGCCAGAGAGCGTCTGCTGCTCGAGAGCGATGGGCCGATGGCCGTGCTGCTTCCGGACTTGCCGAGCCTTGCTCCGGCCGATGTCGAAGCCCTGGTGAAGGCCAGTCGAGATCATGGGGTGGTGGTCTGCCCCGACGAACGGGAGATTGGCACCAACGCGCTGGGATTGTCGCCGCCCAAGGGCCTCGACTTTGGATTTGAGGGGTCAAGTTTCATGCGTTATCTGACCGCCTCGCGCAAGGCCGGTCTAGAGGCGCACGTCCTGCGCAAGCCAGGTTTAGCCTGCGATTGCGATGATGGGCAGGCGTTGCTGCGCTTCGGACTGATATCAGCCCTCTGACGGGGGCGGCGTTCTTCTGGGTTCCAGCGTGGGCTAAGAATCTGGCCAGTTGGTGGCTGGAATCTCACGAAATCGGCGGAGTTCGCACAAGCCCATCGTGATTAGCTACCTGAAAGTGACCTTTTTCACCTCTTCCAAGAGGAGTCGGAGGGCTTGTTCTTTGACGCTGGGATCCCCACTGGGGAGCGTGGGCTCGGTTAGCACGATGTCGGGTGTCACGCCCCTGCCCTCCAGCTCGTGCCCGTTCACCGCCACGCGAGCCACGGCGAGATAGAGAGCGCAGCCGTCGGGTAAAAGGTACACGCTGCCCGCACTGACCGCACCGGCGGTTCGGCTTCCGACCAACAGCCCGAGCCGCTGCTTCTGGAAAGCGTAAGCTAAAAGCTCTTTACCACTTCGAGAACGCTCGTCTACCACCATCACCACTGGACGATTCCAGCGTCCGGAGAGAAATCGAGAGGCGACCTGGTCTCGTGCCGTCATCTCAAGAATCGGTAGAGGCTGGAAAGTCTCCAAGTATTCTAGACTCGCCCCACCCCAACCGCCTCTGAGATCAAGCACCAATCCCTGGGTCTGGCTCAGAGGGCCGGCGAGGAGCTCCAAAAGAGCGTCGTGAAAATCTTGTGAAGCGTAGGAGGTGACTCGCAGATAGCCCAGCCGGTACCCTTCCATCTCGACGGTCTCGGCTGAATCCGTGATGGAGCGAAGAAACGCCGCGTGGGGCTGGATCAGACTAGGACGAATTTTGCGAGAACCGATCACCAGGCCACTCTGGACCTCCATATAGAGCTCTTGGTCAGCCTTGCCTTGAAGTGATCGGATCGGATGGAAGGGTTCAAATGGGCCTTTTTCAGAATCGGAGATCCCTAACACTCGATCGCCCGGAATAAGGTTGGCCTGGGCCGCTGGGCCGCCGGGCACGACATCGACCACAAGATCTCCCTCGAGAGTGGCCAGAATACCGACGTAGCTCGGAAGCTCTCCCTCGAAGCGGGCCCGAATGGACGTTTCGCTAGGACCCTGGGCAAAGATGTCGAGAAGCTCGAAATACTGAGGATCCTGATCGCAGTAAAGCCGGGTGTGAGAGGTTTCGAGTCGCGCGAGGTAGCTATTGACGATGCGAACGGCTTCCTCCTTATCTTTGACCCGGGCCAGTTCTGACCGAGCTTGAGCCCTGATCGCGGCCGAATCTAGGCCCTTGAGGCCGGGGTCGAGAAAATGACTCTCGACCAAGTTCCAGGTTTCATCGAAAAGCTTAATGGCGTCAAAGGTGGTTTGGCCCCAGACGCTCATACTCATGAAAAGGCAACACGCTGTGGCGGCAATCACGGACTTCATGCTCAGGTGTTTGTTCTCCGTGTATGGCGCCCTTTGAGCGGACAATTAAAAAGAGGCCGCGTCCGGCCTCTTACACTGAGAGTCTCGTGCTCGTAGCTTAGATTTTCACGCCATACTTTTTGATGGCTTTTTCCAGTCCAAGCTTTTTAATGGTTCGGAGACCACGCGTGCTCACTTTCATGCGAACCCAGCGGTTCTCGCTCTCGAGCCAAAACTTTTGAGTGACGAGGTTGGGCAACCAGCGTCGACGGGTTTTACGTTGCGAGTGGGATACTTTGTTTCCGACTCCGGGTTTCTTCCCAGTCAGTTGGCAAATGCGCGACATCGGTCTCTCCTTTCCGTTCCAGGGCGTGCCCTTGGAGTGTCGATAATAGCGGCCGCCTTGGCGAGTGTCAAGCCGATTCCGGGTTCACCGCGAAGTGTCCGCGGCACAGCAGTCCCAATTCCCCCGAGTAGTTCTCGACAATATTTTTGACCTTTAGCCGTCTTACCGGGTCGGGAAGCCCGTTGGGGATGTTTTCAGCCTGATAGCTGCCGCAGACGCAAGGATGGAAAGAAAAGATTTTTTCGTCCTCGGTCGGTGAGAAGCGACCCAAGCTGCGTAGGATACGAAAGTAGACAATGGCGTTAGCCATTCTCAGGGATTTCATCAGATCTATCCTTACCTAGGAAGACTCGTTCGGAGCCCCTAGTGCATTTTGTTAGGTTGGCCTAATTTTATCCCTTGGCGATGATTCCTTCAGTGAGCGAACCCTTGTCGTAAAGTGAGTTGGAATCCACCTTGGCGCTGAAGTTGCAGCATATCCATATCTTCTAAGACTTGGAGGCGCACCCAGCCGCCCGGCCAGAATCGCACCTTGGGATTGTCATCGAGAACCCCGAGCCGAGGAGTCTCGATGGTGAAGCCGTCCTCCGGGTGACGAGAAGCGGCATCTGGCCCATCGTACTCCACCTCGGCGACATTGAGATCCAACTGTTCGGGCGAGCGTTGGTAGGTGCCGGTGGCGATGGCCACCCGCGTGATCTCCCAGCGCTCCTCGTAGATCAAACGAAAGGTGCCGTTGTCAAAGAAGGTGAGTGTCACCGACTCGTTGGGTCCGACCGAGCCGTGCCATTCTTGGGCGCCAACTGAAAGAGTTGAAACGATGAAGATAAATACGATCAAAAGTGGATTTCTCATAGTCTGAGAATTCGTCGCTTTTGGTGTTAATCCGTTCCCTCTGTCATAGAGTTCATCTTTCGTTAAATCTTTAAGGTTTCGAGCCGGGTACGATAAGCGAGTTAGAGTTTACTTAAATGAACATTCAGCCCGCATATCGCAAAACAGCTGCCGCCCGTCTGATCGCGGATTCTCCCGAGCCTCAGGCGACGGAGGCGTCGGGTGTCCAGGCGCGTGAAGAGCGGGCACGCAGCATTGATGAGTTGGTACTGGCGGGCAATCATGAGTTCGGAAATCTCGACGAGATCGACTTCGCGGCGCTCCGCAACAACAAGGAACTCGGACAACAGACTCTCCAGCGCGTTCGCCAACAGGTCGCGCGTTTCCATCCTGAAGGTGTGAGTCAGGCCTATCAGGAGGATGTGCGTAGGGTGTTTGACGCCCGTTATCTGCAAAGTCACGGGCTGCAACTCGAGACTCATCTCGACGGTGCGGAACTTTCCGCCTTGCGCAAGTACGTCCAGGCGGAAGATTGCGCTCCCAACGTGGCCGACGCGGCTCGAGGCATCAACGCGGCCTTGCGGAACGGCCAGGAAGAGGTTTCGTCTCTGATTTGGTCCGCCGAGCTTGCCATCTTCGCCGAGCGCGGAGTGTCGAGCCACGATTTCGAAGCCATCTACGGCGATAAGGATTGGAAAACCGTGGCCGCGGCGCGAGATTTCGCCGACAGTCACGCCTCCTCCGAGGGAGGAAAGTATCTCGCTGTCGCTCAGGGCCAAAACTTGCCAGAGCTGCGCGAGTCGATGGCTCGGGAAATGGTCAAAGATCGCGGATTTGAAGGCATTGAGGGCCTGGACATCAAGACCGTTCGTAGCCTGCTGGCCGATTGCGACTTCGAGGGCCCGAACACCCTCGCCACTTATCAGGGGGCGGTCAACCAGGCTGTCGCCGGGGGCGAAACCAACTACTTCAGACTCAACCGGTTGGGCAACGAGGCGATCCTCAAGGAGCTTGGAGTCTCTGAAAAGCTCCTCAAGCAGTTAAAACCCAGCAAGGCGGAATTGAGTAAGGCTTATCCCGAGGTTGAGCCGAAAGAATCGGCAGCTATCCGAACCAAGGTTTTACGAGACCTGCTGGCGGTTCTCCCCGAGAGTGAGAGAATGCAGGCCATCGGTGAGCTCGAGGGGGGCTCGGCCGACCTCATTAACGCCGAGAAGTACCTCTCCCGCCACTTCGCCAAGCGCATCCGCTGGTTTTCCGAGGGGCAAGTCTCCACCATGGGAGTCGGAGCGATGCGGCGGGCCAGCATCACTTCGGCCCTGGCCAAACTGCCGGAAGAGGTCAGAGGACAGGTTTTTCGAGGCTCGGCTCGAGGTGTGGTCGGTCGTATGGAAAAGGCCGTGGAAGAGACCTTCGGAGTGGAGATCCACCGAAAAGCTGGAAAGACTCCGACGGATTCTCCCGAGTACGCCGAGACGACCGAGGACTGGGACGTCCAGGGGCTAGCCGATACCTACAACGCCTTGTCCGCTATGAGCCATAACGGCAAGTTGCCGGAAGGTCTGGCCGGGAACACGACACTGGCCTATATGTCGGGATGTAAAACCAAATCGCCGGACATGGTCCCGCTCAAGCTTCGGCAGGAGGTCGAGGATCCTGCCGCTCCTTTCAATCGCCCTGGGCAGTGGGCTCACGCCGCCGGCAAGAGTGGTTATTATGGAGAGGCTTCCAACGTTGGCGAAGGGCGTGACGTCGTGGTCCTTTTCGATGATGCCCTGTATGACACGAATTCCGTCGGCGTTCCGGGAAGAACCCTGGGCGAATTGACCCTGGTTCACGAACTCGGGCATGCCATCCAACTGGGTGGAACCCCCGGAGCGCCTGAAGCCGAACGGGAGCTCCAGACCCAGAAAAACGTGGCGGAGTGGTCGTCGTTGGCGGGCTGGACCGAGGGAGACGGAAAGCTTGCCGATCGCAAGCAGGGGAACTATCAGTACTATTACGACCCCGGTGTCAAGGTCGCGGATCGTAAGACGGTCGTCTCCAGCTACGGCGCTTCTGACCCTATCGAGGATTTCGCCGAGTACCAGCCTTATTTTTTCACGGCCCCTGAAGTGGCGATGCGGGTCTCGGCTGCAAAATTTCTCTACGTCAACCAGATGATGGGACAACACTACACGCCGGAGCAGATCGAGTCGGTCGCGCGGAAAGTGGGGCTTAGTCTTCAAGACGTCGCGGCAGCCCATGGCCGGATGTTGGCCAAGGTCGCTGCCGCGCCGGAACAAGCCGGACTAGCCTAGTGGAATTCGACCAACTTAGCTCATCGCTTCGAGCGTTTTGACCAGCAACCGTTGGAACAAAGGACCTGTCTTGCGAGCGGTGGCCAACACTTCTTCCTCGGTGGCGTGATGGCCGGCGTCGGGAATGGCGATATCGGACACCACGGCGATTCCAGCGACTTTCAAGCCGCGATGACGGGCCAGGATCACTTCCGGCACCGTCGACATCCCGATACTGTCCGCGCCTAGCTTCATCAGCATGCGCAGTTCCGACTTGGTGAAGAAGACAGGACCGTTGATGGCGCAATACACGCCTTCGTGCAGCGGGATCTGCTCCTTCAAGGCGACTCCCTTGATCAGCTCGAGATATTCGGGGTCGTAGGCGTCGAACATTACCGGAAAGCGCGGTCCCACCTGAGGATCGTTGGGCCCGACCAGGGGGTTGGTTCCGGTGAAGTTAATATGATCGCGGATCAACATCAAGTCGCCGGCCTTATGATTGTAGTTGAGACCACCGGTGGCGGCGGTCACGATCAGAGTTTTGACACCCAATCCGTGGAAGGTCCCCACGGGGATGGTGCACTCGTGTTGAGAATAGCCCTCATAGGTGTGAAAACGCCCCTGCATCAGCACGACGTCTTTACCACCGAGTTTGCCGAAGACCAGATTCCCCTTGTGTCCAGGGGCGGTGGAGACAGGAAAGCCCGGGATGTCCGCATAGGGAACCACCTTGGCGTCCTGGGCCTGCTCGGCTAACTCTCCCAGACCAGAACCCAGGATGAGCGCGAATTCGGGGCGGTGGGTCACCTCTTTTTTCAGATAGGCGACAGCCTGGCTGGTGCGCTCTGCGATATCATTCATCAACGGCTTTCCGCTCTCTACAGTGGTGCTCATGCGGGGTATCCTTTATGGAAATAACTGCTGGGCTTGCGTCCAGGGGCCCGTTTTTGTATTCTAGGGCGTCGAGTTCCTGCCCCGGGCCACGCCAGGCCTTGGGATGACCGCGCCAAAGCCGGCTTTTAAGGGAATTCGACCAAGTGAAAGTGAGGAATCATCGTGGCCAAAGGTTCAGCTAAGAAACCGAAGGAATCGAAATGCCGTGGTTCCAGCGCTCCTCTGGAAGGTCGCGACTGGGTCCGAATCGGTGGAAATAAGTGGCTTCGTGAAGTCGCCGAGAAGCAAGGCAAGCACATCCCTAAAGAATATCGCGAGAAGAGCGGAATGCAGTTCGAGCAAGAGCGCTCCGAGCGCGTTGCCGCCGCTGAGAAGGCCGCTCTGATCGTGGTCCGCGAAGAGGCGATGGAAGATCTGGCTCCGGAGACCGAGGTCGTTGAAGAGATGGAAGACGCCACCTACGGCGAGTCCGCTCTGGTCCCTGAAGAAGTTTAATCTCCCTTTTCGAGATTTGACAGCGCGAGCCTCCGCGAGGGGGCTCGTTGCTTTTCCGTCGAGAGGGTTTTCTTTTGGAGGTGAGGCAACTTCCCAGAAGAGATGAGCACCCTGTTGGAGCATCCGGACGATGAACGGTTTCACATCGAGAATGTGGAGCCTCTTATCGTTTCCGTGGAACAGCGTGGCAACCAGCTCGAATTCGTCTTTCGCTGCCCGGTCTCCGGACACGATGCTACGACCAGAATTCGCCCAGGATATCAATTGAGCGACCCCACGACCGGCTCGCTTCAGCCTCGTCTCCATAGCCTGGTGGAAAACGCGTTGCGACCCACCGGCGAACCTGCGAGGATCTCGACCGAGGCGAGCGCTAATTGGACGGTCGGAGAGATCGAGGAGGCGGCCTGCGACGCCTTCGAGTCGGTCTCCCAGGACTTTCTGTGGGATGGGATGCGCTGGACTCACTGGGAGGCCGAGGACCGAGTTGTCGAATTCTTGGAGTTCGCCGACGACCTGGAGGCGTTGTCAAGCAAGCAGCGAGAAGTTTTGCGTAAGATCCTGGGCAGCGTGGCCAAGGCCTCGGGAGTCGTCAAGGCTTCGGAGGAGCAGCTTTTGCAGACGCTTTTGGGACTGGACAATCCCATTCAAGGAACAGGAAACCTCCCCTCGGCCGCCGAGCTCGTCTCTTTCGGCTCACGCAACCTGGCTTGTGCCGCGGTCGCGTTTGGCTACGCGGTAGCATGTGTGGATGGGCAGCTCTGTCCGGCCGAGGAAGAGCATTTGAAGCTACTTTGCCGAGAGTTTGGAATCGGCCCTTTGAAACAGTGGGAGCTGAAACGGATCGCGGTTTCGTTTGTGGTTGACGAGGCTTTCTCGCGGGCTTATGAGACCGGGACGGCCACACCGAAAGCGCGGGTGGAGGTCTACAAGCTGGGGAAAGGTCTCAAGCTGTCCCAAAGCGAGACCAAAGACCTGGAATGGCGTTTCCTCAAACGTTCCGGATTGGCTTGAGACAGGTCCTTAGTAAAAGAAAGGGCCCTCCTTTGAGGAGAGCCCTTTCTCTACGAGCGAGAAACGGTCTAGTTATTGAGCTCGGGGACGCGGGCGCCGCCGATAAAGGTGCTCCAGTTGATCGGTTCTACCTGAGCGCCTTCTTTGGGGCTGTCGGTTCCCATCGTCTTGCCGTTGCCCAGATAGATCTCCACATGCGTGGCCTGCCCCTTCGGAATGCCACGGTTGTTGGGAGACCAGAAGAAGACCAAGTCGCCGGGTTTGAGGTCCTCTTTTTTGACAGCGGAACCCTTGTAGCGCTCTTGTAGACCGCGAGCGGTGGCACGGCCTCCACTAACACCGGCCTCCTTGAGAGCCCAGCTGACTAGGCCGGAGCAGTCGAATTTGTCAGGGCCGGCGGCACCGAAAACATAGGGTGCGCCTTGCTTGGAGAGGGCCTTGTTGATAAAGTTCTGAGTCTTGGAGCTAGTGCTACCGTCGGCGGGACCGATACTGGCCCCCGAGCCGGTGGCCGTCGTTCCACCGGATGAGGCGGCACCGCCACTATCACCGCCCAGAAAGCCGCTGATGGGGGAGCTTCCACCGGTTTCACCGCCTCCAAACTGGCCGCCTCCGGCAAGACCCGCGCCTCCGGCAAGACCCGCGCCGCCGGCGAGCAGCGACATCAGTTGAGTCATCATCTGCATCATGCTCATCATCAGCATGTTCATCTGCCCGCTCATGGCGTCCATTCCGCCCATTCCAGGCATAGCACCAAATCCCGACATCGGGTTCATCCCACCCATCGGGGAGCCCCCGTGGTTTCCGTAGGCGGGGACGCCGCCATTGTTCATCCCGTAGTTAGCATTCAAGTTGAGCATATATCGTTTATCCTTTTGGACTGTAATCTTGGAGTAAGTGTAGATTCCACTACTGGAATGGATATGGAATGATTCTTTTGGCTTGTTTCATTCCTGGACAATCTCCTAAAAAGTTTGAGACATTTCCGCCGATGTTCGTCGTGAAACAAGTTTGCAACCTTCGGAGATAAGCTGAGGTGAGATACTGCGGACATGATCGCGTGTAACGCTATGGGCCGTAGTCTTTCCAGGGGAGCGGGATGGTACTTGGAAGAAGCCATCAAGCAGGCCGAATTGGGCGCTTCGGAACTCTCCTCGGCTCAGGAGCAGTCTCGGGAAGGCCATCAGGCTATCGATGGCTTTCAGCCGTCCGTCCGGGATATCGCCAACGATACTCCCTACCGGGATGTCTCTGGTAGCGCGAGACAGTTGGGGCAAAAAGCCGCCTCCGGGACTAGGGCCGCGGAACGATCTGGAGATTACGATTCCCGGGCTATCTCTAGTCTGAGCGGTGCCATCGCGGCTCTAGACCAGGCTATCCCCCAGCTCGAGCCGAGCCAACGCGAGGCCGCTTTGATCGCGCGCCATCAGTTGTCTCAAGACGATGAATTGTGGTGGGCCGATGGAGCCCTGGGGACGGCGCTCGCGGCCATCAATGGCGGTGCTTTGCCGTACATCGAGGCGGCACAGGCCGATGCTCCGGGACAGGATGTCAGCTTCACCGCCAGTGAGATTTATGGGACTCTCCAGGAATCCTTAGGCCACCTGGCCGAAGCGAATCGCATTCAGGGCCAGAGCCTTTCCGAGATTCAGAGCGCGATCGGAACTTTGCGAGATTTAGCCTCCTAGAGTCGAGCGAAGACCTGGGTGACGACCGCTTCTTCGTTCTGATAGACTACACCGACCCCGATGTGGGTGTAGTTGGTGCTGACGATGTTCTTGTAGTGCCCGGGACTCCGAACCCAGGCGTCCACCGTTTCCGCCGCCACGTCCTCAAGCGGATAGCCTGTGCTGCGATAAATATTCTCCGCGCAGGCGGACCAGCGAGCACCGACTCTTCGCAAACGATCTCCGACTTTACCTGTGACTGGAGAGTTGTGGGAAAAGTAATCTAGTTCCAGCATCTCTTGCGAGTGACCGAGCGCCGCCGTGTGGAGGGGAGGAAGAGGCGAAAGAGGTTGTAGGCCATTCTTGGCGCGGATCTGATTGGTCAGCAAAACGATACGCTCCGCCGCGGCTTCCGTGCGTCCGCCGTTTTGAGCCTGAGCCGCGACACCGGACCAACTCCGCGGTAGAGATAGATAGAATATGACTGTGAGAAGCGCCAATAGGCACAAATGCCGGCGCTGCCGGAGATTAACACACTCGCAGTCTTCCACGACTTAGAAGTTCTTCAAAGTCGGGTGATACCCTCGCGATCGATCAGGCGAACTGGCCCAGCCTGTATCCCAGAGCCACGCAGATAAGGCCTCCACCAACATGGGCTAGTCCGTAAATGACGATCGTTTTCCATAGCGCCCCCGAGCCCAATTGAAAGATTTCCAGGGAAAAACTGGAGAAGGTCGTGAGGCCGCCCAGAAATCCCGTCACCAGGAAGGCCCATAAGGTATCGCGGAGGTCGGGTTCAAGGGGCGGAATTTTGGCGAACATCAGCCCGATCAGAAAGCATCCTAGCAGGTTGGCCGCGAGAATACCGGCCGAGAAGCTGGCGTGCGGATTCCATTTCGTCAGCCATCGGGCGAGCCCAAATCGACAGAGGGAGCCGAGCGCTCCACCCAGGGCCACTCCGATCACGTGTCGGAGCATTGGGAGCCCCTGCCGCGCAACGCGGCGTAAGTTTGAAACCGTACCTTCTCCAGGCGTTCTCGGACTAAGAAACGGCGCAGGGAGGTTAAAAACTCTCGCCACGGCGCCTCGGCTTTAGCACGACCCTCTTCCAAGAAATCCAAAAGAGGCTGAGGCAGCTCGCGGTAAGGCGCCAAAGTCTCCAATGCTTGCCAGAAAGCCTGATTTTTATCTTTGGAGGTCTCCAGCGACGAGGCCACTACCCAGAGGCGATGACGGGAGAGCTCTTCACGCAGATTGTCCCAGAGTGATTCGGAAATCGGTCCGATGGTCTCCGCGGCCCGACAAACCGCGTGAGGGTGAAGACGTAGGCCGTCCAGCAGTAGAGCGGCGTCGGAGACGGCCAAGCGCTGAAGCCCGGACTTTAGCTTGAGACCGCGTTCGGGCTTACTGAGGCGGTCCTCCACGTGATTGCGACACGGATCAGGCAGGCCGTCGAGTTGAGCGATCTGGGCCGCGGTGAGATTCGACTTGAGATCGGTCCACAGTCGGGCAAGGAGTTCTTGCCTTTGGTCGTAAGTCTGGGCCACGAAGTTGAAGTTCTAGCACTTCGCCCCACAGTTCCTGGCAAGGTTGGTATCATGTTCGAAGAGTTATGGAATGAAGACGACCTCGAAATGACCGAGAACGTCATGCGCGTTAAGATTTTGAGTTTGAAAAAAGCCGGAGACCCCTATCCTCTTATGCGCCTGTACGGACCGCTGGCCCTTGTCCTGGCCCGGCGCTCCAAGTTTCTCGACGCTCAGGATGCTCTCAACGACGCGGAGTTCTTGTTGGTCGAACACGGCTGGCGGGGGACAGAGAAAGAAGCGTGGATGCTACTAGACCAGGCTCAAGTCATGTTGGCCTTTGGGCAGGAGGGGTACGCTAAGCGATGCGTGGAGCAGATGGCGCCGCTCTTAAACGAGAATTCGGAGCTCGAGCTTCTTTCCGAGCACGCCCGCCTGACAGCATTGGTCTATTGAGCCTTTGAGAAGAGTCGGTTGTAAACTTTTGGTTAAAACTCGCCACTGCCGGGCATCCGCCATGTAGACCAGGCCAGGGTACCGCCGTATACTAAGCAAAGCGTGAAAGGTATTGGCGACTATAAGCCCCACGGATACACGCCCGGGACCAAGCCCCGGGTGGAGCGACCAGTCGTTCGACAGTCGCCTCCCGACGCACTCCCTTTAAAGTCCGAGCTCTCCGGACCTCGGGACAGTATCGCACCTTTTCGTGGAGGACCGCTCAAGCCGCAACAGTTGACGGCGGAGCAGAAGAAGGCTCTGGTCGAGGGCTACAAGTCATCTTCACTCAAAGCGGCGCAAAGAGAAGCGATCGTGGTGGGCGGAGGTCCCGGCGGCTTGGCGGCGGCCATTACTCTAGCCAAGATGGGGGTCAAGGTCACCGTTCTGGAAGCGCGTGCCAACGAAACCGGTGACAAGCCGGCGCACGCTCGACCCCATCAGATTTCGCTTCGTCAAGACTCACTGGACATGCTCAAGACCCTGGGCGCCTATGACCAGGTGATGGAGAAGTCGGGATTCGTGAGCAAGGAAGTTCACATC
The DNA here is from genome assembly GCA_037189585.1 of Selenomonadaceae bacterium. Lineage (GTDB taxonomy): Bacteria > Vulcanimicrobiota > Xenobia > Xenobiales > JADMJV01 > JAEXNA01. The sequence goes on along the minus strand of JBBCJA010000023.1, from coordinate 25,462 downwards.
CGGGCACAGGACGGACAGTACCACCACGAGGAGAAAGTTCCCGAGGCTAAGACTCACGGCCAGAACGGCATGGGAGTGATCAGCCCCAACGCGCTCTTGACCGATTCGGTCAGCCAGGTTCGTATCTCCGACATCGAGACTTCACTTTACGAGCAAGCTCTCGAACACGGCGTGGAGATCAAGTCTGGCGTCCAGGCGACACTGACTCCCACGGCGGATGGAAAGTCCTACTCGGTCGGGATTCAGAAGGTCCAAAAGGACGCCGAGACCGGCTACAAGCCGGTCGGAGAGACGACAAACCTCGGAGCACCCGACCTGGTCGTAGTGGCCGATGGCGCCGGCAGTCCTACTCGCGCCTCTTTAGGGATCGGCGTGGTCGAGGAGTCGGCGTCCAAGAACTATTTAGGCGGCCATGTCCAGAAGGGGCTAGGGGCCGAGACTCGCAAGGCGACCATTTTCGAGGCGGACGGATCCAAGCGCCACGTGATGGGCACGGGTCACGTCAAGTACGACCAAACCTGGGTTTCCGTCGAGATCACTCCGGAAGAGGCCAAGCTCTCTCCCAAAGAGCGTGCTCAACTGCTGGCCGACAAGGCTCAGGTTGTCATGGGCCAAGAGGTCACCGCCGCCGATATCGGATGGGGAGCCGGCCAGTTGACCACCGTGCAGAACCGACGCGCCGAACGAACCACGGCCGGCGATAACGTCGTTCTGTTGGGTGACTCAGCGGGCACCGGTTCGGTCTGGGTCGGTGGCGGACTCAATTTAGCTCTGACCACTCACCTGTCCGCTCTCAAGAACGCCATGACGCGAATTCAGGCTGGAAGCGACCGCGGCGTGACGATGGAGATCTACGACAAGACCGTCCAATGGGCCACCTCGGTCTGGCACAAGGCCGGCGCGGCCGAGCTGGGAGCACCCCAAAATATGGCGGGCAAGGCCTCTTAACCTCCAGTTTGACCGCCTTGGGCCTGCTCCCAGTGACCGAAGAATTTACAAGTCGGCAACAATACCCGGTTTCAGTCATCCCCTCGGCTACTGCTTCGGGATAGTCTGAGAATATGAATCTGGTTTCTCAGTCCAACAGTATCCCGTATCTCTCAAGTAAGTCTCTCACGCCCACGTCCGGACCGGCACACCCCGTGACGTCTCCGGCCAGCCCGGCTGAAATCAAGGACAGTTCCGTCCTGGCTGCTTCGCTACGGGAGCCGGGTACCTGGCGACAGCTTAGTCCAAATGTTCGCCAGTACACCCCGAGCCAGGCCATGATCGATGCTCTGCCGGCGGAGCTGAGAGATGACGAGCCGTTACCGGAGTATGTGTCGCCCTTTAGCAGTCAGCCTCTTCACAACTCCGGTAACCCCGAGCGCTTGCTGCTCGCGGATGACGTTCGCCAATTTTCCTCGCGCTCTCCCGCCTCCAGCGGTAACTCCCTCTTGTCGGAGCTCACCGAGGGAATGCTGTTGCTAAGTTAGCCGCCTTCGATGACAGCACCTTGGCTGTCGAACTCGTGCTCTAATGTGACTTCGTCAATGATGGAATGGTTGTCCACGAGTCGTCCCTCCAATTCTTGGGCCACCAGGCGAGCAATCGTCAACTTCCCGGTACCGGGCATGCCGTTGAGATGGATGATCATCGGAGAGGGTTCCGTGGCAGATGGGACTCCCTTTGGAAGCTTCCTATGGACCTACCCACGCATGGATTTGAGGATTTTGTTCGAGAATTTCCTGGACCAGGGGTTGTTGGAGTAGGCCCGCCTCCAGGTGTGCCCGAGCGGCCGCTTCCACTCCGGCCCATAGCGTCAACATCGCGGCCCCGCTTTGGGCCGCGACGGCGTACTCCACTAGTTGGTCGAGAAGTTGTCCGGGATTTGTGATGGTTTCCACGGCGAGCGCCCTTTCGGCGCATAGAGTTAGAACCGCGACACTCTCGCGAGCCAGGGCGTCCGGTAGGTCGAAGTTCGGCTCCGGAGGTCGTGGTGAATCGTCGGACGGAGTCAGACCAAGAGAGGCCAATCTGTCGCTGAGGGCGCTCAGGCACGCCCCCGGGTGCTGGGCGCGGAAGCTTTCGCGCCCACTGTAGATCCCGTCGGAGTTATAGATCTCCACGTCGAGGACAAACTCCGAGGGGTCGCGGAAAGAGAGATAGCTCGAAATCAGGTGAGTACAGCTCGAGCCGGCAAGGCCGGCTAGCAGAGTTCCGGGAAGCGGTCCCGAGCGGGTCATAACGCCGCGCGCCGGGTCGGTTTCCAGCAAGACCGCGGCATCGAGGCCTGCTCGCGAGTCGAGCGCCTCACTCACAAGGAGGGCATATCCCCGGCCCAATCGTCCCGCGATTTCCGCGACTCCCCAGGTTTCCGGCTTGATGAAGCTCACAGGGCCCAGTCCAAAGACTGAGCGCTGGGTGGGCGCCACGAGATGGCGCCAGACGGAGCGCCGCAATGGATGAACGTGAGAGGGAGTATCAGAGGAGAGATATCGGGGAGCGGTGGCCGACATGACCAGGTCGAGAAACTCTCGGGTCTCGGCACGGCAGTAAGAGCGTAGACTATTAGCGAGAGTCCGTCGATCTTGGGTTGGAACCGCCATGAAGAGCTCTCGGAAGCTTTCCGGATTGGGAGGAAAAGGAGCCTGAGAGTTCCTAGCGGCGACCACCAGGTACTCCGGGATCCTCTCTGGTAGGTCGTGCGCACGCGCCAACTGCGCGGCCACCCATGCGGGAAGCCAGGCTCCGGGCATGTCGGACAACAGTTTGAGAGTGTCCAAGGCTCCTTGGATACCGCCATCCTCTTGAATCAGCGCCGCGTAAAAGTGGAGGGAGCGTTCCTGATTCGGGGCTCTCATCAGGGCGAATCGTACGGTGGAGACAGCTTTGCTGCGCTCTCCCGCCTTGTAGTAGAGCCGGGCGAGATTGGCTCGGGCCACCCCCGCGTCAAGATTTTTGGCCACGTAGGCTTCCAGGCTCTCCTGCGCTTTCTCAAGATGGCCGGACTTCTCCAAAAGCTGGGCTCCGACCACGATCACTCTTTGACTCGAAGGCTCGATCGGGGCTAGAGAGTCGTGACACCGCCGGGCTTCGGAGAGTCGATCGTTTTCCAGGTGACCGATCAGGTCCAGGTACAGTTCATCCGGATCCGTCATGTGTCGAGCCTTCCGGATGCTTGGCCGCACTCTCCTTCTGTCGATGGTGAGGGATCTACACGGATGTAACACAGTTCTGATTCGCCTTCCGTATTCTGCTGGTATGAAAAGTGTCGCTTCCTCGCACGGCGCGGCCGCACGCCTTCAGTCGAGCTTTCATCGGGGAGCCTCGGCTAAGAACGCGCGGAAAGAAGATGTCTTCGAGCTGATCGATAGAAATTTCGACCGTTTCGATAGGGACGGCAACTCGCGGATCACCTGGTCGGAGTTGCGAAAAAGCGTCGCCGACCCGTCTATCCAAGGGGAGGACGCGGCGGCCCTGGGCACCCTCTATTCATTGGTTAACGATCACGCCGAAGAGCAAGGCTTCCTCCGCAAGCCCGCGGTGACTCGAGAATTTATCGACGAGCTACGAAGCGACCGGGAATTTCAGGCCGAGGAAGGTGAGAAGCTCTACGCCGACATCTACTACAACAAGTATCTCACCAAGCTAGAGCGCGCCTCAACCGAGCTTTTCACCGGGAAGTTACCCGACGGAATGAAAGTGCGTCAGGGAATCGGGCCCAGTTGCGCCATTCTATCAACGACGGTGGGTCAAGCGCTGATCGATCCCCATGTGATCAAAGACGCTTTTTCTATTCGCACCGATGGGAAGGTGGCGATCAAGTTTCCCGGCTTGAAGAAGCCAGTGGTAGTTGCGCCGACGACCGATACCGAGACGGCGCTTTTCGCCACCGCCGGGAAGAACGGGACTTGGCTGAACCACGTGGAGAAGGCCTGGGGAACATTGCAAGGCAAGAATCCGGAGGCCGCCTTCGAGCTCTCCAGCTGGCCTGCCAAGTCGATCCGTGCCTGGAGCAATGGGAAGGCCGTGACCACTAAAGTTCCGCAAGACCTTTCGGGCACCAAGAAGGGAGAGACTCCGACCTTCGTGGCCGGAATGACCGAACAGCTTTCGAACAAGCACATCATCATGACCTGGACCCGCAACGGCAAACGAGAGCTGAATCTGGTTTCCGGCCATGCGCATACCGTACTCGGAATCGACGAGAAAGCCGAAACCATCAAGGTTCGTAACCCCTGGGGTCGTTTTGAGCCGACCAATGAGAAGGGGAAACCGCGAGACGGTAGGGACGACGGTATTTTCGAGCTCAGCTACGAAGAGTATGTGCGCGATTTCGGCAAGATCTCCATGCAGACGACCTCGGGTAAAGAAAAAAGCGCCTGACTAGCAGGCGCTTTTTTCTGTGGTAGGACTTACGGTTTGACTTCGCCTTCCAGCACTTTCATCTCTAGCTGTCCCTCTTTACCGTCGTTGGCTTCATTTTTCTCGTCGTAACGGACAGCATCGAGTTTCTGAGCATCCCCGGTGGGGTTAGGCTTCTTGTCGTAGGACTCGGCCGGGAGGTCCTGGTTTTGGCCTTTCGGATCAGGCTCTTTGTTGTAAGTGGGGATCACATCCTCATCCCCTTTCGTTTTTTCGTCAGCTTTTTCGCCCTCCGACAGGTTGGAGGTGTCGTCATACTGCTTCGGAGGGGTGCTCAGATCCGGTCGAGGAGTCTCGGGATTGGTGGAAGTCTCGATGTCCGTGTTGGTGTCGGACTGAGGGGGCTGAGCTTGAGCGGGCGGCTTGTTGTCGTAGGTGGATAGGGTCGGTTTGTCCGCGCCGCTCTTAGCGGGTTCGGTCTGCTGAGCCAGGGCCGGCGCCAAAAGTGTCAGGGCGAAGCCCAAGGCCAGTAGATTTCGAACGATCTTCATATCAAAGTCTCCTCTAAAATGGTTTCAAAGTGGACTCATCATGGTGTTCGAATAGGGTACAGAAAAGCTCTAGACGGACCCTTTTGCTCCATCCTGTAGGATAGGTACCATCAGGAACGCTGGCACTATCCGCGTGATGTGCACGCTATCAGAAAAACTGGCAGCGCTACCCGCGCGAAGGGTACGCTATCAGAAAAACTGGCAGCGTTACCCGCGTGAAGAATACGCTATCAGAAAAACTGACAGCGTTACCCGTGTGAAGGATACGCTATCAGGAAAACTGGCAGCGTTACCCGCGTGAAGGATACGCTATCAGAAAAACTGACAGCGTTACCCGCGTGAGGGGCGAGCGTGAGGGGCAAAAGCAAAAAGGACCGGGCCTTTTCAGCACGGTCCTTTCTCCTCGAGGCGTCGAGTTCTTACTTGACGGCGACAGCTTTGCGGGCCTCTTGGACCTGCTTTTCCACGATTTCGCGAGAAGCCTTGATGGTGTCGGTCACGTACGACTCAGCGGCTTTGCCCTGCTGAGCGGCCAGGTGAAGGAGGGATTCGTTGGTGGCGACCACCTGCTCGCGGGTCTTGGCCACGTGGTTAAGCATCACTCGAACCATCTCTTCGTTGCGCTGCTGCATCTCGGCCAAAACTTCCAGGTTCTTCTTGGCGGTGTCGATCATAATTTCCATCATTTCGGTGTCCTCTTTCTTCTCGGAGCCGCGCTCCGTTGTTGTCTGAAGTCAGAGTACGAATGAGGTGTTGCAAATCGATTGCACACGTTTTTTCGCGAGTTGCACACCCTAAGCGGGACTCGACAGAAATTCCATCATACCGGTAAACGGCACGATGTCATATCTCCCCGCCGAGCACCACTCTGACGGTGCTCCCGACTCCTGATGTACGTCTCTGTACATGTCGTCGTCGAAGCTCCCGTCATAGCGGCACCTGGAGACGAGCTCTGACGATAGAATTTATGTCGAAGCCCACTAAGTGAGCGGCTTATAAATATGAGGCTTGGCCTCGTTGAGCCGATGTTGCAACTCTAGCCCACGCTGGAGAACTTCCTTTTGCGCGTCGGAGAGAGCTTCCGGTGGGCTGGCCAGGAGCTCTCGAAGTTTGGAGTCTTGACCTCCGAAAACCAGAAAAGCTTCCGACCTGGGGTCGCGAGTGTTCATCGAGATCGCTTCGTTGACGTGGTCAATAAAAGCCGGAGACACTCCTCCGTTGCGGATAAATTGATCTACCACGGAGATACTGACGTCTTTATCGGGTCGGTCCTTCTCGGACAGGGTGATCTCGACCCGCCGGTCGTCTGGGACCAGGCGCGTGGCCAGCTCTTCGGCTAAATGACGCCCGGCCGCTCCTAAGCCCGGAAGGGCCGTTTGCGCCGGGTGAAGCGAATTCGAGATGGTATTGGCATGAATTTTGGCTTGGGCTTCCTCAGAGAGCTGAGCTAAAGGATGGCTCTGAAGCTTCTGCTTGTGATATCCCGCGGCGATCACAAAGGCGCTGTAGTTGACTCCACCGGTCACCGTATTCTCGTGGGAATCCCCGACGGTCCGGGGCATCAACCCTTTGGACTTATAGTCCGCTTCGTTGCCGAGAACGGTCTTGAGTACCTCGGGATCTTTGAGGTCCATTCGGGTGGTCCCGTCCGATTGAGGAGTCAACGTCACGCTATCCTCATCAAAATACTGACCCAGCTCCACGATCCGAACGCGACCGGACTGTTGCAACTCGAAAAGCTCTTGCAGACTGCGCGGGGTCACGGGGGTATCAAACACCTTGTACATCTCCGCGAGTTGAGCGGTTCGGTCCGGGTCGTTGAGAGTGTTCTCGATTACCACGCTCGCGAAGTTTTCCGACGGCACCTGAACCTGAGCCGATTCTAAACGTCCTTTCACAAAGAGGTCGACCGTCAGATTGGGGTTGAGGTGAGCGAGTTCAAGCGCACCTTTGACCGCGGATTCCCCGGACCCGATGATAGCGGCGTGATCTCCCTGGGGGAGAGAGGCGAAGGTCTGTCGGAAGCTCTGGTCGCCAAGAAGCCGGTCGTTGACGACCAGGGTAGCCTTCTTTTGGCCCGTGACGACCTCGGACAGTCGCGAGGCTTGGGTTTGGCTATCGCCGGTTTTCTCCATAAAGATGGTGGAGTCGGGGGCCTGCTGATGGAGTTTCTCTATCACGGGAAGGCGACGTGCCTGTTCGCCTCGAGACCCGGTCAGCCCGGTGGAAAGCACCAGCTCTTTGCATTTGATCTGGTGACCACGGGTTGTGGTTACGGTAAATAAGCCGTCTTCGTAGCTGACGTCCTGAACTGGTGATCTTTCGCACAACACGGCGTTGGGAAAGTCCGTGGCTAAAGAATGAGACAGTTGGGAGAGATGTTCCCATAGCTCTCCACGAGTGGCCGGCGAGCTGGTGTCGTGCAAATCGGTGCTCTCCTTGGGAACGCCGTGCATATTCTCACCGGTGAGCTTGGTTTGCCCTTCACGGCCGGCCGCGGCGTGCGGCCTGATGATTCCGATCTGGCCTTGTAAGCTGAGAGGATGTTTCCAGCTACCCGTCGGACCGCCTTCGCTGACAATGTTGGTCAGGGCGACCGAGGTGCGCATATGGTGAACAGCCTTGGCCCCACCGTCGTTAAAGTTCGAGCCCGCTAGCTCCGACTCGAAACAGACCACGCGCCCGCCTCGGCGAGCGAGCTGCCAGGAGGTCATCAGGCCACCCGGACCGGCGCCGACAACCACCACGTCGGCTACGGGCACATCCGTTCCGTCTTTGGTCTTAGAGATTTCCCACCCCTGGGCGGCTCCATGGATCGTGAGATGGCCCGGTGAGACATAGAAATCCATCGGCCGATAGAGGCCGTCGCCACACTGTTGGGGTTGGCGCGAGAGGAAGAATTGGTCTCCCTCGAGATCGGTGAGGACATCTAAGAGATGAGAGTTGGAGGCGTCTTTGGTTTTCGGACGGTACGGACCGACCTGACCGCTGTTGAATGTCGCCTCTCGGGCCTCGGCCTGCTCGAGAGTCAGCGACCCCTCGGCCACCGCCTGCTCCAGCGTCTCTTTGTAGAGAGTCTGGTTCTCTTGATAGATGTCGGAGAGGAGCTTCTCCTGGCCCGGATGGGTGTAGTAAGCGTCTTGGAGAGATTGGGCTACAGAGTTCGTGGGCTGCTTTTCCGAGAAGACCTTGTCGACGGGGACAGTGATCGGAACGTAGCGCTCGACGGGAGGGCTCTGCGATGAGGGGATCTTCATCAAGGTTTCATGATTTTACTCCATGGGCATCTCGAGTGTCGAGGCTTCGTTCGAGGTTTTCTGCAGGGAACTTGCTTAGCAAATTGAAATTTATTCCATGTCTTTTCTGCCCGGACTCTTGATCGTCGCGACGTTCGGCGTTTTTGCCGCGTTGATGATGACGCGCCGCATGCCGGCGCTGCTGGCCTTACCTTGCATGGCGGTCATCATCGCGATGATCTCGGGCGGTTTTTACAACTGGGATGCCTTGCCGGAGGGAACGGAGTTCAAGGACTTCTGGTCTTTCATCCAGGTCCACGTGATGACCAAAGGCGCGGCTCGCCTGGCCGAGCCGATCATGTACACCGTGTTCGGCTCGATCCTGAGCCAGCTGGTGATTCGCGCCGGAATTGCCCAGCGCATCGTCAGCGTGGCGGCGGAGTACGCCGGTGACCGGAAAATGGTGCTGGCCGGACTTCTGACTTTGGTGGTGGCCTTCTGCTTCACTTCGCTCACCGGTCTGGGCGCCGTCATCATGCTGGGCTCTCTGGTGTTGCCGATTCTGTTGGGAGCGGGGCTTTCGGCCGAGTTCTCGGCTTGTCTGATGCTCTTCGCCATCGCCACCGGCGGAATTTTCAATCCGGCCATTTTGGGGAACTACGAGACTATCTTCGGCCTGGATCGCTCCATTGTGCAGCACTACGTGATGCTCTACGGCGGCTTGCTGGCTCTGACCACGGTGGTCTTCTTCGTGGTCGAGGGGGGAAAAGAGAAGAGCTACGCCTGGTCGGTGGTGGCCGAAGCTCCCCCCACCCCCCCGATGTCTCCCCTGGCTCTCTTGACTCCCATTCTCCCCATCGCTCTTCTTCTGGTGAGCGGGTTTCTGTACGACCGCTTCGAGCTCGGCTACAAGTGGGAGATCATCCCGGCTTTCGTGGTGGGCATCATCTACGGAGCGCTGACCACCGACCCTAAGCGGGCTTTGCAGAATGTGACCGCGGCGACTCTGGAGGGGCTCAAGGACGTGGCTCCGGTTCTGGGTCTCTTCATCGGGATCGGCATGGCCCTCAACGCCATGATGGCTGAGCCGACCAAAGTGGTCATGTCGCCCTTCTTGAGCGGAGTCTTGCCCCAGTCAGGGATGGGCTATCTGCTCTTTTTCACGCTCCTGGCGCCTCTGGCTCTCTATCGCGGCCCGCTGAACTTCTTCGGCCTAGGAGCGGGGATCGCGGCTTTGATTCTAGGGGCGAACTTGATGCCCGCGGTGGCTCTGATGGCCGCCTACTTCGCGGTAGGTCAGATCCAAGGGGTGTGCGACCCGACCAACACCTCCAACGTGTGGTTGGCTACCTTCACCAAGTCGTCCACCGAGCGTTTCTTGAAACGCACGATTCCTTATGTCTGGATTTTTGTGGCGGTCTGTCTGGCCTACGCCGCCCTGGTGGCCGGAGTGATGAATCGATGAGTCAAGACAAGCGCGAGGTTCGAATCGGGATCGACGTGGGAGGGACTTTCACCCACGCCGTGGCGGTGGACAATCGCACCTCCGAGGTGATTTCTCACCGAGTCACCCCCACCACGCACAAGGCGGCCGAGGGTGTGGCGGCGGGGATCGTCGCTTCCTTTCGGATGCTGACCGAGGAGCTCGGACCCGAGACCGAAGTGGTTTTCTTGGCCCACAGCACGACTCAGGCCACCAACGCCCTGCTGGAGGGCGACGTGGCTCGAGTGGGCATCGTCGGGATGGGCAAAGGCATGGAGGGCAGCAAAGCCAAGTCGGACTTGACCGTGGGCGACCTGGAGCTTTCCGAGGGCAAGTTTCTGCACACCCAACTCGACTTCGTCGAGCCCGACCCGACGGCCACGGAAAAAGCCGTGGTCCGGCTTAAAGAAGCCGGATGTGGCGCTATTGTGGCGGCTCAAGGCTTTTCTGTGGACGACCCCAGTGGAGAAAAATCGGTGATGGAGCAGGCCCGCGCGGCCGGTGTTCCGGCCTGCGGAACCCACGAGATGTCCGGTCTTTACGGCTTACGCGTGCGTGCTCGCACGGCTGTCTTGAACGCCAGTATCCTGCCCAAGATGATCGAGACGGCGGAGATGACTCACAAGGCGCTACACGCCAACTCCGAAACCCCGCTCATGGTGATGCGCTCCGACGGCGGTGTGATGAGCTTGGAAGAGGTGAGACGGCGTCCGGTGATGACGCTTCTCTCCGGTCCGGCGGCGGGCGTGGCCGCGGCTTTGATGTTCTTGAAGGCCTCCGACGCACTCTTTTTAGAGGTCGGAGGGACCAGCACCGACATCTGCCTGGTCAAGGACGGGAAGGCCGCCATCCGCTCGGCCTCGGTCGGCGGGCACCCCACCTATCTCAAGACGCTGGACAGCCGAACACTGGGGATCGCGGGGGGCTCCATGGTGGGCCGTCTGGACAAAGGCGGCATGACGGTGGGGCCGCGCAGCGCCCACGTGGCGGGCTTTCACTACTGTGCCTTCGCCGACCCGAAGGCTCTGGAGGGGGAGCTCAAGGTGGTGGAGGTTCGCCCGCTCAAGGGAGACCCCGTCTACTACGCCATCGAGAACGCGGCCGGAGAGCAGACCGCTCCCACCACCACCTGCGCGGCGAACCTCTTGGGCTACATCAAGCCCGGTGACTATTCGGCCGGGAACCTCGACAGCGTGCGCAAGGCTTTCGAGGCGCTGGCCCTTCACCTCAAGGCGGAGTCGGCCGAAGCGGTAGCGCGTCAGGTGATGGACGCGGCGGCCGAGAAGGTGCTGCCGACCATCCGCCAACTGCTCAAAGACTACGGCTCGACGGATCGCACGGTTAAGCTTCTCGGCGGTGGGGGAGGGGCCGGATCCATCGTGCCGGTGGTGGCGGAAAAGCTTGGATTCCCTCACGAGATCGCTCGGCAAGCCGAGGTCATCTCGGCCATCGGCGCGGCCCTTGCCATGGTGAAAGAGACCTTGGAACGCAATATCGTCGACCCCAGCCAGGCCGACCTTGCCCGCCTGCGATCCGAGGCCGAGTCGGCCGTGATCGGGATGGGAGCGGACCCGGCCACGGTGGAAGTGACCGTCTCGGTGGATGCCCAGAAAAGTATCGTGACCGCCGTGGCCACGGGCTCCATTGCCTTCTCCGAGGGTGAAACGGGCACTCTTGAAGAGGTTAGCCCTGAAGAAAGATTGGAGACTTTGAAGGAGGCTTCGCCCAAAGAGGCGACCTTTATTCCGGTGGGCGACACGAATCACTTCTATCTCTACCGGAGCGAGCGAGAGGAGAGATATCTCTTCAACCTCCTCAAGAGGAAGAAAGAGACCCTCTGGGTCACGGATCGAAAGGGGAACGTGAAGCTTCAGGTGCCCGGCGGCATGACCGAGTCGGGACGAGGAGCGACGCTAGAGAACACGCTCACGGCGACCTTGAGCAAGCATACGACCTATGGTGACGCCGGGGCTTTAATTCCGGCCCTACACGTGGTGGCCGGGAGAAAGCTTACCGACCTCACCTCGTTGACCACCTCGGAGCAAGCTCTGACTCTGGCTCGCCAAGAGCTCTCTGGACTAGACCCCGACACTCCCGTCTACGTTCTCGTCCACCCCGCGAAAGGATAATACCGCAGCATGATCGTTTCGGTTCAAGAGCAACTGCCCGCCTGGTATCTGGCGCGCCACGGACGCTTCCCCAACAAGGCGGATGTCGACTCGGCCTTTGACTGGGCCGGCAAGGCGTTGCGCTCCACACGTCGTTCCATGGAAAGGGAGTTCGAGGGGCGGGGGTTCACCGTTCGAGCGGCCGATCTCAGTTGGCCCGCCTGGAGCGGAGGACGCGCGGTTCGTTTGCGTGCCAAGCTTTCGATTCGAGGTAAAGAGCTTTTGATCGATCCCAGGGCCGAGGACGATATGCGGGCCGAGCTTGCCGGTCTGGGTTTCCCTACCGAGCCAGAGCCTCGCGAGGTGATCTTGGCTCACGAGCTTTTCCATCTCTTCTGTCCCAAGTGCCCCGCGACGTTGGCCGAGATGGCGGCTCACCTCTATGCCGCCGAAGTGCTGGAACTACCCTACTTTCCGGGCCTGTTGGATATCGCCGACCTTTACATCGCCGAGACGGCCTAAGGAGCTGTCCAGAAGGCGAAGGGGCGGCGCGGTTCGCCAAGGAATCACTCTTTAAAGTGAGTGAATCCGCGAATTCAGAGTTACTCTCGGCTTGCCGGAGTTTGAACCTGGTTGCCCTCTACTTTCATGGCTCTTGAGCCCTGGGCAGCCACCGGGAGGACGGCGATTATGACTACGCCTACCTGGCTCCCTACGGGCTCCGGTAGAGCCCGTAGAGGACCGGCTACTGCCGCTGTTGGCGGAGCACCACGCGATTGATGAAAGGGAGATCGACCTGCAGAACTTACGACAGGCCCCTCCTTACTTTCGAGTTAGAGTTTTTTGAGTACGGGCAGATGCTCTATTGCGGAGACTCCACGGAATTGGCCCGCTTTCAAACAAGTGCGAGCATGCCGTCGCGCGGCGCCAAAGCAAAGCACGCTTGCCGAAACCTCACACAGAACCCAGCGCGTCGGTCAGGTACCAGTAGAATGAACCGCCCTTCTCAAATCCCAGGATGTGGTGTCCTTGGATGTAAGAGATCGGGTCCGAACCCACCTTGGCCATCGCCGTGGACAGGCCCGCCGAATACTCGGTGGTCACCGCCCCACTCTTGGCCTTCTTCTTGCGTCGAAAGCCGGATCGAAAAAATCCGGTGATTGAGATGCAATGCGCACCTCAATCACCGGAAGCCCTGAAGGCAAAGCGTTCAAACAGCAGGTGCTCTCGCACTCGGAAAGTTCGATTTATTGTTTCAGTTCTCAGTCCAAGAGCGATGGCGTACAACAAGCCCGACATCAGGAAGCGTTGGCCTGCCCCCAGATCATGATCCTCAGTTACCTCCGACGAAATACTGCCGTGCTGTCATTAACCTGTCATCCCGTTCTCAGAACAGCGCTTACCCATCCTCTTACGGACAGCTCGACCAGCAAGTCTTTGATTCGCAACGAAAAGAAAAGGGTTTCAAGTTGCCGGTTATTCCACCCCTTCTCCCAAGCTTGCCTGGCGCAAAAAAGGCCTCCGACCATCTTGGTGGATGATCGGAGGCCCGAAAAACTTGTTGCCGACGATAGCCGGTCCCGGCACCTGGAACTCGACCCGGGTTCGGTTTAAGGGGGCGCAACCTTGTATGGATTCCATGTGGGCCTCAAGCGCTCTAGCACAAACGGATCTTCAACTGTGTATTTGCTAACTATTGCGGCACGATCTTCCTCGCTGAGCAAAGAACCTATGGGCAAACCATGATAGAGACTCTTAAGGTCACTATCGGGGTTGAGTGCCATAACGACAAGATCTTCATCTTCACCTTCATCACCTGGTAGGGCAAGGACTAGGACGTTAAATCTTCCCATCCTGTGGACAATGTACCCACCGTTGAAGCGAGGAATCCCCAAGAACTCACGGAGCGAGAGGTTCTGGTAACCTGAAAACGGAGCCTTCATCTCGAGAGGTCCTTTAACCAAGCCGTAACCCTTCTCCGTGGTAACTGGACAGAGAATTTCCCCTTCCCTTTTGTGATGTGTAGCTGTGCATGTCAAAAGGTAGGACTGCCGATCTTCACTGACTAGGTAGGCGAGGGGCAGAGGTTCTTCTAAGTGAAGCCACGAGATATCGGAATGATATTCCTTCCTTTTAAGAGGCACGAGTTTCACCGCTAAAAAGGACATCTTCAATCGACATTCCTCGTCCAATTGCTCGTTCGAGAAATGGGTATCCGCAACAGCTTCGGGGACGGATATCTCTCTGTTCACTTTGAATGAAACTCCAACAGCACAGATGAACAACACCAGGAGAACGTCTCTTGCATTTATGCTGATTCTTCTCTTCATCAGGTTCAACACAACCTTAAGTTAGCGCTTATTGAAGGAGTCGAGAATAGGTCCAAGTCGCCGGGGACTCGGGACACGGGGATATTTACCAGTTGCCTTCTTAAACCCGCGGATCAATATGTTTGCATTCTCGGAAAATCCGCTATTGAGGTTTGCTTCCTCCAATATATCGTTTATGGCAATATCGAATTCATCTGGAGCTACCATATTCCAAGTGGTTACAGCAAAATCTCCACAATTGTTGAAAAAGTCCACTTCTCATTCTTTCTCGACATCTTTTAGATGGTTAAGCAAGACCTTTTCCGCTTTCTTGTCAAGACGAATTCTGAATCGCTTTCTGCGCGTTCCCGGGGCGTACGCTTCTGTTACCTCTTACGGATAGCTCGACCACCCAGGGTCCAAAGGGGGGAACCCGACATGAAAAAAGCCGGTGATTGAGGCGCATTGCGCGCCGCAATCACCGGCCAGGCTTTGCGGAAGCGTACGGCCGGGCCGTACGGCGCGACCAATCCGCTCCGCGATAAGGTTTCGCCCAGCTTAACCAGGGTCGACCGGTTGGATCTCAAACCAATCTGTGTAAAGCAAAACCGCTTCAGAAAGCTCAGAGCTTAAGTGAACCGTCAAAAAGACTCTCGCATCTTTAATGGCTAAAGTAGAGCTTTCTTTGGGCGGATATTCATTATCAATGAATTGCTTTAGGGTTGGTTCGATATCTATTTCAGTTCGCCAGGCATCACCAGGCTTGAGTGTTTGTAGTTCTACAGGCGGCAAGATGGCTTGACTCACTCTGGTCCAGGGAGTCCAGAGATCATTGCCTTGATCATCGTAGACTAGAACTCGGTCTTCATAGGTTTTAAGCTGAAGATGACAAAATTGGGGCCATCCATCCGGCGCATAAGGGCTCGAAAAGCTGTTATACACTTTGATGTCCTCGTGACTTGCATTCTCCAGAGAGATGTGTAATCGAGATCCTTGCACCTGAGTTGTAAGCTTGAGTCCTCGCTTTAACAGCACACCTTCTGACACTGAAGGTCCGGCCAACAGTAAGAAGACCACCAGAACGATAATGACAACCCGATTCGAACATCGCATTAGATTTCGTACACCTTGTAGCTATCGTAAGGGACACCCTGTATAGTACCGCCTGATTCGGCACCAATTGGAGCAGTAGATGTCTCTACCTGAGTCCCGCCTAAGCCAGTGACTGTAATGCCATTCGCTGTGTCGGTAATTTTCACGCTGTGAACAACATTCCCATCCTTGCGATAGACAACGACATCGCCAACTTTTGGCGTGTTGGCCTCCTTGTAGCCTTCACCTGTTAGAAGGTCTTCCACCTGAGAATTGTTGATCCAAAACTCGCCGTCCGTAAATGTTTGTCCGTGGCAATTGGTGTTAAATCGTTGGTCTTTACCAAGATTGCGGTACGCTTCAATCCAGGTTTTACGGTCATTGGTCAGCAGCCTGAAAACACCCGCGCGCCAGGGTTTACCACCGGTATTCCCCCCACTCCGGATATACTGCTCCGCTGATTCCGGAGTGTGAGCGGTAGGATGATCGATACGTACATATTCTCTTTTGATGAGGTTACCGTTAGGAGTGTCCACCATACACCATAGCCCAGCGGGGTCCACG
Organism: Selenomonadaceae bacterium; assembly: GCA_037189585.1. Lineage (GTDB taxonomy): Bacteria > Vulcanimicrobiota > Xenobia > Xenobiales > JADMJV01 > JAEXNA01. Next base: position 9,772 of record JBBCJA010000023.1, on the reverse strand, counting down.
AACGTCACCGGACTCGCGCCAGCGCCGTTGAAGAGGTTGAGCCCGCCGGTGAAGCCGATCGGATCGCGGCTGATGAATCTGCCCAAAGTCGAATCGAAATGACGATGACCCATGAGCCATAGGCCGGAGTCGGCAGTGTCATCATTGACCGACAATGCGCCCTGGTAGGTCTTGGGACTGAAGATTCCGCTGCTCGCTCCCGAGCCTGGCATCGGAATGCCGTGCTCGTTGAATTCATAGGACTGGATCACGTCCCCGTTTTCGTCGATGATGTCTCTCACTGACCCGAGGTGGTCAGTAAGCCAGAACTGGAACGCTCCGTTGACTTCGGCGCCCAGAATTTGATGACCCATCAGGTAAGAGATGTTTGGCGCCGACGAGCCCGAGGTTCCGGGCTTCGCCGCGGAGGTGGTGATCCCCGCGGTGTACTCCCGTGAGCTGTTGTGGTTCTTATCGAGTTTCCGCTTACGAATGCCGTTCACGTCATAGCGACTACCCTGAAGGCGACCAGCGACATCGGAACGGGCCTCGACCAGACGGTCGAAGTCATTCCACTTGTAGGTGATGGTCTCACCACTCAGAGCTCGTTCGGTCATGTTGCCATCCGCATCCGACTCGATCTCTTCGAGCAAGACCTCAGGATTACTGCCTTCGGTAAGATAGACCTCGATGAGGTTGTCGGCGTCGTCCATCACATACCGATAAGTCCGGTCGGCCACCTCGTCACGATAGGTAACGCGGTTGTCTGACTCGTCATAGGTATACGACGAGAAGGGATCCAAGACCATGGGAAGACTACCGACGTTGGCCGCTTCGGATCGATTGACGGTCACCAACCGGTCCAGCCAGTCGTAGAGGAATTCCCATTTCACCGCCTTGGCGGACAACACCGAGCCGTCGGTGACGTCTAGAACCATGGTGCGGTTGTCGCTAGCGTCGTAGTCAAACTCGAAGCGACGAATGAGATCCCCGTTACGTTCGTAGCGTAGGTGCTTCAGACGGCCCTTGGCGTCCCAGCCGGAGCCGGGCGTGTTGGTGCCATCGTCGAACTTGGCCACGACCTGTGGGGTGGTGGGGTAGCTGACGGCCAGCAGTCGTCCCGCGTCATCATAGCTGTAGCCAAACACGCGGTCCGGCTGAGACGGACGCTCGATCCGAACCTCCTTGAGCAGGTTGTCCCGATAGTAAGCGTAGCGGGTCACGTTGCCCTGAGCATCGGTCATCACGGTGAGATTCCCCTCTTTGTCGTAGTCCCAGAGCATCTCGGAACCGTCCTCGAAGGTCATCTTCCTGAGCCGGTCGAGCTCGTCAAAGAGATAGAGCCTTTCCTCGGCCTGTCCGCCGTAGACGTCAAGTCCGATCACCGACTGGCCATAACGCGCCGGACGGGTCTGGCGACTTTTCACCATTCGTCCGAGCTCGTCGTGCTGCCACTCGCGAAGCTCGCGGAGGTTGATAACCTCCAACGAGTCTCCTGGATCGGGATCGCCGGCCGACAGAGATCGAGGCAGACAGCGATCATCGACGAGCATGTGTCGCCGAATCCCGCGAGCCGAAGTTCCGGAGTTCTCATTGCAATATGGCGCATAAGCCATGCTGCTGACGCCGGTGTTGGGCGAAAGCAGGGAGTCTGAGCTGGTGACGGGCCGGCCCAGACGGTCGAAACTGTAGGTGAAGCTTCGAGGATTCCCGTTCTTGATTCGCGTGAGCCTGGCCAACTGGGAGAAGGCCGTGTAACCATAGCCCACTCGCAGCTCCTGGGCTCCCAGGCTATCGATATCTCGATTGACCTCCTCAAGACGGTTGGAGGTGTCGTAGACCATGGTCGTCTTGCGGGGCAGGCCACCCGAGCCGCTGTTGGCTGGTAAGGTCACCTCTTCCAAGAGGGTGTTAAGGTAGTCGAATGACGTGATGCCACCCACCACGGATCCGAGAGGATCACGCACCCGACTGTCGATGACTCTGTCGAGATCGTCATGGTTGGTGACGACTTCGTTTCCGAGGGCGTCTCTCACCAGCGTCACGTTGTCGTAGTCGTCGTGTTCGAATTCGATCACTCGGAATCCGTCCATGGGACCGTCCCCCTTCGGCACCTTCACCTCCAAAAGGTTGCGGGAATCGTTGTTGAAGGGAAGCCCTTCATACTCGAATTCCGTGGTGTGGCCAAGACGATTGGTCAAGGTCAGAACCAGGCCGTCCGTGCTGTAAGTCATCTCCGTGACCTCGCCACTGGCGTCGGTCACGCGCTCGAGATTCCCGTTGGCATCATACTCGAAGACCGTCGGGTCGTAGGTCACGGGAGAAGGAACTCCGATCGTGACCTGAGGCCTTTGAATCTCGCGCACCAGATTTCGGTGTTTGGGATTGAGCGGACTGTCGATCTCCTCGGCATAGGTGTAGGTGGTGACGTTCCCATCCTTGTCCTTGAGGGACTTGAGATTCCCGTTGTCGGTATAGGTCATCTCGACGAAGGTCAGGTTGGGGTCGGTCTTCTTCACCAACAGATAGGGATTGGGGTTGAACGGCGAAACTCCAGGGTCGTTGTACTCCATGAGGGTCTCGTTGATGACGGGTCCTAGCGGGTCGACCAGCTCGAGTGTCCTGACGGTGTTACCGAGCTTGTCGAAGTAGGAGATCCGCGAACGGTCTGGCTCGGAGCCGATGAGGTCCTCCTCGAGGACCTCGAGACTGGAGCTAGACGTGCCATAAAAGTAGGTACGCTGGATTTCTCCGTAAGAGATTTCAGCAAGGATTCTTCCGAAAGAGTCATAGCCGAAAATGGAAGCGAGGTTCCCCTGAGGGTCGATGACGTACCACAGGGGCCCGTTGGGATAGTAGGCGAACTCCGTCTCGTTACCTTCCGGGTCGATGATCTTGTGGAGGCGATCAGGGCTGTCCGGGTGGCCCGAGCCATAGTACACGAACTGCGTGAGACGTCCCGTGGTCGCGTCGTTAACCCTCATTGTTAGGGGTTGGCCGTCACTTCTGTTGGTGTAGTGAAGTGAGCGGCCATTGCCATCGCTGATGGTCTCCAAATATCCGGTGGTGCCGTTGTAGCCGTAACTGATGGCATTGCCGTTGCGGTCCACCTTTCGCTGCAATTTGCCGGCGGTGTTGAACTCATAGACGGATTGGTCCTTGAAGGTGAGCTTATAGCGCGCGAAGCTGCTTCCACTGTCCACCTCAGCCTCGGTGTAGTTTCCGGGGTTAAAGGGAACATAGACGCCTGGAGAATCTTCGACCCACCGTGCGTAACCACCGCTGGCCGCTTTGAAGATCAGCTCGCCCGGCTGGTCGATGATCCGGCACGAGGCTTCCGAGCTCCAGCCGTAGCCAAGCGACGCGGGCAACTGGCCGTAGTCAAAGGAAGTGTAGCTCAAGGCTGGCTCCAGCCCTTCCCCATAGGGTCCGCTGCTCGCGGACTCCACAGGAACGGTCTGAGTCATACACCCTGTGCTACAAGAGCAGCACTGGTAGGTCAGAGCGTAGCTCTCCTTGATGCGTGTGACCGATTCCGTGGGAATGCCGTCGTCGTTGTCGGCGACCGCCTGAGCCAATACCAGACTGAGACCTTCCACGATGTTATTGGATAAATCGGTTCCTGGCCAGCGGAACGGCGCTGGAATGCTGATGCTGGCCACCAGGCCCGCCGGCGTTGGAGTCGACGTGGGGATACCGCCAATGAACTCATAGTAGAGCTCATTGGCACTGAGGTCTCCAACTTGAACTCCAAAAATGACATCACTGGCCGGCTCCCAAGCGGGAAAGAGCGAGGTCGCCCCGGGTAAAGCGTAGATATCCATCTTGAAGTCGACGGTGTTCTCGTCGGACGACAGGTTGGTGACCATCTTGTCGGCTCGTAAGTTCTTGATGGCCAACATCCGGATGTCGAATCCGCCGACGCCGAGAAGGCCTCCAGGAAGTCCGATGCCACCGGCCAGCAAGCTATAGCTTCCATCTCTGTGCTCGTACTGGGCCTGGGTGGTGCCAGGGAAGATCAGCTCGGCATCCTCGGCGTTCACGAACGAGGTACTGCCGGGCGGAAATAGAGCGTCGAAGGTGACATCACCCGGGCCATTCCCCACCACGGGAATAGGGGTGAACGCGCTATCGGGAGCCGTGCCCGCCGTGTTCCAGGTTCGAGCTCTCAGAGTCTCGCTGGTGATGACGGAGCCTGGTCTCGTGAAAGTGTATTCCACCTCGATGTCGATGAGCTTGGCATAGGCCGTGACCACCCGGAAACGCCAGTAATAGGTTCCCGGAGCATCGGTGCTCTCGACTTGCCATCGGACTCGCGTTCCGAAGAGAAGATCGCTCATGTAGGCTGCGAAATGGTTGGTTACGTCTGTGGATATTCCCGACAGATAGCTAACGGGGGGTACGATGTGACGGACCCATTTGTAGTCGATAATCATAACTTTTGTTCTCCTTTTCTCTGGAAGAGTTTGGTTTTGAGGGCTTGGGCGCGAGAAAGGAGCCGCTCGGCCTTGAGGTTTTCGTTGACCTCATTCTCCTGGGCGAAATAGCGCCGTTTTTCGGGTCGGGCCTTGCCTTGGAGAATCTCGCTGAGTTTGGGGTGAGCCGGCCGTTTGGCCAACTCGGAGTCAGGGGAGAGAGCAAATCTCGCCTCCTGAGGGGGGTGTTGTTCTCGTACGGTGTCAAGGTCCACGAGTAGCTCGAAGCCCCGGTCGTCCGAGAAGAATGCGTAATGCTGTGACATTTCTGTTCCTTAAGTTTGATTTTGGGTTGGTTTGGGCCCGAGTGCCTCGTGGAGGCACTCGAGCACCATGAGAATGGCGTGGCGCTTGGAGACCGGGAGACCGCCCAAGGCCTCATGAAGCTCGAAAGCTCCCAATCCCTGTGCCTCGGTGATCGTGCGGCCCTTGAGCATGGTGGTCGCCAGCGATGCGGCGGCCACGGCCGGCCCACAGGCCGAGGCGGTGAAGGTGACCTCCTCGATCGTCTCCTCACGAAGGCGAAAGAAGAGCTTGACCTTGTCGCCACAGCGGGGGAACGTGCCCTCGCCGACGGCGTCGGGATTCTCCATCTCCCGCCGGTTGCGGGGATGAAGGGCGTGGTCTTTGACGGTTGCGGAATACATAGCGTTTGATCCATTCTCGGGTTTGCTCCACTTGGTGGAGCGGTCGTAGGGGTTGGTCGAGAGCGCATTTTTCTGGCTCGCGGGCGTAGGGAACCAAGCCTTGCTCTTCGGCAAGGAGCTGATTCAGGGATTTGGGTCCGGATTTAGCCGGCTGGTGGAGCCGCCTGGGCCGCTTGCTCTAGCTCCGCCAGACGTTGGCGGAGTAGCTTGAGCTGGTCGCGACAGAATCGGGCGGCGATCTGGTGCGACTCGAGCATCAAGTGGAAGTGGCCGACCTCGGCGAGAAGGTCCCGTTGTTCAGTAGTGGGCTGGGACATCATCGCGCTCCTTCGATAGCAGCGAGGCGAGCTTCCAGACTTGCGGTCTTCGCTTGCTCATCTTTGAACTTCTTGTAGAAGTCCTGAACGGCTGCCAACATTGGGATCCAAGCTTTTTCATACTTGACACCAGCGACAACGGGATCGCCTTCCAGTCGCTTGGGTACACCATCTTCGTCGACCGCGTAGTCACCGGTCTTCTCATCGGTATACTCCCAGGGCTGGTCTTGAGTCGTAGCTAAAGGGAAAACCGCCTCGACTTCCTCGGCGATCAGTCCAATGTCTGGGCTACCGCCGAATCTTTCTTTCCACTTGAACTCGACCGGACGCCATCTCATGAGATCATCTATCGACAAGTCCAGGTTGCGAATTTCTTCCTTGTGAGCGCCACGACTGAATTGGTAGACGATTTCGCCGAAAGTAGATCCTCCACCCGAGGTATTGACGAAATACATCAATTGTCCAGCTCCAAAGTTACGAACCTGGGGCATGAACGTTTGGGCTGTTCCAGAAGTCTTTCCATAGTAGTAACCCGTAGTTGCGGAGAAACTACCTGAATTCAATTGGGCACCGCTGATAGTGAAACTGGAGCTGCTGGTCAGGCTCGTTCCACCGGACCAGTAAGCTAAGCGGTTGGCCACACCGGAACCGGTAACTCCCGTGGAGGAGTTGCTAAGAACCCCACCGGATAGGCTGAGTCCAGTACCGATGGTGATCGCTTGAATGTTATTGGCCGTGGCTCCCGAGCCGAGGAGACGGTTAGCCGCCAGGGAACCGATGCCGGTTCCACCACGCGCCACTGGGAGAATACCAGTGGTGATGTTGGCGGCATCATTGGTGCCCAGGTTGGTCCTGGCCGCCGCTGCACTCGTCGCCCCGGTTCCACCGGAGGCGATCGGCACTGTTCCGCTCAGCTTGCTGTTCAACTGGGTCTGGATGGGGCTGGTGACTCCGTCCAGGTAACCGAACTCGGTGTTGCTGACGACACCCCCGCCGATCTTCGCGGCATCGATGCCACTAGGCATCTCTCCCGCGGTCAAGATACCGACCGAGACCACTCCTCCCGCGCTGGTTTGCTTGAGAACTTGACCAGTACCTCCAGTCCCCGATAGGTTCGCTCCGGTTCCGCCTCGAGCTAACCCAAGGGAACCCGTGGTGATATCAGCCATGTCGTGGGTGTGCGCGGTAGAGGCTTTGCCGTTCAGCTGAGTCTGGATGGAGCTGGTGACTCCATCCAGGTAGCCGAACTCCGTATTGCTCACCGTTCCCGCGCCGATGTCGGTCGCGGCGTGAGTGTGAGTGGTATTGGCTTTCCCGGCAAGACCGCTGGTAAGGTCGGCGTTGCTGGGAACGTCGAGGTTGGTCCTGGCCGCTGAAGCGCTGGTCGCTCCGGTACCACCGGAGGCGATCGGCACCGTTCCACTCAGCTTACTGTTCAGCTGAGTCTGGATGGAGCTGGTGACTCCATCCAGGTAGCCGAACTCCGTATTGCTCACCGTTCCCGCTCCGATATCGGTCGCGGCATGAGTGTGAGTGGTGTTGGCTTTCCCGGCAAGACCGCTAGTGAGGTCGGCGTTGCTGGGAACGTCCAGGTTGGTCCTGGCCGCCGAAGCGCTGGTCGCTCCGGTACCACCGGAGGCGATCGGCACCGTTCCACTCAGTTTGCTGTTCAGCTGAGTCTGGATGGAGCTGGTGACTCCATCCAGGTAGCCGAACTCCGCATTGCTCACCGTTCCCGCTCCGATATCGGTCGCGGCGTGGGTATGAGTGGTATTGGCTTTCCCAGCGAGTCCGCTGGTTAGAGCGGCGTTGCTGGGAACGTCGAGGTTGGTTCTCGCGTTGGCGGCACTGGTGGCGCCCGTTCCTCCGTCGGCGATGGCTACGGGGCTGGTGAGGCCACCTCCGCCGCTGGAGAGTCCGCCGAGAACTTCGAAGCGTCCATCGACACCAGGGGAATCCTCGGCGTAGATGGCGGCGATGACTTGCTCGGCGGTGATGTCGCCGGCAGCTAGCGCTACCCCGCCGCTCTTGACGAGCGGGATGGGGGCAAGGTCGCCACTGGGTCCGGTGATCGTGAGAGTCGCGGCTCCCGTATTGGTGGCGGCTGCCTTGAAATGGACGATTAGTCCGGGTGTGTAGCTCGAGACTACGTTACCCGTGGCGAAGTTGACCTTCACGGCGTCGGCCGTGCCGGTGTCGTCGCGGTACCAGGTGGCGCCGGACTCGAGGTTGTTGACCGGTACGATGTATCGATCGATATGGCTTTCATCAATGATGTCGCCATTGTTGATGTCGTCAAATTGGGTAGACATTTTACTGTTTTTCCTTAGGTTTTTGATTTTGGGTTGGGTTCATCGGGTGGGCAGCTCGGGAGAGTCGCTCCACCTCCAGCTTGAGCTGCTTCCGCTCCGCCCGAAGGGCTCCGATGTGGTAGCGGTAGTTGGCGCACAGCGCCTGTAGCTTGGAGATGGTGTCGTCATTATCGCGAAGCTCGGTGCGCAGCTGCTCGGCGATGGCCGTGGCCTCGTCGCGCATGCGCTCCAAAGAGTCGAGATTGCGTTGAGTGGAGCGCAGTAGCACGGCGCACACGGAACCGAGGGCTCCGAGAGCGGCCAGGCCGCCTAGCTCCAGGGTGCTAGCGTTTTGCATGGGCTAGCTCCTCGAGTCGGGAGAGAGCCGCCTCGGCGGCGGCTGAGCGGATCCATCCTTGGATGTCTCCACACAGGAGCTTTTGGGCTCGGGCCACCAAGAAGACCGTCTCCTTGGTGTCTGGACGGATCCAGCGCAGGTGTTTGGAGAACCTGGCCGCACGGCCATCGACGAAGTCGGTCCAGGCGTCAAAGACGTCCTGTTGGTCTTCGGGATGGATGTAGCGGAGCCAGAAGTCTTCAGCGGGGGCCTGGCCGGTGAAGCCCAAGAGCTGCCGGCAGGCCTGGTTGAAGAAGACGGGACCGGCCCTGGCCGTCTGGGACTCGCAGCGAGGCGAAGCCTCGGAGCTAAGGATCCAGGTGGCCAGCGGCAAGGCCTCGAGATGGGCCTCCCAGTTGACATGGAGTTTGATGGGGACGTTCATAGCGAGAGCCCCCTCTCCAGGTTGCCGGTCTGGGGCCGGCCCGAGATGTCCAGCTTGATAGCCGCTTTCCCGGATGGGATTGGCGGTGCCGGCGGGACAGGGCCGGCCCGGGGAGCCTGGGCGTCGAGGGCCTTGAGCAGTCCCACCGCCGCCTCGATGGCGGTGTCGATGAGGCTGTCCGGGGCCACGATGCCCAGTTGCTCCAGGAGCTCGCCCATCAGCTTGAGCGCCAGTGCCTTCTTGGTGGCTCCGGGAATTTTCACGGAGCCCTCCAAGGAGAGCACGACTTGCTGGGCGACCATCTGCATGGTCTGCAGCTGCTCGAAGCTGAGGCGTCTCTTACGGGCGATGTTGAAGAATTCGAACATGATGTTTTCCTTTGGGGACAGGCTCATTGGGGCAATAGCGAAGCTTAGGGTGGTCCTGCGGACAGCCAACTGGCGGTCTTTAGGGGTCATCCAAGGCCTCTCCAGGGCGCAAGGAAGCAGAGCCGTCCCTCGGGGGTCGTGGCTTCCAAGCCCTGGGTGGGTCGACTAGTCAGCTCGGGGTTGAAAAGATCCGGCTGGGTCGTCAGAAGTGGTATCTATGGGGGATGTGAACCGGCGACCGTCAAGGCGCCGGCTTTCGCGCTAGCTTGGCACCGCTGGAAAGCCTTTGCCTGTGAACGACGTCCGAGGGAAGCACTAGAGTAGTTATGGGATCCAGTGATTGCCCCGGTTTGCCGTCCGCAGGACCTAGGAGCCGCTCCAGCGGGCTTCGTAGCCGCGAAGGTCAACGTGGATAAACCCGGATTTCGGGTAGTAGCCCACGCCGCCGCGAGGACCAATGACCTTCAAGCAGATATCGTACAGCGCGTCGGTGGAAAGACCATCGCAGTAAATATCGGCCGCCAGGCCATCGATGTGGCACGAGTTAGAAACTCCACCCACCTCGCGGTTGTAGTCAGGCGGACGATAGCCGGACGTCACATGAACGGCCTCTCCCGCCTTAGCCCGAATCTCTTCCAGCGCTGAAATCAGTGCCGGAGCGATTCGGATGAACTTGTAAGAGTGCTTGCCGGGCCGGAACTCGGACAAGCTGAAATTCTTCGATAGCTGGGCGTCCGGAAACGCCGCTATCAGTGGCGCCGCGGCTGCGAGGTCCACCGCTTTATACGCTGAACCCGCCTCACTATCCCGAACGACATCCGTCGTCCAGCCGCTAGGATAGCGAACCCCGGTCGCCTTGCTCTCGCTTTTCGGCTTAACCGTGCCGGTGGAATCCGACTCCGATTTGCCGTCA
>JBBCJA010000022.1:0-1668 GCA_037189585.1 Selenomonadaceae bacterium | reverse complement strand
TCCCTCGGGGGTCGTGGCTTCCAAGCCCTGGGTGGGTCGACTCGCCAGCTCGGGGTTGAAAAGATCCGGCTGGGTCGTCAGAAGTGGTATCTATGGGGGATGTGAACCGGCGACCGTCAAGACACCGGCTTTCGTGCTACTTAGCTCCGTTGGAAAGCCTTTGCCTGTGAACGACGTCCGGGGGAAGCACTGGAGTAGTTATCGGTCCAGTGATTGCCCGGTTTGCCGTCCGCAGGACCTAAGACCCGCTCCGGCGGGCTTCGTAGCCGCGAAGGTCGACGTGGATAAACCCGGACTTCGGGTAGTATCCCACGCCACCGCGAGGACCGATGACCTTCAAGCAGATATCGTACAGCGCGTCCGTGGAAAGACCATCGCAGTAAATATCGGCCGCCAGGCCGTCGATATGGCACGAGTTAGAAACTCCGCCAACCTCGCGGTTGTAGTCAGGCGGACGATAGCCGGACGTCACATGAACGGCCTCTCCCGCCTCGGCCCGAATCTCTTCCAGCGCTGAAATCAGTGCCGGAGCGATCCGGATGAACTTGTAAGAGTGCTTGCCGGGTCGGAACTCGGACAAGCGGAAATTCTTCGATAGCTGAGCGTCCGGAAACGCTGCTACCAGTGGCGCCGCGGCCGCGAGGTCCACCGCTTTATACGCTGAACCCGCCTCACTATCCCGAACGACATACCCGAAGGTAACGCTGTCGCTTTCAGTCGTCCAACCGCTGGGATAGCGAACTCCACCGCTTGGTCCTGTTGACGGTAAACTAGGGCTTGGCTCTTTCGCACCACTTGGTGAGGTTGAGCTAGACCCCGGTTTGCCGTCAGCAGGACCGAGATAAAACTTTTTGCGCTTATCGTCTCTGGTCATCACCAGATTCAGACGATTGCCGAGCAGCTCCACAAGCGCCAGCGTTCCCGCTTCGGGCAGCTTAAGATCCTGCTCTTCTATGGTCACTGGCTCGCGCCAGTTCTTAGGTGGGCAGTGACCGAAACGGTAACGCTTCGCTTTGAGTTTCCAACTGTCCCTGATGTCGTTATCCATCGAACACCTCCGCCCGATTCCCGAAGGAACCGAGAGTTTTTCTTTCACCCTCTCTATAGAGGTCGGCGGTCTTCTTTCTCACGGATTTTTTGGGCAAATTTTGGAAGCTCGTACTCCGCGAAAACTTGTTATGGAGAACCAATTCTGGTATAGTAAACAAATGTTCACGCTTGCAAAGTTCTCGAGTTTTTCTCCTTTCACCCCATCTATAGGACGATCTGGGATCTATCTCACACGATTTTAAAAAAAGATTTTGGTCTCGACGTGATCTGGCCCGAAGGAGATGCCTCATGCGCCTGATTCTCGAAGGACGAGAGCTCGACAAGCTCCGCAAAGTTCTCTTCTACACCATCCGGAAGCGATTCCGTGACAGCGCCCATTTCTTTCCAGACGAGCACGCTTTTAACGAATGGGCCGAGGAAGTCTCCGACGAGGGAATCGGAGTGGCTCTTCACGCCACCGACTGGGAGCCCGACAGAGCAAAGGACAAGAGCGAGGAGGCCCTTTTTGGTCTCAAGGTCTGGTTCGCCTATATGAAGGCCAGGGACGTCGCCAAGCGCGATTTGCGCGGAGAAGCCCGCTACCAAAAGGCTTGCCAAGCCTCTCCGCTTTCCACCCAG